>JBGASF010000040.1:0-56217 GCA_044229835.1 Polyangia bacterium | reverse complement strand
GGCAAGCGCGGCCGGCGGGGCCGCCGAAGCCGCAGTGACGCGGCGGGCGCGGCGGGCGCACGCCGCCGTCACCGCCCGCCGCGACGCCGTCGGGCGGCGGGGGCAGGTCACCGGGGGGCGGGCCGTCGGGGCGCTCACCAGGAGGCGGCGCGCCGGGAGGCGGCGGGGGCAGGTCGCCGGGGGGCGGGCCGTCGGGGCGCTCGCCGCGCGGGCCACCCGGGGGCGGGCCGCACATGTCCGCCCCGGCCGGCGGCGCGGGGCGATCGGGGCGATCGGGCAGGCAGGCGTCGAGCGTGGTCTTGCACGCCAGGCGGGCGTCGGCGTCGGCGGCGGCGTCGACACAGGCGCGGAACTCGGTGAAGCAGGTCGCGGCCTGCGCGTGATCAGCGGTCGAGTCGGTGACCATCGCCTGGATGTCGCTGGTCGCCGCTGTGGTGGAGCTCCCCGTCTCGGAGTCCGTGCAGCCGACCATCAATCCCCCCATCGTGATCAAGGCACCAGCGACCATCCAGGCGTGTCTACTCATGATGTTCCTCCGTCGTGTGAGTGGCGTGCAGCAGCGACGAAGAGCTGTAGAGCAAGCCCGAGGCCAGCGACCCGGTGGGCGAAAATCGCGGGAATAGGAGGGATTTTTGCGGGTGCGGGGCGCGCGGCGAGGGGGCCCGTTGCGCACTGTCCGCGAACTGCGCAGTGGCGGGGCGCTTCAGTCGAAGGTGAACTCGAGGGTGCGCGGCGGGCCCGGCAGCACGCGCAGCTTCCGGGCCTGCTTGTCGTCGAGACGGCGGACCTCGATGTGATGCTCGCCGGCGGGGAGCGTCAGCGTGTGGTGGCGGCCGTCCTGGCCGCGCGGCTTGCCGTCGACGTAGGGGACGCACCAGGGTGTGCACTTGAGGATGAGGGTCGCGAGCTCGGCGGGCGGTTTCGGGGAGCGCGAAGGGGAGGGCGAGGCGGTGGAGGGGCTCGGACTCGGGCTCGGACTCGTGCTCGCGGTGCTCGGACTCGTGCTCGGACTCGTGGTCGGGACCGTGCTCGGACTCGGATTCGTGCTCGGACTCGGACTCGTGCTCGGACTCGTGCTCGGACTCGTGCTCGCGGTGCTCGGACTCGTGCTCGGACTCGTGCTCGGGACCATGCTCGTGCTCGGCTTCGTGTTCGTCGCCCCCGACAGCGACGAGCGCACCGCCAGCCCTCCCACCGCGAGGGAGATCACCACCACCGCACCGCCCAGGATCCAGGGCAACCGTCTGCTCCTCGCCCGCGCCGCCGGCCCCTCGGGCGCCAGCACGTCATCGACGAACGACTTGCCCTTGTGGTCGCGAAAATAGGTCTCGGCGGCGGTCTGCCCGCCGCGCAGGTCCAGCGTGCGCGGCTGACCGGGCAGGGTGGCGTCGAGGCCGCTCACGGCGGGCTTGCCGGCGTCAGCGGGGGTGTCGTCGAGCGGCGGCGCCAGCGCGCCGACCAGCCGCGCCAGCTCGCGCACCGAGGCCTCGCGACCCTGGCCCAGCGTGGCGGCCTCGGCCTCCAGCGCGGCCAGCATGTCGTCGGCGCTGGGCCAGCGCTCGGCGGCGGCGGCGCGCGTCGCGCGCGCGATGACCGCGCCCATCGGGCCGGTGACCTCGGGCGGCGCACCGCTGCGCGCGATGGCCAGGGTGGCCTCGCTGCCCTCGACGTTGCGCGGGCGCGTGCCCAGCAGCTGCTCGGCCAGCACCAGGCCGAGCGAGAACAGATCCCCGCGCGCATCGACGCGCTCGCCGCGCGCCTGCTCGGGCGCCATGTAGGCCGGGGTGCCGATCACGGCGGCGGCGGCGTCGCCCTCGCGGGTGGCCTGGACCAGGCCGAAGTCGGACAGCTTGACCTCGCCGTCGACCGACAGCAGCACGTTGCGCGGCGACACGTCGCGGTGCACCAGGCCGCGCCGGTGCACGTAGCCGAGGCCGCGGCACAGCTCGATGCCGATGTACGCCACCAGCGCGGGCGACAGCTTGCGCCCGGCGGCGCGCTCGGAGGCCAGCAGGGTGCCGAGGTCGACCCCGCGCACGTGCTCCATGGCGATGAAGTAGTCGTTGCCGACGCGCCCGAAATCGAACACCGAGACCAGGTTGCCGTGCGACAGCGAGACGTGGGTGCGCGCCTCCTCGAAGAACATGCGCATGAGGCGTCGGTCATCGCTCAGGCGCGGCAGCACGCGCTTGATGACCAGGCGCTTCTCGAAGCCCTCGGGCCCCAGGTAGCGGGCCAGGAACACCTCGGCCATGCCGCCCTTGCCCAGCGGGCGCAGCAGCTCGTAGCGGCCGAAGCGGCTCACGCGCCGATGATACAATGCCGCTCCGTGCGTCGCCTGGTGATCGCAAGCATCGTGACCGCGCTGGTGGGCCTGGCGGTCGCGGCCCCGAGCACGAGCACGAGCACGAGCACGAGGACGAGCACGAGCTCGAGTACGAGCACGAGCGCGAGCACGAGCACGAGCACGACCACCGTGGCCGTGTTCTGGCAACCGCCCGGCGCCCCGCCCATCGGCGCCAGCGCGCGTGCCGCCTTCGCCAAGGCCACCGCCGCCCTGGGCGCGCGGCTGGTCGACGCCCACCTGCGCAGCGTGGGCCTCGGCATGCCCGGCCAGCTGCTGGCGCTGCTGCCCGCGACGGAGGCTCCGGCAGGCACCCGCTTCGAGCTGACCTTCCTGGTGGTGCCGCCCGACGGCACCCAGCCGACTGCGCCGATGGGCGCGCCCGTGGTGCGCGAGGTGCCCGACCTGTCGTTCCAGCTGCCGACCTCGGTGTCGCCGCTGTATGGCCTGGTGGTGCGCGCGCTGGGACCGCGCGGGGCGGTCATCGGCACCGCCCGCGTGCGCTTCGCCGGCGATGTCCCCGACGACGAGCGCGAGCACCTGTCGACGCTGCGGCTGACGAAGTTCCAGCTGCGCGGCGGGCCAGGGCTGCGGGCGCTGCGCGCGGGGCTGCTGCGCGCCGGCGAACGCGTCGCCATCAGCGCGCGCGTCGGCGGCTACAAGGTCGCGGGGCGGCGACCCGCTCCGACGCCTGACGCCGGGCCGGCGGAGTTCGCCATCGGGCTGACCCTGGCGGTGCGGCTGCGCGATCGCGACGGCAAGCTGGTGGCCGAGCAGGAGCGCCTGGCGGTGCGCGAGGGCACCGTGGTGACCGCGCCGCCGCGGCTGGTGCTCGAGGCCGAGTGGACGGTGCCGGCCAGCGCGCGCGGGCGCGGCATGCTGGAGGTCGAGATCGAGGACCTGGTCGGCGGCACGGTGTCGTCGGTGTTCCGCGAGGTCGACGTGGTCGAGGCCGCGCCGTGAAGCGCGCCGTCGCGGCCGCCGCCGCGCTGGGTGGGCTGCTCGCGCTGGCCGGCGTCGCCCGGCGCGCCGAGGCGCACACCTCGTCGCTCACCTATGGCGAGCTCGACATCGATGACACCGGGGTGACCTATGTGCTGAAGCTGGAGGCGCGCGATCTCTACGAGGGCCTCGGCCTCGACAAGGATCGCCCCGCCACCCGCGACGAGGCCCTGGCCGGCCAGGCCCGGCTGGCCGCCTATGTCCTGGCCAAGGTCGCGGTGACCCGCCGCGGCGACCCGTGCACGGCGACGGCGCGGCCGCTGGGCTTCGAGGACTCCGCCGACGGCTTCTACGCGGTGCTGACCTTCGACTATGCCTGCCCGCTGCCGCTCGATCAGATCGGCCTTCGCTACGACCTCTTCTTCGAGCTCGACAAGCTGCACGAGGGCCGCATCCGGATCAGCTGGCGCGCCCGCGGCGAGAAGGCGCCGCGCACCCAGGCGGCCTGGTTCAGGTTCGGCGAGCGCAGCTTCGCCTGGGAGCGCCCCGGGGTCGGCGCTGCCGCTTCTGATTCCGAAGCAGGCAGCTCCGGCGCCGGCAGCGGCCTCGTCGCCGGTGCCCGCGCCGCGCTGCGCCTCGATCACGTCGCCCTGGTCCTCGCCCTCGCCGCCGCGTGCGCCGCCGCCGGCCTCGCCCGCACCAGCACCAGCACCAGCACCAGCACCAGCGCGAACACCAGCACCAGCCCGAGCACCGCCGCCCGCTCCCGCCGCGTCGCCCTGCTCGCGCTCGCCGGCGCCGGCCTCGGCCTCGCGGTCGGCCTCGCCTTCGCGGCCATCGCCCCCGCTCTCGCGGCCCGCCTGGCCACCCGCGCCGGCCTCCTGCTGTGCGCCGCCAGCGCCGCCTGGCTCGCGGTCGAGGACCTCGTGCTCGTGCGCCCGCCCGCCAGCCAGCCCACCATCCGCAGCGCCAGCGCCCTCGGCTTCGGCCTCGTCCACGGCGCCAGCCTCGCAGGCGTGCTCGCCGCCGGCAGCGCCACCGCTCACGCCAGCATCACCACCCTCGCGGGCGCCTGGCTCGCCCTCACCCTCGCCGCCGCGGCCCTCGCCCTCGCCACCCGCTGGCTGCGCACGCGCACCACCGCCCTCGCGCTCTCGACCCTCGCGCTGGCCAGCGCCGCCGGCGCGCTCCTGCTCTAGCTCAGTAGTTCAGAAACGTGCGCTCGCGCGGCAGCCCCAGCGTGGCGGCGGTCTCGCGCACGCCCTCGACCATGGCCTTCATTCCACACAGGTAGGCAACCGCGCCGGCGCCATCGGGGCGGTCCTCCAGCAGGGCGTTCTGCACGTGCCCGGTGCGCCCCGACCAGTTGTGGTGCGGGCGGGACAGCACCTCGACGACGGTGACCCCGGCGGCCCGCCAGGCGGCCCGCTCGGCCGCGAAGCCGAAGTGCTCGGGCTCGCGCTGGCCCTCGTACAGGGTCACCTTGCCGTGGCGCGCGCGGTCCTGGTCAGCGACCAGCGCCTGGACCAGGGCACGAATCGGCGCGATCCCGCTGCCGACCGCGAACAGCCAGACGTCGCGACCGGCGGCCTCGGCGACCGGAAAGCCCTTACCCTGCGCGCCGCTGAGCAGCACGACGTCGCCCTCGGCCAGCGCCGCCAGGCTGTCGGCGACCGGGCTGCCCCGCTTCACCAGCAGCTCGAGCGGGCGCCCCGGCGCCTGCGCCAGCGCGAACATCCCGGCCTGCCCACCAGGCGCCTGCACCTTGAGGTACTGCCCGGCCACGGTGTACTGCGGGGTAGGTGCCGCGTCGTGGCGGACCTCGAGGCGGCGCAGCAGCGGGGTGGCATCGCTGGCCGCGACCACGCGACCGCTGGGGAGGGGTGGCGGAACCTCGGACTGTGGCACTTTTGCTGCCTCGCTGCTGCCCATGCTGCGGATGTTGCCACGGATTTCTGCCCGTCCACGCCCGTCGTGCGCAGCCTGGGGTGTAACTTTAAATTGAGAAACGGTCGTGGGGCGGGCTACACTCAAGTGCCGTGCGCCGCGACGTCAGCTCTGCAGCCGAGGCCCAGAAGGACCGCCCCGGTGTCCTCGTCATCGACGACGAGCCGCACAACCTGGACCTCCTGGAGCGCGTGCTGCGCAAGGAGTACCGGGTCTACACCGCATCCAGCGGTGAAATCGGCCTCGATCTACTCAAGAAGCACGAGGTCTCGATCATCCTCGTCGACTACCGCATGCCGGGCATGAACGGCACGCAGTTCCTCGAGGAGGCCATCAAGTACAACCCCACCGCAAAACGCGTCATCGTCACCGGCTATGCCGACGTCGACGGCGTCATCGACGCCATCAACCACGGCCAGGTGCACTACTTCGTGCGCAAGCCGTGGGACCGCCACGAGCTCAGCGCCACCGTCGATAACCTTCTGACGCTGCACCGCGTGGAGGCTGAGAACCGCCGCCTCGTCGAGGAGCTGCGCCGGGTCAACACCGAGATGCGCGAGAAGGAGCGCCTGCTCGCGGGCAGCCTCGACGACACCACGCGCAGCCTGCGCGTCTCCAACCAGGCCCTCGAGCGCGCCAACCGCGAGCTGTCGAACTTCGCCTACCGCGACGGCCTGACCGGCTTTTTCAACCACCGCAGCTTCCAGGAGCGACTGCGCGAGGAGATCTCGCGCGCCAAGAAGTCGGGCAAGACGGTGTCGCTGGTGTGCGGCGACCTCGACCACTTCAAGGCCTACAACGAGTTCTTCGGCCACCCCTCGGGCGACGACGTGCTGCGCGGCGTGGCCAAGCTGCTGGCCGGCGTGCGCATCGGCGGGCGGCCGCCCGGCTCGGGCCGCGAGGTCATGGCGCGCTTCAGCGGCGAGCAGTTCATGCTGCTCTTGCCCGAGACCGAGAAGCAGTCGGCGCACACCACCGCGCGCGAGCTGCGCCAGCTCATCGAGGACGCCCAGCTGGCCCCCAGCGTGATCGGCAGCCAGTCGATCACCATGAGCTTCGGCGTGGCCAGCTACCCCGACGACGCAGAGAGCGCCGACGAGCTGGTCGGCAAGGTCGACCAGGCGCTGCTGCTGGCCAAGCGCGCTGGCCGCAACCGCGTGGTCGCCTACGGCGAGATCCCGATCATCGACGAGTTCGCCCCCAGCGAGGAGGCCGGCGGCACGCCGATCTCGGTCGAGGCCCGCCGCACCGGCATGTTCATGCGCGCGCTGCCGCGCGACGAGAGCGAGCTGACGCCGACCGGCAACCAGTTCGATCTCGCGCCCGAGGAGATCACCGGGACGGGCGCCGCCAACGTCAACGGCGTGGCCCGCGGCACGCCGCCCCCGGTGATCGCGGGCGGCTCGGGCGAGGTGCCCTTCTTCGCGGCCGCCGCGACGCCGCCCGGGCAGAACCCGTCACGCCTGCTGGGCACGCTGGCCTTCCCGTCGATCCGCGAGCGGCTCGACGAGGTCGCCGCCATCATGGAGGCGGAGCGTTCGCTGAGCTGCCTGTATGTCGACCTGGCGCGCTTCCGCCGTGTCGAGAGCGAGTATGGCAGCGCGCGCCACGCGTCACTCGCCGGCAAGATCGGCGAGGTGCTGCGTGACATGCGCGGCTCGGTGGTGCGCGAGGGCGACCTCCTGTGCCGTACCGACGACGGCGACTCCTACGTGATGTTCCTGACCCCGGCGCGCAACGGCGGCAGCATCGAGAACCCGGAGCTCATCACCGACCGCGTCGAGGCCATGATCCAGCAGGCCGTCGGCAAGGAGGTCTACGAGCTGCTCAACACCTCGCTGCACGCCGCGGTCGGCTTCGCGCGCGTGCTTGCCAACCCGATGCTGCGGCTCGAGCGTCTGGTCGGCAAGGTGGTCGAGGACGCGCGCGAGGCCGGCCAGCTGATGCGGCGGCGGCGCCAGGCGCGCGAGAAGGAGACCCTGCAGGAGCTCATCCTGTCCGAGGATGGCCTGCTGCGGGCGGTGTATCAGCCCATCGTGCACCTGGCCTCGGGCGACATCTTCGGCTACGAGGCGCTGGCGCGAGGCCCGGCGGGCAGCCCGCTGGAGAGCCCGCTGGTGCTGTTCGGCGTCGCCGAGGAGAACCACCTCCTGTTCGAGCTGGATCGCGCCTGCTTCCGGCGCGCGCTCAAGACCGCGCAGGGTGCGCCAGCGGTGCCGCGCATGTTCGTCAACCTGCTGCCGATGTCGTTCTATGACATCACCTTCATCGAGCGCGAGGTGCTGGGGCTGCTCGAGGCGGCCGGGCTGACGCCGGCCAACCTGGTGTTCGAGATCACCGAGCGCCTGGCCATCGACAACTTCTCCAGCTTCAGGCGCGCGCTGGCGACCTACACCAACCTCGGCTTCGGGGTCGCGGTCGACGACGTCGGCACCAAGCACTCCAACCTGGAAGCCGTGATGGCGCTGCGCCCGCACTTCATCAAGCTCAGCGACGTGCTGACGCGCGGCGTGGCCAAGAGCTCGATCAAGCGCGAGATGCTGCGCAGCCTGCGCAACATCGCCGAGGCCATCGACGCCGCCATCGTCGCCGAGGGCATCGAGACCCGCGAGGATCTCGAGGCGCTCAAGGAGCTCGGCATCGGGTATGGCCAGGGCTACTACCTGGCGCGCCCGGGTCCGCCCTTCCCCGAGGTCACCGAGGCCTGCAAGGCCATCGTGCGTGGCGAGGGGCCGCGCGCGGATCCACCCCTGGTGCTGACCTCGGAGGCCGAAGAGGCCGACGAGCACGAGCAGGACTGACCCCCTCGAACCTGCCCCACTGAATTTCCGTATCGGTTTCCCCCACGGGTCGTAGCCGTGGCAGGAGAAACCAGATCTCATGACGAGCAAGCGGGTGGCCCTCCTCCTCGGGGTGGTCGGTGTGGTCGGTGTGGCAGGGCTGGTGGCGATGGGGTGCGGGGGGCCGGCCTCGACCGACCGGGAGGCCGACGACGGCGGCGGGCTGCTCGACCGGGCGCTGGTGGGATTCGATGCAGCTGCGCCGGGTTGCGAGAGCGAGATCTGCGGCGACGGCCTCGACAACGACTGTGACGACGTGGTCGACGACGGCTGCAGCTGCCGTCCCGGCGCCAGCCAGGCCTGCTTCCTGGGCCCGGCCTCGGCGCGCAACCAGGGTCAGTGCATGGACGGCACCATGGTGTGCACCGGCGGCGCCGACAGCGAGTTCGGCAGCTGGGGTCCCTGCGAGGGCTCGGTGCGGCCAGGCCTCGAGCAGTGCGACACCGCCAGCGTGGACGAGGACTGCAGCGGCGCCGCCAACGAGGGCTGTCAGTGCGCCCCCGGCGGCCCCGCCCTCGCGTGCAGCAGCGACGTCGGCGAGTGTGTCGCCGGCAGCCAGCTATGCAACGCCGACGGCACCCTGGGGATCTGCATGGGCGGGGTCGGGCCCGCCACCGAGGTGTGCAACAACCTCGACGACGACTGCGACGGCATGATCGACGACGGCCTGAGCCGGGCCTGCGGCTCCAGCGTGGGTGCCTGCTCGCCGGGCACCGAGACCTGCAGCGCCGGCGTGTGGGGCGCCTGCGAGGGCGCCACCGAGCCGACCACGGAGCGCTGCAACGGCGATGACGACGACTGTGACGGCACCATCGACGACGGCACCGCGCTGCCCTGCGGCAGCGACGTCGGCGAGTGCTCGGCGGGCACCCAGCAGTGCGTGAACGGCGTCTATGCCGCCTGCATGGGCGGGGTCGGACCGCGCACCGAGAGCTGCAACAACCTCGACGACGACTGCGACGGCATGATCGACAACTCCATCGCGCCGCGGGTGTGCGGCACCACCGACGTGGGCGCCTGCCAGCGCGGCACCCAGACCTGCAGCGCCGGCAACTTCGGCCTCTGCATGGGCAACATCGAGCCGGTGACCGAGGCCTGCAACGGCGTTGACGACGACTGCGACAACATGGTCGACGAGGGCTGCCAGTGCCAGAACGGCGCCACCCAGGGCTGCGGCACCGACGTGGGCGCCTGCGTGGCCGGCACCCAGACCTGCGTCGGCGGCGCCTGGGGCAGCTGCGCCAACGAGGTCGGCCCGGTGACCGAGATCTGCGGCAACCTGGCCGACGACGACTGCGACGGCATGACCGACGAGGGCTGCAACAAGGTGCCGCCCATCCTGACCTGCCCGGCCTCCATCAACACCGTGCCCCTGGCCACGGTGCAGCTGAGCGGCTCCGGGTCGGACCCCGACGGCGGCGCGGTCACCTTCCGCTGGACCGTGACCACGCGGCCGACGGGCTCGTCGTCGCAGCCGGCGTCGCCGACCTCGGCCTCGACGACCTTCTTCGTCGATCTGGCGGGCAGCTACATCGTCACCCTGACGGTCACCGACGACGAGGGCCAGACCGCCTCGTGCACGGTGGGCATCACCGCGGTGCCGCCGCAGCAGATCCACGTCGAGCTGGTGTGGAACACCGCCTATGGCGACGCCGATCTGCAGATGACCCAGGCCGGGGTCGCCCCCGCGACGGCGTGGTTCATGGCCGATCGCCTGGGCGAGGCCGCGTGCTGGTACGGCAACACCGCGGCGGCCTGGCCGCCCAACGGTGGCCAGGGTGACGCCAGGCTGGACATCGACGATCGCGACGGCTACGGGCCGGAGAACATCAACATCGACAACAACCCCGGCGCCGGGACCTACGGCATCGGCGTGTCCTACTACTGTTCGCACAGCGTGGCGCGCACGCCCGGCGAGATCGTGTCGCCCGGCGATGGCCCCGCGACCGGCACCGTGAAGGTCTACTGCGGCGGCGGCCTGATCGCGACCTACCCGAACATCATGCTCGACCGCACCGGCCGCTTCATCGACCTGGCCCGGGTGACCTGGCCGGGCTGCGCCGGCATGTCGATCAACAACGCCACCTGGACCGCGCTGGTGCAGCCGACCTACTACACCGCGCCCATCCACTGCACCATCCCGTGCACCCGCGACGCCGACTGCACCGGCGGCGAGGTCTGCGACCTGCCGACCCAGCGCTGCAAGCTGGATTGAGCCCCCGCTTCTCGCGCTCTCCCTGAACCCGGATTCGCTCCTCGAAGCTGCGCTTCGAGGGGCTCAGTACTGCCCGGTCACCCTGACGAAGAACCCGCTGGCGTCGCGATCCAGGTCGCTGAGCTCGTCGTCCGAGAAGCGGGTGAAGTTCCAGCCCACGCCGACCCGCACATGCTTGGCCACCAGGGCGTCGAGCTCGAGCAGCGCGCCGTGCGAGAGCTGGGTGGCGTCGTCGCCGCCGACACCCGGGCGGGTCTGCCACATGAAGCGGTACTCGACCGCGACATCGAAGCTGCGCGTGACATGGAAGGCGACCCGGTTCAGCCACAGCACGGTGTTCGTGATGGTGCGCAGCACCTCGGGATCCGCGCTCGGATCCAGCGGGTTGCCGAACTCCATGTCGCTGGCGACGCGCTTCCAGGCCAGCTTCTCGGTCAGCTGCAGCCGCCACGGCAGGTCGAGGATGGGCATGATCGACAGCACGTCGCTCTCGCGATCGTCGTGCAGCGTGTCGCCGGCGCCGACACCACCGGCGACGCCGACCGGGCGCAGCTCGTACAGCTTGGTGTACTGCCCGAGCAGGTTCAGCCAGTCGTTGGCCAGCGGGCGCAGCGCGAAGCCGAAGCTGGCCTCGACGAAGTGCGCCTCGGTCTCGTCCTCCAGCGTGGTGCGCGACAGGTTGAAGCGCGCCAGGAACGACAGGTCCTCGCTCCACTGGAAGGTGGCCGCGTTGGTGGACAAAAGCTGCAGCCGCTCGCCATCCGGCAGCACCAGCGGCGCACCCACCTGCGGGCTGCGATCCGCATAGGTCCCTGACAGGCGCGGATCCTCCAGCGCCGAGGTCCCGACCACCACCGGGCCGGCGCCGTCATCGAGCCGCATCTCGGCGCGACCGCCCGCCTTCAGGCGCGGGTACTTGAGCTCCCAGCCCAGCGACAGCATGTCGCGCGACTGGTCGCCCAGCGCGGTGCCATCGGGCAGCGACGACCCGAAGGTCTGCTGGTGCTCGAACGACAGCGACCCCGCCAGGTGCTTGGTCAGCTGCTTCTTGTTGCCGATGCCGAGCAGCGCCTTGTTGCGCAGCCCCAGCGCGCCGCTCTCCAGCTGGTACTCGCCGTAGGTGCGGCCCAGCTTCTGGTCGCCGACCCCGAACTGGTCCTCGGCGCCCACGATGGTGGACGACCCGACGCCGATGGCGCCCTGGGTCACACGCTGCTTCACATAGGTGCTCGCCGTGGGCGACAGCTTGACGCGCAGCCCGGCCTCGGCCGAGGTGTCGCCGTTCCAGGTCGCCGCGCCGGCCATGGTGAAGGCCAGCCCCTTGGTCATGGCCATCTCGGCGCCGGCGCGCGTGGTCAGCGTGTTCACCGCCGACTCGTCACCCTCGGGGATGAGGCCGCTCTGCGACAGCGTGACGTGCCAGCGCTTGGACGCCTGCCAGCCCAGCTCGAAGCCGAGGCCGATGCGGTCGGTCGACCCCGCGCCCTGCACCAGGCCGTCGCTCCACAGATGGCTCAATTCGCCCTTCAGACCGTACTTGCCGTCCTTGCCGCGCTGGCCGGTCCAGGTCAGCGTGCTCAGCGCGGTGCGCGCGCTGCGCGTGGACAGCGGATCGACGCCCGCGACCGCGCTCAGGCGCGGCAACTCGGCGCTCAGGTAGTCGCTCTTCAGGGTCAGGGTGTCGCGCTTCGACAGCTTCATCGCCAGCGCGCCGCCCCAGCGCGAGCGGCCCGAGTCCAGCGACGCGCCCGAGCCCGCGAAGCCGCGCTCGAAGTCCTGCGCATACAGGTGCAGGTCGAACCAGTCGGGCAGCTTCTTGCGCTGCTTCGACAGCCCGAGGTCGGTCTTGATGTCGAGCTTCCACGCCAGCGACGACTCGTCGGCGCCCACCAGCGTGCGGTCGACGTCCAGCGCCAGGAAGCTGAGGCCGCCATCGGGCGAGAAGCGCGCCGCGCGATCGCTGCCGCGGCTCTGCGCCAGCTCGGCGCGCACGCGCGTCCTGGCCGTCGGCGCCCAGGTCACGTCGGCGCCGAGCACCGACAGATCGGTGCCATCGCGCCGCTCGCCCACCGCGCCACCGCCGACCGCCAGCTTGCCGCCCATGACCTCTTCACGGGCATAGGCGCCCCAGACCTTGCCGCCACCACCGGTGTCGGGCTCGTGCTCGTAGTCGATCTCCATGTACACCGGGTTGCCGTCCAGGCCCGCCAGCGCGGCCACCGGGTTGCCGATGATGGCGCCCGCCGGCAGCGTGGACGCCAGCGGCTCCTTGAGCAGGATGCGCCCCGCCGCATAGTCCAGCGTGTAGTCGCTGTAGCGCGCCAGGGTGCGCTCCTCGATGACGCCGCCGGAGTCGCGGTCGCGCACGATGACGCGCACGCGCTCGCTCGACTCCAGCACGTGCTGCCCGCGCAGGTAGTACAGCGACCCGCCGGTCGACCGGTAGACGTCGCGCGCGTGCACCAGGCGGCCGTCGCCCAGCGATCCGAACAGCTTCACGGTCTGCTTCAGCTTGCCCTTGAGCAGCGACTTCTTCAGATCGATCGACGCGCCATACACCGCGCGGTCGAACTTGATGAGCTCCAGCCCCTCGATCGACGTCCTGAAGTTGCCGACCAGCGCCTTGGAATCGTCGGCCTCGATGAGCAGGTACAGCTTGCCGCGCGCCTGGGCGTCGCGGACCTCCTCGGCGCTGTCGCCATAGATCGCATACTGGCGATTGGCGTCGATGAGCTCGTCATACATCTCCTCGAAGCGCGCCCGCTTGGCGGTGTCGAGGTGCGCGGTGATGAAGTACTGCTTGAACAGGGCGCCGCCCTTGATGCGGCCCTTGTAGTACAGCGCGGCGCGGCCGTGCAGCTTGACCGGGCCGAGGCGCGTGGTGGTGTCGCCGTTCATGCCGTCGAGCTCGACCCCCTCGTTCATCATCGCGGTGTCGGCCAGCGCGAGCAGGAAGTGGCGCGTCTCCTTGACCACCACCGGCCAGCGCACCTCGCCGACGTTGCCGGCCTTGTCGGTCGCCGTGACGACCACGGTCGACGCGCCCAGCGGCAGCGTGATCACGGCCGAGAAGGTGCCCTTCCAGCGCCCGCGCTGCCCGACCTCGACCGGTGCGCCGTTGATGGTGACGACGTTGCCCGGATCGGTGGTGCCCTCGACGGCCAGCGTGCGCTCGTCGAGCGGGATGCCCTCGGGGGGCAGCCGCACGGTCAGGTTGGCGGCCGCCACCTTGGGCTGCGGATCGGCCGCCACACCGTCGCCGAAGGCCTCGTCGAGCGCGCCGTCCACGGTGGGATCGATGACGATCGAGAGCCCGCTGCGCGACTTCAGCGAGACCCCGCCGGTGGCCGCGAACGACGGCGTCTTGAGATCGCTGCCATGGTGCTCCCAGTCGGGCACCAGCGGGCCATCCTCGGCGAACGGCACCGGCGTCTTCAGCTCGGGGCCGGTGCCCGCGGCTCCGGCGCCTGTGCCGGAGGCGGTGCGACCCGGGCCGAACGGCGGCGCCTTGAGGTCGCTCTTGCCCGACCAGTCGGGCGACAGGACATTGTCGGGATCGATGCGGTTCGAGGTCGGCCCCGGCGGCGTCGCGCTGTTGGGATCGACCGGCGGCGCCGGCTTGTCGGTGGCCTTGACCGGCGGCGGCACCAGCAGGATGACGCGGTGGCCCTCGCGGTCGCCGAGCTCGATCACCGTGGCGGCGCCCGCGGCGCGGTGCACCTTGTGCGTGTAGGCCCCGGTCGCGACCTCTTCCAGCGCTGCGCCGTTGATGGTGGCGCGCGCGACGCCGCTCTCGGGCACCGCGGTGATGGTCAGCTCGTCCTTGGCTGGGCGCGGCGCCATCGGCTCCAGCGCGTTGGGATCCTGCGCCACCAGCGCGGCGTCGATGTCGAAGCGCGCCGCCGGCAGCTTGGCCTTGGCCAGCGCCTTCTTGAGCTCGACCAGGCGCGTGCCCACCGCGGTCATGCGGTCGATGCCCATGACCTTGGGGCCCGGCTCGATGCGCAGCGTGATGGTGTAGCGCTCCGCCAGCGGGCGCACCTTGACGGCCTGCTTGAAGGCGGCGATGGCGCTCTTCAGCTTGCCGGCCGGGGTGGCCGCCTTGCCATTGAACAGCTTGCCCGCCGCAGCGATGGACCGGAACGGCCCGCTGCGCGGCCGCTTCTTGGGCGCGCCCACGGTGAAGGCGCGCGCCGGGCTGATGCCGCGGCTGCCCAGGGTGTCCTCGACCTCGAGCGTGGCGGTGTAGGTCTGGCCCTTGGCCAGCACCAGGGTGCCGCTGTCATCGCGACCGTCCCAGCTCCAGGTCGGCGCCGGCGGCACGATCTGCCCGCCGGTCTCGTAGGCCACCGAGCCGTCGGCGCGGCGGACCGTCAGCGCCCAGCGCGAGACGTCGGCCAGCGGCTGGGTCAGCGCCATCACGACCGGCGCCTTCAGCTCGGCGGGCTTGCGCTTCTTGCCCTTGCCGCGCGCCGGCAGGATGGCGAAGTTCGGGACCGGCTGGTTGCCGATGCTGAGATCGACGCCCAGCAGGCCGAGATCGAGCGTCGCGCCAGCCAGGCTGGCCTGCCACTGCGTCCCCGGCGCGCCCGCGGGCGCAGCCAGGGTCAGCTCGATGTCGTCGCCCGGATCGCTCTGCCGCGCCGCCAGCTCGGGCGCGACCACCACCACGAAGGCCGCGCGCGCGCCATTGCTGGCCGTGACGTCGATCAGCACGCGCCCGTCGGCCGGGATGGCCAGGTTGCGCACGAAGCGCCCGCCCTGCCCCGCCAGCACCTCGTCGCCACCGACGATGACATGACGGTCCGCGCGCGGCGCGGGCGGCGGCAGCTCGGGATTGGTCACCGGCGGCGGCGGCGCCGTCATGCGGAACACGATGCGCTGGTTCTTCTTGCGCGCCTTGGCCCCGGTGCCCGGCAGCAGCGGCTCCGAACCACCACGGCCGACCGCCTTGATGCGCGCCCCCGGCACGCCAGCCGCGATCAGCGCCGCCTTGCCCGCCTCGGCCAGCTTCTGCGATGCCACCAGCTGCGCGATCCGATCACCGCGCCCATCCGAGTGGCCCTCGACCACGATCTGCTCGTCGGCCGCGATCCCGCCGGCGACCTTGGCCGCCGCCTTCTTCAGCTTCTTGGTCGGCTTGACCAGCTTGCCGCTGGTCATCCCCGCGGCCGCCAGCACCTCGTCGCGCGACGGCGGGTCGACCACGCCCAGCGCGATCGCGAACGGCACCCGCGCGCTGATCCAGGTCGACAGTGACCCCGCCTCGTCGGCCACGACCTCCAGCTCGGCGTAGTAGGTCGCGTTGCGCGCCAGCGGCGCACCGGCGTCACCCAGGCCGTCGAACGTCACCTGCGCCGGCGGCTCGCCCTCACCCGCGATGACCCGCACGACCTCGTCCGCGGTCCCCGCCGGGTCGAACTGGTGCACGCTGATGGTCCAGCCGCGCGCCGCCACCGGCCGCCCGGTCTTGGCCAGAGTGAACAGCGGCGCCTTCTCGCCATAGCCCGCCAGCGGGACCACCGGCAGGTTCAGCGACGGCGCCCCGGTCGACGGCCCCGTTGCAGCCGGCGTCAGCCCGAGCTCCAGGCCGACCAGCTGCTGCGTCTCGCCATCGACCAGCACCTCCAGGGTCGGCGTCTCGACCTCGCCCACGCTGCCGCTGACGGTCACGCTGGTGCGCGGCCGCGCCGGCCGCGTGCTGGCGCGCGCCTGCTTGAGCCGCAGCGAGCCAAAGCCGCCCGGCGTCTCCGGCGTGAGCTCGCGCGCCACGCAGGCGACGCCGAAGTCCTGCTTCACACCCAGGCCGCGCGTCAGGTAGAGGCGCGCCAGCTCCGGCGTGGTCGTCTTCGACCCCGGCGGCACCGTCGCCACATCCAGCTTCAAGAGGTGCAGCCCCGGCTCCAGCTGCGACAGGTGGTACTTGCCGGTGCGATCGGTGACCGCATACGAGCCGGTGTCGACATACACCCGCGCGCCGGCCACGCCGCGCTCGCCGGCGTCGTGCTTGCCATCCTTGTCGGCGTCGCAGAACACCTTGCCGATGACCAGCGCCTCGTCGAACAGCGGATCATTGATGACGCGCACCACCGCGGTGTCCTCGTTCGACAGCGGCACGCCGCCCGGCCCCGACAGCCAGGCCCGGTTCTCGTAGCTGCCCTGGCGCGTGTCCAGCCCGACCATGGCCTGGTAGGCCACCGTGATGGTCGCCCCGGCCGGCAGCGCCAGCCCGGCGAAGCGCGCGCGCCCGCCACGGTCGATGGTCGGCTCCACGCGCCGCGTCCCGGTGGCGTCGGTCAGCACGGCCCGTCCGCCGATCGGCGTCAGCCCGCGCGCCGGCACGTCCTCCAGGATGGCGTCGGTGAAGCTGGCGGTCGACCGGTTCACCACGGTGACCGTGTAGGTGATGATGTCGCCCACCGCGGCCTCGGCGCGATCGGCGCGCTTGTCGAGGCGGATCAGCGACGCCGCCGGATCCATCGGCACGTGGTTGTTGAGGACCTCGTCCTCGGGGCCGTCGATCTGGAAGCGCAGGAAGTACATCAGGTCGTTGGTGAGCTCGACGCGCTCGAACGGCGAGACCTCGTTGTGGCCCGTGCTGGAGGCGTCGAACAGCCCGCCCTGCGCCGGGATCACGCTCGACGGGAACACCAGCGACGTCCCCGGCGCGCGCAGCTCGAGGCGATAGCGCCGCCCCGCGCGCACGTCGAAGCGGTACATGCCGAAGCCGTTGGTGCGCTGCCCCTGCTGCCCGGGCAGCAGGTCGGCGTCCGGGACCAGCTGGCCACGCAGCGACGCCTCGGCCTCCTCGCTGTCGAAGAACAGGAAGGCCTGGGCATCGACCACCGCCGCGCCGCTCGACGAGTCATAGACGCGCCCCGACGGATCGACCAGCAGGTCACGCTCGCCGACGTCGCCGCGCGGCACCCGCACGCCCGCGGTCTCCTGGTACACCGTCGACCCCGACAGCACGCGCACGCGGTAGTTGCCCGGCGCGATCCCGGTCAGCTCGTAGTTGCCCTCGCTGTCGGCGATGGCGCCGCCGACCAGCTCGGCGCCCGGCTCGTCGCCGCGCCAGAGCTGGACCTGGAAGCCACCCAGCGCCTCGTCACCGCGCGCCGTGGCGGTATCGGGCTGGAACACCCGGTCGCGCGCGCCGACATCCTGGAACACGCGCCCGCTGATGCCGCCCAGGCCCACCGCGCTGCCGACCAGCACGCACACCGGGTCGCTCTTGAACACAGTGCTGTCGCTGCCGGCGCCGCCGCCGCGCGCCTCGCCGGTGTTGCAGATGCTGGTGCCGGCCTGGACCATCTGGCCGATGCGGGCCTGGAAGCTGATGTCCGCGGTCGCCCCCGGCTCCAGCGTCAGGCCGGCGACCTGCAGGCGCGACCCCGGCGCCCCCGGCGGGATGAACATGCCGTCGGCCGGGTGGCGCTGGGTGTTGAGCAGGAACTGCACCTCGGTCGGTAGCAGGTCCAGCACGTCGACATCCCTCAGTGTTGTCGCGGCATTCGACTTGACATGCAGTACATACTCGAGGACGTCGCCAGCCTCGACCTCGCCACCGTCGAGATCGATCGCCGTCTTGGTCACCGTCAGCGTGGCGCCCGCGCCGACCGTGGTCACCGTGGCCTGGTTGCCGTTGGAGTCATCGCCGTCGGCGTCCGACTCCTCGGGCGGCGTCTCGCGCGAGTCGATGGTGGCCTGGTTGATGACCTGGCCGCCGCCCGCGGGCGCGATGCGCACGTCGAACTCCAGCTCCAGCTGGTCACCCACGTTCATCGCGCGCGGCAGCGTCACCACCAGCCGCCCGCCGGCGAACACGCCCTCGTCGGCATCGGCGGCGTCGGTCAGCTGGCGCCCGTTCAGCCGCATCGACAGCGGCACATAGGTGACGCCGGCCGGGATGACGTCGGTCAGCCGCACCTCGGTCGCCGCCGCATCACCGGCGTTGGCCCAGGTCAGCCGGTAGTGGATCCCCTCACCGACCTCGAACAGCCCGTCGCCGTCGTCGTTGACCGGCTGCGGGTCGAACACCTTGTTGAACTGGCGCAGGATGGCCCCGCCGCCGACCACCACCAGCGTGGCATCCGCCGGCATCGGCGTGCGCGGGTCATCGGTCAGCACCGACAGCGTCACGCCGTTCATGCGCTGCCCCGTGATGGTGCCCTGGTTCGCGATCACGAAGCCGACCGGCGTCAGCGCGCTGACCCGGACCTGGAAGCTGACCTCGATGCGCTCGCTCGCCGCCACCGTGCCGATGAGCTGCCCCGCGATCAGCGGCGCCGTCCCGCCCGCGCCGTCGCCGATGACCGCCCCGCGCACGCGCGTCGACCGCGCCACATACGTCGTGCCCGACGGGATGGTGTCGCGCAGCCGCACCATGAACGCCGACGCCGTGCCGGTGTTCGCGATGGTGATGGTGTAGGTCAGGGTGTCGCCCTGCAGCAGCACACCGCCATTGTCGTCGCGGGCGACCTTGCTCGACTGCTCGAGCTCCGGCCGCGCCACCACGCTCACGCGCGTGGGGTCATTCAGCGTGGCCGTCGTCGGATCATCCGACGGCTCCTGGGTCCCCGCGGTCGCGGTCACGCGCGCCTGGTTGGAGATGACCGCCTCGTCCAGCGTGCCCGCGCGCACCCGGCCGCGGAACGTCAGCACCACCGGCACATTCGGCGCGACATCCGCCAGCGCCGGCGTGGTGGTGCGGTTCCACGTCACCTGGGTCGCCGATACCGTGCCGCCCTGGGTCGCCGTCACCATGTCGAGCGCCGCCGGGATCGGATCGGTGACCACGACATCGAACGCATGCGCCGGCCCGGGCACCGTCAGGGTCAGCGTGTAGGTCAAGAAGTCGCCCGGCGCCACGCGGCCGCCGTTCTCGTCGACCACCGACTTGGTGAAGTCGGTCAGCACCGGGATGGCCGACACCGTCAGCCGGGTGACGTCATCGAGCGCCGGCGTCGCCGGGTCGTCGGTCGGGACCTCGGTCAGCACCTGCGCGCTGGCCAGGAAGGCCTGGTTGTCGATGAAGATCCCGTTGCGCACGTCGCCGCGCACGCGCCCGCTGACGCGCACCGTGGTCTCGCCACCCGCCGCCACCGTCGCGATGGTCCAGCGCGCCACCCGCGTCGCCGCGTCGAAGCTGCCACCGTCCAGCACCATCACGTTCTCGAGCTCGGCCGGCACGGTGTCACGCACCGTCACCATGGTGGCGGTGTCATCCCCCGTGTTGCGCACGCGGATCGAGTAGGTCACCGTCGCGCCCGGCACCACCACGCCGCCCATCGCCCCCGCGGCCGTCTTCTCGCTGGCCGACAGGTTGGGCGCCGCCACCACCGTGAAGCGCGTCGGATCCGCCGGCGCCGGCGTCGCCGGATCATCCGACAGCACGGCCATGCCGCCGGTCCGGTTCACCGTGGCCTGGTTCGACACCACGGTGCCGTTGGCCAGCGGCGTCACCAGGCGGGCGCGGAAGTGCAGCACCCGCGGCATCCCCGGGGAAAGATCCCCGACGTTCCAGGTCACCGTGCGCGACGTCGCATCGAACACGCCGCCGTCCTCGGGCGTCACCGCCGCGAACGACGGGCTGACCACGTCGGTCACCACCACGCCGCGCGCGGTGGCGTCGCCCGTGTTGGGCACGGTGATGGTGTAGCGCATGCTGTCACCAGGCGCGATCACGCCGGCGTTCTCGTCGACCACCGTCTTGGTGACGCCGCTGATGGTCACCGTCGACGTCACCGTGAAGCGCGTCGGGTCATCCGTCGCCATGGTCGCCGGGTCATCCGACAGCACCGGCGTCGTCACCTGATCATCGGTCAGCCGCGCCTGGTTCGAGATCACGGTGCCGTCATCCAGCGGCGACACGATCACCGCGGTGAACTCCAGCGTGATCGTCGTGCCCACCGCGACCGTCGCCAGCGCCGGCAGCGACATGGCGTCCCACACGATCTCGTTCCCTACCACGCGCCCACCGGTCGCGACCACGTTGCTCAGCCCCGCCGGGATGGCGTCGCGCACGACCACGTTGCGCCCGTTGGCGTTGCCGAGGTTGGTGAACCCGAGCTGGTAGCGCACGGTGTCCCCCGGCCGCGCCGGCGCCCCGTTCACGTCGCTCACCGTCTTGGTCAGCCCGGTGAAGTCCGGCCCCGACACGTTGGCGAAGCAGGTCGAGTCGCCCAGCGCCGGCGTGCGCGGATCATCCGACAGCGCCGGTCATCCAGCGGCGTCACGATCTGGGCCTGGAAGCCAACCAGCACCTGGGCGCCAGCACCCACACCGACGCGAGCCAGCTCCGGTCTGCTGGCCGAGTCCCATCGGATGGTCCGGGTCGCGGCGTCGAACACGCCGTTGGAGCGCGGCATGATGTTCGTCAGGTTGGCGTCGATGACGTCGCTGACGATGACGTTGTCGGCCTCCGAGGTTCCAGTGTTGGTCACGGTGATGAAGTAGTTCACCTGGTCGCCCGGCTCGAACGGCGGACCATCAACATCTTCGATCGTCTTGGTCGATGTCGAAAAGTCAGGCAAAGAGCCGACGATGAATGTTGTCGGATCGTCAAGGGCCAGGGTCGCCGGATCATCCGTCGGCACCGGGAACAGGAGTTCGACCGATGAGACGAAGCCCTGGTTGGAGATGGAGGTCCCGTCGTCGAGCGGAGTCACGATTGTCGCGGTGAAGTGCACTTCGGTCGTCGTGCGCGCCGCCACCACGGGGATGATCCAGGTGATGGTGCGAGCGCCAGAGTCGAAGACACCGCCGTCCTCGACAACCACATCGCCCAGGTTGCCATCGACGACGTCTGTGACCCGTACAGTGGTGGCGTCCTGCGTCCCGCTGTTCACCGCCGCCAGCGTGTAGCGCACCGTCGCCCCCGGCGCCGGCGACCCGCCTCCGACGATGGCGAACGTCTTGGTCGACGCCGTCAGCTCCGGCCGGCTCTCCACCGTCACGCAGGTCGGATCGCCTGGCGCCGCCGTCGCCGGATCATCCGTCAGCACCGCCGCCGGCAGATCCACGCTCTCCGCGCTGGCCTGGTTGCACACCACGTCGCCGTTCGGCAGCGGGAAGCGCAGCCGCGCCCTGAAGTGCACCAGCACCGGCGTGCCCGGGTTGACCGCCGCCAGCGTCCAGCTCACGGTGCCCGGCCCCGCCGTGCCGCCGTCCTCGGCCACCACCATCTCGAGCCGCGCATCCACCATGTCGGTGACCTGCACATTGCGCGCGACGCCATCGCCCGAGTTGGTCAGCGTCAGCGTGTAGCGCAGCTCGTCGCCCGGCTGCGCCGCCCCGCCGTTCACGTCCTGTACCGTCTTCTCCGCCGTCAGCACCGCGGTCGCGACCACCACCACCCGCGTGGGGTCATCCACCGCCGCCGTCGTCGGATCGTCCGACAGCTCCGGCGTCGTGACCTCGTTCGACCTGATCGACGCCTGGTTGTCGATCTCGGTCCCGTTCGCGATCGGCTGCACCACCCGCGCCGTGAACGACAGCGTGAAGGTCGCCCCCGCCGCCACGTCCGTCAAGCACGTGATGGTGTTCGAGCCCGCGTCGTGCGCGCATCCCGCCGTCGCCGACACCACGTCCGTCAGCGTCGCCGGCAGCGGATCGCGCAGCACCACCCCGGTCGCGTTCGCGGTCCCGGTGTTGGTGACGCTGACCGTGTACTCCAGCGTGTCGCCCGGCCGCACCGGCGCACCGTTCAGGTCGGTCACCGTCTTGGTGATGCCCGACAGGTTGGGCGCCGCGACCACCACGATCACCGTCGGATCATTGTCCGCGCCGGTCGCAGGATCGTTCGACAGCTCCGGCGTGGTGACCTCGGTGCTCTGCACCGCGCCCTGGTTCGCGATGGTCGTCCCGTTGGCCAGCGGCGTGACAATCGTGGCCTCGAACCCCACCGTGACCGTGGCGCCGACCGCGATGTCCCCCGGCGCCCACGTGATGGTGCGCGTCCCGGCGTCGAACACGCCGCCAACCACCGGAGTCACATTGGTCAGGTTGGCATCGACCACGTCGGTGATCTGCGCCGCCGTCGCCGGCCGGTTGCCGGTGTTGGTCACCGCCAGCGTGTAGCGCACCACGTCGCCCGGCTCGAACGACCCGCCGTTCACGTCCACCACGGTCTTGTCGAACGTCGTCAGCAGCGGCCGCGCGAACACCGTCAGCGCCTGCGACGCCAGCACCCGGCTCTCGGCCGGGCGCTCCAGGACCTCCATCTGCGCCAGGTTCTGCACCACGGTGCCGTCCGCGACCAGCGCCTCCACCGTGACGCGGAACCGGATCACCACCATGCCGCCATTGGCAGGCACCTGGATCCCCGGCACCAGCAGCCGCCCGGTCATGTTGGTGCCCGCCGGCGGCGCCTCGAACGTCGCCCCGAAGATCGCCGTCAGCGGCATGAAGCCCGTGACCCCCGCCGGCATCGAGTCCGTCAGATCGACCGTCGCGGTCCGGTTGCCGTCATTCCTCAGCGTGATCGTGTACGTCAGCGTGTCCGACGGCTCGAGCAGCCCGCCGTCATCATCGACCACCGACTTGCCCGACGCCGCCATCGACGGCCGGTACGTGATCGTCGTGCACGTCCCATCCGCCGCCGCGCCCGTATCCGGGTCATCGGTCATCACCGCCGCCATCAAGAACGGCGCCGTCACCGTGCCCTGGTTACACAGCACCTGTCCGTCGATGGCATTCGGAACGACCGGCGCCCACTCCGCCTCGTCGTCCACCTGCGCCGTCACGATGACCTGCACGCTCGGCACACCCGCACCGACCGTGATGCTGCCGAGGTCGACCCGCCCGCGCCCGTTGGCCCCGCCCGTCAGCGTCGAGTTGTCCACCGACCCCGCCGGCCCGATGACCGACAGCAGTTGCATGTGCGCCGGCATGTCATCGACCAGCCGGATCCCCGCCGCCTGCACGCCGCTCGGATCGCCCGGGATGGTGATGGTGTACTGCACCACATCGCCCGGCCCGGTCACGCCACCGTTCAGGTCGGCGTCCCGCTTGGTCGGCGTCCCGATCGTCGGAGCCACCACCCGCGAGCACGACGTGTTCGTGGTCGCCGCCGACGGCGTCTCCGTCGACGTGATCTCCGCCGTGTTGCACAGCTGCGTCCCCGCCACCGCCCCGGCATCCACGGTGACGCGGAAGGTGATCTGCCGCTGCTGCCCCGCCCCCGCGAACGGCATCGCCCCCAGGTTCACATTGACCCGGTTGCCGACCACCGTGCACTGCCCCGCCGCGCACGGCATCCCGCCCACGCGGATGGTCGCCGCGTTCACCGTCACGCCCGCCGGCAGCGGGTCACTCATGACGACGCCGGAGGCATCCTGGCTGCCCCCGTTCGACACATTGATGATGTAGACCAGCTCGCCGCCAGGCCCGACTTCCGGCGGATCCGACGTCTTGTTGGTATTCGGATTCTGGAAGTTCGGCGACGGCCGGTTCAGCCTGAGCAGCGTCCAGCCCAGCGAGAACGACTCGCCACCGCTGCCGTTCGCGCTCGGAACACCGTCGCCAGACCCAACGCGAGCCACGACCGACGTCGCGCCAGGAGCCAAGATCCCCTGGCCTCCACCGTCGGTACCAATGTTGAAGGTATCGAGGTCGAACCCAAGAGCTGGGGTCGAGTTCATGACGTTCTTGGGTGGGTTGGAGCCGTCGGTCAGGTCCACCCCGTTCAGCGCGAAGAAGTCCCAGCACTCCGGGCATCCTGGCTGGACTCCGTTCCCACCAAGCCGCGCGTCGCCTTCCATCGCGAAGTACGAGATCTCGGCCAACGCTGGGGTGCCGACCAGAAAGCCATCGAGCATGAACGTCGTGATGCCCGCGCCGTTTGGCCCAAGCGTTTCGTCAAGATGAACGAACCCGTCATAGAGCAGGATATCGCGCTGCACCGTCGCCGTAGGCGACGAGAACACGAGGACCATGGTCCAGCCGGCGTACTTTGCCTGGCAGAAGGTGTCTCCAGGGACGCAGCCAATCATTCCCATCGGGTTGGGGGCGACGTGCGCGGGATCGGCGTCCACGCCGGCCACCGTATAGGTGCCGTTGAAGCGGAACGAGCCCGGATGGCCACGAAGAAGGTTGGTGATGTCGGCGCGGCAGTAGTAGAAGTCGAAGTTGAAGGTCGGGTCGATTGTTCGGCAGAGATCTGCCAGGACCCCCGTGGAGAACCCGTCCGAGAGGGTGAACTGTGCAGTCGTGTCTGGAGCCGTGGGCCCCATGAACCCTGGGGGAGTCAGCGAACCAGACCAGAACAGAAAGGCGCCTTCAATCTGGGCGTTGAGGGGGACGCCGGAAACTGACGCCGACGATGAGGGCAGGAGGATGGTGTTGAACTCAGCGGCCCCGAACGACGTGGCCATGAGGGTGTTGCCAATTGGCCGAGCATCACCGAACACCCGGAAGTTCCGGAACTGCGCAGGCGTCGTCCCTTCGACCGCTGCCCACGCGGGCCCCGCAGCACCCAGGACCAGCACGCCAGCCAAGGCCACGGCGACCCGACCCAGGAGGCTGACGCCCCCACCAAGACGAGCTGGACCCGAGCCCTTCCTTAGCGAAATCACCGGGGCGTAGCTTAGACGCCTTTCGGATCAGATCTCAACTATTTGGCCATTTCTATCAACACCCTGCTGACCCTTCACCAACAGCCAGGTCACAATCCAGCCGTTGCGACCCGGCGACGTGATTCGCACCACGCCCCGCGCGTTAGGGGGAGCATCGACCACAAACTGAGCACGCGTCCGGACAGCAGTCGCCCCAACCCACACACGCCCCGTCACAGTAGCACCCGTCCGCCGACCAGCCGGCACCGCACACCCCGGCTCCCTGGCAGGTGCCCGACCGCTCGCTGTTGGGCGCGAACCCGAAGCCACTCCATCCACCAGTGACAAGAACGCGACCGTTGGCCAGGAAGCTCGCCGTGTGCGCGTAGCGTCCGCAACCCGACCCCGTGCAGGGGGTGGACGAATGCAGATCCCCGGTCGACGACCAGTAGTTGGATACCGGATCGTAGACTTCGGTAGCCGCAATAGCCCCTTCCGCGGGAGAGCCCGGCTCCAGTGTGCCGGAGCCATAGTCGTACCCGCCCGTCACTAGCACTTTGCCATTCGTCATCGTCGTGGCAGCCGGCCACCGCCGCCGCTTGAGCATAGGCGCGGCAGTTGACCACGTGTTGGTAGCAGGGTCGTAGATCATCGCCGTGCGGTAGGTATCGTAGAAATCGCAGTTCTCGTTGTACCCACCAACCAAAAGCACCTTGTTCGTCCCAACCAACGCCGCGGCGCCGTCGTAGCCGAACTGAAAGCAGGTGAGCGGAGCAGTGATAGCCCAAGCGTTGGTCGAAGGATTGAAGACTTCTGTTTCATTGCTACCAGGATGGCAGCAGGGGTGATCCGCATCGCCCCCAAACCCTCCCGCAATGAAGACCTTCCCATCGGCCAATCGCGTTGCAGTATGTCGGGAGTGGGGGTAGTTCATGCTACCCGTGAACGTCCAGAAGATGCCGCCGCCCAGGTTCAAGGTCTCAGCGGTCTGATGAATGTCAGTTGCGGCACCGAACTCCCCACCCGCGACAAGGAGTCGGTTATCTGCGAGAGCAGTCATGCTATGGGAACTGCGCGCGAGATTCATCGCGAGTCCATTTCCCCAGCCGTTGGCGCCCTGCAGAGGAAAGTACTCAGTGGTAGAGAGGTGACTGCTGCCATTGAATCCACCGGTCACCCAAACGATGGTCTGAGCGTTGTTGAGCGCCATTCGATGGTTGTAGCGGGCAGAGTTCATACTGAAGGTAGCGGCCCAGGTGCCGCTGCTCTCCTGATAGATCTCCGACGCATTCGAGTATCCAGCTGCCCCGTAGCCCCCGGTGACAAGGACCCTGCCCGAGGTAATGGGGGTCGCCTGATGCCCCAGCCGGACATTCACCATATTCCCAGTCGTCGCCCACTGAGGGTCGAGAAGCGCCGGGTACGAGACCCCCGAACTCGACCACCTGACCTCCACACCGCAACTGGTCGCCCCCGGGGCCACCACCGGCCGATCCCACGGTGGGGAGGGGTCCGTGTCGTGCGCGCATCCAAGCACCCCGAGTTCTGCGCGGTGGTACTCCCCACCAGCGTCGACCAGATACGGAGGCGCAACTCGCAGCCGCGGGGCACCTCCCACATCGAGGAACTCGAGCGTGTTCGCGACAAGTCGCAGACCGGCAATCGCGGCCCCAAGACGCACATCGTAGGTCACCACCGACTGCCTCGGCGCTTCCTCAAACACTACAAAGTCCTCGACACCGTCGTTGGTCACACTCGTGATGACGTCTGATCCGTCCGCCGCGCCCCGAAACACCAAGTAACCGTCACTGGCCTCGCCAGACACGTCGCGCACTCCCTGCAACGAAAACTCCACCGTCGCATTCGAACCATTGTCCACAAGGCGGGTCCGCCCGCGCGCACGCCCAGGAAGCTCAACATCTGCTGTTGGCAGAACGTCAACGGACCCGCGGCCCGAGCCTTTCTCCACCCTCTTGCGTTGTGGAGCAACGCGCTCACCAAACCGCGTGAATGCCTCCACACCCGAGTCGCCAACGACGCCCCACTCCATGATCCTTGGGCGGCCGACGGTCGGCACTCCTGGCTCTGCAGGTGCGTCAGTACGCCGGATCCGGAACGACCGCGCACGCTCGATCGTGAGTCCGGCGCCTCCAGACCTGGCGAGCGGCTGGGACCTGTTCGACGATCTCTCCTGGTCGTACTCGGAGCACGAACAAAGCGCCAGCCACGCCACGCCACACACGACAATGCTGCTGCGACGATATCCCATTCTCCACCCCCGGCCAGATGTCCGACCGAGGATACAGCCCTAGCAAAGACGAACTCCACAGAATCCGACCGTCACATCGGCCCATCCGGCACACCACAGTATCGACATTCTCGCCGCACACAACGAAGACCCCAGACGTCCTCGCTTGCCGACCCCGCAACTACCTGAGTCTACAGGTCGCTCCAGTGCGGCATTCTGCCGCATCCAAGCTCTATAGGCCTATGACATCAATCCCGAACGCGCGTTTGACCCCGCTCGCGACTTTCGAGTGGGCGGCCTCCGTGACGTATAGGATCGCCTTACCCCTGCAGATCGCCGCCGCCAGGAGGTGTTGGTCGTGACTCGGCCAACGAACGGAGAGGGCCCTTGCGTAGTCAGTGCGTGAGAGTCGGTTACTGTTGACCAAAACGCCATTCCTGACGAGCAACTCGAGAAACACCCTCACAACATCGTTCTTCTCACGCGTGCGTGTGTGGTCGTCGTACTCGCTGAACAACTTCCGATTGTAACGCGCGACTGCGAACCCAAACACGAACCGTTCAATTGCTGCCAGCCGCAGATCGAGGGCATTGCCCTTCTTCCTCCCGGTCAGGGCGCCGCACGAAAAGGCAACGACTGTCGCATCGTAGACGACGGCGGGCTTCGCACTCATCGTGCGATCGCCTTCACGATCGCCATCCGATCCTCCAGCGCTTGCTCCATAAAGCCACGCGGCATGTTGATAAACTGGAAGTTCTCGTCTAGGCGGATCATGCGAGCGGCGTGTCCTCGCCTTGTCTGCTCTGTGAGGACGATGGAGACCGCATCCCGAGCCATTCCTCCACGCTCACGGGTCTTCAAGTTCTTTGCCTCGGCGAGGCGCCGCCTCAGCCGGGCCAGAAGGTACTCGCTATGGGTCTCGACAACGCAGAAGACCCCCTCCCGCGCCAAGTAGAGAAAGAAGTCCGCCAGCCCGGCTTGAGCGTCAGGATGCAGATGAAGCTCGGGCTGTTGAACGATGAAGGTACCGCCCCGCGGTGTTAGCAGACCTTGGATGAGAACTGGCAAGACCTGGGAAATCCCAAACCCAACATCGGCCATGTTGATCTCAGGCGCACGTTTGCTCTCCCGAATCCTAACCTCAAACAGACTCGCTGACTTGGCCAGAAGCACAGGATGCATCGAGTGCGCCAGGCGGAGACGGGACAGCCAACGGCCGACGAGGGCGTTTAGACTACCGGCCCCCGTCCTGCGAAGCAGTTGCTCTGTGATGAGCAGGTCGACGGCCTGCTCGCCTGCGGAGCCCGTCTCTCGCGCCCCAAAACCAGAGAAGAAGTAACGACGCTTCGGCGGGGTCCGGAAGGGGCCCAGGAAACGGATTCGGCTCAGGAATCTCCAGATAACCTCATCAAGAAGACCACACATACTCGCGAACAGGAACTCCTTACTCTGGGTCGCGGCGCGCATGGTGCGGCCCTCCCGCCATCCGCTCCGTGGGTAGATCCAGGGAAACAGTCGTCCCGTCGAGAACGCGGCACGAAAGACCCCCCGCTTCAATCCTGTTACGTAGACACGCCAGTGGCGACTCCGCTCGACTCCCTCAGTCCGAAGAACACGCACACCGCCATAGTCCTCAATCTCGACGGACAACTCAACGAGCCGGGGTCCAAAGGGTTCCTCGTTCTCGAACTTGGCATTGACCTTCATTGGCAGACCGAGGAGGCTTCTCGGAGGCTTCCACTCTTGGGAGAAATAGACCTCCTCTTCGAGAGTTGGATCGTCAAAGACGGGAGCGATCGGCCGGGGAGGAGAAACGGCCGAGTCTGGGGAGAAATGAAACTTGAACTCCATTGTTTGCTGTTCGCTTCCACCGTGGACTATGTCTCGGTACGAACCGCCCTCCACTTCTCGACCGTTCAGGACAAGAGTAGGAACCTGAGCCCCGGGCGCCTGCCCACCCAAGCTTTGCTTCAGGATCAGCAACGCCTGGGCCAAGGACGACTTTCCACTGCTGTTCTCGCCCACCACCACGGTGAGAGGAGAGATTGGAAGGAATGCATTATTGAAGGCGCGAAATGCGCCCAACTGGAAGCCTGACACCCTCATGAAATCCTCAAAGCCGGCAGTTGGCGGCCCCCGTCTGCGAGATTACCCCATCTGGCTGCGGGGCAGAACGACTCATGGCCCGCGGCAAATCGCCGCACCCGGGGATCAGCGGAGCAGTTTCACGCCATCAGAGGGAGTGGCGCTTCCCAAGTGCACCAGAAGCACACTGTGCTCATCGGCAGAGACTTGGTAGCGCACCGAGCCGCCGTATGCGACGAGGACGAATACTTCAATTGGAAGCCAATCCTGGAAGGCGGCGACGTGCTTTCGGTACTCAGTGGCCTGACGCAGACCGCTGTCTACCGCATCAACCAGCGTACCTCTTGCGAGGGCAGGATCCATGCGCTGCTTCAGCTCGAGGAGGAAGGCGGGCCCTCCCTGGTACCCTTCCCTTACAAAGAGCTCCCGGCGTGGAGGCACGAAGGTATCCATTCGTCCTCCGCTGGCTTCGGCGTGAACGATAGGGAAGAATCCCTCCGAGAAGAGAAAACGGTCAACCTCGTGCTGGAGGATCTGCTCCGCGCGCCTCGTGTCCCCAAGCATCTCCGACGCCAACCGAGGACCCGCGAAGTGCTCCAAATACGTACGGAGACGATGCGCCGACAGTGCGCGTAGCGGCGCCGTCGCCAACTCGCCCTCAATCGCCGTCGCAATCCACTGCGCTTCGACCTGTATCACATCGAAATTTGGCAGCGCCATCATGGACGCAAGCCGATCATCCGGTTGGATCGGCCAAGTGCCCACCCCCGAGCGCAGCAAGTCTACTCGAGCAACCCACTCCTGAAGCCGCTCGATTGCGGATCGCGGACTCTCGGCATCCGAGAGTTGATCCAAGAACACGACTGCGCTTCTCATCCGATCAATTGAACGGATCAGTGCATGTGCGGCATCCTGCACAAGGGAGCCAGGGACACGAACGGGCTGCTTGGCGACGCCGTCGACGATTCGATGGACGCAGGACTTGAAGAGATCCAGATCGTCGCCCGATTCGAACGAGAAGTCAGACTGGCGAAACAGTTGGAGGAACTCCGCGTACTTCATCCCACGAAACACAGGAGCTTCATTCATGAAGAGATTGTGCGCGTGTCTCTGCGCATTGCTGAGGGGTGCCAGCAGACTACCCGCGTGCCCCAACAGGCTTTCGAATTGGGCCCTGAGATCGACCATTCCACACTGGATCGTCCCCCGTTTTGAGGCTTCGACCTGGCTGCGGCCGGCCAGCGCGGTGATGGCCGCGGCGAGCGCCGGAGTCTTTAGAATGGTAGCTCCTAGATCGTAGTAACGCGCTGCGAACTCGCCAGCGCTTCGTCGGCCGTTCTGCATCTGTGAGAGTGCGCGACGCATTTGAGCTACTGCAAGATCAAGATCTGGTCTCATTGACGACTACGTGTCTCGGCTACGGAACGACCGTCGGGACCCCGTTCTCGACCATCGTGCCGAGGAACATCTTGGCCTGCCGCGCCCCGCGCGAATCGCGGAACACCACGAAGTGGCCGTCATACCCGTTGGCGATGTACTCGGTCAGCGTGGCAGTCACTTTCATCGAGCCCACCGTGAGATTGCCAGTCACCGACCCCGACAGCGGGGTCAGCCCCGCCAGCAGCATGCCGGGCAGCTCGGCCGGCAGCGGCTCCACGGGCGACAGCGACAGCGCGGTCGCCAGCGCCTTGATGGTCGGCACCGGGGTGTAGGAATCGACCAGGCCCAGGGTCTGGAAGATGTGCTTGGGCGCCTGGCCCTTGGGCGGCTCGGTCGTGATCAGCCGGGCGTAGTTGATGGGGTCGCTGGAGTCCATGTAGGTCTGGATCAGCGTCAGCAGCGGGTGGAACTCGTCCACGACCGCGTCGCTGATCAGCACCTTCACGAGGTGCGCGATGTCGACCGGCTCGGTCTTGCCCAGCAGCGATAGCACCGCCACGCCACCAGCCCCCGAAAGGATCGCCGCCTTGATCTTGGGCTCCGCGGCCAGGAACAGCGGGCCGGTCAGGCCGCCCTGCGAGTGGCCGGCGAAGTAGATCTTGCTGGGGTCGAACTTGATGCGCTGGCCGACGCCGAGGTCCACGTTCATGGTCTCGACGAAGCGCACCAGCTGGAAGTCGTCCAGCGCGCCCTGCTTGATGTTGTCGCGGAACGCCACCGGGTTGTTGAAGTTGAAGAAGGTCAGCTCGGTCGACGCCTCGGGATCACCCTTGCGCGGGCCGTGCAGCACCTGGTCAATCGAGATACAGGCAATCTTCGAGACGATCTCGCCCTGGCCATTGCGGATCTCCGCCAGGTCGCTGCCAATCGAGTCGCCGATGAACGACTTGTAGCTGCCCCCGGTGCCGTGGGCATAGAGCGCCACCGGCCAGCCCGCCGCCGGCATCTGCCCCTTGGGGATGGTCATCGCGAAGCGGATCGACTCGGTGCGCACGATCTTGGGATCGCCGTTGGCGTCGAACTCGATGCCGCCGCCATCCTCGGGCTGCGAGTAGGGCGGCGTGCCGACCTGGAAGTTGGGCCCGTCCATGCGCCCCTCGAAGGTCAGGTACTGGTCGGTCTCGCCGATCGCCGTCAGCGCCGGCTCCACCGGCGGGGCCGGGAAGTCGCGGTAGATCACCTTTCGGATCTTCGCCATCACGTCGGTCGAGCGCTGCGTGGTGAACACCGTCGCCCCCGCCACGTCGCCCAGCGCCAGCTTGCCGGCCGCCGCGTAGTCGCGCAGCGGCTGGTACTTCGGCCACGCCGCCGCCAGCGTCGCGTCCGCCGGCATCGCCTCGCCCAGCAGCGCCGCAAGGTCGGGCGCGCGCAGCACCGGCACCCCGGTCTTCGACAGCACCCGCGTCGTCACCACCGCGGCATAGGTCTCGCCCTGGCGCAGCGGAAAGCCCGGATACGGCAGCAGCGACAGCGCGTTCTTGCCGATGTAGTTGAGCTCCAGCGGGTCGTACTTCAGGCGCAGCACCGCGCGCTTGCCATAGTCGATCGAGGTCGGCTCGATGTTGACCAGGAACACGCTGGCGTCGGCGGGCGACACCCCCTCGGGCGGCAGCGTCTCGGGATCGATCTCGCCGGTGAAGCGGAAGTAGATCCCGCCATTGGTGCTGGCGCCCGTGATGTCCTTCGACACCAGATCACGCACCAGCTCGACCAGCGGCCCCATCGCGGGCAGGCCCGTCAGCTCCATGCCGCCGCCCGCCTTCATGCGCAGCACGTTGGGGAACGGCAGCTCGAAGTACTCGCCCGGCGTCTGATCTGGCCGCGTCACATTGAAGAACACCGCGACGTCAGTGGTCGGACCAGGCCCGCCGGGGCCATCCTCGCCGCAGCTCGCCAGCAGCGCCATGGCCAGCGCGCCGGCGCCGACCAGCCTGAAATTCTTCGCGAAGCGCATCGAACTCACCATGTGAACACCTTCTGAATACCCATCAGGCTCACAGAACGCCCTCGCCGTCCAGCCCTGCCGAAGCCTGCCTCCACATCATCCGTTCCGACCAGCAGCGCGCCTCCCCAGAAACCCACCGTGCCCGCCGCCAGCATCGGCACCAGGCCGTCGCGGCCGTTCTCGTCCAGCGCGACGCCACCCAGAATCGTCAACATTCCCAGCAGCATACCCGCGCCGCCCACGGCCTTGCGCCAGCTCGTGTGCTTGACCTTCTTGGCCGGCCTGACCACCACGATCCGGGTCCGCGTCGGCGGCGCCTCCAGGTTGCCCGACGACCCGATGGCCTCGGCCGCCTCCGACACGATGATCAGCGCCTCGTCCAGCGTGCACACCGGACAGGTCCGCAGCGTCTGCCCGACGACCTGGCCGGTCTGGGCCTCCAGCAGCGACATCACGATGTCGTACTGCGCCCCGCGCACCGTCACCGCGACGACCACGAAGTGGGTCACCCCCAGCATCTTGCCCGCCGCCGCCAGGCACGGCCCGACCCGGCAGCCCGCGGTCGGCCCCGGCGCCTCGGCCAGCAGCGCCGCCGTGGTCGCGCGATCCCGCGTGATGGTGTAGCCGGTGGTCGCCAGGCCGACCTCCAGCGAGGCGTCGAACCCAGGCAGCGTCGCCTTGGGCACCCCGACGACGTCGAAGCTCAGCACCGCGACCTCGGCCGCCCGCGCTGTCCGTGCCGCCCCAACCCCCCAGGCCAGGCAGACCGCTGCGAACGCCGCCCTGGCTACTTGGTGTCGCAATCCTCGAGGAAACGCTTCATCAGGCCGTCGATCATCAGGTTGCGCTCGACCACGTCGGTGCGTCCGCCGCGGTGCGCCCCCTGCAGTTCGTCGTAGCGCCCCCGCGCGTCCTGGATCAGCTTCTTGTAGACGTCGATCTTCTTGGTGACGTCCTTGCGGTTCCTGATGAAGTACTGCGCCAGTGACACCGCCGTCGCCGCGCCCAGGATCAGGCCCAGCGGCCCGCCCAGCGCGTAGCGCAGCCCGATGCGCAGCGCCAGCATGGCCCCGGCGCCCACCGCGACGTTGCGGATGCCGTCCCCGCTGCTGACAGAATCCTTTGCCATCTCCAGCGTCTGACCCGACGCGATGAGCAGGGCGACGAAGTTGCCGCGACGATTGCGCCAGCCTCGGTCGTAGTACTCCTTGATGGCGTGCTTCAGGAAGGCGTCGAAGTCGCCATAGATGAGTCGCTGCTCCTTGGCTTTCGCAGCATCATCCGACCGACCCTCCGCCGAGCTCGACATTTCCCTAGATGGTACCCGAGTTTCCGGCCAAAACAATGGAGCACCCCGCGCGTTGACACAACCCGAGCACGAGGCAATGCTGCCCGACCACAGGAGACCCGCGTGAGACGCGTGAAATCGATCCAGGTGAAGGTGATTGCAGCGCTGGTGTTGGCCCTGGCCCCGGGCCTGGCGAACGCCGCGCTGGTCGACGCGCAGAACGACTTCCTGCATGGCCGCTACCGCGAGGCCGAGGCCGCCGCCGCCAAGCTCAAGGGCAAGGAGGCCGACGCCGGCGCGCTGCTGGTCGCCCGCGTGCAGCGCCGCACCGGTCGCCTCAAGGAGGCCGAGGCGAGCTTCCGCAAGCTCAGCAAGCTCAAGGGCCAGCTCGGCCTCGACGCCGCCGTCGGCCTGGCCGAGACGCTGCGCGCCCGCGGCGACTACCAGGGCGCCAAGCGCGAGCTCGAGGCCGTCGTGGCCAAGGACGACAAGCAGTACCGCGCCCGCGCCCTGCTCGGCGAGCTCCTGATGACCGACCTCGGCGAGCTCAAGGCCGGCGAGGCGGTGTTCGACGGCTTCTACGAGGACTTCAACGACGGCAAGATCGACGACAAGAACGCCGAGCAGATGATGTACGTCGCGATGGCCGCCGAGTACCTGGGCAGCCACTCCGAGGCCAACGACACCTACCACACCGCGGTCGACCTCGACGGCAACCTGCTCGAGGCCAACGTGCGCTGGGGCTGGCTGTTCGTCGACAAGTACGCCGTCGGCAACGCCGAGCCGTCGTTCGAGGAGGTCCTCAAGATCGACCCCAACTACCCCGACGCCCTGGTCGGCATGGCGCGCGTCAAGCTGGAGCAGACCTACGACATCAAGGCCGCCACCGCGCTGTGCGACAAGGCGCTGGCCTCCGACCCCGGCCACCCCGGCGCGCTGGCCATCAAGACCGAGCTCCTCATCGACAACGCCGAGCTGGCCTCCGCCGGCCGCGAGGTCGCCAAGATCCTCGCCGTCAATCCCAACGATCTGCACGCCCACGCCCTGGTCGCCACCATCGCGTACATCGGCGACGACAAGCCGGGCTACGAGGCCGCGGTCAAGAAGGCGCTGTCCATCAACGCCAAGTTCGCCGAGGTCTATCACACCGTGGCGACCTTCGCGGTCAAGGACCACCGCTACGCCGACGCCATCGGCCTGGAGACCCAGGCCATCACGCTGCGCCCCGACTACTACGTCGCCATGGCCGAGCTGGCCTCGAACTACCTGCGCATGGGCGACGAGGTCAAGGGGCGCGAGCTGCTCGGCAAGGCCTTCAAGGGCGACGGCTTCAACGTGCGCGCCTACAACCTGCTCAACCTCTACGAAGACGTCATCGACAAGGACTACGAGTTCGCGGTGTGGCCGCCCGCCAGCACCAAGAAGCCGGCCATCTTCCGCTTCCGTATGCAGAAGAGCGAGCGCCCGCTGCTGCTGCCCTACGTCGGGCCGCTGGTCGAGAAGGCCTGGACCGACATGGTCAAGCGCTACGGCATGACGCCCAAGACGCCGGTCACCATCGAGATGTTCGCCGACAGCGACCACTACTCGGTGCGCACCGTCGGCCTGCCCAACCTGGGCGCGCTCGGCGTCTGCTTCGGCCAGGTCATCACCGCGCTGTCGCCCGAGGGGCGCTCGATCAACTGGGGCATGGTGCTGTGGCACGAGCTCAGCCACGTGTTCGCCATCCAGCTGTCGAACAACCGCGTGCCGCGCTGGTTCACCGAGGGCCTCAGCGAGTACGAGACCATCATCGCGCGCAAGGAGTGGCGCCGCGAGAACGACCGCGACCTGTGGATCGCGCTCAAGACCGGCACCCTGGTCGGCGTGATGGATCTCAACGCCGCCTTCATGCGCGCCGAGGACGTCCTGGTCGCCTACCACCAGGCCTCGGTCACCATGACCTGGATGGTCGAGCGCTTCGGCTTCCCCAAGGTGGTCGAGGCGCTCAAGCTGTTCGCGCAGGGCAAGTCGACGCCCGAGGTGCTGCGCACCGTGACCGGCCTCGACACCATCGCGTTCGACACCGAGTTCCGCGCCTACCTGGCCAAGCGCCTCAAGGCCTACGACGGCAGCTACGTCATCAACCTGGCCTCGTACGCCGACCTGGAGGCGCGCGAGAAGGCCGCCGCCGGGGCGCCCGACGACATGGGCTTCCAGGCCGCGCTGGCGCTGGCCTACCTGAACGCCGACGAGCTCGACAAGGCTGACAAGGTCGCGCGCGCCATCATCAAGACCGAGCCCAAGCGCAAGGAGGCGCTGTGGGTGCTGGGCGACGTCGCGCTGCGCAAGAAGAAGGATCTCGAGGCCAAGAAGTGGATCGAGCTGCTCATCGCCGCGGGCGGCGACGGCTACGACGCGCGCGGCAAGCTGGGCCTCATCGCGACGCGCACCGGCTCGCCGGTCGACGCCGAGAAGCAGCTGACCCTGGCCAAGAAGATGAACCCCGAGGCCAGCGAGCCCTACGAGCTGCTGTTCAAGCTGTACGAGGACAAGCAGCAGTTCGACAAGGCGCTGGCCGAGCTCGAGGGCTACGCCTGGATCGAGCAGATGGACAGCAAGGCCTACTCGATGCTGGTGACAAAGTTCGCCGATCGCGGCAACTGGGCCAAGGTCGCGCAGTGGGGCGAGATCGCCATCCAGATCAACCCCTACGAGGGCAAGGTGCTGGAGCGCGTCGGCCGCGCCTACAACGAGGTCGGCCGCCCCGGCGACGCCATCGTGGTGCTGTCGACCGCGCTGATGCTCAAGGGCGACAGCATCCCCGAGGATCCCGCCACCATCCACTTCGAGCTGGCCAAGGCCTACGTCAAGCGCAAGGACGTCAAGCGCGCCAAGAGCGAGATGGCCGCCGCGATGCAGCTCAAGCCCGGCACCGCCGAGTTCATCGCCTTCAACAAGACCCTGAAGTAGCCCCCTCAGCCCCCTCGAAGCGCAGCTTCGAGGAGTGCTGTTCCGGCTCCGCGCTACCCGACGCCCGTCAATCGCTGGATGCTGGCGATGATGTCGGCCAGCCGCATCGGCTTGTCGAGGAAGAAGTCCGCGCCCGCCGACAGCGCCGCGGCGCGTGCCTGCGCCCCGCCGGCCGACACCGCGACCACCGGCAAGGTCTTGGTCGCCTCACGCGCGCGCAGCGCCTTGATGACGGCGACGCCGTCGAGCACCGGCAGGTAGATGTCGATGATGCACAGGTCCCAGTCGGCCGCGGTCAGCTTGTCGAGCGCCTCGCGCCCGTCCTTGGCCACGCTGAGATCGAACACCACGTGGCCGCGCATGCGCTTGGCGCCGCCCGCCAGCCCGTCGCGGATCAGCGCCGCCACGTGCGGATTGTCCTCGACCACCAGCACCCGCAGCGTGCGCGCGACGACCTCGGGATCGCCCTCGGCGATGCGCGCGACCAGCTCGGCCAGGCGCGCCTTGGCGGCGTCGTCGCCGAGATCGAACGCCACCCCGACGCCGCGGTCCTCGCCGCCCTCGGCGTCACCGTGCCACACCACCTTGGCCGGCAGCGGCAGCGGCTTGATGAGGCCGGGGAACGACAGCACCAGCTTGACCTCGGCGCCGATGGGCAGCTCGCGATCGGTGACCACGAAGGTCCCGCCCTGCGAGATGTTGCTGGTGTAGTCGTGCACCAGCCCGTCTGCATCGGCGTACTCGACCTTCAACACCAGCGCTTCACGCGTCTGGCGACGCCGCTCGTCGTCCGAACCCGCTGCCATGGGAGGCGCTGATCCTATCAGGACTTGGCGCCGGGCCCCAGCTTTCGCCGCAGCACCTTGCGCGTGGCCAGGAGGGCATAGATTCCCCCCAGCGTGCCGACCCCGACCGCCACCAGCATCCCGATCTCGAGCGAGCCGGTCTGGGTCTTGATCTCGGCCACCACGATGGGCGACAGCGCGTCGCCCAGCATGTGGATCAGGAAGAAGTAGGCCCCGGTCGCTGCGGCGCGATTGTAGGCCGGCACCACGTCATGAAGGGCCGCCAGGATGGGCCCGATGTACCAGGTGGTGAAGAAGACCCCGAATCCGAGCGCGGGGTACAGCACGATGGGGTTGCCGATCAGCAGCCCGGCCACGATGAACGGCGTCGCCAGCACCATGCCGGCGCCGATGACCGCGAGCCGCCCGCCGGTGCCCCAGCCACGCCGGGTCAGCCGGTCGGCCAGGTAGCTGCCGAAGAACACGCCGCCCAGGCCCCCGACGGCCGCGATGCCACCGAAGATGGGGCCGGCGCTGGCGGGATCGATCTTGTGCACGTCCTTGAGGTACTGCACCGCGTACAGGTTGAGCGCGCCGACGAAGAAGGTGATGAGGATGCCGATGATGTTGACGGCGCGGAACGAGCTCGACTTGAGCAGCACCTTGAGGTCGCGCAGCGAGGTGGTGTGCGAGTGCGACGCCGACGGATCCAGCGTCATGTCGGGCTTCTCGTCGCTCAGAGACGGGCCGGTGCCCTGGCGCCGGCGTTTCTCGGCCACCGCCAGCACCAGCAGCGCCAGCACCAGGCCGGGCAGGCCGACCATCAGGAAGGCGGCGCGCCAGCCCAGGTGCTTGGCGACCACGCCGCCCAGCGTGATGCCCACGGCGCCGCCGATGAACATGCCCAGGTTGAAGATGCCCAGCGCGCGGGCGCGGTGTTCGGCCGGGAAGCGCTCGCTGATCAGCGCGGTGGCGGCCGGCGCATAGGCGGCCTCGCCGATGCCGACCGCGGCGCGCGCGATCAGCATGTGCGCGAAGTTTCCCGCCAGCGCGGCGCCCGCGGTGGCGATGCTCCACAGCGTCACGCCGGCGGCGATGATGCGCTTGCGCAGCAGGCGATCCGCCAGCAGGCCCAGCGGGATCGACGCCAGCGAGTGCACCCACATGAAGGCCGACCCGAGCAGGCCGACCTCGCGCTGTGACAGCCCGAGGCCGCCGTTGGCCTTGGACTCCATCAGCGCCGGCACCAGCGGCGTCAGGATGCTGCGGTCGACGTAGTTGATGAAGTTGATCGCCGCCATGATGAACAGCAGCGACATGGCGCCCGTGATGGCGCCGTCTTCCTTGCGACCAGGCACCCCCGCAAAGCGCTTGGTTGCGACCAGCTTCAGCTCGGAAGCCATCGTAGGCGCTGCATTCTGCGGGTGGCGCCGACCTGGCGCAAGCGTGAACCGGTGTTGACGACGCCACAGCCATGTGCCGGGACGGCACATCTGGGCAGGATGGTTGCCTGCCAAAGTGGCGAGATTCCGTCGCCGCCCTGTGCGGTACGGCGCTTGCTGAAAGGGGGGACGACCAGCGGTTGCTGGAGGAGACGCCTGCCCGATGGGGTTGATTCATGCACTGCTGATTGGCCTCGTGACGCTCCTGCCTGCCGCGGTGACGGCCCCCGCGCGGGTGCCCGCCGCGCCAGCGCCGGTGGCGGCGTCAGCCCAGATTGGCTGGTGTAGTCACGAGGATGGCGGCGGTCGCAGCGTCGAGTGCACGCTCGCCGAGCAGGACGGCAGCTGGACCTGCACCTGCTCCAGCGGCGGCCGCGTGACCTCGACCTGCACCCAGCCTGGCGGTGTCTCGGTCAACGCCTGCGAGTTCCGCAGCTGCTGCGAGTGAGCAAATCCCGCATCGTCCGCACGCGAAAACCGCACTATCCGCTCCGCTGAGCCTCGTGCTCGTGGTCGTGGTCGTGCTCGGTGCTCGCTCAGGCCGCCGCGGCCCCTGCCGGCAACCTGACCGCGAACGACGTGCCCTGCCCGGGCGCGCTCTCGACCGCGATGGCGCCGCCATGCTCGGCCACGATCTGCTGCGTCAGCGCGAGGCCAAGGCCGGTGCCCTTCTCCTTGGTGGTGAAGAACGGCTCGAAGATGTGCGCCTGCGTCTCGGCCGACATGCCCGGCCCGGTGTCGGTCACGCGCAGCTCGACCTCGCCACCCTTGGCCACGCACACCGTCACCGTCAGCCGCCCGCCGCCGCCCGCCGCCATGGCCTCGGTGGCGTTGCGCACCAGGTTGCGCAGCGCCTGACGGATCTGGTTCTCGTCGGCCAGCACGCGCGGCACGTCACCCTCGACGCGGACCTCGAGCTCGACGCCCTTCTGCGCCAGCGACTCCTTGTGGAAGGCCAGATCGTCGGCCACCAGCGCGCCGAGGTCCTCGAGCTCGAGGCGCGGCTTGGGCATGCGCGCCATCTGCAGGTACTCCTCGGTGATGCCGGTCAGGCGATCGACCTCGCGCTGGATGGCGCGCACCGCCTCCACCGACTGCGCCGCACCGGGGCCCGCTGCCGCCAGCTCCTCCTCGAGGATCTCCGCATTCAGCCCGATCGACGACAGCGGGTTCCTGATCTCGTGCGTGATCTGCGCGGCGATCTGCCCGATCGCCGCCAGCCGCTCCGACCGGATCACGCGCTGCTCGCGCTCCTCCAGCGCCGCGGCCATGGCGTTGAACTCACGCGCCAGCTCGGCGATCTCGTCCTTGCCCGACGCGTTCACGCGCTGTGACCAGTCGCCGCGCGCCAGCTGCCGCGCGCCGTCACGCAGCCGCTTGAGCGGCCGCACCGTCAGGTGCGCCGCCACCGTGACCAGCGCGCCGACCACGATGGCGATGGCCACCAGCAGCAGCGTGCTCTTGAGCGCCTCGCTCTCGTCGTGCTGCGCCGCCAGCCCGGCGCGCATGACGCGCCGGCGCAGATCGAAGGCCACCGCGCGGATCGCCTGGAAGTTGCGCTGCTCGATGCGCATCAGGCGCAGCAGCGCCAGCCGGGCGTCGATCTCGGCGCCGTAGCTCTGCTTGCCCAGCGCGCCGCCCAGCGTGGTGTACAGCGGCTCGGTCGACTCCAGCTCGCCGCGCAGGCGCCCGAGGTCCGCGCGCAGCCCCTCGAGGTAGCGCCGCTCGCCGCCGCTGGTGTCGAGCCGCGTGGCGTCCACGGCGATCTCGTCGGCGCGCGACAGGCTGCGCAGCCGCGCGCGCCGCGACGCCATGATGAGGTTGCGCCCGCCATCATCACCACCGTCACGCACGCGGCCCATGCCCTCGAGGAAGTGCTTGAGGTTCGACTGCAGCGTCTCCAGCTCGTTGAAGGTCAGCGACAACCGCAGGTAGCCGTTGTTGATGACGCGCATGCGCGCGCCAAGTCCGCGCAACCTCAGCCACGTCAGTGCGGACACTGCGCCGAATGTCAGCAGGACGATGGAGAACCCCGCGAAGATGCGCGCGGAGACGCTGAGTCGCATGTGCCGACGGTAGCACCCACGCGTAACCCCAGCAAACCGCGTCCCCCCCTGTCCCGGGCCCGTGGCAAGGCAGACACAACCCCCCACCCCCCTGTCGCAACCTCCCGCATCGTTTCAGGAAACCATTCCGGTCCCGGCTGGCAAGGCGCTCGCAATACCCCAGGCCGGAGGCAATGAGAAAGATGCGCAAGCAGAGTCGGGCCAAGCAGTACGTCACCTGGATCGTCGCCAGCGCCGCCATCGCGGGCGCCACCCTCGCTTACGGCGCGCGCGGCTCGCAGAAGTCGCGCCGCGTGCGCGCGGCCATCGCGCGCAGCGCCGCCGAGCGCCAGGGCACCGATGCGGGCGTCGCTGGTGGCAAGCTGGCGCAGCTCGGCAAGGTCGCCGCCAAGCTGGGCGCGCGCCCGGTGCGCAAGAGCACCGCCGCCGCGATGACGCTGACCGGGATCGTGCTCGACCCCCAGGGTGTCCCGGCCGCGGGCGTCACCGTCGATGGTGGCGCGCTCGAGGGTGACCTCGAGGAGCAGCCGAGCTCGGTGGTCACCGACAGCGACGGTCGCTTCGCGCTGCCGGTCATGCTGGCCTACGGTGGCTCGGCCTCGGGCCTGCTGTCGGCGCGCGCGCCCGGCAGCCTGCGCGGCGCGGTCAACGTCTATGTCAACCTGCCCGGCACCACCGAGGACGTCGAGCTGCGCCTCGCCGTGGCGCGCACCATCGAGGGTGTCGCCCGCGTCGCCGGCACGCCGACCCCGGGCGTCCGCGTCACCGCGATGCGCATCGGCTCGATGCAGCTCGGCGACGCCGAGCAGGTCAGCGCCACCACCGGCGCCGGCGGCCGCTACGTCCTCGAGGTGCCCAGCGCGGGCGTGTACCGCGTCGAGGCCAGCCTGAGCGCGACCCGCGGCGCCGCCGACTACGTGCAGGTGCTCGACCAGGAGCGCGCCGCGCAGGCCGACCTGGAGCTGCCCGCGATGCGCATGCTGGCGCTCGACGTGGTCGATGACACCGGCGCGCCCATCCCGTTCGTGCGCGTCATCTCGAACGGCTCGCGCGAGCCCATCGCGGTCACCGACCGCAACGGCAAGTCGCAGCTCGGCCTGCCCGAGGGCGGCTCCGAGTACCTGACCTTCGAGCGCGAGGGCTTCGCCGCCGCGACCCAGTACACCAAGAGCGCCGAGCCGACCGTGCGCCAGGTGCTGCAGCGCGTGCCCACCATCGTGGGCCAGGTCGAGGCGCCGCAGGATGGCGTGACGCGGATCTGGGTGCGCCGCCCGGTGACCCCGATGGGCACCTACTCGCAGTACGCGACCCTGATGCCGGTGGCCACCCTGCACGGTCCGGGCACCTTCCGCGCCGACGTGATGGAGCCGGGCAGCTTCGAGGTGGTGGCCTATGTCGAGGGTGTCGGCGAGTCGACCCGGCGCACCGTCGAGACCCACGTCGGTGAGACCAGCAACGTGGGCACGCTGTCGGTGGGCTTCGACCGTGGCAGCGCCGCCGGTGTGGTGGTGGGCAAGGCCGGCGCGCCGGTGGCCGGCCTGAGCGTGCGGCTGTCGCGCTCCGAGATGGGCGCCGCCAACCTGAACGCGACCACCGACGCGGCTGGCCGCTTCCAGTTCGCCAACGTGCCGATGGGCAGCTACTACGCCGAGGTCGAGGTCGATGGCGAGTACATCACGCGCAACTTCCGCGTCGAGGCCAACCAGAAGGCCGAGCTGGCGATGAGCCCCGAGACCGAGACCAGCGGGGGCGAGGGCGAGTACGCCGAGGGCGAGGGCGAGTACGAGGGTGAGGGCGAGTACGAGGGCGAGTACGAGGGCGGCGAGGGCGAGTACGAGTACACCCCCGAGTTCCAGCCCGCGATGAACGTCGAGTACACCGAGAACGAGCTGGTGGTCCTGAGCCCGATGGAGACCGACGCCGGCCTGCCCGGCGGCCTGCTGCCCGGCGACCACATCGTGACCATCGACGGCCAGAGCGCCGGCGACGCCTCGATGACCGGCGGCAAGGACACCACGATGCGCGTCAAGGTGCGCCGCCCCGCCACCGGCCAGGAGTTCGAGACCACGGTGCCGCGCACCAGCGAGTACGTCGAGGAGGGCGGCTGCTAGGGAGGGCTTGCCGCAGGAACCAGGCAAGGGCTGACCAGGCGATGCTGGTCAGCCCTTGTCGCTTTCGGACGCTGCCCCACACTCCCGCGCCGTGCCCTGAATTCCTCCCCAGCTGCGGTTGCCTGGCTATAATGCGTCCATGTCGCGCCTGTCAGGTCGAGTGGTTGCCGTCACACTGGCGCTGAGCCTCACCGGCGTCGGCGTCGCCCAGGCCCGGCCCTCGCTCGCGGTCCTCGGCGTCGAGGCCATCGACGACTCCGGTGACGCCGCCAAGCAGAACGAGACCACCGAGCTGGCCCGTCTGCTGACCGAGGCGCTGCGCGCCCGCGCCGAGTCGGCCCGCAACGCCTTCGAGCCCGCCTCCAGCACGCGCGACCTGGTCGAGGTCAAGCTGCTCGACTGCCCCGACGACGCCGACCTCAAGTGCATGTCCAAGGTCGGCGCCGACCTCGGCGCCAAGCGCCTGATCTACGGCTCGCTCAAGCGCCTGCGCGAGGGCGGCTTCGCGGCCTCGCTGCGCTTCATCAACGTCGAGACCCGCGTCTCCGAGCGCACCGTGGCCGACAAGCTGCCCACCGACGCCACCAACCCCGCGGTGCTCAAGAAGGCCGCCTCCAAGTACTTCTCCAGCCTCTCGGGCGTCGCCTCCACCGGCGAGATCAGCATCGCGCTGTCGGAGGCGCTGTCAGGCACCGTGGTCATGGATCGCAGCGTCAACGCCGACCTCATCGACGGCACCGCGCTGTTCAGCGACGTGCCCGCCGGCAACCACAGCATCGAGATCACCGTGCAGGGCTACCAGAAGTGGACCGGCAGCATCGACGTCGAGGCCGGCACCCGCGCCAAGCTCGACGCCGAGCTGACCGCCACCGGCGGCGGCGGCCCGCGCCCCATCGGCCCCGATCGTCCGCACAAGCGCCCCGGCGGGATCTACCGCGTCCTGTTCTGGAGCTCGCTGGTGGGCACCGCGGCGGGCGCCGCCGGCTTCACCATCACCGGACTCCAGGTCCGCAGCGCCGAGGATGACAAGGAGAAGGCCATCCTGGCCTCGCAGAGCGACCCCGACCCGGGCAAGCGCATCACCACCACGGGTGACGCCTGCAGCGAGGCCGAGATGAAGGGCGTCACCGCGGTCGTCGACGTGTGCGACACCGGCCGCTCCAAGGCGCGCCTGACCAACATCCTCATCGGCGCCACCGCGGTGTTCGGCCTGGCCAGCGCGTTCTTCTACTACAAGGGCTACATCGCGGCGCCCAGCGCCGAGAGCAGCTCGGGCCGCTCGGCCAGCCGCAACAAGCGCCCGAAGTCGCGCGACCCGCGCTTCCGCTTCGGCCCCGAGCTGTACGGCGCCGGCAGCGGCGCCGGGCTCAACGCGGAGATCGAGTTCTGAGTGTCACCGCCGCGCCCCTGGGCGCGCTGACGGCACGGCGCGAGACCATCGCGGGTCTCGCCATCAACCTGGTCGACAGCGGGCCGCCGCCGGGCCCGGGCGCGGTCGACGATCCGCTGCTGTTCATCCACGGCATCACCGCGACGCAGGCCTACTGGCGCCAGAACCTGCCCCACTTCGCGCCGCGCCGCCGCGTCATCGCGCTGGATCTGCCCGGTTTCGGGCGCAGCGATCGCCCCGACATCGACTACAAGATGGAGGGCTTCGTGGACCTCGTGCGCGCGCTGCTCGACGCGCGCGGCATCGGCGCCGCCACGCTGATCGGCAACTCCATGGGCGGCCTGGTCTCGATGCTGTTCGCGCTGGAGCACCCGACCCGGGTGCGCCGCCTGGTGCTGGTCGATCCCGCCGGCCTCAGCCTGTGGCCGCGCCGCCTGATGCTGAGCGGCCTGGCGCTGGGTCGGCTCGGCGTGCGCGCCGCCCGCGCCGCCATGGGCGCGTCCGCGATGGACGCCCCGCGCGCCGTGCCGGCGTTGCCCGCGCTGGTGGTGCGCACGCTGTTCTCCAACGTCTTCCCGCGCTCCAGCGCGCTGGCGCAGCGCTTCACGAAGAGCTACATCGACTCGGTGCACAGCGACGACTTCCCGCTGCACCTGCGCGCCGCGGTGCGTGCCGCCACCAGCATCCTGTCGCTGCCCATGCGCGAGCGCTGCCAGCAGATCGCCGCGCCCACGCTGATCATGTGGGGAGCCCTCGACCGCCTGGTCCCGGTCGGCGACGGCAAGGCCCTGCGCAAGCGCATCGCCGGCTCACGCCTCGTCATCTACTCGCGCTCCGGCCACTGCCCCATGGTCGATCAACCGGAGCGCTGGAACCACGACGTGGAAGCGTTTCTCGACGGCAAGCCCGTCGGGCGCTAACGCAGCTCGATCAGCCAGCGCCCGTCCTTCTTCACCAGCTTCACGACATCCAGCCGCCCGCCCGGGCCGCGCACCTCCACCGTCGCGCGCCCGTTCTCGTTCGAGATCTCGCGATAGCCGACCGGGTCATACGCCGGCTCGCCGACGCCGACCTCGAGCAGCTCACGCGCGGTCACCACGCGGTGGCCGCCCGCCAGCCCGGTGGCCTGCCGCGCCTCGCGCTCCAGCGCCGCCAGCGTGCCCGGCCCCAGGTGGCGCATCACGCCGTCACGGTCGCCGGCCCGCGCCGCGCGCGTGAAGGCCTTGACCGCCGCCACCGGCGACCCCGGGTTCTCACCGCTGCGCAGCAGCAGCGCCAGCACGACCCCGGCCCCGAGCAGGCCGAGCACCCACCAGTACTTCTTCAGCCCCGCCACAGCCCCAGCCGCTCGCGCACCATGGCCATGGTCTCGCGCGCGATGCCCTGCGCCGCGCGCGCGCCGTCGCGCAGCGCGTCCTGCACCTCGTCGGGCCGCGCCTCGAGCTCGCGCCGCCGCTCCTGGATGGGCCTGAGCGCCGCGACCACGCCGTCGGCCAGCCAGCCCTTGCACTGCAGACAGCCGATGGTGGCGCCGGTGCAGCCCGCGCGCACCTCGGCGACCTTCTCGGCCGACGAGAAGATGGTGTGCAGCGAGTGGATGTTGCACACGTCGGGGTTGCCCGGGTCGGCGCGCCGCTTGCGCGCCGGGTCGGTCACCGCGACCGACAGCTTCTTGCGCACGACCTCCTCGGACTCGCCCAGCGTGATGGTGTTGCCCACGCTCTTGGACATCTTGGCCTCGCCATCGAGACCGACGATCTTGGGCGTCTGCGTGAGCAGCGGCTTGGGCTCCGGGAACAGCTCGCCGTAGCGCGCGTTGAACTTGCGTGCGATGTCGCGCGACAGCTCGAGGTGCTGGACCTGGTCGGCGCCGACCGGGACCTGGCTGGCGCGGTAGAGCAGGATGTCGGCGGCCTGCAGGACCGGGTAGGTGAACAGGCCGGTGTTGATGTTGTCGGCCTGGCGCGCCGACTTGTCCTTGAACTGGGTCATGCGACCGAGGTCGCCGAACGGGGTCACCGTGTTCAGCACCCAGGCCAGCTCGGTGTGCTCGGCCACGTGCGACTGCACGAACAGGTGCGACCGCGCCGGGTCGATGCCGCACGACAGCAGGTCGGTGGCCATCTCCAGTGTGCGCCGCTTCATCTCGGCGGGGTCGAAGTCCTGCGTCAGGGCGTGCAGGTCGACGATGCAGTAGATGTGCTTCCCGGGCCGGTCCTGCAGGCGGACCCAGTTCTGGACCGCGCCCAGCCAGTTGCCCAGGTGCAGCTCGCCCGAGGGCTGGATACCACTGAAGATGATGTCCGACACGACGCCTCAGTTATCCGCAAACATGCGAACTGTCAAGAGAATCGCCCCTGTGCCCTGGGGGTGGGCGGACGTGTGCTCAATTTGAATGGCAGGCCCCCCGGGGCCGTCCTATCCTGCAACGTGCCGTTCCGTCCAACGAGCACTGGAGAGAGACGATGAAGATCCTGACGAAAGCCATCCTCGGCCTCGGTGCCCTCGCGGTCCTCGCCGGCGGTTGCACGGTCAGGGCGCGTGGTGGCGCCTACTACGATAGCTGGGGTTACTACGGCTATGGCGATGGCTATGTCGAGCCGCAGCCGGTCTACGTGAACGTGGCTCCGCCGCGCGCGTACGTGGAGGTTCGCCCCGCCATGCCGGCGCAGGGTTACGTGTGGATCGATGGCAACTGGCACTGGAGCGGCACCAGCTGGGTGTGGTTCCGCGGTCGCTGGGAGGCTCCGCGCCAGGGCTACGCCTGGGTCGGCCCGAGCTACTACAACAACGGCGGGCGCTATCAGTACGTGCCCGGCTACTGGTCGAACGGCCCGCGCGTGCGCACCGTGGACACCTACGGCAACAACGGCAACAACGGCGGTGGCAACTACGCCCCGCCCCCGCCGCAGGGCAACTATGGCGGCGGCAACTACACGCCGCCCCCGGCCTACAACCCGAACCCGCAGCCGAACTACAACCCGCCCCCGCGCGGCAACGTCTACGTGGGTGGCCAGGTCAACGTCGGTGGCGGCACGGTGGTCAGGCCCCCGCCCACCACGAACTACGGCGGCAATAACCCGTACCAGCGCGGCACCGTGGTCTCGCCGCCCCCGTCGACCAACTACGGCGGCGGTCAGGTCTACACCGGCGGCACCGTGGTCCGTACGCCCGGCACCGTGGTCATCGGCGGCACCACTCCGATGAACCCGGGCACCGTGGCCCCGCCCCCTCCGGGCAGCGTCAAGGGCACCGTGGTCCCGGGCCGCGTGGACCTCGGCACCAAGAAGTACCCGTTCCAGAACCCCCCTCCGGGCAGCGTCATGACCACCGGCGGCACCGTGATGACCCCGGGCACCGTGGTCGCGCCGCCTCCGGGCACCGCGCCGGCCAACAACCCCGGCAAGAAGCGGGTCAAGACCAAGCTGAACTTCGGGCGCTGAGCGCGCAGCGCTGAAACGACGAAGGCCCCGGGAGACCGGGGCCTTCTGCTTTTTCGGCGCTGGCGTCGCGGGGCGACGAACGGAGCAAGCGGGAACGGAGTAGGACTCCTCGAAGCTGCGCTTCGAGGGGCCTATTCGTCGCGGCCGACCGCGGTCAGGTTGTGGCGCTTGAGCAGCTCGCGCAGGTGGTAGCGGGTCAGGCCGGCCTCGGTGGCCGAGCGCGTGATGTTGCCCTCGTTGCGCTCCAGCAGGCCCTTCAGGTAGACCGCCTCGAAGGCGTCGACCACGCGCTGCTTGGCCTCCTTGAAGTCGAGGCCGGGGGTCAGCAGCGAAGGATCGAACGACACCGGGTGGCTGGCGGTGGGGATGCCCGCCGGCGGCGGCGTGCCGTGGCCACCGGCGCCGCCCGGGGGCAGCGTGGTGGCGCCCAGGCCCTGGGCCACGATGACGCTGGGCATGTTGGACGGCTCGCGCCCGAACGACAGGTCGGCGCGGGTCAGCATGGGTCCCTCGGACAGCGAGGCGGCGCGCTCGATGACGTTGCGCAGCTCGCGCACGTTGCCGGCCCACTGGTGGTTGACCAGGGCGGACATGGCGTCCTGGCCCACGCTGAGGGTCATGTTGCGACGGCCGCCGACCTGGCGCATGAAGTGGTGCACCAGCGCGGGGATGTCCTCGCGGCGCTCACGCAGCGGCGGCAGCTCGACGTTGATGACCGAGAGGCGGAAGTACAGATCCTCGCGGAAGGTGCCCTGGTTGACCATCGCGCGCAGGTCGCGGTTGGTCGCGGCCACCACGCGGACGTCGATCTTGATGGTGCGGTCGCCACCGACCCGCTTGAGCTCGCGGTTCTCGAGCACGCGCAGCAGTTTCGGCTGCAGCCCGATGTCGAGCTCGCCGATCTCGTCGAGGAAGATCGTGCCGCCCTGGGCCTGCTCGAAGCAGCCCTTGTGCTGGCCGACCGCGCCGGTGAACGAGCCCTTCTCGTGGCCGAACAGCGTCGACTCGATGAGCTCGCGCGGGATCGACCCGCAGTCGAGCACCACGAACGGCCCCGCCTTGCGCTTGGAGGCGTTGTGGATGCCCCGGGCGATGAGCTCCTTGCCGGTGCCGGTCTCGCCGGTGATGAGGACGGTCAGCTCGCTGGGCGAGACCTTCTCCAGGGTGGCGAAGATCTCGCGCATGCGCACGCTGCCGCCGATGGTGGAGTCGAAGCGGTCCTTGTCGGACAGCGCGATCTCGACCACGTCGGTGGTGAGCATGAACTTGAGCTGGACCTGGCCGGCGCGGAACACCGTGCCCGGCTTGAGGAAGACCTCCTTGATGCGGACGTCGCCCACGAAGCTGCCGTTGGTCGAGTCGAGGTCGCGCAGCCGGTAGCCGTCATCGCGCCCCACGATCTCGAAGTGCGTCCCCGACACCGCCTTGTCGGGCAGCACCAGGTCATTGATGATGGACCGGCCACCCGACACGCGGGGCTTGGTGATCTCGATTTCCTTGCCCTGCTCCGAGCCGCTGAGAACCACCAGCTTGCTCTTGCGCAGGTGCCGGACCGTCGCCCGACCACCGTCGAAGATGGTCGTGACAGCAGGTTCCTCGTTGCCCTCAGCCATGGTCCGGGCAGAGTAGGCTACTGGAGTTGCCAGGGCAAGCGGCGGCGGAAAGCCGCGTCAGTTCAGCCACTTCTGCTTGGGCTCGTTGCGACCGCCGCTCAGGACCTTGTAGCGCTTGCGCAGCCGGGCGGTGCGCCAGTTCTCCAGCCAGCGCGCCGGCGAGAAGCGGTAGCTGGTGATGAGCAGGGTGTACAGGATGGCGACCGTGGTCGAGATCAGCATGATCCAGTCGCCCGCGATGGCGAGCTGGATGTAGCTCAGCCCGACGATGACCAGGGTCAGCTGGCGGGCCGACATCGGCAGCACGCCGAAGAAGGACACCGGCTGCTTGGACCACAGCACGCCGAAGGCGACGACGACGGCCAGGGTGGCCTCGTTGAAGCCGCCGAAGAAGCGCGGCTGGTAGAAGTGCGCCAGCGTGACCGCGACCAGGTTGGCCAGCACGCCGACCGACAGGAAGAAGAACAGGAAGCGGCGCGGGCCCCAGTGCTGCTCGAGGGCGGGCACGAACAGCCACATGGCCAGGATCGAGAAGAAGAAGGCCAGCCCCGAGGTCTCCAGGAACATGGCGGTCAGCGGCTGCCACAGGTGCAGGGCGCCGAAGAACTGCATCGGCGACAAGAGCACGCGCTCGATCATCCAGATGGGCTTGTTGCCGAAGGCCCACAGCACGAACATCGCGGCGTTGGCGACGATCAGCCACATCACGACCGGGGTCATGCGGCCGCCGAGCTTCTGGGCGAACCCCGCCCCGGCTCCGCCGCCGCCTGCCGGGCGTGATCCTGGGGGACGTCGCTTCTGCATGTGCTTCAACGTAGCAACCAGGGTGCGGCCCGGCAAGCCGGGCGGGCTGCGCCCCGAAAATGAAACGGGCGCGCCCCCAAGGACGCGCCGGTCGTGGTTCAGGGGGGGGGACTAGGTGGCGTTGCAGGGCGCCTGGCCCTGGCCGGCCGCGGTCAGCGGGGCGGTGAACACGGTGCGCAGGGTGCCCGGCACCGAGGTGATGCGGAACGGCAGGGCGTTCGACTGGTAGCACACCAGCGGCGGCACCGCGTTGGCCTCACCCTGGACCTGCATGGTGTAGAAGCCGATGAAGTGGTTGAGCATGGTCTGGTTGACGCCCGCCTCGATGCACATCTCGCTGGCGTTGGGGGCGTACTCCTTGCCGGTGTCGGGGGTCACCTGGGGGATGAGCAGGCGCAGCGTGATGCTCTGGCCGGCCGAGTTGTTGACCAGCAGGCGCTGCGAGTTCGACATCGAGACACCCGCCGGCGAGCAGTTCAGGCCGCCCGGGTTGCCGAAGTCGACGCCGAAGGTGAAGTCACCGGTCGAGTTCACGCTGACCACGGTGTCGAGCACGCACTCGGCGGCCAGGCCCTCGCACTTGATGACGGCGGCGTTGGGGTCGTTGGGATCGAAGACGTCGTTGTCCTCGGCGACGATGTTCTCGAGGGCGTCGCGGAACTTGGTGTTGATGGTGTAGCCGCCGGTCGGGATGCCGTCGATGAAGACCGCCGACTGCTGGCCATCGAGGCAAGGCGAGGTCACCGAGAAGATGTCACCAGTGGAGGCCGACTGGACCGTGAGCTCGACCTTGGTGATGCCCACGGCAGCACACGTGAAGCCCTCGGGCCCCTTCGTGTTCTTGAACTCGTAGCGCACGACCATGTGGCCGTCCTCTTCGACCACGCAGCCCGACGCCAGCAGTGCGGCCAGCGTCAGCGTCCCCAGCACGGTCTTGGTAACCAGTCTCATCGCAATCCTCCCAGTCTCTTTGGTAACGGCCAAAAGTGTACTCCTCCGCGCGCCCTCACGGACAAGCAAGCGCGTCGGGAACCAAGATCAGCAGCGCGTTGAGCTGCACCAGCTGGCCGGCCACCAGCTCGCGCTCGATGGGCGCGGGCACGCTGGCGCCAGGCGCCGCGGTCGCGGTCGCGCCGGTGCCGCACAGCGGCTCGACGGTCAGCGTGTAGCGACCGGGGGGGAAGCTGAACTCGGTCTGGCCGACGTCACGCCGGCAATCGAAGCGGTACTCGCGCAGGGCAGTGCCCGCGGGCAATGGCTCCTTGGGGGTGGCCTCGAGGCGGACCTCGCGGATGCCGAGGTCACGACAGTCGAGCACGCTGCCGGCCGGGGTGCGGAACTGCCACGACACCTCGACCGCGCCGCCCTCGAGGGGCTGACATCCGGGCAGGGCGGTGATGGCAAATGCCGTGAGCAAGATGAGAACTTGGACCCGGGCCACGCCTCACTATTCACGACCCCCGGGGTTTGGGCAAAAGGTTTTTAAGAACAAGGGTTTGACCCATGTAGCGGCGCATGATACGAAGCTCGCAATGCTCGCGATCACGTTGGCGGCCGCGGCCAAGTCGAACAGCATGGACATCGCCCAGCTGCTCGGGCGGGCCTCCGGCGTCGTCATGGCCGTGCTCATCCTGCTGGCCCTGCTGTCGGTGGGCAGCTGGTACATCATCATCTACAAGTTCACCGCGCTGCGCCGCGCGCACACCGAGGGCGAGCGCTTCCTGGAGGCGTTCTGGCGCGCCAAGCGCATCGACGAGATCTACCAGACCGCACAGCAGATGCCGCACACCCCGCTGTCGCAGCTGTTCGTGGCCGGCTACACCGAGCTGTCGAAGCTCCTGCCCAGCGAGAACCCGGGCGCGACCGACCCCTACCGGCCGCAGGGTTCGGGCGGCGCCATGAAGGACTCCATCGGTGACCTCGAGGCCATCGAGCGTGCGCTGCACCGCGCCCATGTGAAGGCGGTGACGCAGATGGAGAACCTGGTGCCGTTCCTGGCCACCACGGGCTCGGCGGCGCCGTTCATCGGGCTGTTCGGCACCGTGTGGGGCATCATGAACTCGTTCCGCGCCATCGCGGCGCAGAAGTCGGCCAGCCTGGTCTACGTCGCGCCCGGCATGGCGGAGGCGCTGATCGCGACCGCCATCGGCCTGATGGCGGCCATCCCGGCGGTCATGGCGTACAACTACTTCGTGCGCCGCATCCACGTCCTCTCCAACGACATGGAGTCGTTCGAGAAGGACTTCCTCAACATCGTGCGCAGGCACTTCCTGAAGTAGGAGCGACCTGCCATGGCGATGGGAGGCAGCGGAGGCAAGGGGCCTCTATCCGAGATCAACGTGACGCCGCTGGTCGACGTCATGCTGGTGCTGCTGGTCATGTTCATGGTGACCGCGCCCCTGATCAACACCGGCGTCGACCTGGAGCTGCCCCAGGGCCCGACCCAGACCCTGTCCAGCGACGAGGGCAAGCTGGTGGTCGAGATCAACGCCAAGGGTGAGGTCAAGATGGGGGCGCGAGTCTTCAAGACCAATCAGGAATTGACCGAAGCCATCAAGCTGAACCCGACCATGCAGGGGCCCGACAGCGAGGTCTTTCTCGAGGCCGATAAGAACCTGACCTATGGCACGGTCGTACAAATCATGGGAGTGATCAAGGACGCGGGCGTCAAGAAGCTGAACCTGGTGACCAACCCGCTGGAGTGAACCGATGATGGAGAGGGACGCCAAGCGACCGGATACCACCTGGCACGTGCTGGCCATCGGGCTGGCGCTGGTGCTGCACGTCGGGCTCGGGGTCGGCATCACGCTGGCGGCCAAGCACCAGGACGTGCCGGCGAGCACCGAGGACAATCGCTTCGCCAACGCGCGCATCATCGAGGCCTCGCTGGTCAAGAAGGGCAAGCCCAAGGACGAGAAGAAGCAGCCCACGCGCGAGACCATCGCGCCGGTGGCGCCGCCCGAGGGCACCAAGGTCACGCGCTCGGAGGAGGCCGCGGCCAAGAGCGTCGGCAAGCCGTCGCCGCCACCGGTGGATCCGCGGGCGAAGATCGATCCGCTGGCCGCGGCGCAGGAGCGCGCGCGCAAGATGGCGGGCGCCGACGCGGTGCCGCAGGGCGACGCGCCGCCCAGCGAGGACACCGGCGATGCCAACGGCAGCGAGTGGGGGCGCGCGGCGGTGGCTGCGGGCGATCCCTACCTGGCCGAGGTGGTCGGGCGCATCCAGGCCAACTGGGAAGTGCCGGAGACCATGATTTCAGCGGAGGAATTGCTGACGTTGAAGCTGGTGGCCTGTTTCAAGGTCAATGCCGAGGGTGACATCGTGGACACCCGCATCGACAAGCCGTCGCGCTCGAAGCGCTTCGATCGCACCTTCGAGGACGCCATCACCAAGACCAAGAACGTCACCGAACCGCGCGGCGAGTTCAAGAAGACCATCCAGGAGGAGGGCATTTGCCTCAGGTTCGACAAGAAGGAATGAAGCCGAAGCTGAAGCTGCTCGCCGCGCTGGTGGTGCTGGGCCAGACCGCGCTCGCGGCGGCGGGGCCGGTGGTCATCGACATCGGGGATCCCAACCGGTCGAAGTACAAGATCGCGTCGCCGGCGCCGGTCGAGGGCAGCGCCACGCTGGGCAAGGAGCTGTCGGAGGCGGTGCGCAAGGACCTCGACCTGTCGGGCTGGTTCATCACCATCGATCCGAAGGCGTTCCTGGCCGATCTGAAGGCCGAGGGCACGTCGATCAACGTCGACTCGTGGCGCGCCGTCGGGGCCCAAGGGGTGTCGAAGATCCGCATCGTGACCGCGGGCGATACCGCGACGCTGAGCGGCTTCCTGTACGAGGTCGCGTCGGGCACCCAGGCCGTGCTGTCGAAGTCGTACACCGGCAAGCTGAGCGACGTGCGCATGCTGGCGCACGCGTGGGCCAACGAGATCGTCCTGTACTACACGCGCGAGGCCAGCTTCTTCGGGTCGCGCATCACCTTCAGCGCGGGCGGCAAGGGCAAGCGCGACATCTATGTGATGGACTTCGACGGCGCGCGCGTGGGGCGCATCACCAGCAATGGCTCGATGAACATCCTGCCGGCGTTCTCGCCCAGCGGCGGGCAGATCGCGCTGACGTCGTACTGGCGTGGCAATCCCGATCTGTACGTGGTCGGCGCGGGCGGCGGGCGCATGAAGCGCATCGCCAGCTACTCGGGGCTGAACAGCGGCGCGGCGTGGTCGCCCGATGGCTCGAAGATCGCGCTGACGCTGACCAAGGACGGCAACGCCGACATCTATGTGATCAGCGCGAGTGACGGCTCGGTGGTGTCGCGGCTGACCAAGGACAGCGCCATCGACACCTCGCCGTCGTGGTCGCCGGATGGGTCGAAGGTGGCGTTCGTGTCGAACCGCCAGGGTGGGCCGCAGATCTTCGTGGTCGGCGCCGGCGGTGGCAGCGCCACGCGGGTGTCGTGGCAGGGCAGCTACAACACCACGCCGTCGTGGTCGCCGCGCGGCGACGAGTCGAAGCTGGCCTGGACCGGGCAGTCGGACGGCGGCAACTTCGACATCTTCGTGTACGACTTCAAGAACAAGCAGACCCTGAAGCTGACCCAGGGGCAGGGCTCGAACGAGGAGCCGACCTGGGCCCCCAACGGGCGCGCGCTGGCGTTCACGTCGTCGCGCAAGAGCGGCACCGGGATCTATGTGCAGGCCGCCGACGGCAAGGGCGAGGCCATCCTGGTCTACAAGGGTGGCGCGTACACGCCCGACTGGGGTCCGGCGCCGAAGAAGCTGCCGTAGCGGCGGCCAGGGCCGTCGTGGCGCAGGCGCTGGCGAGCGTGGACATCGGGACCAACACGGTCCTCATGCTGTGTGCGCGGCGGGCGGAGGGCGGCGCGGTGCAGGTGCTGGCGCAGCGTGGCGCGGTGACGCGGCTGGGCCAGGGCGTCGAGGCCAGCGGGCAGCTGGACCCGGCCGCGGTGGCGCGCACGCTGGCGGCGCTCGGCGAGCAGGTGGCGCTGGCGCGCGCGATGGGGGCGGCGCGGGTGGCGGCGGTGGGCACCCAGGCGCTGCGCGAGGCGGGCAATGCCGAGCTGCTCCTGGGCCCGGCGGCGGAGCTGCTGGGCGAGCCGGTCGAGATCGTCAGCGGCGAGCGCGAGGCCGAGCTGGTGCGGCGCGCGGTGCTGGAGTCGTTCCCGGAGCTGGCGGCGCCAGGGGTGAGCGCGACGTTGATGGACGTCGGCGGTGGGTCGACCGAGTTCGTGGTGCTGCGCGGCGGGGAGGCGGTGTTCGTGCGCAGCCTGAAGCTGGGCAGCGTGCGGCTGACCGAGCGGCTGGTGCGCGCGGATCCGCCGGCGGCGGACGAGGTGCGCGCGCTGCGCCAGGTCGTGCGCGAGGCGGTGGCGGAGGTGCCCTTCGCGGGCACGCTGGTGGGGATCGCGGGCACGCTGACCACGCTGGCGGCGGTGGCGCGCGAGGTGGCGTCGCCGGACGGGGCGCTGGTGCATGGGGTGCGGCTCGGGCGCGCGGAGGTCGAGGCGGTGGTGGCGCGGCTGGCGGCGCTGACGGTGGCGGAGCGGCGGGCGCTGGCGGGCATGGAGGAGAAGCGAGCCGATGTGATCGTGGCGGGGGGCTGCATCGTGCTGGGGGCGCTGGAGGCGTCGCGGGCCGAGGCGATACTGGTGAGCGACCGCGGGGTGCGCTGGGGGCGCTGGTACGAGCTGGCGGAGGGTGCGCTGCCGGGTGGCGGTGGCGGTGGCGGTGGTGGCTGAGGTGGGG
>JBGASF010000003.1:0-182692 GCA_044229835.1 Polyangia bacterium | reverse complement strand
CCGGCGTTCCGCCCGGCGTCATCGGCTCGCGCGCGCGCGTGCTCTGCCCCGGGGTGGGGGGACCCGATGGACGCGGCAAGATCCCGGGCGTCTGCGCGGGCGGCCGCTTGGCCGGGGTGGTCAGCGGCACCACCGGACCCGTGGGCGGGCGCTGGCCGGGCACGCCGGCGCCGCGCGGCGGCGTCACCGCGGGGATCTCGGCGCTGCGGCCGCGCGCGAAGGGCTCCTCGCGCTGGCCCGGGCGCGCCAGGTAGACCGACGACTGTGGCGGCGGCGCCGACTGCAGCCGCGGCATGGTGGTGCGCACCGCGGCGGGCGGCACCGCGCTGCCCGCCGGGTGCGCCGGGTGCGGCGGGGCCACCGGTGGTGTCGGCTCGCCGGGGCGCGCGGCGCTCGCCGGCACGCTGGCCGGGCGGGCCGACTGCCCCGCGGTCGGCGTCGCGGGCGCACCGCTGCGCGAGATCCCCGGCAGCGGCGGCGAGGCCGGCATGGTCGGCGCGCTGGCGCGCTGCCCGTGCGAGACCCCTGCGCTCTTGGGCGGCGTGCCCGGCGCCGGTGGCGGCATCGGAGGCGGCAGCTCCATGCGCTCGGTGGCGTCCTCGGGGATGAGCTCGATCACCGCGTCGTCGGACAGCTCCTCGATGGCGCCCGAGGACGATGCGGTGGCTGGCGCCGCCAGCACGGCGGCCGCCGGTGCCGGCTGCGCGGCGGGCGGCGGCGTGGCCTCGGCGACGACCGGCGCGGCGGCGGCTGCGGCTGCGGGCTCGGCCGGTTCGGCGGCCTCGGCGCCCGCGGCCTCCGGGTGCGGCCCCAGGTACTGCACGATCTTGGCGTCATGCGAGCCCTTCTTGAGCTCGCGCAGGATCATCTTGTGCTGGGCCTGCATCAGCCCCTTGACGTCCATCTCGCCAAGGCTGCGGTCGTAGTCGACCTTCTTGGTGTGGATGATGGTCCCGCCGTGGAACAGGTGCGTGAAGATATGGGGGTTCTGCACGCCAGAATCCTCGGTCTGGACATGGAACAACCTTCCGCGATGGCGGACGTTGTGGTTGAACCCGAGGACGGGAGATCGGACCTTCATCCCTGGCGGATTTTAGCACGTCGCAGCGATTGAAAAGGCCCTGCATTCCGGGGTACAAAGACCGAGAGTCGCACTGCGCCATGAATCGGCGCGCCCAAAGGAGCTCCACCAAGATGCCGCCCGCCAAGGATGTCGAGAAGAGGTTCCTCACCCAGCTGAGCGCGAACCTCGTCTCGCTCCCGTTCGATCTCAAGGTCCTGTACGAGGCATCTGTGGAACCCAACCTGGAGCGCGCTGCGCTCGAGGTCGCGACCGGCGCCATCGTCTACATCATCAGTCCGAACGACATCATCTCGGACAAGAACGAGGCCATCGGCTACACCGACGACGTCATCCTGCTGCGCCTCGCGCTCAAGCAGATCGTCGCCGTCGGTGGCAGCGAGGCGGGCGCCTTCCGCGACCGCTTCGCCGAGGTCTACGACAACCTCGACGCCGAGCTGGAGATCTACAAGGACTTCTTCGGCGACCTCTACACCTGGCTGGAAGGCAAGATCGCCCAGCTGCCCAAGCAGATCTTCAAGGGCAAGACGGTGAAGGACTACCTCGACGACGACGAGGCCACCTCGTTCCTGTACGAGGAGGGCCTGCGCTTCACCACTGACTACCGCGTCACCGAGCGCTCGCTGGAAGGCCGCCTCAAGCGCACCGACCACATCGTCGAGCTGCTCAAGCGCCGCCGCGCCGAGGAAGCCAAGCGGATCGGCTGAGCCTCGCGTAGCGAGGGTCAGCCGTCCGTCTCCGTCTCCGCTCTCACTCCCAGCCTCCCGCCCACATCGCCATCCCGCCACCCTCCGGCAGCGGCGCCACCATCGGCACCAGCCGCGCGATCGTCGTCACCGGCACCGAGCTGTCGTCCTCGTCATAGTGCCGGGTCAGGTAGATCCCGCTCCCGATCCCGATCACCAGCCCGGCCAGCGCGAAGCGCGCCGTCGTGCGCGCGTTGGGGTTGTCCGCGGTGTCCGACTCGCGCAGCGCGGTCGCCAGCGCGCCACCCGAGGCCACGCCGGCCAGCCCTGCCAGGTCGATCAGCGCCACGTGCGCGCGTGACATCTCGCTGGTGCGCGCGATGATGGCGCCGCCGATCAGCCCGCCCAGCAGCGACGAGAAGGTCAGCCGGGGTGACAGCCCAGGATCGGTGTCGTCCGCCACCGAGGCCGCGAACAGGAAGCCCGTCGTCATGCCCCACAGCCCACCCGAGTTCCACACCGCGGCATCGCCGGGCGACAGATCCATGGCCGGCGCCGCGATGGCCGCCGCCGTGCTGGTCCCGATCGACGAGATCAGCCCGACCGCGTTGACGGTGTCCTGATCCTTGCCCGCGGCATCGGCGACCAGCGCGCCCCCGACCAGCCCCCACACCCCCGACCCGATCACCGCCGAGCTGGTGCCCACGGTGACGCCGCTGCGCGTGCCCAGGTACGACCCCGCGAAGCCGATCAGCGCGCCGCCCGCGCCGATGCCCAGCACCAGCCCGCCGCGATCCTTCAGATCCTCGCGGATGGTGGTGGCCAGACCCGACGACAGCAGACCGCCATACACGCTGGCCGCGGCCACCAGCTCGCGCCGCCCGCTGGGCTCCGGCGCCTCCAGCGCCAGGCGCACGCGCACGGTGCCCGCCGACTTGATGAGGATCGGCGTCTCCGCGGGTGGCCGCCCGTTGGCCTCGGCGCGCACCATGTGCAGCCCGACGCCGAGCCGGTCCACATAGCTGCCCTCGGCCACCAGCTTGGAGTCGACGAAGATGCGCGCGCTGCGCGGCTGCACCGTCACGTACACGCGGCCGGTCTCCGGGACCAGCCGGAACGAGAACGAGTACGGCTGCCCGAACTCGGCCACCACCTCGTCGACCGCGGTCTCGAAGCCGTCCTTGCTGACGCGCACCTCGTAGTGGCCCGCGGGCACCTTGACCAGCTCGCCGGGGCGGGCCTGGAAGTCCTGCTGCCCGTGCAGCGTGACCACGGCGTCCTCGGGCACCGCCGCCACGCGCACGCGGGCGGGCAGCGAGCGCAGCGCGCGCACGCGGTTCTCGACCGCCTTGCGATCGGGCGCGGCCTCGCCCATCTCGGCCAGGTAGCGCTCGAAGTACGACACCGCCTGCGTGTAGTCGACCAGGCGCTCGTGGGCCTGCCCGATGTTGAACAGCACCGACGGGTGCGGCTTGGCCTCGTAGGCGTTCTTGTACTCGCGCACCGCGGTCTCGTAGTCACCGTCGTTGTAGGCGCGATCGGCCGCCGCGAAGGCTGCCTTGGCGCGCGCCACCGCGGGATCCACCGGCTCGGGCGTGGGGCTCGGGGTCGGCTCCGGCGTCACGCTCGGCGACGGTGACGGCGACGGCGCGGGCACCGGCGGCGGCCGCCGCCGTGGTGCTGCCGCCACCACCCCGGCCTCCCCCATGGCGAGCATGGCCAGCGCCAGGCCCACCCAGCGCGCGCTCACTTGTAGGGATTCTCCTTGGTCTCGCCACCCTCACCGCCGGTCGTCGCCGTCCCTGAGGGCGACGGCTTGGGCTTGTCTGAGTTGGCCGGGCGACGGATCAGCGCGACCGGGGGCTTGCCGCCCTTCTTGCGCGCGCGCAGCTCGACGTCGACCGGCTGGTCGCGGTCGGGGGTCAAGGTGTACTGCTCGTCCTCGAAGCCGGCCATGCGGAACGTCAGCGTGACCTTGTCGGCCCCGCGCGGCACATCGAAGCTGCCGTTCGACTGCCCCAGCTTGCCCTCGCCCAGGAAGACCTCGGCCCCGGCGGGCGCGGTCTTGATCGCGATCTTCACCATCGAGGGCGCCGGCGTCGCCGGGTCGCCCGGGCGCGGCACGTTGAGCACCAGCGGCGCCACCTGCGGCGGATCTGCGGTGACCTGCGCGATCGACCGCCCGGCGTCGGCCTCCTGGCGCGACTTCAGCGCCCGCAGGACACCAAAGCCGGCGCCCGCCAGCAGCACCAGCGCGCCCGCCGCGATCAGCGCCTGCTTGGCCTTGCTGCGCGGCCGCGGCGCCTGCGCGCGCAGGCTGGGCGAGGTCAGCGCCGGAGCGCCCCCCGCCAGCGAGCCGCGCACCTTGGCGCCGTCGAGATCGCCCGACTCCAGCCGCTTCAGATCGCCGGCCAGCTCGCGCATGGTCTGGTAGCGCACCACGCGATCCTTGGCCATCGCCTTCAGGATCACGGCCTCCAGCGCCTCGGTCACCGACAGATCGGGTCGCGAGTCGCGCGGGCTGCGCGGCTCGGCGCCCAGCACCTGCGAGATGATGGCCAGGTAGTTGGAGCCGCGGAACGGCACCTCGCCGGTGATGGCCTCGTACATGATGACGCCGAGGGCGTACACGTCGATGCGGTGATCGAGGTCGTCCTCGCCGCGGGCCTGCTCGGGCGACATGTACAGCGGCGTGCCCAGCACCATGCCGGTCTGGGTCAGGCGCGGCGACTCCGGCTCGCCCTCGACGTGCTGCGGCTTCATCGCCTTGGAGATGCCGAAGTCGACCACCTTGACGAAGTCGTGGCCTCCGCGCTGGGTGATGAAGACGTTCTCGGGCTTGACGTCGCGGTGGACGATGCCCTTCTCGTGCGCGGCCGCCAGCGCGTCGGCGACCTGGGCCGCGATGGCGATCAGCCGCGGCGGATCCAGCGGCCCGTCGCGGTGGATCATCTGCGCCAGGCTCTCGCCCTCGAGGAACTCCATGACGACGAACGTCCGGTCGTCATCGGTCTGATCGATGTCGTTGATGTCGACGATGTTGGGGTGGCCGATCGACGACGCCAGCCGCGCCTCCTGCTGCAGGCGGGCCACGATGTCCTGCTTCTCGGCGTACTTCTCCAGCAGGACCTTGACCGCGACGCGCTTGCCGATGGCCAGGTGCTGGGCCTCGTAGACCGCGCCCATGCCGCCCTCGCCGATCTTGCGCGTGACCTTGTAGCGGCCGGCCAGCGTCACGTCGATCAGCGGGTCGACCCCGGGCGCCGGCGTCTTGCGCGCCTTGGCCTCGGGCGCCGGCGTGCGCCGCGCCTCCATCTTCAGGGCCGCGCCGCCCGGGGTGGCACGCCCGGGGCCCGGGGTCGCGCGCCCCGAACCTGCCGCGCCCGACACGTTGGAGCGCACCGGCACCGGGGTGCCGCCGCCCGAGACCGCGGCGACGACATCCGGCGTCGACCCCGACGGCAACGTGTGCTTGAGGGCCAACTCCTCGGTCAGACTCGGCTTTGCAGCCGGATCCCCGGGATCGCCCGTCACACCGCCACCCTCCGGGTCGTCACCGCGCTGCATGGCAATTTCCCAGGGTAGACAGGGGGGTTCTCGGGTGTCAAGCGGGTGACATCACTCGCTACGCCTTCAGTCTGAAGAAGTTCTTGATTCTCGCAAGCAGCTGGCCGGACTGCTGCTCCACCTTCTGCTGACTTACCGCGGCGGCGCCCTCGCGCTGGGCCTCGAGCGCCAGCTGGCGCTGCGTCAGCTTGGCGCTGATGCTCTCGATGATCTGCTCGTTTTGCTGGAGGATCTCCTGAAAGCCGGCCTTGTCGAGCAGGTAAACAATGGCATCCCCGCGCGCCACGCAGGTGGCCTTGCGCGCCTCGCCGGTCATCAGGGACATCTCGCCGAAGAAGGCGCCGTCGCGCAGCACCGCGACCTCGCGGGTCTGTCCCGCGACCTCGACCTGGACCGCGACCTCGCCGTTGCGGATGACGTACAGCGAGTCGCCCGGGTCACCCTGGCGGATGATGACCTCGCCGTCGCCATAGGTCAGCTTCTTCATGCGCTCGGCCAGGTCGTCGCGGGTCTGCTGCGGGACCTCGCGGAACAGGTCGACCCCGGCCAGGATCGAGCGCCGCCGGTTGATGTCGGCGGCGCGCGCCTGCTTGCGTGTCTCTTCGTTGACCAGCTGCAGGTTGACGTTGCGCTGCGGGTACGAGATCTCCATCTCGGCCCGGCGCAGGTGATAGTAGATCCGCGCGCGCACACCGCTCAGGATGCCGTCGTCGCGGGCAAAGTCGCTGATCCAGAAGCGCACCGCGTAGGTGATGGCGCTGTCACCGAACTCGAACACCAGCGCGTCGGGGGGCGGCTCGGTCTCGATCCCAGGTGCCTCGCGGGTGGCCTTCAGCAGCACCGCCCGGACCTCGTTGGGCTGGTGCGCATAACCGACGCCGACCTTGACCCAGAGCCGGTGCAGCCCCGACGGCTTGGAGAAGTTCTTGACCTTGCCCTTGAGGAAGATGCCGTTGGGCAGCGCGATGAGGTCGCCGTCCTTGGTCACGATGGTGGTCGAGCGCAGCCGGATCGCCGCGATGCGCCCGACGTTGCCGTCGGCCTCGATCCAGTCGCCCACGCTCAGCGTGCGCTCCATCTGCAGCGCCAGGCCGGCGAAGAAGTTGCCGATGGTGTCCTGCAGCGCGAAGCCGATGACCGCGGTGAACACCACCGAGGTGGTGATCAGGGACAGCGGGTTGACGCCGTGGCCGCGCAAGATCATCAGCGCGGTGACGAAGAACAGCCCGGCGCCGACCAGGTCGCGCACGATCTTGGGCGCCACCACGCCCCAGCGGCGCAGGAAGAAGTCGAACACCACCAGGCCGATGAAGGCCACGATGGTCCAGCCGAGCAGGAAGTCGCGCAGCAGGTAGTAGCTGTCGGAGATCTGGAAGTTGTAGGTACCCGCCCAGGCCGGCACCAGGATGGCCAGGCCGTACAGGATGCCGATGATGACGGCGTTGCGGGCGCGGCGCCGATCCGCCTGCGGCAAGAGCGGCGTGATGCCGATCAGCAGGATGACCAGCACGCCGGCCGTGATGAGTCCGGTGGCGTTTTGCCGGACGTGCCACTCCATCATCTTGCCGATCGATGGCCGGGCCGCGGCCAGCAGGGTCGTCACGCTCGCAGGGTATCAAAATTGTTCGATCTTCGCCGCTTGACGGGGGCGGGCACCCGCACTACCACTACGCTTTCCCCAAGAGGAGCAGCTGAAAATGGGCACCCCGCACAAGGTTTCTGATCTGTCCCTGGCCGACAAGGGCCGCCTGCGCATCGAGTGGGCCGAGTCGCGCATGCCGGTCCTGATGGCGCTGCGCGAGCGCTTCAAGAAGACGCAGCCGCTCAAGGGCCAGCGCGTCGCGGGCTGCCTGCACGTCACCAAGGAGACCGCCGTCCTCATCCGCACCCTGCGCGCCGCCGGCGCCGAGGTCAGCTGGTCGGGCTGCAACCCGCTGTCGACCCAGGACGACGTCGCCGCCGCGCTGGCCGCCGAGGACACCTCGATCTTCGCCTGGCACGGCCAGTCCAACGACGACTTCTACTGGTGCATCGAGCGGACGCTGGACTTCAAGCCGACGCTGACGCTGGACGACGGCGCCGACCTCATCTTCACCGTGCACGCCAAGCACAAGGAGCTGGCCAAGGACGTCATCGGCGGCACCGAGGAGACCACCACGGGCGTGCACCGGCTGCGCGCCATGGCGGCCGACGGCAAGCTGCTGTACCCGGTCATCGCCATCAACGACAGCGAGACCAAGTGGGACTTCGACAACGTCTACGGCACCGGGCAGTCGTCGCTGGACGGCATCCTGCGCGCGACCTCGGTGCTGTTCGCCGGCAAGGTCTTCGTGGTCGCCGGCTACGGCCACTGCGGTCGCGGCCTGGCCTCGCGCGCGCGCGGCATGGGCGCTCGCGTGGTGTGCACCGAGATCACGCCGACCCACGCCCTGAAGGCGATCCTCGAGGGCTACGAGGTCATGCCGATGGACGAGGCCGCCAAGATCGGCGACATCTTCTGCACCGCGACCGGCATGAAGGACATCCTGGTCAAGCGTCACTTCGAGTCGATGAAGGACGGCGCCATCCTGTCCAACACCGGCCACTACGACTGCGAGATCAACCTGAACGACCTCGACAGCGTGGCCAAGGGCAAGCGTGAGGTCCGCGCCAACAACGAGGAGTACACCCTCAAGAACGGGCGCCGGATCTACGTCATCGCCAAGGGCCGCCTGGTCAACCTGGCCGCCGCCGAGGGTCACCCCAGCGAGGTCATGGACATGAGCTTCGCCAACCAGGCGCTGGGCCTGTGCAAGCTGGCCGCCGAGGGCAAGACCATGAAGCCCCAGGTCTACGAGCTGCCCAAGTCGCAGGATCAGGAGCTGGCGCTGCTCAAGCTGCAGACCCTGGGCGTCGGCATCGACAAGCTGACCGCCGAGCAGGCTGCGTACGCGAACGACTACTCGGCCGGGACGTAAGCAGTGGCCGACGTCCGCTGCCCATATTGCGGGGAGTGGATCGAACTGGAAGTCGACGAAGGCGGCGGCGACACCCAGCAGTACATCGAGGACTGCTGGGTGTGCTGCCGCCCGATCGTCGTGACCGTGGATGGTGAGCGGGTGCGCGCCAGCAGGCAGGACGCGTGAAGTTGCATGTGATCGATCGGCATTTGCTGGTCGAGCTGGAGCCGGAAGGGCCCGGATCGGGCACGGGCACGGGCACGGGCACGGGGCCGGAGGGGCGGGGGGGGTTGGCGCTGGTGGATACCGGGGCGCCGTTTGATATTGGGCGGGGGCGGGCGGCGAGGGTGCGGGGGGAGGAGTGGTGTCCGTCGAGCGAGCATGCGGCGGCGCTGGATGCGGGTGAAGCGCACCTGGGCGTCGCGCTGGAGTGGCTGATCGGCTGGCCGACGCTGAGCCGCGGGCGGCTGTGGCTGGACTGGTCGAGCGGGCGCGCCCAGCTCAGCGCGAGCGCGCTGGCGCTGCCGGGCGCGACGCGGGTGCCGCTCGGGTTCGAGGCCAAGGTGCCGCGCGTGGACGCCGTGGTGGGCGGCCGCGCGGTGCGGGTGGTGCTCGACACCGGCGCCCCGCTGTCCTACGTGCCGCCCGCCGCGGTCGCGCGCCTGACCCCGGTGCGCCAGGAGCGCGACTTTCACCCCAGCATCGGCAGCTTCGACACCGGCGTCTGGCGCCTGCCCGCCAGCGTCGCCGGCCGTGCTTTCGAAATCGAAGCAGGCCTGCTGCCGCCCGCGCTGGCCCCCCTGGTCACCGTCAGCGGCGGCTGGATCCTGGGCAGCGACTTCTTCAAGGCCCGCTCGGTCGTGATCGACTACCCCGGCGCCCAGCTGTTCGACGCACCAGGCGGCACCACCGCCACCTGAGCGCGCTACCATGCGCGCATGCGTCTCCTGATCGGCCTCATTGCGGTGCTGGCTTGCGCCTGTGCGGCAGGACGGGCACCTGCCACCGCGAAGACCCCAAGGTGGTGGCGCCGCCGACCTGGAAGCGCGTCACCTTCCCGGGGGCGCCGATCTCGTTCGAGACGCTGGGTGATGCCAAGCCTGGGGTGTTGCCCGAGCGGGGCTTCGAGTTCTTCGTGCAGGAGGGCGACGGGTTTCGGTTCGATGTGTATGTGGGGCGCGCGATGGATCTGGAGTGGTGGAAGGAGTACGAGCGCGTCGCCGGTGACGCCAAGCTGGTGGGGCCGACCGCGGTCACGGTGTGCGGCGCAACGGCCGAGCAGCTGGTGGTCGAGGAGCCGGCGCGCGTGGTCGAGGTCTATGATCCCGACAACCACCACGAGGGCATCGCGGGGCGCACCGTGGTCGCGCTCGCCTTCAGGCATGGCGAGGTCGGCGCCGTCTTCCTGTGGCGCGTCGACACCGACCGGCGCGACAGCCAGCGCGCGCGCGAGCAGCGCATGTTCGATTCCATTCGCTGCCGGTGAAGCGCCTCGACCTGGTTCCGCGAAGATGCCGACCGGGAGTCTAAACACGCATCTAAACTATTGATATTTATTATCTTTCAGATTGACCGGCGTGAATGGTCTGGGGTCACATGCGTCTCCAGGGAGCAGAAAGGGAGGGGCGATGAACACCAGGTCGAGAGTGCTCGTGCTGTTGGTCGTGGGGCTCGTGGCGAGGACGGCGCGGGCGGCGGATGCGCCGCAGGAGGTGACCGACGCGGCGGCGACGATCCCCGGGCTGAACCTGCTGGCGCGCGCGGCGGGCATCGAGACCGCGCCGCAGGGCGTGGGCTACCGGCTCAAGGACACCACGCTCGGCGAGGCCAGCGTGTTCAAGGCCGCCGACGGCAAGTGGCGCGGCGCGCTGGTGCTGAAGACGCCGGGCGCGCTGACGCTGCCGGGCTTCGAGGCCGCCGGCACGCTGAGCATCAAGGGGGTGACGTTCATCTTCTCCGACAGCGCCGCCACGGTCACGGTCGCCGAGCTGCCGCAGTCGGTGACCTACAGCCCGGCGTTCTCGATGGAGATGCTCAACCTCAAGCCGGGCGTCAACGTCTTCCTCGCCGCCACGGTCAGCGGCGGCATGTTCGGCCAGCTGCAGAGCGCGCTGGGTGCCAGCGGCGACGTCTACGTCAGCGGCGTCTTCGGCGAGGCTGTCATCAAGAAGCTGCTCGGCCAGCCCAGCGACGACGATGTGCAGGCCTCGCTCACGGTGGCGTTCACCCCGGGCCGGCTGCCCATGTTCGCCGCGGCCTGGAACGCCGGCGGCTCGCGCATCTTCGACGGCAGCATTGCTCGCGTCAGCCTGACCGCGACCAAGACCGCTGCGGGCGTCTCCTTCGGCGGCGACCTCAAGGGGGTCTCGCTCAAGATCATGAATGGCAACACCGGCACGTTCGACGGCTCGGTGACCTTCACGCGCAGCGGCACCACGAACACCATCGAGTTCAAGGCCGAAAAGGCGATGGGCCGCGACCTCGGTGTCCCCGGCGTCCGCCTCGCGGCCATCGGGGTGGCCGTCAAGCTGAGCAGTGCCCCCGGGGCCAAGGCGGCCACGCTGGCGGTCACCGCCACGGTGTCGCTGCCGGGTGAGGGCAGCGTCAGCGGCGTCCTGCTGCTGAACACCAAGGGCACCGGGACGTTCGTGCTCGACGTCAGCGGCCTCGACGTCGGCGCGCTGGTGGGCGTGACCATGCCGTTCCCCCTCAACCTGCCCAAGGCGGTCGTCGTGGTCAGCACCGGCGACGCCGGCGAGCAGGCCGTCAGCGCGTTGCCGTCGCAGGCCGCGGACATGCTGACCGGCCTCGGCCTCCAGGCCAGCACCAAGGTGCGGTTCCCGACCGGGCTGGCGTTCTATGCCCAGCTCAAGGTCGGCAGCGGCGCCGCCAGCACCGAGATGCAGAAGCTCAGCAAGGTCGGCGCCAACTTCGACCTCATCATCGGCGGCAGCATCGCGCTGTCGGCGACTCCCAGCTTCAAGCTGTCCGCGACCCTGCCCGGCATGCCCACCGTGCCGGCCCCCATCGGCAACTTCCTGCGCTTCAACGACGTCAGCCTGTTCCTCAGCCTGAGCGTCGACGGTGGCATCCCGGTGGTCAGCGCCGGGCTCGAGGGCGGCCTCGGCCTCAAGCTGCCGACCTCGGCGACCTCGCTGGCGTGGGTCGACTTCGGCGGCAAGGCGTCGTTCTCGTTCGGCGGCACCGCCGGCGGCGCGCTGCAGGTCAAGGCGCAGCTCAAGAGCGACTGGAACTCGGCCTTCGCGCTGCAGGGCGTGGCGTTCCTCAAGGACACCGGGGTGTCGTTCCAGGCCGACGCCAGCGGCGCGGTGCGCGTGCTGCTCGACGGCCAGGCCCGCTTCGAGGACGGCGCGCCGAACAACACCAGCGACGACCTGGTCTTCAAGATGGGCGGCGCCATCAGCGTGCTGTTCTCGACCGGCATCCCCAGCATCAAGGGGCTGGCCATGCGCATCGAGGCCTCCGAGGTCGCGCTGCTGACGCCGGTCAAGGTCGGCCAGGTCGTGCTGCGCAGCGCCGCGGGCCTGGCCAGCAGCCTGACCGACGCCTCGGGCGTCGCCATCCCGCAGGTGGCCAAGGACGCGCTGAACACCGCCAAGAGCGCCAACATGGTCGGCCTCATCCAGGGCGTGATCCCGAACGTCAGCCCGCTCAAGGAGATGATGGCGCTCAAGCTCAAGGGCAACCCCGGCGTCGCCGGCTCGACGGTGCTGTTCTTCCTGGCCACCCCGGGCATGAGCGATCCCGACTTCCCCGACTTCAACGACGCCGGCATCAAGGTGCGCGGCAGCCTGTACCTGGGTGACAAGTACCTGGCCGGCACCGACAGCTACCTGACCCTGAACGACGGCTTCCAGCTGCAGGCCTCGGTGGCCGACTTCTCGATCGGGCCGCTGGCGCTGAGCAACGCGGCCATCGACATCGGCGCCGGCATCCCGGTGCTACAGCCGAACGCGTCGACCCGCTTCAAGGTGTCTGGCAAGGCCACCCTGGGTGGCGTCACCCTGGCCAGCGTCGATGTCGACCTGGGCCCCAGCAAGATCGCCGCCGCGGGCGAGGTCAACATCGGGCTGTGCCCCAACAAGATCGTGTCGGCGCCGCGGCCCGGCGCACTGGTGGCCCTGTACAGCCCGAGCAACCAGCGTGTGTTCCGGGTCGAGCCCTCTGGCGTGGCAAATGCCGGGACCCTGGCCAATCCGCTGGAGCTGCCGCAGGACCATACCTGGGAGCAGTTCCGCGTCCTCGGCGGCCCCAATGGCACCATCGGCCTCTACAGCGAGACCCACTCGCGCATGCTGTCCCTGAGCTCGGGTGGCGCCCTGGAGGCGGTCGGGGGCCTGCGCCCCATGATCTCGCCCTTCCTGTTCAAGGTCGTGCCCGGCCCGCGCACCGGCAACCCGAACCTGTTCGGCCTCTACAGCCCCTCCGCCAAGCGCTTCCTGCGCATCACCAATGGCGGCGCGGTCGACGGCAATGGCGCCGTGATCCCCACCGGCCTGCTGCCGCCGGCGTGGGACTGGGAGCGCCTGCAGACCATCCAGGTGTCGCCGGGCCCGCAGGCCGCCTGCGGCAGCTGGGGCCTGAGCGCGCACCTGGAGGGCAGCATCACCAGCCTGACGTCGTTCTCGATCAAGGGCCGCGGCAGGCTGGTGCTACCCAAGATCGGCTTCCTCGAACTGCCGGCGCTCGACACCGGCGAGTTCAAGCTGGAGACGCCCGATGGCATCGGCTTCAGCCAGAGCGTGAGCTGGGAGAAGGCCTCGTTCTCGGTGTCGGGCAAGTTCAAGTCGCTGACCGACTGGAGCCTCGACGGCAGCGCCTCGCCGGGCACCGGCAAGAAGGAGTTCCGCATCGGCGACTGGAAGCTGGCGGCGATGGACATCGCCTCGGGCAACCTGTCCATCTCGATGGGACCCAACCGGTTCAGGGTCCACGCCAATGTCAGGGCGTCGCTCCAGATCTATGACCAGCTGGGGGGGGTCATCAAGGGCAAGACCTGGTCGGTCGACTTCAACACCGACCTGCCCGAAGACCTGCGGCTGCGCATGACCCTGACCGGGGTGCCCGACCCGGACGCGCGCTGTCCCACCGCCTGGGACGAGCCGTGCCCGACCCTCAAGGAGCCGTGGGCCTGGTGCCACCGCACCGGGACCAAGGCCTGCCCGTTCGAGAGGACCCGCAACCTCGACATCGACTACCGGATCTTCCCGTAGTTCAATCGACACCGGACCATGCCCACCCGCTTCCTCCTCATCGATGACCACGCCCTGATCAGGGAGGGCCTCGCCCTGGCCCTGGCGCGCGTCACCGAGGCGGTCGAGGTCGTCGAGGCCGACAGCTGCGAGCAGGCGCTGGACCTGCTCGCAGCGCAGCCGGAGTTCGACCTCTGCGTCCTCGACATGCAGCTGCCTGGCAAGTCGCGCGTCGAGGCGCTGACGGCACTGCGCGCGAAGGCCCCACGGACACCGTTCGTGGTGCTGTCGGCCGAGACCTCGACCGAGCTCGTGCACGCGACGCTGAAGGCCGGCGCGCGCGGCTATGTGCCCAAGTCGTCACCGACGGAGGTCATGCTCAGTGCGGTGCGGCTGGTGTTCGCGGGCGGTGTCTATGTGCCGCCCACGGTGCTGGAGCCCGGGCCACCCGCCGAGGCGCCGGTCGAGCTGACCCGGCGCCAGGAGCAGGTCCTGGCCGAGCTGGCGCGCGGCGCGGGCACCGCCGAGATCGCCGCCAAGCTGGCCATCGCCGAGGTCACGGTGCGGGTCCACGTGGCCACCATCCTGCGCGTCCTGCGCGTGGCCAGCCGCGACGAGGCGGTGCGCACCGCGCTCGCGGTGCGGCTGCGCGACCAACCCACCGTCTGATCATGAACCGGTTGCGCGCTCCTGGTAGTCTGGTGGCAGGCCCTTGCCGAGCTCGCTCCGACGCAGATCGCTCCGCCCCAGCTGGGTAATGGTCGGCGTGTGCGTCGGCCTCGGCCTCGGCGCGTGCGGCCAGTCCGAGGCGCCCGACCGCGGCGGCGCTGCGACCGCGACGGCCATCACCGCGGGCACGCCCGACGACGACGACCCCGCGGTGGTCGCGCTGCTGGGCGACGGCGGCGTCTTCTGCACAGGCACGCTGGTCGGCCCGCGCGTGGTGTTGACGGCGGCGCACTGCCTGGTGTCGGTCTCGCCCCGGACGCGGGTCTTCTTCGGCGCCGACCCCGCAGCGGGGGGCACCATGCTCGGCGTGCTCGACGCGCGCGCCCACCCCGAGTTCGACCGCCTCAGCTTCGACAACGACATCGCGGTGCTGCTGCTCGACGGTGAGCCGCCCGCAGCGGCCCAGCCCCTGGAGCTGTTCGCGGGACCCCTGGACGCTTCTCATGTCGGGCGCCCGATCCGCCTGGTGGGCTTCGGTCGCCAGGGCGTGGGCGACACCGCAGCGCTGCGCAAGCGCCAGGGCACCTCGGTGATCGACCAGGTCTTCGCCGGCGACTTCTCCTACAGCGCCAGCCCATCCCAGACCTGCGAGGGCGACTCCGGCGGGCCCGCGTTCATGGTCGAGGGCGGCCGTGAGCAGCTGGTGGGGGTGACCTCGAATGGCACCTCGGGCTGCATGCTCGGGGCCGACAACGCCCGCGTCGACGTGCACGTCGCCGGCTTCATCGCCCCGTACCTGGTCGCCACGGGCGCTGCCGTCGCGGCGCCCGGTCAGCGCTGCTTCGAGGACCGCACCTGCGCGGTCGGCACCTGCGAGTTCCCCGCCGACGCCCCGCGCATCGGCTACTGCGCGGTGCCTTGCCCGACGAGCGGCCTCTGCCCAGGAGGTCTGGTGTGCGGCAACGACCGGCGCTGCACCTACGAGGTGCCCAGCCCGGGTGCCCTGGGGACGCCGTGCGCGTGGGCCAGCGACTGCGACAGCCTGATGTGCGAGCGGTCGGACATGCACTCCGCGTCGTCATGTTCGGTCGCTTGTCATCCCAACGCCATCGCGTGTCCGCGCGGCATGGAGTGCTTGGCGCTGGCGGGTGGGCCCGAGCGCTTCGGTTGCTTCGCGGTGCCCGACGAGGCTGGTTGTGGGTGCCGCGCGGGCGGCAGGCCACGCGCGCCGGGCGGGGTCGCGCTGGCCCTGGCGGTGGCGCTGCTGGTCGTGCTGGGCCGGGGGCGTCGGCGCGGGGTGGCTGGGGCTGGTCGCTAGTAGCAGGTGAAGAAGTGCAGCCAGGCGCCGCAGTGGGCGTCGTGCATCTCGCAGAAGGTGTTGGTGTGGCAGCGATATCCGCTGACGCTCACGGTGCACCACTCGCAGCCGGGACCGCAGGCGCCGAAGCAGCCGCTGCCCCAGCCGAAGGTCGCAACCCGGTACTCGACGCCGCCGCTGATGGGATTGCCTGCGGTGTCGTAGCTCTTTTCCCAGGTCGGCTCGCCGTAGTAGTCGCTGCTGTCGTCGTTCGGCGCGCAGCCCGAGCAGGGCGCGGTGTCGTAGCCGCCGGTGCTGGCGGGCTCGAGGGCGCTGTTGCCGAGCACGCTGGCCGGGGCCAGCTTCACGATCGACGTGGCGAGCACGGTGGGCTGGAACATGGTGGCCGAGCGCAGCGCGCTGGACGGGTCGAGCACCTTGTCGAGCCCGCTGGCGATGGCCTGGTAGGCCAGCGTCATCTCGGTCACACGCGCCTTGTCGTCGGCGAACTGGCCGACGACGTTCGTGGCGGCATCGGCGGAGCGCTCCATGGTGGTGCGCATCTCGGTGGCCTGACCGTCGTGGCGATCCTCGGGCACCGCCATCTCGGTGACCACGGTGCCATCGGGGTACGCGATACGGGCGGTGGCGACGCCATCACGCAGCTCGCCGGTGATGACCAGCGAGGTGTGGCCGACGATGTAGGTCGCACGCAGACTGCTGGTGGACGCTTGCTCGATGGTCAGTCCCTGGGCGTGGGAACTCGGCTCCTCGCCCCGTCCACAGCCCGCCGTCAGCCCAGCGAGCAAGCCAAGTGCAGCCGCAATTTTTGCGCTTCGCATCGTGATGGTCTCCATCACCTCGGCGGGTGCAGCGATGGTGCCAGCGAGGGCGTGGCGCGAAATCCGTACCTGCGGCCAGGCTGTGCAAGGCGCTGTTCACGAAGTGGATCGGCTCGAGCAGGAATTGAACAGCAGCGCGGCCGGTCAGTTGCGCAGACGCTCCAGCGTCGCGCGCAGCTCGGCCGGCTTGACCGGCTTGTGCAAGACGGGGTGGCCGGTGTCGCGGGCGGCGCGCAGGTGCGTGGGATCGGTCTCGCCGGTGACGATGACCGCGGGCAAGTTGCGTCCGAGCTGCGCGTGCACGACGCGCAGGACGTCGACCGCGGTCTCGCCCGCGGGTAACCGGAAGTCGGTGACCAACAGGTCGACCGCCAGGCGGCGCGCGGCCCAGGCGCCGGCGGCGCGGGCGTCGGCGACGCCGACCACGGCATAGCCCCAGCTCTCGAGCGCGGCGGTCAGCCCTTCGCGCGCCAGCACGTCGTCGTCGACCAGCAGCACGGTGCCGGGCACGCTGCTCGAAGGCGCGTCGTCGGGCACCAGCGAGGGCGGCGGCCTGACCGCGGCGACCGGGAGATCGAACCAGAACACGGTGCCCCTGCCCACGCGCGAGCGCACCTCCACGCGGGTGCCCAGCAGGCGCGCCAGCCGGTCCACGATGGCCAGGCCCAGGCCGACGCCCTTGCTGCGGTCGCGCTCGGGATTCCCGACCTGGTAGAACTCGCGGAAGATGGCCGACTGGTCGGCCTCGTCGATGCCGATGCCGGTGTCCCACACCTGGACGCGCACCTGGGCGCCGCGGCGGCGGAAGGCCAGCAGCACGCCGCCGCGCGGGGTGTAGCGGATGGCGTTGGCGACCAGGTTGCGCACCAGCTGGCCGACCATGTCGGGATCGGCGTGCACTGCGAGGTCGCTGGCCGGGACGCGCAGGCTGAGGCCGCGCTCGCGTGCGCTCTCGCCGAACAGCGCGTCGACCTGGCGCGCCAGCGCCGCAGTGGCCAGCGGGCGCGGCTTCGGGGTCACGCCGCCGGCGTCGAGCCTGGAGATGTCGAGCAGGCCGTCGAGCAGCCGCTGCAGGGTGTCGACCGAGGTCTCGACGCGACCGAGGAGGTGAGTGCCGCGCTCGGTCTGCGGCTGCGCCTCGAGCGCGTCGATGAACAGCGCCAGCGCGTGCAGGGGCTGGCGCAGATCATGGCTGGCGGCGGCCAGGAAGCGCGTCTTGTCGCGGCCGGCGCTCTCGGCGGCGGCGCGCGCCTCGATCTCGGCGCGGTTCTGCACCGCCAGGCGCTCGACCAGCTCGAGGTTCTGGTAGCGCAGCGCCAGCGCCTCGCGCAGCGCGCGGTAGTTCTGGCGCCCGATGAAGACCACGCTGAGCAGGAACGTGGCGACCATCAGGCCGAGGTAACGAATGCCGGGATCACTGGCGGTGGCGATGGTGATCCACAGCGGGACGACCACCAGCCCCGAGCACACCAGCAGGATCGCGGGCGTGGCCACCAGCGACTGGGCGCCGCCCGCGATGTGGCCGCCGATGGCCAGGGACATGGTGGCCACCAGGAACAGGGGAGGGTGCCCGTCCGGCAGGAGCAGCAGGACACCGAACCAGGCACCCGACACGCCCATCGCGATCATCAGCGCCCACCACCACGGGCGCAGCTCAGCGCTCGCGCGCGGCCGAGCCCGGAAGCGCAGCGCCAGCCCGAGGCGCGCCAGCGAGCACAGCCAGACCCCGCCGACCCAGCCGAAAAGCCGCCCATCCGCGAGCACCCCGCGCGAGATCAGCGCCACCATCAGCGAGGTCACCATCGGGGCCAGCGCGATGTTGGGCAGGTGTCCGTAGGCGATGCGCACCGACTCGGCGTCCATCTCGCCGCGCCAGCGCTGCTGGTCGATGCCCGCCGCTGGCGTCCCCCCCATGAGCGCAGCCTATCACCGGCGCGCCCATCTCGTTCGAGACGCTGGGTGATGCCCGGCCCCGGGCCTCGCCAGAGCGAGGACCTGGTTCGGCAGCGCGACGGCTCGCGCATCGACGCGCCGACGACCGCGGCGTTGTGCCGCAGCATATAGGGTCTTGACCCTTGGACGGAGCGCCTTGATGCTGATCGCGTGATCTGTCGCCGCCTGGCTGGCCTGCTGCTCGTGCTCTCGGTCGCCGGGTGTGGAGCGAATGACGCCAACCAGGGTCCTGGCGATGCGTCGCCGCTCGACGCCGCACCCGCGCGGTCCTGGCGAGCGCCGCTCCAGGTCTCGGACGCCATCGACTCGAAGTTCGCTCGCGTCGCGCTCGATGACTTCGGCAACACGCTGGTTGCCTGGACGCAGGTCGCCAGTCCGCCGATGGTGATGTTCACTGAGCGCCATCACAGCGAGACATGGGCTGGTGCGAACTGGGTTGCCGATGGTGCCACGACTGCAGAGCCCAGCGTGGCGATGAACGCTCACGGGGACACTGTGATGGCCTGGGTCAACAAGAGCACCAACCTCGTCGAGGCCAGGTTGCGTCGTGCCGGATCCGATTGGGGCCCGGCCATGGCGTTGTCGACGACGCCCACTCCGACGTATGTTTCGGCGCCAGTCGTCGGCATCGACGCAGATGGAGATGGCGTCGTGGTATGGCGGGCACACTGGTCGGGCGCCAGCCCATCGACGTGGGTTGCGGGCACCCGCTTCGACGGCGAGACGAACCAGTGGGAACCAGGCCAGCTGATCAGCAGCCGAGGTGTCGGCAGCCTGGCGCTTGCGATTGCACCCAATGGTGGCGGAGTGGTGGCCTGGGCGTTGCCATTCGAAGTGCGGACGGCAAACCTCGGCGTTCTTCGGGGCTTCGAGTCCGAGGTGAGGGTGGCAGGTTCGTACTCCGAGACCATTGATCTGGCCGTCGCAACACGCGATGGAGGCGACGCGGTTGTCGTCTGGTCGTCCATGAACGAAGCCGGCCTGAAGGTCACGGCCATCCGGCGTATCGGAACGGTCTGGGGCACTCCAGTGGGGCTCGCCAGTGCTTTGCAGACGGCCGCCATCGCGCCAGCGGTGACGATGACCCGCGATGGAGATGTCGCGGCCGCATGGCACGACCAGACGAGTGCATGGATCGTCACCGCCGCTGCTTCGGATCAGTGGGCCGTGCCTCGGACGCTCGATGGTGGGGGACAGGTCGCGAGCTACCCGTCCTTGGCGACGGATGGAGCCAAACAGATTCTCGCTGTCTGGTCCCAGGGTGCAACCAGCGACGTGTTGCGTCCGCACTTCAGCAGCTACGACACGGCAACTGGCATCTGGTCCACTCCACGGCCAATCGCTCCGACTGGGCTGCCGCCCGTCTCCAGGACCGTCATCGCGGTCAACACGGCTGCCGAGGTCCTGGTTGCGTGGTGGAGTGCTGGGTCGTCGGCCCAGGTGTGGGTCTCCGAGTTCCGCTGATACAGGGGCAGGGCGGTCCGATGCACAAGGCCTACAGCAGGGTCTCGCTCCAGTCCTTGATCTCGTGGGCGATGACGACGCCTTCGAGGACGAAGGGGTCCTCGGCGGCGAAGGCCTCGGCGGTGGCGCGGCTGCGGAAGACGGCCATGGCGCCCTCGCGGGGATCGGCCCAGGTGCCGATGGCGAGCAGGTCGCCGCGGGCGTGGAAGGCGTCGACGCGGGCCTTGTGCGCGGCGTAGTGCAGCGGCGCGGTGGTCATGACGTCGGGGGCGGAGGTGTAGAGCAGCACCGCCTTGGGGCCCTCGGTGGCCAGGTTGGAGAACTGGGCCAGGATGCCGGCCCAGGCGTCGGGGCCTTCGAAGGTCTTGTGCATGGCCTCGGCGTCGGCGCCGAAGGCCTCGAGCTTGCGGTGCTCGAGCTCGACGCGGGTCTTGCGCGGACCCTCGGGCACGAAGCGCACCTCGATCTCGGTCAGCAGGTCGGGATCGAACTGCCACTTGGCGGTGATCTGCCAGGTCAGGACCAGGCGGGCCGAGGGCTCCCAGACCAGCACGCGGCCGGTGTCGACCTCGCTGCCGTCCTCGCACTCGGCGTACCAGCGGCCGCCGACCCGGGGCTCGATGATGAGCTGCTTCATGGGCGTCTTGCCGATGTGGTGGCCGCGTGGCCACCACTTGTCGATGCCCGCGGTGAAGATGCGGAAGCAGCGCTCCTGGGTGGCGTTGACGACCAGTTGCTTGCGGATGGGGGCGACGGTCATGGCTTGCGGTCCTCCTGCTTGGTCCCGGCGGTGGTGTCTGCGGCGTCGGCCGCGTCCTGGTCGGCCTCGGCGGCCTGGGCGAACGCCGCCAGCGCGCTGTCCCAGAAGCGGTCGAGGTAGTGGCGCATGGCCTCCACGCCGCGCGGCTCCAGGCGGTAGATCCGGCTGGTCCCCGCGGCGGTGTCGGCGACCAGGCCGGCGTCCTTGAGCACGCGCAGGTGCTGCGACACCGCGGGGCGCGAGACGTCGAACTGCGCCGCCAGCTTGCCCACGGTGGTCGGACGGCGCGCGACGCGCTCGAAGATGGCGCGCCGCGTGGGGTCGCCGAGCGCCGCGAAGCCGAGGGTCGCCGTGGCCTTCATCTTTGGTAAGTATTAACTTACCAAAGCGGCGACGTCAAGCAGGACCAGCAGCGGCGTATCATCGCGTCCCGGAGGCTGACATGGCGTGGGTCAAGATCCCCAAGGAGCACCACCCCATCTTCATGGACGCGCTGCCGATGGCGCCCGATGTGGACGTCGTGAAGATGTTCGGCGGCCTGGCGGCGATGGTGAGCGGCAACATGGCGGGCGGGCTGTTCGCGCGCTCGGTGGTGGTGCGGCTGGATGACGCCGGGGTGCAGGAGGTGCTGGCGCTGGAGGGCAGCGGGCCGTTCGATCCGATGGGCAACGGGCGCTCGATGGCGGGCGCCGTGATGCTGCCCGAGTCGGTGATGGACGAGGCCGACGAGCTGCGGGGCTGGCTGATGCGGGCGATCGCGTTCGCGCGGTCGCTGCCGCCGAAGGTGAAGAAGAAGTCCAAGGCGAAGGTGAGGCCCGCGCCCAAGGCGAAAGCGAAGGCCAAGCCTGCGGCCAAGGCGAGAGCGAAGGCCAAGCCCGCCGCCAGGCCGAAGGCCAGGCCGGCCACCAGGCGCCGGCCCGCGCGCTGATCACAGCAGCTTGAACAGCCTCACCGCGCCGATGCGCCCCTTGACCTCGGTGGCCGGCAGCTCCTCGCCGGGGTGGCGCTCCTTGACCAGCTGGTACACCGCTTCGGTGACCAGGAAGGTCGACGCGAACTGCTTGTTGAGCTGCTCGACGCGCGCGGCCAGGTTCACGGTGTCGCCGATGATGGTGTACTCCTTGCGGTCGGCCGAGCCGATGTTGCCGGTCACCGCGCTGCCGGCGTGCAGCCCCATGCCGACCCGCGTCTGCGGGATGCTGCCGGCGCGGTTGAGCTCGTCGACCTTGCGCGCGATGGCGACGCCGGCCTCGACGGCGTTCTCGACGTTGCGACCGTCGGCCAGCGGCGCGCCGAACACCGCCATGAAGCCGTCGCCGAGGAACTTGTTGATGATGCCACCGTGGCGATTGACCTCGCCGATCAGGGGGCCCCACAGCCGGTTCAGGTAGTCGACCACCTCGTCGGGCGAGCGTTGCTCGGCGTAGCTGGTGAAGCCGCGGATGTCGAGGAACAGCACCGACACCGCGCGCACCTCGGTGCCCGGCGTGGCGCCCTCGGCGAGCAGCTTGTCGACCACCGCGGGCGAGACGTGTTGCCCGAACAGGCTGGTGACCCGGTTGCGCTCCTCGATCAGGGCCAGCGAGGCCAGCACGCGCTTGCGGATCTGCCCGGCCACGAAGCCGGCCGCGAACCCCGACAGCGCCATCACCAGGGCGCGCCCGAGGCAGGGTTCGACGGCGTCGAAGAAGCCCAGCTGGGTCTTGCTGCCGAACGGCGCCAGGTAGTGCACCGACACCGCCAGGTACTGCAGCGCCGCCGCGACCCCGGTGGCGACGCCCAGCGAGAAGCGCAGCCGCAGCGTCGACAGCCCGATGAACAGGAAGTAGACCAGCACCGCCGGGCTGTTCAGCGCGATGGCCGGCCCTGCGCTGCGGGCCACCAGGATGATGACGACGGTCGGCAGCGAGACCTCGACCAGCGCGTTGACGAAGCGCACCAGCTCGGGCGGACGCTTGCTGTGGCGCAGCGCCGCGCTCACGGCTGTGAACAGGATGGTCTCGTAGAGCGCGGTGGCGAACAGCACCGTGACGATGCCCTGCAGCGGCAGCCTGCCGCCGGTGACGCGGACCACCGGGTTGTCCTCGTTCGGCACCAGCGCCGCGATGGTCAGCGTCAGCACCGCGACGGCCGCGCTGGTGATGGCCAGAAAGCCGACGCGCAGGCGCTCCGACTTCAGCATCTCCAGCGCCAGCGCCTCCTCGGCTGGCGGCAGCTCCTTCATCCACCCGAACAGCTTCGCCATGGCCCCCCAGGGCCGATGATACGCCGTCCCGGTGGGCTCAGGCCCTGGCGGCTGGCAGCGTGAACGAGAACGTGCTGCCGCCCCCGCCACGCTGCTCGGCCCAGATGCGACCGCCGTGGGCCTCGATGATCGAGCGCGAGATGTACAGACCCAGGCCGACCCCGCGGCGATCGGTCTTGTCGACCTGCAGGAAGCGCTCGAACACCGCCTCCAGCTTGTCGGCGGGGATGCCGCGCCCGGTGTCGGTGACGACGACCACGAACAGGTCCTGGACGCGCTCGATGTGCGCCTCGACCTTGCCGCCTCGCGGGGTGAACTTGAGGGCGTTGCTGAGCAGGTTGGTCAGCACCTGGAGGACGCGCGCCGGGTCGAAGCAGGCGTCGGCCACCGGCCCAGGCTCCAGTACCAGCGTCACCCCGCCAGCGGCGGCCGAGGCCTGGAAGGCGTCGACCGCCTCGTTCAGCACCAGCATCAGGTCGCCCGGCTCGATCTTCACCGCCAGCTTGCCCGAGTCCAGGCTCACCAGATCGACCAGGTCGCCGACCAGGCGACTCATGCGCGTGATCGAGCGCTGGATGCGCTGGGTGTGCGCGGTCACGCGGGCGACGTGGTCGCCGTGGAGCACATCGCTGGCGATGAGCTCGGAGGCGCCGACCACCACGGCCAGCATGTTGCGCAGGTCGTGGCTGACGATGCCCAGGAAGTCGTCACGGGTGGCCAGCGCGGTGTCGGCCCGCTCGCGCTCGACCAGCAGATCCTTGTCGGTGGCGTCGCGATCGCTGGCCAGCGCGGCGGCCCCCACGGCGCGCTCGCGCTGCACCAGGGCGTCGGCGCGGGCGCGCTCGTCGCTGACCGAGCGGTCCTCGCGCTCGCGCGCCCCCTCGACGGCCGAGCTCGGGCCGGCGTGCTCGGCCTGGCGATCGGTCCTGGCCCGGGCCTTGGCCAGCACGGCGTCGGCGCGCTCGCGCGCGAGGTTGACCACGCGGTCGGCCGTCTCGTCCACCAGTACGGCCGCCTCGGCGAGGACGCCATCCACCTTCTCGCGCTCGACACGCAGGCTCTCGTCGGTGTTCTCGCGCTCGGAGGCGGTGATCTCGGTTTCGCCGGCCATCACCCAGGCTAGCATCCATTTGCGCTGGCCACCTGCGTTACCATGACGAGGTGCAAAGACCCCTGAGCTCGCTCGTCGTGGCCGCCCTGCTGCTTCACCTCGCCAGCACCGGCGCGCGCGCCGAGGAGGGGTCCGGCAAGCCGGCCGCTCCACCCGGCGTCTACTACCACATCGAGCGCATCAAGCCCGGCGCCAATCCCCACGAGCTCGGCACCGCCGACCTCACCACCGGCAAGTTCAAGCCGAAATATGGCGATCTCGACTGGGGCCTCGACACCGCGGTGCACCCCGGCAGCGGGCGCTTCGCGATGACGCTGCGGGTGGCCGGTGACGCGCGCACCATCACGCTCGACGGCAAGCAGCTCGACCTGACGTCCGACCACCCCGTCCTCATCGCGGTGGGCAGCTTCGACAAGGGCATCGACGCCGTGATCCCTGGCGATCCCGCCTGCGTGCCGGTGAAGTGCTTCGAGCAGGCCGCCTGGTTCTCGCTCGACGGCAGCAGCCTGTACACCCGCCAGCTGCACCAGAGCAGCACCAAGATGCGGCGCTACCCGCTGGCCGCACCGAACACCGCCGCGCTGGTGTTCGACCGCAAGAAGGTCGGCGCTGCCGAGCCCGCGCCCACGCCTGACCTGACGCGCTGGGCCTACGACGCCCGCGACGGCATCCACGTCGAGGCCATGCCGGCGCTGCCGGCGCCCGGCGCCAAGAAGCCGCCCGCGCTGCCCAAGCTGGGCAAGGCGCTGTTCGCGCCCAAGCAGCTGATCAGCGCTCCTGTCGGCCTGCTCGAGAACAGCGTCCTGGTGTTCCGGCGCGAGCCCAAGGAGCAGAAGGAGTCGTACTTCGAGCTGTGGGACGTCACCACCAAGAAGTCGCGCATCGCCTACACCTTCAAGCAGGAGTTCGCGATGTGGCACACCGGCGCCAAGGCCAGCGCATCGCAGCGCAGCTTCTTGCTGGTCGCCGAGCGCAAGCTGCTGGCCATCTCGATCGTCGACGCCAGCGTGCGCACGCTGGCCGAGGACGCCAACGCGCTGTTCGACGTCTCGGCCGACGGCCGCTTCGCGCTGATCGAGACCTCGCGCGAGCGCACGCCCGACTCGCGCGAGGGCGGCCCCAAGAACCCGCTGTCGCTGACCATCATCGACATCGCCACCGGCAAGCGCGTGGCCTCCCAAGCAATTCCGCTGGCGGACGCGTCCTGGGTTCGCACCGAAGAGGCGCGCTTTCTCTAGCTGAAGGCGGCGTTTCGCGTGCGCGTCGACATCTGAGGAAACCTCAACCTCATCGCTTCGAAATGATGGGATCCCATCCTCGCTGCCATGAGCGAGGTCGTCGTCGTCGGCAACGGGATGGTCGGGCACAAGCTGCTCGAGCTCCTGATCGAGGCTGGTCACACCCGGGCGCTGCACCTCACGACCTTCTGTGAGGAGCCGCGGCTGGCCTATGACCGCGTCAACCTGACAAGCTATTTCAACGGGAAAACCGCAGCGGATCTCGCGCTCGGCAGCCCGGGTCTGTATCCGCGCGGCGACGTCACGGTGCACCTCGGCGATCGCGCCGTCAGCATCGACCGCGACGCGCGCTGCGTGGTGTCGGCCGCCGGGCGCCGCGTGCGCTACGACAAGCTGGTGCTGGCGACCGGGTCGTCGCCGTTCGTGCCGCCGGTGCCGGGGCGCGACGCCGAGGGCTGCTTCGTGTACCGCACCCTCGACGATCTGGAGGCCATCCGCCGCCACGCCGCCGCGGCGCGCACCGGCGTGGTCATCGGCGGCGGCCTGCTCGGGCTGGAGGCGGCCAACGCGCTGCGCCACCTCGGCCTCGAGGTCCACGTGGTGGAGCTGGCGCCGCGCCTGATGGCGGTGCAGGTCGACGACGCCGGCGGCGCGATGCTGAGGCGCAAGATCGAGGCGCTCGGCGTGCATGTGCACACCGGCAAGCACACCGCGGAGATCTGCAGCGAGGGCGGTCGCGTGACCCGGCTGCGCTTCGCCGACGGCAGCGAGCTGGCCACCGACCTGGTGGTGTTCTCGTCGGGCATCCGCCCGCGCGACGAGCTCGCGCGCAGCGCCGGCCTGCGCCTCGGCGAGCGCGGCGGCATCGCCATCGACGAGCGCTGCGTGACCTCCGACCCCGACATCCTGGCCATCGGCGAGTGCGCGCTGTTCCAGGGCCGCTGCTTCGGCCTGGTCGCGCCCGGCTACCAGATGGCCAAGGTCGCGGCCGCGGTGCTGACCGGGGGCGACGACCGCTTCACCGGCGCCGACATGTCGACCAAGCTCAAGCTGATGGGCGTCGACGTCGCCAGCTTCGGCGACGCCCACGCCACCGAGCCGGGCGCCGAGATCGTCAGCTACCTCGACGCCGCGCGCGGCAGCTACGCCAAGCTGGTGCTGCAGCCCGAGGCGGCCGGGCGGCGCGTCAGCGGCGGCATCCTGGTCGGTGACGCCTCGTCCTACCTGGCGCTGCACGGCCTGATGCAGCGCCGCACCGTGGTGGCCACGCCCGAGGAGCTCATCCTGCCCGCGCGCAGCGGCAAGCCGGCCGCCGGGGTCGCGTCGCTGCCGGGAAGCGCCACCATCTGCTCGTGCCTCAACGTCGACAAGGGCACCGTGCTGCGCGCCATCTGCGACGGCAGCCTGACCAAGGTGCCCGAGATCAAGGCCTGCACCAAGGCGGGTACCGGCTGCGGCTCGTGCGTGCCGCTGCTGACGGAGCTCCTGACCCGGCAGCTGGCCGAGGCCGGCGTCGCGGTGTCGCGCCACCTGTGCGAGCACTTCGCCTTCACCCGGCAGGAGCTGCTGTCGCTGGTGCGCCTGGGCCGCATCAAGACGTTCGCCGACCTGCTGGCGCAGCACGGCCGCGGTCTGGGCTGCGAGATCTGCAAGCCCGCGGTGGCGTCGCTCCTGGCCTCGGCCTGGAACGAGCACGTGCTGGAGCGCCGCCACCTGCCGCTGCAGGACAGCAACGATCGCTTCCTGGCCAACATCCAGCGCGACGGCACCTACTCGGTGGTGCCGCGCGTGCCGGCCGGCGAGATCACGCCCGAGAAGCTCATCGTCCTCGGCGAGGTCGCGCGCAAGTACGGCCTGTATACCAAGATCACCGGGGCGCAGCGCGTCGACCTGCTGGGCGCGCGCGTCGAGCAGCTGCCCGAGATCTGGCGTGAGCTCATCGCCGCCGGCTTCGAGTCGGGTCACGCCTATGGCAAGGCGCTGCGCACCGTGAAGTCGTGCGTCGGCAGCACCTGGTGTCGCTACGGCGTGCAGGACTCGGTCAGCCTGGCCATCACGCTGGAGAATCGCTACAAGGGGCTGCGCAGCCCGCACAAGCTGAAGTCGGCGGTGTCGGGCTGTGCGCGCGAGTGCGCCGAGGCGCAGAGCAAGGACTTCGGCGTCATCGCCACCGAGCGGGGCTACAACCTGTACCTCGGCGGCAACGGCGGCATGACGCCGCAGCACGCCCAGCTGTTCGCGGTCGACCTCGACGAGGCGACCCTGATCCGCGTCATCGATCGCTTCCTGATGTTCTACGTGCGCACCGCCGACCGGCTGCAGCGCACCGCCAGCTGGCTGAACAGCCTGGAGGGCGGCCTCGACTACCTGAAGCGCGTGCTGCTCGAGGACAGCCTGGGCATCTGCGCCGAGCTCGAGGCCGAGATGGCGGCCGTGGTGGGCAGCTACCAGTGCGAGTGGCGCAGCGTGCTCGAGGATCCCGCGAAATTGGCGCAATTCCGGCCCTTCGTGAACTCGCCGGCCAGCGACCCCAGCATCGTGTCGATCCTGGAGCGCGGCCAGCCGCGTCCGGCCAGCGCCAGCGAGCGCGCCGCGCTGGTGCCGGCCGCCCGGCTGGTGCGGGCCAGCGCGGGAGGTGCGCGATGAGCGCCTGGGTCGACGTCTGCGGGCTCGACGACATCGTGCCCGACACCGGCGTGTGCGCGCTGGTGGCCGGTCAGCAGATCGCGGTGGTGCGGGTCGACGCCCGCGACGCCGTGTATGCGGTGGGCAACTACGACCCCGCCGGGGAGGCCTATGTGATGTCGCGCGGCATCGTCGGCGACCGCACCGGCGCGCCCAAGCTGACCTCGCCGCTCTACAAGCACAGCTATGATCTGACCACCGGGCGCTGCCTCGACGATCCCGCGCTGGCGCTGCCGGTGTACCCGGCCCGCGTGCGCGCCGGCCGCGTCGAGGTCCTGGTGTGAGCGCGCTGACCCTGGCCGGGGCGCTGCCCGCGCTGCGCGACAACGGCGAGCCCAGCCTGCTCTACCAGCTGCTCACCGAGCAGGCCGAGCTGACCGCGGTCGAGCGCTTCAGCACCCTGCACGCCGAGCTGCCCAGCGAGGGTCGCTACCAGGAGCTCATCCCGCTCAGCGCGCCCGGCCCCGGGCAGCAGTACGCCTTCGAGGTCGACCTCGACCTGTGCACCGGCTGCAAGGCCTGCGTCACCGGCTGTCACACCATGAACGGCCTCGACGACGGCGAGATCTGGCGCACCGTGGGCCTCTTGCACGGCGGCACCCCGGCGGCGCCCGCGCTGCAGACGGTGACCACGTCGTGCCACCACTGCGTCGATCCCGCGTGCATGAACGGCTGCCCCGCGCTGGCCTACGAGAAGGACGCGCTGACCGGGATCGTGCGCCACCTCGATGACCAGTGCATCGGCTGCCAGTACTGCGTCTTCATGTGCCCGTACGACGCGCCCAAGTTCAATCCGGCGCGCGGGATCGTGCGCAAGTGCGACATGTGCTCGAGCCGCCTGGCCGCCCAGCAGGCGCCGGCGTGCGTCCAGGCCTGCCCCAACCAGGCCATCCGCATCCGCGTCACCGAGCAGGCCGCCGTGGTCGACGAGGCCGAGGCCAACGTCTTCCTGCCCGGCGCCCACGCCCCCGGCGACACCCTGCCGACGACGGTGTATCGCACCGCGCGCGCGGTACCGCGCAACCTGCTGGCCGCGGATCACTATGCGCTGAGCCCGCAGCACGCCCACACCCCGCTGGCCATCATGCTGGTGCTGACCCAGCTGTCGGTGGGCACCTTCGTGCTGGCGCTGGCGCTGGGCGTGCGCCACGAGGCCTCCAGCGCGCTGGTCGCGCTGCTGCTCGGGCTGGCGGCGCTGGCGGCCAGCACGCTGCACCTGGGCCGGCCCGAGCGGGCCTGGCGCGCGCTGCTCGGGCTGCGCCGCTCGTGGCTGAGCCGCGAGGTGCTGGCCTTCGCGCTGTTCGCGGCCGCCGCCTGCGGGCAGGCGCTGGCGCTGTGGCGTGGACCCGCGGCGACGCACGCGCCGCTGGCCTGGACGGTCGCGGCCACCGGCGTCGGCGCGGTGCTGTGCAGCGTGATGGTGTACGCAGCCACGCGACGCGAGCTGTGGAGCTTCGCGCGCACCGGGGCGCGCTTCGGCCTGACCACGGTCGTGCTGGGCGCGGCCACCCTGCTGGCGCTGACCACGCTGGCGGGGCGCGCGGTCGATCCGCGGCTGCGCTGGGTGCTGGGCGCCGCGGCGGCGGCCAAGCTGCTGCTCGACGCCGCGCTGCTGCGCCACCTGGCGGCCCGGCGCCACACCGTGCTGCGCCGCAGCGCCCTGCTGATGGTGCGTGAGCTGCACCGGGCCACGCTGGTGCGCTTCCTGGTCGGCGGCGCGGCGCTGCTACTGCTGGTGCCGGCACCGACGCCGGTGCTGGCGCTGCTGTGCGGCGTCCTGTGTCTCACCGGCGAGCTGGCCGAACGCCACCTGTTCTTCGCCGCCGCGGTGTCGCCCAAGATGCCGGGTGGGCCAGCCTGATGAGCGGCGCGCGCCTGGTGTGCGGCTTCTGCTCGACCGGCTGTGGCCTGACGGTCGAGCCCGCCAGCGCGAACCGCGCCGCCACGCTGCGCCCGACGCCCGATCACCCGGTCAACCGTGGCGCCGCCTGCCCCAAGGGCTGGGAGGCGCTGGCCCCGCTCAGCGCAGACGATCGCGCCACCACGCCGCTCTTGCGCCGCGACCGCGGCCGCGCCGAGCCGGTGACCTGGGACACCGCGCTCGACGTCATGGTCGAGCGCTTCAAGGCCATCCAGGCTCGCCACGGCGCCGGCGCGGTCGCCTTCCTGTCGACCGGGCAGATCGCCACCGAGGAGATGGCCTTCCTGGGCGCGCTGGCCAAGTTCGGCATGGGCATGACCGAGGGCGACGGCAACACCCGCCAGTGCATGGCGACCTCGGTGGTGGCCTACAAGGAGGCCTTCGGCTTCGACGCCCCGCCCTACAGCTATCGCGATCTCGAGGAGTCCGACGTCGTCGTCCTGGTCGGCGCCAACCCCTGCATCGCGCACCCCATCCTGTGGGAGCGCCTGTGTCGCAACCCGCACCAGCCGCACATCGCCGTCGTCGATCCGCGCAAGACCGAGACCGCCGCCGCCGCCACCAGCCACCTTCCGCTGCGGCCCAAGTCGGACCTCGCGCTGTTCACCGGCCTCGCCCACCTGTTCATCGAGCGCGGCTGGTGTGACGACGCCTTCGTGCGCGCGCACACCAGCGGCTTCGATGCCCTGGCCGCGCACGCCGCCGGCTTCCCGCTGGCCCGCGTCGCCGACGACACCGGCCTCGCACCAGCGCAGATCGAGGCCCTCGCCGAGACCATCCACCACGGCAAGCGGGTCTCGCTGTGGTGGACCATGGGCGTCAACCAGAGCCACCAGGGCGTGCGCACCGCGCAGGCCATCATCAACCTGGCGCTGCTGACCGGGAACATCGGGCGCCCCGGCACCGGCGCCAATTCGATCACCGGCCAGTGCAACGCCATGGGCTCGCGCCTGTTCGCGAACACCAGCAACCTGCTCGGCGGCCACGACTTCGCCGACCCCGCACATCGCCGCAAGGTCGCCGGCATCCTGGGCCTGCCCGAGGCGCGCATCGCGCATCGCGCCAGCCTGGCCTACGACCAGATCATCGAAGGCATCGCCGCCGGCAAGATCCACGGCCTCTGGGTCGTCGGCACCAACCCGGCGCACTCGTGGATCAACCGCGGTGATCTCGATCTGCTGCTGTCGCGCCTCGACTTCCTGGTGGTGCAGGACATGTACGCCACGACCGAGACTGCGCGCGTCGCCGACCTGGTGCTGCCCGCGGCCGGCTGGGGCGAGAAGGACGGCACCTTCATCAACTCGGAGCGCCGCATCGGCCGCATCCACAAGGTCGCGCGCGCCCCCGGGGTCGCGCTGGCCGACTTCCACATCTTCCGTCTGATCGCCGAGCGCTGGGGCTGCGCCGACCTGTTCCGCCGCTGGAGCAGCCCGGCCGCGGTGTTCGACCTCCTGGCCGAGCTGTCGGCCGGCACGCCGTGTGACTTCTCCGGCCTCGACCTCGAGCTGCTGGAGCGCCACGGCGGCGTGCAGTGGCCGTTCCCACCCGGCAGCGCGCTCGGCGACAACCAGCGCCGGCTGTTCGAGGACGGCCGCTTCTTCCACCCCGACGGCCGCGCCCGCCTGCTGTTCGAGGCGCCGCGTCCGCTGCCCGAGGCGCCGCGCCCCGAGTTCCCCTTCCTGCTGCTGACCGGTCGCGGCAGCTCCAGCCAGTGGCACACCCAGACCCGCACCAGCAAGTCGGACGTCCTGCGTCGCCTGTATCCGCGCGAGCTGCACGTCGAGCTCAGCCCCATCGACGCCCGCCGCCTCGGCATCGGCGCCAACCAGTGGGTCGAGGTGCGCTCGCCGCGCGGCGCCCTGCGCGCGCGCGCCTTCCTCACCCACGCGGTGCAGCCCGGCCAGCTGTTCCTGCCCATGCACGACGCGCAGACCAACCTCCTGACCTTCCCGGCCTTCGACCCCTACTCGCGCCAGCCCTCCTACAAGGCTTCTGCTTGCAACGTCACTCGCATCCCGTGAGGTCCCCCATGTCCACTGCCTTGCCCCGGTCCAAGACGTCGCTTCGCGGTTTCCTGTCAGCTGGTCACCTGCCCACGCTGCTGACGGCCCTGCTGTACTTCGACTTCTGCTTCATGATCTGGGTGCTCAACGCCGCGATGGCTCCCTTCATCGCCGAGGAGCTGCACCTCACTGGCAGCCAGAAGGGGCTGATGCTGTCGATCCCGGTCTTCGCGGGGGCGCTGCTGCGCTTCCCGCTGGGGATCCTGTCGCAGTACATCGGCCGCAAGCGCGCCGCGCTGGTCGAGATGAGCCTCATCGTGGTCGGCCTGGGGATCGGCTACCTGGTGACCGACTCGCTGGGCGGTGTCATCGCGATGGGCCTGGTGCTCGGCGTCGCCGGCGCCAGCTTCGGGGTCGCGCTGTCGCTGGGCTCGGGCTGGTACCCGCCGCGCTACAAGGGGCTGGCGATGGGGATCGCCGGCGCCGGCAACAGCGGCGCCGTGCTGGCCATGCTGTTCGCGCCGCCGCTGGCGCGCGCGCTGGGCTGGCGCTCGGTGTACGGCCTGGCCATCCTGCCCATGGTGGTCGCCATGGTGCTCCTGCACCTGTTCGCGCGCGAGCCCCCCGATCGCGAGCAGAAGAAGCTGCGCGACTACCTCAAGGTGCTGGTCGACCGCGACGCCTGGATCTTCAACCTGATGTACATGGTCACCTTCGGCGGCTACATCGGCCTGACCAGCTTCCTGCCCACGCTGTTTCACGAGCAGTACGGCATCCCCAAGCACGCCATCGGCGGCTATGTCGCCGGCATCATCGTGGCCGCCAGCGTGCTGCGCGTGGCCGGCGGCTGGATGGCCGATCGGGTCGGCGGCATCCGCCTGCTGATGGGGGTCTTCGTCGTGGTCATCGCCAGCATGCTGGCCGCGGCGACCATGCCGGCCCAGCCCTGGCTGATGGTGGTGCTGCTGGTCGTGGCCTTCTCGGCGCTGGGGGCCGGCAACGGCGCGGTGTTCCAGCTTGTGCCGCAGCGCTTCCGGACGTCGACCGCGGTGGCCGGCAGCTTGATCGGCGAGGTCGGCGCGCTGGCCGGGGGCCTGCTCCCGAACGCCATGGGCGCCGGCCACCAGTGGACCGGCACCTTCGCGTGGGGCTTCATCGTGGTCGGGGTGCTCGGCGTGGCCAGCACCATCGCGCTGGTCCTGGTGGGCCGGCAGTGGACGCGGAGCTGGGTCGGCGCCGGCGGGCGCAGCAAGGAGATCGACGCCGAGCTAGACGGGGAACTCGACACCCTGGGCCAGGGGCAGGGTGCCCCCGCCGTTGATGGTGCAGGTCTGCCGGCGCATGTAGTTGCGCCAGGCGTCCGAGCCGGATTCGCGCCCGCCGCCGGTGTCCTTCTCGCCGCCGAAGGCGCCGCCGATCTCGGCGCCGCTGGTGCCGAGGTTCACGTTGGCGATGCCGCAATCGGAGCCGGCGGGGCCGAGGAAGCGCTCGGCCGAGCGTAGCCCCTCGGTGAAGATGGCGCTCGACAGCCCCTGCGGCACCGCGTTGTGCGCCGCCAAGGCCTGGTCCAGGCTGTCGACCGTGAACAGGTAGAGGATGGGCGCGAAGGTCTCCTCGTGCGCGATGGGGAAGCGCTCCTGCGGCGGCGCCTCGACGATGGTCGGCTCGACGAAGAAGCCGGCGCGCTCGAGGCGCTTGCCGCCGCACAGGATGCGGCCGCCCTGGACGGTCGCCGCCGCCAGCGCGGCCTCATAGGCGGTCACCGACGCTGGGCCGGCCAGCGGCCCCATCAGGGTGCCGGCCTCGAGCGGATCACCGATGCGCACGGTGCGGTAGGCCGCCAGCAGCCGCTCGGTCAGGCGCGGCGCCACCGCGCGGTCGACGAACACGCGGCGCGTCGACGTGCAGCGCTGCCCCGCGGTGCCCACGGCGCCGAAGGTGATGGCGCGCACCGCCAGCTCGAGGTCGGCGTCGGCGCACACGATGATGGCGTTGTTGCCGCCCAGCTCCAGCAGCGAGCGACCCAGGCGCTGCGCCACCGTGGCGGCGACCTTGCGTCCCACCGCGACGGAGCCGGTGAACGACACCAGCGGCACGCGCTTGTCGGCCGCCAGCGCCGCACCCAGGTCGGCGCCGCCCTGGACCAGGCCGAAGACCCCGTCGGCGTCATGGTGCTGCATGGCCTGCTGACACAGCGTGTGCACCGCCAGGCTGCACAGCGGCGTACGCGGCGACGGCTTCCACACCGAGACGTCGCCGCACACCGCGGCCAGCGCCGCGTTCCACGCCCACACCGCCATCGGGAAGTTGAACGCGGTCACGATGCCGACCACGCCGAGCGGATGCCACTGCTCCAGCATGCGGTGCGCCGGCCGCTCCGACGCGATGGTCAGGCCGTGCAGCTGGCGCGACAGCCCCAGCGCGAAGTCGCAGATGTCGATCATCTCCTGGACCTCGCCCAGCCCCTCGCTGCGGATCTTGCCGACCTCGAGCGAGATCAGCTCGCCCAGCGCCTGTTTATGTTGACGCAATAGCAAGGCCAGGTCCGCGATCAGCTGCGCCCGCTGCGGCGCCGGGCGCAGGCGCCAGTCCTGGAAGCGCTCGAGGCCGCGCGTCATCACGGCCTCGTAGTCGGCCAGGCTGGCGGCGCGCACGGCGCCCAGCGCCTCGCCGGTGGTCGGATCGATCGACACCAGCTCGGCCCCACTGGTCGCGATGCCCTGCGCGGTGCCCGCGCCGCCGCGCGCCAGATCCAGCCCGAGCTGCTTCAGCACTTCATTCCGGTTCGCCATTTGCGCGCGACGCTACCACGCGGGCGAGCCGCCTTCACGGTGCGGCATGGCGCACAGTCCGCGCCCCGCTTTCTTTACATCGGGCGGGGCATTTCGCGCGCAGGGGTCGCGTTGGTTGCAACGAAAACGGCCGAGCGCGCATCGCCGGCCGACGGTGCCCCTTCCGGGGCGGGAGCCTACGCATGAGATTCGAACGTCTGGGAGCAGTGGCGGTGGCAGCGAGCATCCTGTGGGCGGGCTGCGCCAGTGATGACAAGAAGCCCGCTACCAAGGGCAAGGCGGTCCAGGTCAAGGGGCGCGCCATGGGCCGCAACGTCACCGACGTGGTGGCGCTGCCCGCCGCCAAGGCGGGCAAGACGGCCCGGCCGGTGCGCGCCAAGGTGGCCGCCGACGGCAGCTTCTCGGTGCCGCTGCCGCGCGGCGAGCGCTACACGCTGGCTTTCGAGAACCAGGGCCGCAAGGCCGGCGCCCTCAGCTTCCCGTCGCGCCCCGCGGGCCCGCCGAGCTTCGTGCTCAACCTCTCGGTCAACGTGACGCTGTCGGCGGAGCTGTTCGATTTCGGCGTCATCGGCGGCAGCGGCACCAGCTTCTCGCCGCAGTACAACCCGTGCGAGCTGTGGTTCGACATCGACGGTGACGGCAGCTTCGACTACGCCGACGACGACGATGACGGCGACGGCATCCTGGATCTCAGCGACGACGACGAGGACGGCGACGGCCTCGACGACGCCGACGAGGACTTCGACGTCGATGGCGACGGGCTGCTCGACTTCCTGGACGACGACGACGACGGCGACGGCATCCTCGACACCGCCGACACCGACGACGACGGCGATGGCATCCTCGACGTCACCGACGGCGACGACAACGGCGATGACGCCGACGACGACGGCATCTCGGACGCCTATGATGATGACGACGACGGTGACGGCATCGACGACGCCGAGGACACCGACGACGACGGTGACGGCATCAGCGACGACACCGAGGACGGCGCCGACGACGCCGACGGCGACGGCATCGACGACGCCCAGGACGACGACGACGACAATGACGGCATCAGCGACACCGAGGACGACGACGACGACGGTGATGGCATCCCCGACAGCGAGGACAGCGACAGCGAGACGCCATAGCGCCCGCACTGATTCGTCGCGCGGATGGCTCGACGGCTCAGGGCAGCGGATGGGCGCGCAGATAGTCGAGCATCTCGCCCTCGTGATCGATGCCCGAGCCATCGGCGACGCCGTCGGGCCACCTGATGTGGTTCACCGTGGCCAGCGCCGCGCTGCATGACGCCGCGGCGGTGCACGCGCTGACGGTGGCGCCGGTGCCGGCGACGATGATGTTGGTGACGTCGCGCGCGCCGATCTGGGTGCGCAGCGTGGTCTCCCAGGCGGCGACCTCGTAGCCCGGCGGCTGCGTCATCGCGGCGGCCTGCGCGGCGTCGCACGGGATGATGCTGCAGGCGCGATGGATCAGCATGATGGGCAGCGCGACCTGGGGCAGCGGGTCGAGCGCGCAGCCGTCGAACATCGCGGTCGCGCGCGGCACCGCGAAGGGGTTGGCGCCGTCGAAGGCGATCACCGCGGCGACCCGGTTGCCGCCCGGCGTCGCGGTGGCATGGCGCGCGAGGCCATAGGCCTGCGAGAAGAACGCTCCGTTCGACCAGCCCATCAGGTAGATCCGCCGCGGGTCGATGCCGCCCTCGGCGACCAGGTCGTCGATCAGCCGATCCAGCGCGCGAAAGTCGGGGTTGGTGCTGGGTGACGCCGGGTCGCGGTAGTAGAACTCGTGGCGCGAGCTGGGCGGGTTGCCGTTGGGGATGGGGCTGTTGGGCCCCTGGTCGGCGGCCAGCACGAAGCCCGCGCCGGCGCCGGTGCCGAAGTCGTACGTGGTCGCCTTGCTGCGCAGCGACGTGGTGTCGTACATGGTCGCCGCCGAGCCGCCGCTGCCGTGCATGAAGAGCAGCAGCGGGCGTGGCGCGCCGCCCGCGGGCCGAAACACGCAGGCCGCGCGCTCGAGGCCGGTGGGCGCGTCGGTCCAGCGCCTGGGCGCGCCGTCGTCGAACTGCGGGCGCGACGCCACCGAGGTCCGGCACGTCGGCACCGTCAGCGGCTCGCTCAGGGTCGCGTTGGTCATGACCCCGACCAGCGCGTTGGGACACGGCATCGCGGCGCTGCAGTACGGCGTCGGCGCGCACAGCCCGCGCCCGACCCGGCAGGTCGCGCCGGCCGCACACGGATCGCCCGCGGCGTCGGGCCCGGCGGCGTCGACCACCGCCGCGGCGTCCCGAGCGGGACCGTCGTCGTCATCCCCCCCGCAGCCCGCCAGGGCGACCACCACCATGACCCCAAAGGCCGCGCGCATGCTTGATTCTAGCTGGATCTTGAATCGGGTTGAACCCCGGCGCCCCCGACGGCTAAAGTCCCCGCACATCAAACTGAGCGGTGAGGCGGCCATGTCGGAACTGAAGCGCATCGAAGAGATCCTGGGCGGCGAGGCACGTGGCCTTCTGGACTTCCAGTCCAAGACCATCTCGCGCGACATGCTGCACCTGCCCGGCGGCGACTTCGTCGACCGCGTCTTCGCGCAGACTGACCGCAAGCCCGCCGTGCTGGGCAACCTGCAGCGCATGTATGACACCGGCCGCCTGCGCGGCACCGGCTACCTGTCGATCCTCCCGGTCGACCAGGGCATCGAGCACTCCGCCGCGGCGTCGTTCGCGCCCAACCCGACCATGTTCGATCCCGAGGGGATCTGCCGCCTGGCCATCGAGGGCGGCTGCAACGCGGTGGCCTCGACCTACGGCGTGCTCGGCTTCATGGCGCGCAAGTACGCCCACAAGATCCCCTTCATCGTGAAGATCAACCACAGCGAGCTGTTCAGCTACCCCAACACCTACGACCAGGTGCTGTTCGGCAACATCAAGCAGTGTCACGAGATGGGCGCCATCGGCGTCGGCGCCACGGTGTACTGGGGCGCGCCCGAGTCGCGCCGCCAGCTGCAGGAGGTCTCGGCCGCCTTCGCCGCCGCCCACGAGCTCGGCATGTTCACCGTGCTGTGGTGCTACGTGCGCTCGAACGCCTTCAAGACCGAGCTCGGCGACCACTCGCTGTCGGCCGACTTCACCGGCCAGGCCAACCACCTCGGCGTCACCATCCAGGCCGACATCATCAAGCAGAAGCTGCCCGAGATGAACGGCGGCTACAACGATCCCAAGCTCAAGGGCTTCGGCAAGACCCACAAGAAGGTCTACACCGACCTGACCTCGCCGAACCCCATCGACCTCACGCGCTACCAGGTCGCCAACTGCTACATGGGCCGCGCCGGCCTCATCAACAGCGGCGGCGCCAGCGGCGACAACGACCTGTTCGACGCCGTCAAGACCGCCGTCATCAACAAGCGCGCCGGCGGCATGGGCCTCATCAGCGGCCGCAAGGCCTTCCAGAAGCCCATGAAGGAAGGCGTCGCCATCCTCAACGCCATCCAGGACGTCTACGCCTGCAAGGACATCACGGTCGCCTGATCGGCGTTCCGCCGAATGAGCTTCTCACTGAAGTGCTTCGACCTACCGAGACCGAAGCTGTTCTTGATCGATCGGTTTATCGACGACGCAAAGAAGCCAGCGCGACTCACCGACTTTCCCAAAGCGGTTTTGCAGCCGTTCGACAAGATCCTGGACGCAAACCTCAAGAAGTTTCAACTCAAGAGCGGGAAGCGATCGGAGCCCCTGTTTCAGCGGGAAGTCTTGGGCGACCTCTCCCAACTCCCACCCTTCTTGAATGCTGGCGACGTGATTATCGGATTTGGTGTCTTTCCGCCCTATTCAGTTTTAGTGACACCGATGTCAGGTGGAGCCGTCGGGCGTATGATCGATACTGGGATGGGTCGTGGACTCGACAAGATCATCAACGCGTCTCAGAAGCCATTCATGGAGCTCCTGGCGAAGTTGAACCCAGGTGGACCACTGCCACCTCAGTCCCAAACATCGGAGACGAACAAGCCCGGAAGATCGAAGTTCGGAGTACGTCTAGTCTCCTTTGGCATGAAGAAGAGTCAACGACTGACATATCTCCCCACTCGAGTTGGTGTCATTGACGCTGGCGCCGCGTCGGGTGAAGCCGCGATCGCTCATTGGAATAGGACCAACCGAGCTGCCGACCAGACAAAGCTTGGCGAGACTCTCAAGCGTCTGAAGAAGGCCGAGTTCTCCATCGCATCTGTTGCGACCATCACTGATCCAACCGTCCTTCGTTTTGCAGGAAGGTGGCTAGCCTATGTAGTCTTGCACGAGTTCTGGCATGCTGCCGAGATCGAGAGCGAACACAAGTACGAGAACGGGACTGGTCTCACAAACAGTCCGGATCTTGCAGCAAGAGATGACTTGACCTTCGAAAACGAGGTTGTCGTGAACGTGACGAAGTCATACGAGAAGAACTGGTGTGAGGTCTCACTCAAGCGAAAGAGGATCGACGAGTTGAAGCCGTGACGTCCGAGAATGGTCCGATCCGGTTGAGCACTCCCTCACATGGATCTGTCCAGAACACATATCCAGAATCTGTGCGAATCATGCCCGGACATCCAACCCATGAATCTACGGCCTGCGGCTTGCTAGGACCATGAAGTGGGTACCGAACCAGACGCATCAGGTGCGTGGCCGCCTCTCCTGCCGGCTGTAGCCCGTCGGGCCACCGGGGAACGCCGAACAGGACGAAGACGGAGCCGCCGACGATCGCATCGTCCTTGTACACTGACCAATAGGGGACTGACGCAACCTTCTTTGCGTCACCATTCAGCAGGGAGACATGGACCACGGCCCCCCCGTCGAGGTCGCTGCTGAAGCCCACGACACCATCACCTGAGCAAGAAATCTGTGAAAGGCTGAGCTCGCTGAGCACGGTAGCTTCGACCAAAGACAGCCCACGCGGCCGCGTCGCCCGAAGGCTCGTTCCGGCAATGACGAGCACTCCATTGGCAGCACAGAGCTCCCAGCCACCATAAGACTCTCTCGTGATCTCCACCGGGGCGGCGTCGTCGAGTCCGATCCGGATCAGTGGTCGAGGTGTGTCGTTCGCACGTACGTAGAACCCCTCAGAGGTTGCCGCAGGGGTCCAGTTCCCGACAGGTACGTCGACCGATCGAATTTGGTGACCGTCAGACACGAACAGGCCCGCCAAACTATCGTTCCATATCAGGCGGTCCTCGAACGCGGCCATCGCATCGATGCCCGCAGCGCGAACGTCCCCAGCAGGAAGGACGACGACCACGTTGCCCTCCACGTCGCGCTTACGAATACCGCCATCTCGGGCGACCCAGTAGGTCCTTCCAGACGCCACAGCGAAGGGTCCGTCGGCGACACCCTTGGCGAGCGTTGCAGCGACGGGGCGGCTGCTGGACGGCTCGCCAGGCCCGGGCCTCGCGGCCCGCTCTCTGGGCTTGCGCGAGCAGGCCAGTGTCAGAAACGCCCAAACGAGCACCAGGGAACGGAAACGCATGACGCACTAGCCCGACGGCAGCGGAGCGTCAAATCCGATGTCAAGCGCGCTCGTGGGCACATACTCGAACCAGGTCCCGATGTTGACACCCTGGCCGGCTGAGTCGTCTTCGAGAGGGCCCGCGGAGTTCGCGGGGTTGGCGCTGGCTACGCCGGGGTAGTTGGTGTTGGCGTAGGCCTCGATCTCCTCGGCGATGCGGAGATAGGGGTGGTCGGGAGCGAGTGGATCGAGGGTCCCGGTCTCGATGAACGAAGCAAAGGCGCGCTCGAAGCCTGGTCTGATCGTGAGCACGACCCGCGCGCTTCCGGCCTTGAGGAAAGCGCGGTGCGTCGCGTCGGGATGGTTGAGGAACTTCTTCTCCCCCCATCTCGATGCGTGCGACCAGAAGTAGGGGTAGAGGAAGAACAGCATATTCTCCCATTCGATGGCCTGGTGGATGAACTTGATGAGTTCACCGTGCTTCTGGATCTGGGAGAACATGAGAGGCGAGACGACCTGTCCGTCGTCGAGAGAGCCAGCCCCGATACCGGGCGTTGAATACGCGAACCCAGGGCCGAAGAGCCAGCGCATCGCGCACTTCATGACTTCCTCGCGCTCGATCTTCCGCAGGCTCAATGCGTCTGTGGCGCCGATCTCTTCGTTGAGTCGGTCCAAGCGCTCTTTGAGCATCTGCCGATTCTCATAGTATCTCGCGAGCGCGGCATCACGCAGACCTCCCCATGCCTTCATCCGCCACTCCATCATCGCGGCGTCCGTCAGGCGCAAGACCGCATCGATCTTGACGAACGCTGATGACAGCGCCTTCGCGCCGTAGACCAGGGTGAGCTTCCCAGACTTGCCGACGAAATCGGAAGCATCCGGGACCCAGAACTCTGGCGTCGTGTTGGTATAGAACCACCGATTTGAGTCAACGCTGACACGCTCGACGAGATAGTCGCCATCGACGTCGAGCTCCAGCGAGTAGTACTGATTGTGCTTCGCCTCGTCCCGAGTCCACGAACGCGTCTCGGCTGCGGTCACGTGCTTCTCTTCTGGTGGAGGCGGCGGCAACGCAACGCCGTACTTGGCCGCTAGCTCAGCATAGTTGCTACGGGTCAAGCCTTGGGGCTCGAGGTCGAAGCGCGCCCACGCGATGCTCGCGACGCCAGAGTTGAACCCCTGATCCAGAGCCGCGCGGATTGCGTTGATCTCCTGGATCCGGCCGAGGATGCCGAGCCCCGGCTCGGGAACGACGAGGTCATAGGTCAGACGCAGGCCATATCTGAACAGGTCGACCTTCCACTTACGGACAAGCTGGTAGTAGTCGAGGCGTGTCGTGCGGTCTTCGAACGGGTTCTTGATGCGCCGGACCGCCTGGTCCTCCGTGCCGGAGGCAGACGCGACCTTGAAGCTGATCTTGTGCTCCTTCTTCACGCGTGATGATGCCTTCCGCGTCAGCGCCACGCTCTGGTTGCGCGAGAACTGCTGTGACTTGGTGGCGGAGTCGGCGACACTCCGTGAGATGGAAGCCGAGACGTTGACCGGGCCATAGCCCCCGGACGCCGTCACGCTCATGTCTAGCCCGCTGGTGTGCTGCGTCTGGCTGCTACTGGCTTGGGCGAGTTCCGACTTCTCCGCGACCCCCTCCTCACTGAAGGCATCCAGGAAGTCGGTGACCAGCTTCTGAAACTCCTCGGAGGTGTTCGACCACTCCTTGTGGGCGATATTGACCTCCTCGCTTGGTGCGAGAGGCACTGAATGGAGGAGCTCCCCGCGCTCGATGCCAGCAGGCGTGAAGTTCATGCGCTCGAGGTGAAGAAAGCCGATAGGCTCGACGGAGGACTGGGCAGCGAACCCGGTCACGACTGCGGAAACGCTCTCCAGGTACGCTGTCACCACCGCGGGGAGGGCGCCGATGGCGAGAGGCGCGTTGATACCTGCCAGGTCGAGAACCTCCCTGACGGTTCCAACTGCCGCCTCTTCGACGCGGGCGGAGGCCGCCCAGGCCAGAAGCTCACCCAGGCTGGGTTCTCGAGGGACCTGTGCAGGAGCAGCGTCGGGAGGCCTGACGATCATCGCGGCCGTCGAACTGCGTTCGACGCGGACGTCCTCAGCGTTCGGATCCGTAGGCGGACTCGCGCCCTCCGTGCGGGCAACCCGGTAGATGGCAGCGCCTGGGTGGTTTGCGATCACCGCCCCTGGCACCGCGAGCCAACCCGGTGGCGGCAGGCTGGACACCGCCGTGTCACTGCTGGCGCGAGCGGCATCGTAGGCGGCCTGGATACGGGCGACCAGCGCCGGGATGCTCGCGAGCTTGGTCCGACGGCGATTGAGCACCAGGCTCCCCAGCTCGACGAGCGCCTGAACCGCGACGGGGGCGAGTGCAGTCGCACCGCTGATCGGTCCGCTCTCCATGGCCTGTGCGACCGCTTCGACAGCGGCGGAGACCTGTGGGTTCCCACCGTGAGCGATCTGGCGACGGAGGTCCGCGAGCTCCTCCTTGCCCAGCCGGAGCGCGGTGATGTAGGCGAACTTCTCCAGGCCGCGCTGCTGCCCGCCAGACCCTGCGGCCGCGTCTCCAGGAGGGGCACCAGGTGTGTACGTTGCTTGCCACAAGCACCGCTTGGAATTGGTCAGCACAGGCATCGGACCCTCCGGCGAGAACCTTACAGCAACGCTGGGAAGCGCTGGGAAGCAGGTGCCCTGCAAGAACGCCGCACCAGCGTCAGCCCGCGGGGCACGGCCAACCGCGCGATTCGCCAACAGCCTGTTGGTGACCTTGTCCTCCTGACAAAGCTGAGACAGAGCGAGGAATGTCTCGCGTATGCAGCCGCGCGCCGGCGGCATGGGCCTCATCAGCGGCCGCAAGGCCTTCCAGAAGCCCATGAAGGAAGGCGTCGCCATCTTGAACGCCATCCAGGACGTCTACGCCTGCAAGGACATCACGGTCGCCTGATCGGCACCCACCGGCGCGGGCCCGAGATGGCCGACAGCGCGCGCACGAACTGCTCCAGCCCGTCTCCATCGAACCACACACCGTGACCCTCGCAACGATCGACCGGGATGCTGGCGATCGTCGCGAGGTGCACCTGCAGCACCACGCCGCAGCGCAGACACTGGCGCTTGCTGCTCGACGGCACCGGCTCGCCTGGCGGATCCAGGAAGGCCAGCCCCAGCGCGGCGCCATGGCCGAGGTAGGCGTCGCGATCGAACCACACCCCGCCACAGCCGCTGCAGCGCTCGCAGTCGTGACCGCGCAGCTTGTGCGCCTGCATCGTCGCGGTCACACAGCGCGAGCACTTGCCGGTGGGCGCGCCGCCTCGCCTGGAGTGCTGTAGACCACGCGCTAATCGCCGCCGCGCCCCAAGGGGAGCCAATCGGTATGCTGCATCCCCCCCAGCGCTCGACGTGACAGCTGCGTCAGCTCGTCGCGGTCGAACCACAGGCCGTGACGCTCGGGGCAGCCGTCGATCGGGATGCTGTCGATGGTGGCCAGGTACACCTGCATGACGAAGCCGCAACGCAGGCACTGACGCTTGCTGCTGGATGGCACAGGATCCCCTGGTGGATCGGGGAACTTCAGCGCGAGCGCCTCGCCATAGCGCAGGTAGACCTCGAGATCGAGCCACAGCCCCTCACATCGAGTGCAGCGCTCGCAGTCCATCCCGCGCAGCTTGTGCGGCGCCATGGTCGGCGTCACACAGCGCGGACACTTGCCCGTCGGCCTGCCCACGTCACCTGGAGTCCGGTAGATCACGATGTCAGATGATACGGCACGACCTCGAGGGCCGATGCTGGCAAGGATCGACGCGGTGGGGGTGGAATAACGCCGCTCACTCGGGCATTCCTGCGGCGGTGACACGCTTCGAGACAGCTGCGGCGTCGTCGCGCGCGGACTCCGAGGACCGTCACCTGGTGTTGCAGGTCGGCGACGCTTGGGTCATCGCGATCGCCGACGGGACCGGGGGAATGTCGGGCGGGGCGCAGGCGGCGGACTTCGTCATCGCAGCGGTCCGGGGCAGGACGATGCAACCGGGATTCGACATCGCCAGTGCGGCAGCCTGGACGGGGCTGCTCGGGGAGATCGATCGCGACATCGCAGCGGCGGCCCAAGCCGGGGAGACCACTGGCATCGCCCTGGCGGTGACAGCCGACCTCGTGGTCGGCGCCAGCTGTGGTGACAGCCGCGCTTGCCTCATCGACGGTCCCAGCACGCTCGAACTGACGCGCGGCCAGCAGCGCAAGCCGCGACTGGGCAGCGGTCGGGCGAGCCCGCGCGGCTTCGTGGCGGCTCCTGCTGGGACGCTGCTGGTGGCCACCGATGGGCTGTTCGACTATGTGCCCCTGCCCGCGATCAGGGACATTGTCGTTCGCGCAGGAAGCAAGGTCGCCGACGCTCTGATCGAGCTGGTCCTCGCCCGCTGTCGGCAGCTGCCCGACGACATCGTCGTGGTCACGGGCAGGCTGACTTGAATTGGGCTGACCTGCGCTGGGTCGCGGCTGGCGTCGTCGCGGCGCTTGCGAGGTTGTGCGCGGCGCGGTGATCAACGCGGCGGGGGCTTGCGGTGTCTCTCGTAGATGAGGTCGCGCCAGGCCAGGACGTCGGGGTAGTCGGCGGCGAGGATGGGTTGTTGCCAGGTCTTGCGGGTGGCGGGGCCGAGGGGGATGTAGTGGTCGGGCACCGGGGCGATGGCCTGCAGCGAGGCGGCCATGGCGATGTCGGCGTAGCTGAAGCTGCCGAGCAGGTAGGGGGCGCCGACGTTGACGCTGCTGCGCAGGGTGGCCAGGGTCTTCTGGTACTGCGCGATGTGGCGCGGATTGCCGGGGTCGAGGTCGTACTTCTTGATGAACCAGCGGGTGCCGTGACGGGACATCGGGCGCATGGCGCGGCGCAGCAGCCAGGGCACGGATGGAGGCAGGGTCTCGTCGAGGGCGCCGCCGCTGGCCAGCAGGGCGCCGGCGACCAGGGCGCGGCCGGCGGCCATGGTGTCGGTCGACAGCTGGTTCCACTTCTGGACCTCGGCCTCGCGGGCCTCGGGGATGAGGCGGCTGCCGTGGCCCTCGCGGTCGGCGTACTGCGCGATGTCCCAGGAGTCGGTGATGGTGTGGGTGCCGGTCAGCAGCACCGGGACGGTGGCGCGCGGCTGATCGGGGCCGACCAGCTTGCGCAGGCGGCGCTCGCCCAGGAAGGGCGTGTGCACGATGGGCTGGTAGACCAGGCCGTGGTGATCGAGCGCCCAGCGCGCGCGCTCAGACCAGGGTGACACCGGGAGGTAGACCAGGCGAAGGCCGCGCTTGTCGGGCATGGGGTGAACATCGCACGAATCGGCCGGTCTCAGCCCTCGCGGCCGAGGGCGATGAGGTGGCCGGCGCGGTCGAGGAAGCGGATGCGCACCGGGGCACCCAGGCCAGTCACGATGGCGCCGCCGTCGCTGGCCTCGGTGACCGCCAGCGGGATCGGGCGCGGCGCATACAGCGGCTGGCGGCGCAGCTCGAGGGCGCAGCGCAGCGCGGCCCAGGCGTGCAGCGGCGAGCCCAGCGCGCGCGGGTCGACCGCCAGCCGCGCCAGCAGCCAGGGCGCGCGCTCGGTGTCGCTGTGCGGCGCCAGCTCGAGGGCCAGCGCGCAGCGCTCGCCGTGGCGAGGCGCGGCGGCGACGGCGACGTGGCTCCCGGCGTGGGCGGCGGCGACCATCCAGTGCCGGTCGAGCGGGCAGGGCGCGCCGTCGTCGTCCTCGAGCACGCTGCCCAGCTCGGGCATCAGCCAGCGCAACGTGATGCGGGTACGCACCCAGCGCGCGTGCTGCTCGGGGCCCAGCGCGTGGCTGGTCAGCAGGGCGCGCTCGGCGGCGCTGAGCTGGCCCTCGTCGGGCGGCGCGGCGCCGTGGTCGCGCAGCGCGAAGCGCAGCCCTGCGCTGGGGGTGATGATGATCTCGGTGGGCGACTGCACGAGGGCGAATCAAGCGAGAACGTCGCCATGCCACGCCGCGGCGCCAGCGTGTGCCGCCGGCTGCCACGCTCGCGAGCAGGTGCCAGGGCTTGCGCTGCCGGTCGCACCGCCGCGCAGTGACGCGCAGCACGCGGCGCGTGGTGATTCCTCGTCACCAGCGGTCGGAGTCGAACGCTGCGCTGGGCTACACTCGCGGCCATGGTCGGTCGTCGCGCGCTGCTGCTGCTGGTCGCCGCGCTGTCATCGTGTGGCGGCAGCGCTGGCGACGACGACGACGTCCTGCCACGCGACGCCGCCGTGCGTGACGGTGCGCTGCGCGATGGCGCGCCGCGTGACGGCACCGCCAGCGACGGCGCGCGCAGTGATGGCGGCGGGTCGCCGATCTGGTGCGGCCTCAACTTCGCGGCGCGCACCATCCCGCTGGGCCACGCCTGCACCGGCGCGGCGCTGGTGTTCGGCACCGGCCTCGACCAGCTGACACCGCTGGCCGACAACGACACCGTCACCATGTACATGGGGCCGCAGGGCGGGCTGATGCTGTATCTGGCCTACCGCGTGACCGGGCTGGACCTCAGCGACGTGAGCATCTGCGCCCGGCAGCGCTTCGTGGTCGGCGGCGCCGAGGTCGGCCTCGACTGCTGGCAGGGCCCGCTGACCGACCTCGCCATCCCGGGCGGCGCCGAGTGCACCGGCCTCTACGCACAGACCTCGCCGATGTACTGGGGCATGCCCGACGCGGTGCTGGGCCACGATCTGGTGGTCGACTTCACGGTGACCGACAAGAACGGCTGTCAGCTCTCGGTCGCGCGCGCGGTCCGCGTGGCGGCGCAGCTCGGCAGCAACTGATGGGGCTCGGCGCCACGCTGCGCCTGCTGGCGCGGCAGCCGCCGCCAGGGATGTCGCGCGCGGACGCCGTGCTGGCGGGGCTGGTGCCGCCGCCGGGCTGGCAGGCGCCGCCGCGTGATCGCCCGCTCGATCTGCTGCGCACCGCCAGCGCGCTCATCCGCATGGCGACCCGCCTCGCCCTCACGAGCACGAGCACGAGCACGAGCACGAGCACGAGCACGAGCACGAGCACGAGCACGAGCACGAGCACGAGCACGATGCCGAGCACGACCACCACCGAAGGCCTGGGCTACCTGCGCACCTTCTGCCGCGACCTTCTCACCCACCTCGGCATCCAGGTCACCGTCGAGGACAACGCGCACGGCCCGCACAGCGGCGGCGTGGTCTACATGTGGAACCAGACCTCGCACCTCGATCACCTGGTCCTGCCGCTGGCCATCCCGCGCCCGTTTCACATGACCTTCAACAACGAGGTCCGCCGGACCCCGCTGTACGGCGACTACCTCGCGCGCACCGGCCACTTCTGGCTCGATCGCACCGACGAGACGCAGTGGCGCGCTGCCCTTGCCGCCGCCGCCGAGCGCATCCGCGCCGGCGCAGCCGTGCTGGTCAGCCCCGAGGGCACGCGCAGCTGGGATGGCCGCCTCCTGCCCATGAAGCGTGGCGCCTTCCTGCTGGCGCGCGCCGCCGCCAGCCCCATCGTGTGCCTGACCGTCCTCGGCGCGCGTGCGCTGCTGCCCCGCGGCCGCGCCGGCGTGCGCCCCGGCCACATCCACATCGTGCTCGAGCCGCCCATTCCGGTGGACCCCACCACCAGCCCCGACCTCGAGCAGCTGGTCACCCGCACCTTCGAGGCCACCCTGGCACGCGCGCGCTGACGAATTGTCATCCGCGCCCGCTGCGCCACCCGCGAAGCTGCCGTCTCCACTGGCGTCACCATGGCGCAGCCCTTGCTGTACCCGGCGCATGGCCCTGGATGCCCTCTTCACGCTGCTGTGGATGGTCCTCGGCCTGGTCCCCGCCGCCGTCATCGCCACCGGGTCCGCCGCCCAGCGCCGCTTCGCGCTGCTGCTGGCCGCCGCCACCCTGCCGGCCCCGCTGCTCAGCACGCTGCCGGCGCCGCTGCGCGCCGTCCTCGCCATCAGCGCCGCGTGGGCCACCCTGCGCATCTGGGAGCTCGGCCGCTTTCGCCTGGCGCTGTCACCCGCGCAGCGCATCCAGCGTGTGCTGTCGTTCGTCGATCCCCAGCGCGTGCGCCGCGTGCGGCCCGCGCTGCTGCTCGGCCAGCTCGCGCGGGTCGCCATCGCTGTGGCCGGCATGGTGCTGGGCTGGCAGCTCGCCTTCAGCATCGCGCCGACCTACCGGCACGATCTGGCCTGGGCGCTGCGCTGGGCCGGCGGCGCGCTGCTGGCCTATGCCCTGACCGACGCCGTCTATGCCGGCATCACCCTGCTGGCCCGCGGCGCCGGCCGCGCGGTCCCGGTGCTGCATCGCGATCCCCTCGCCGCGCGCTCGGTCGGCGAGTTCTGGCTGCGCTGGAACACCACCGTGGGCGACTTCCTGCGCACGCGGATCTTCGGCCCGCTCGCCCGTCGCGGCTGGCCGCGCACCGGGGTCGCGCTCGGCTTCGCGGTCAGCGCGCTGTTCCACGCCTATGTCGGCCTGGCCGCGCTCGGCGCCAGCGCGGCGACCTGGATGCTGCTGTACTTCGCCTTGCAGGCGCTGCTCATCGCCATCGAGCGTACCCTCGAGCTGGCGACCTGGCCGCGCCCGCTGGCGCACACCTGGGTCATCCTGGCCATGCTGGCGCCGTCACCGCTGTTCGTCGAGCCGCTGCTGCGGGTGTGCGCGTGACCGAAAAGACGGAGCCGCACACGATTTGCGAACCACGTTCGCAATTTGTGCTAGCTTGCCTTCATGGATGCCGCCCAGACCCCCGCCGCGCGCCCCGGCAAGCGCGCCGAGAAGCGTCGCTCCATGGAGGAGGCAGTGCTCGAGCACGCCGCCGACATGCTGCGTGGCGGCCCCGAGGCGCTGACCATCGCCGGGCTGGCCCAGCGCCTCGGCGTCTCGGTCGGCGGCCTGTATCGCTACTACCCCAGCAAGGGCGCCATCCTGGTCGGGCTGGAGAAGCGCGCGGTGGCCTCCTACGCCTCGGTGCAGGAGACCCTGCTGGCCGCGGTCGAGCCGCGCCTGCGTGGCCGCCCTGGGCGCGTCGCGGCGCTGGCCCGCCTGCTGACGGCGGCGCGCGCCTACCCGGAGCACGCGGTGCGCGCCCCGGTGGAGCACCGCCTGATGACCCAGCTGCTCGCGGTCCCCGAGCAGATGCTGGCGGACCACGAGGCGCTGACCGTCGAGGTCGAGCTGCGCCCGATCATCGAGCGCAACGTGACCCTGTTCGTGGACGCGGTGAGCGCCGGCGCGCTGGGCCCGGGCGATGCCGTGGTGCGGACCTTCGTGCTGTGGGCGGCGCTGCAGGGCGCCGACCAGTTCAGGAAGCGCGACCGCCTGCTGCCGCCCGCGCTGCACTCGAGCGCGCTGGGGGCGCACATGCTGGACTCGCTGCTGCTGGGCTGGGGCGCCGAGCCGCGCGAGCTGGCCTCGGCGCACCGCGCCTGCGCCGACTGACCAGGCCCGGGCCCGCGCCCGCGCCCGCACCCGCGCACGTGCCGGCTACGGCTCGCACGCCACGCCGAGCAGGTGGCGCGCCCGATCCAGGAAGCGCACCTCGGCCGGGCGGCCGACGCCATGCACGACCGCGCCGTCGCCGTTGTCGTTGGCGCTGACCCGCAGGTCGCCCGACAGCAGCACATCGACCGGGCTGCGGCGCAGCTTGAGCGCACACTCCAGCGCGGCCCACACCTTGAGCGGCGACAGCTCGCCGTGCACCGCCAGCCCGAGGCCCGCCAGCACCTCGACCAGCATCGCGCTCGCGCTCGCCGGCACCAGGTCGATGGCCACCGAGGTGCCCTCGTCGCGCCGCGGCATCACCACCACGGCGACATGCTCACCGGCGTGTGACAGCGACACCGCCCAGGCCGGGTTGACCGGGCGCGGCGCGCCGTCGCGATGCTCCAGCACGCTGCCCAGCTCGGGTGCCAGCCAGCGCAGCGCCGCCCGCCCGCGGATCCAGCGCGCCCGCTCGCCCGGGCCGAGGTCGCGCGACGCCAGCAGCGCGCGCTCGTCCGCGCTCAGCCCCGCCTCGCCGCCCACCAGCTGCGCCGGCTCGATCAGCGCGAAGCGAAAGCCCGGTCCTCGCTGCAGCGCCGCCCCGCTGTCACCCCGCACGGCCAGCTCCTCGAGCCCCGCGCGCGCCAGCCACAGCTCACCGAACGCGCTGCGCCAGCGCTGCACCGCGCGCTGCCGGCCCGCACTCCGCGACACATGGATCCGCGTCATCTGCCGACGCGCACCACCACCTGGGTTGCTCACACCCGGTCAGTCTCGCCCCCCGACCCCCAGCCAAAAAAAATCGACTCCCCCGCACCGACGCGCGATGCAGCCGACAAAACCCGCCGCTAACCCGCGTCGCTGCCCTCGCCACCTTCGCCACCACCACCACCGCCACCAGCACCGGCACCGCCCTCGCCGCCACTCTCCCCGGTGCCGCCTTCCCCCGCCAGCCGCGCCGCCTTCCTCACGCTGCGCTTGATGACCCGCAGCTGCACCAGATCCACGATGGCCTCCCAGGGCGCCGGGATGCGCCGCTCGAAGTCCTTCCAGATGCGCCAGTCGTCACGGCAGTCGTAGGTGCGACAGATCACCGGCCGCTGCTGGTACACGCCGCAGCCGCGCGTCTCCACCACGCTGTGCACGCAGAAGCCGTCGGCCGCGTGCTCGATGCGATAGGGCTCGACCTTGTCCCAGCGCAGCACGCCTTCAGCCACATCCTGCTTCGACAGGAAGTGCGGCATCCGGCAGCAGCGCGCCTTGCAGATGGGGATGAGCTCGGCGCACGGCACTACCGTGCCGGCGCCGATGAGGTACTTGTCGACGTCCGCGCCCCAGCGTTCCGGGAACGGTTCGTCGTCGCTTGCCATGACTACGAGCGGACGACCTTGTTGGCGACCATGTTGGCCGAGGTGGCGCGCTTCTGCGCCTTGGTCGACACCTTGGGCAGCTCGGCCTGCAGCGCCGCCAGCTTGGGCGTGCGCTCCCACGAGAACTCGCCCTCCTCGCGACCGAAGTGGCCGTACGCCGCGGTGGCGCGGTAGATCGGCTTGAGCAGGTCGAGCTCCTCGATCAGCGCGCCGGGGCGGCAGTCGAAGTGCTCGCGCACCAGCTTGCTCAGCTTCTCATCCGAGATCCGGCCCGTGCCGAAGCTCTGCACCAGGATCGACACCGGCTGGGCCACGCCGATGGCGTAGGCCAGCTGGACCTCGCAGCGCCGCGCCAGGCCGGCCGCGACCAGGTGCTTGGCGATGTAGCGCGCGTAGTAGCACGCCGAGCGATCGACCTTGGACGGGTCCTTGCCCGAGAAGGCGCCGCCGCCGTGACGACCCATGCCGCCGTAGGTGTCGACGATGATCTTGCGCCCGGTCAGGCCCGAGTCGCCCATCGGCCCACCGACCACGAAGCGGCCGGTCGGGTTGATGAAGTAGCGCGTCTTGGGGGTGATCAGGTTCTTGGGGATCGAGGGCGCGATGACCAGCTCGCGCATGGCCTCCTCGAGCTGCTTCTTCTTGGCATCCGGCGCGTGCTGGGTCGACACCACGATGGTGTCGACCGCGACCGGGATGTCGTTCTCGTAGCGCACCGAGACCTGGGTCTTGCCGTCGGGGCGCAGGAAGTCGACCCCGTTGACCTGCTGCTTGCGCACCGCGGCCAGCCGGCGCGACAGCTTGTGCGCGAGCTGGATGGGGCGCGGCATCAGCTCCTTGGACTCGTCGCTGGCGTAGCCGAACATCATGCCCTGGTCGCCGGCGCCCTGGGTCTCCTTGGTGCCGCGGTCGACGCCGCGCGCGATGTCGGGCGACTGCTGCTCGATCGCCGTCATCACCGCGCAGGTCTTCCAGTCGAAGCCCATGTCGGAGTGGTCGTAGCCGATGCTGCGCACGGTCTCGCGCACGATGCGCGGCATGTCGACGTAGCAGTCGGTCGTGATCTCACCGGCGATGATGACGATGCCGGTCTTGGTCAGGGTCTCGCAGGCCACGCGGCAGTGCGGGTCCTGGGCGATGATGGCGTCGAGGATCGAGTCCGACACCTGATCGCAAATCTTGTCCGGGTGACCTTCGGTGACCGACTCCGACGTGAACAGAAAATCCGACATGAACGCTCCCTGCTTTGGTGAAAGGCGCGTGACTATACCCGCGAGCCAAACGATGTCAAACCCTTGCGCCCCGGGGGCCTGACCGGTACCGTGAAGGCAGTGACTCGAAGGCGCGGCGCCGCGCGCGGCATCACGATCCTGCTCGGTTTGCTGGTTCCATTCACCGTGGCGCTGCTTGCGGCCTGCGGACCGTCGTCGACGCTGCCGCGCCGGCGCGTGGTCGAGGCCGATATCGGCGGCTGGTGGTTCAGGCGCTACCAGCACGTCAAGGATGTCGAGATCGGGATCCAGGGTAACCCCGCGGATGCACACACGGCCGTGTATGCCCGGGACAGCGCGGTCAAGGCCGCCACGGTCGCCGAGTCGGACGTCGCTGTGGTCTTCGTGACCCAGTACAAGACCCGCAAGGGGGTCTCGGGCGCCCTGGCCAGCCTGATGGAGCTCCTGTCCACCGACGAGGGCTACAAGGTCGCCAAGAAGGAGATCGGCGGGCGTCGAGTGATGACTGTCAGTCAGGGCGACGAGGCCTGGGCCTTCTGGGCCTCGGGGCGCTACATCGTCAAGATCGGCGGTCGCGGCGTGCGCAAGGTGCCTTCTGGGCTCGTGAAGCGGTACTCCGCGATCTATCCTTAGCGCCCTCATGCTGAAGGTCGTCGCGCCTGCCGATCCCGACTATGTCTCCACGTGTGCCCGCCTGTGCGATCGGGGCGCCGACCTGCCCCGCGCCATCGAGGACCGCGCCCGCGCCATCGTGGACGACGTGCGCGCCCGGGGCGACGCTGCCTTGCTGGAGTGGACCGCCCGCCTGGAGCAGCGCACCCTGACCGCCGCCACCCTGGAGGTGCCCGCCGCCGAGTGGCAGCGCGCCGCCGATGGGGTCGCCCCCGCGGTGCAGCGCGCCCTGGAGCGCGCCGCCGAGCGCATCCGCCACTTCCATGTGCGCCAGCGCGAGCAGGCCTGGTCGTTCGAGGCCGGCGGCGCCACCCTGGGACTGCGGGTGGATCCGCTGGCCCGGGTCGGGCTTTATGCCCCCGGCGGCACCGCGCGCTACCCCTCGTCGGTGCTGATGACGGCGGTGCCGGCCGCGGTGGCCGGCGTCGGCGAGGTCGTGCTGGTCACCCCGGGGCCATCGCCCGAGGTGCTGGCCGCGGCGCGTATCGCGGGGGTCGACCGGGTGTTCCAGATCGGCGGCGCCCAGGCCATCGGTGCGCTGGCCTACGGGACCGCCACGGTGCCGCGCTGCGACAAGATCGTGGGCCCCGGCAATGCCTATGTCGCCGCCGCGAAGCGGCTGGTTTTCGGCACCTGCGACATCGACAGCGTGGCCGGCCCGTCCGAGATCCTGGTCATCGCCGACGCCGCCGCCGACCCGCGCCACGTGGCCGCAGATCTCTTGTCGCAGGCCGAACATGACACCGCGGCCTGGCCGGTGCTGGTGACGCCGTCGCGCGCGCTGGCCGACGCCGTCTCCGCCGAGTGTGCGCGCCAGGTCGCCACCCTGCCGCGGCGCGAGATCGCCGAGGCCGCCCTGCGTGGCCAGGGGGTCGCCGTGGTGGTCGCCGACCTCGCCGAGGCGGTGCGCTTCGCCAACCGCTTCGCCCCCGAGCACACCGAGTTGATGGTCACCGACGCGCGCAGCTGGGTCGAGACCCTGCGCACCTCGGGCGCGATTTTCGTGGGATCCCACACGCCCGAGGCGGTCGGCGACTATGTGGCCGGGCCCAACCATGTGCTGCCCACGGCCGGCACCGCGCGCTGGGCCTCGCCCCTGGGGGTGTGGGATTTCGTCAAGCGGACCACCGTGATCGAGTACTCGGCCGCCGCCCTGGCCGAGCAGGCCGACGACATCGTGGCGCTGGCCACGGTGGAAGGGCTGGACGCGCACGGCCGATCGGTCACCATCAGGACTGGGGACAAGTGACACGGACCAGCCGACAAAGGCTTGCCCGCGGCGGCGCGTGGGAGCATTCTCCTGGACCACCGGACGGGGGGTAGGGAGGGTATGGGGCCGAAGAAGGGTGTACTGGTCATCGACGACGACCTACCCACGCTCGAGACGCTCGAGCTGATGTTGCAGGTGTCGGGGTACCAGGTGTGGACGTCGGGCTATGCCCGCGACGCCATGCGGCTGGCGCAGCAGCACAAGCCGGACGTCATCCTGCTCGACCTCATGATGCCGGAGGCCGATGGCTTCAAGGTGCAGGAGCAGCTGCGCACGCACCCCGAGACCGCGGCCATCCCCATCGTCCTGATCTCGGCGCATCACACCGTGCGCACTGCGGCAAAATCGATGCGCATCGCCGGCGTCCTGGAGAAGCCGTTCCACCTCGACGAGCTGGTCAAGTGCGTCGAACAAGCCACCAACGGGGCGTCCGAAGCCACGTAGAATGGCGGCAGTGGCCGTCGCCCTGGGACCAGGACTGGGAGAGGATCAGGAGCAGCTCGAGCAGCTGATCCACGTCGAGTGGCGCGTGGCCTGGCTGCGGCTGGCGTTCGTCATCGGCCTGGCCGGCATCATCTTCGGGCTGATCGACCTGGCGCACCCCAAGTACCGCCCCGACCTGGTGGTGGTCACCATCGTGGCGGCCTGTGCTCACGCGGCGGTGCAGGTGCTGTGGCTGTTCCGGGGCCACCGCCACGCTCGCATGCGCGCCTACATCGGCGTCACCTGCGACTTCGTCACCGTGACCATGGCGATGTACGCCACCGGCGGCTTCCAGAGCGAGCTGTATTTGCTGCTGTATCCGCTGCTGGTCAGCGTGGCGATGCGCTTCGGGCTGCGCGCGGTCATGGTGTCGGCCTTCCTGTGCGCCGGCATGTACCTGGGCGCGTCGTGGCTGCACGGTGATCCGCTGGAGCGCAGCGTGGACGTGGTCGTGCTGCGCATCATGGTCATGCTGGTGACCGCCGCGCTGGCGGGCGGCTTCCACCGCGAGCTGGCGCGCCGCCTCGGCGTGCTGATCCAGACCCGCAAGATGCGCGACGACTTCCTGATGGTGGCCTCGCACGAGCTGAAGACGCCGCTGGTGGCGATTCGTGGAATAAGCCAGGTGCTGGATCGCGTCATGCGTGAGGGTTCGACCGAGCGCGCGCTGCTGCAGCGCGTGGACGCGTCGATCGACCGCATGCAGAGGCTGATCCGAGACCTGACCGACGCCGCGCGCGTCGACGCCGGCACCCTGACGCTGGAGCGCGACACCGTCGACCTGGTGGCGCTTGCGCGCACCGCGGTGGACGAGGCGCGCCTGGGCAACCCGCGCCGCGAGATCAAGTTCCGCAGCAACGAGGAGTTCCTGCGCGTGGACGCCGACGCGCAGCGGCTGTCCCAGGTCTTCGCCAACCTGCTCACCAACGCCATCAAGTTCACCACGCCCGACAAGGGGCCCATCGTGCTCGAGCTGCGCCGCGAGGGCGCGGTGGCGCTGGCGACGGTGCGCGACAAGGGGCTGGGCATCCCGGCCGACAGCCTGCCGGTCATCTTCGAGAAGCACGGGCGGTCGACCAAGACGCCGGCGATGGGCTTCGCGGGGCTGGGGCTGGGCCTGTACATCACGCGCGCGATCGTGCTGGCCCACGGCGGGGGCATCTCGGTCGAGTCGCGCGAGGGCGAGGGCAGCGCCTTCACCGTGCGCCTGCCGCTGCTGCCGGAGCCGCGCGTGGCCACGGTGCCGATCGATGCGACCGCGACCGAGTAGGGCGGCGCTGCTGGCGGGCGGCGCGCTGGCGCTGCTGGGCTGCGGGAAGCGGGCGGCGCGGCCGGGGGCGGGCGCCGATGCCGGCGTGGCGCGCGCGCCGGTGGCGCTGGTCGACGCCGCGGTGGCGCGCCGGCCGATCGAGAAGCCCGAGGCGCCGCCCTACGGCGACGACATCAAGTCGGTGCGCCTGAAGCGATCGATCGTGGTCCGCGTCGAGCCCAGCCCGGAGGCCAAGGCGCGCGGCACGGTGGCGCAGGACACCCGGGTGCCGGTGCTGGCGTGGGCGCACGGCAAGGGCTGCAAGGGCTGGTGGATCGAGATCCAGGATGGCGGCTGGGTGTGCGACCGCTACCTGGAGGCCTCGAAGAAGGCGCCCACCGGGGTCGAGCTGCCCAAGCTCAAGGACGGCGAGCTGGTGCCCGGCGTGTATGGCGTGCTGCGCGAGCCGACCGATGCCTACAAGACGCCGGCGGACGTGCTGGCGCTGAAGCCGACGCGCACCCTGGCCGGGTCGGTCAAGCTGCGCCGCGTCGACGAGGTCGAGGTCGACAACAAGCTGTACTGGAAGATCACCTCGGGCGAGCTGGTGCAGGCGTCGAAGATCGCGCCGCTGCACCCGACCGAGTTCGCCGGGGTCGAGCTGGGCGACGGGCCGGGCAAGGCGCTGCCGCTGGCATGGATCGCGCCGCGCACCAACAAGAAGGGCAGCGTGGGCGGCCACCCCTTCCGCAGCGTGGTGCCGGTGCTGGAGGAGGACGCCGCGCGGGCCCGGGTGCGCGTGGCCGCCAAGGCGTGGCTGCCGGCCGCCGACCTGCGCATCGCGCGGCTGGCGCCGCCGCCGCCGGGCCTGCTACCGGGCGAGAAGTGGATCGACGTCGACACCGCGCAGCAGACCCTGGTGGCCTACGAGGGCGAGCGCCCGGTGTTCGCGACGCTGGTGTCGACCGGGCAAAAGAAGTGGCCGACGCGGCCCGGCGTGTACCGGATCTACGTCAAGTTCGCCGAAACCGACATGAACGGCCAGATGGGCGACGAGGAGCCCTACTCGGTGGCCACCGTGCCATGGACGCAGTACTTCGCGGGCGATCTGGCGCTGCACACGGCGTACTGGCACGACCGCTTCGGCGAGGCGCGCAGCCACGGCTGCGTCAACCTGACCCCGAAGGACGCCCGCTTCCTGTACAGGTGGAGCGACCCGGGGGTGCTGCCGGGGTACTCGATGGCGCACGGCATCCTGCAATATCCCGGGTCAATCGTGAGGATCAGGAGCTCGGCCGCGCCAGAGGTGGTGCCGGAGGTGCAGGGCTATGCCAAAAGGGTGCTAGCGGCGAGGAGTGGAGGAGGGACCGGATCGGGCACGGGCACGGGCACGGGCACGGGCACGGGGGACGAGGCGGATCCGGTGCAGGTGGATCGGTCGGTCACGCCGACGGGGAACTGACGCAACTTCCGCGAGGCGGTGCCGAGAACACCGGCATGAGCAAAGAAGATCCCGGACACACAGGTCACAGGCCACAGGTCACAGGTCACAGGCAACAGGCACTGAAGAAGGGGGCGGAGGGCACGGGGCTGATGAAGGGGGCGGATATCTGCATCCGCCTCGTCAGGTTTGCGGCGGCGTGCTTGAAGATCGCGGAGCGATTGCCAAAGCATGCGGCTGGGCGGCATGTGGGGATGCAGCTGGTGCGGTCAGGTACGGGAGGAGGGTCGAACTACGAGGAAGCGCGCGCGGCAGAGAGCGCCGCGGATTTCGCGCACAAGACGCTCATCGCCGCCAAGGAGGTTCGCGAGGCCGTGTACTGGCTCTCAGTTCTGCAGAACGCAGGCTGGCTCGCAGCCGAGATCGCCACGCTGGTTTCCGAGGCTGGTCACCTCGCAGCGATCTTGGCCGCCTCGGCACGCACGGCTCGGAGGCGCATTCCGCCTCCGTAATTGCCTGTCGCCTGTGACCTGTGACCTGTGGCCTGTAACCTGTGTGTCCGGGAATCCGGCTACTTCTTCACATTCAGCTCGTTGGCGACCTCGACGACCGCTGCCGTGTTGCTCAGCCCGCTCAGATGCGCGATCAAGTAGTCCTTCACCTGCTCCTCGAGGTCGCGCAGCGTGGCGTTGTCGATGCCCAGCGCCGCCGCATACACCGCGACCTTTTCGGCCTCGGGGCCCTCGAAGGAGCCGTCGGCGTAGGCCAGAAGGACGCAGCTCTTCACGAACAGCTTGCGGTGCTCGACGCCGACCAGCGCGGCGGCCAGCGTCTCGGGCAGGATGTCGGGGTCGCGCGCCAGCGCGGCCATGTCGGGGGCGCGGCCGTCGATGGCGTCGGCGAAGAAGTCGCTCAGCAGCGCGCTCTCGCGCGGGTGGATGTCGCCGTCAGCGCGCGCCACCGCATACATGCCACGCGCGATGGCCTCGGCCTGCTTCTGGGTGATGTCGATCTCGGGAAAGAAGTCCATGACGTCTCCTTTGGGCTATCGGCTCAGCGGCGCGTGCCAATCTTGGATTTGTAGTAGGCCAGCTTCTCGGTCAGCTGGTCGACGGTGAGCGTGGCGTACTTCTTGGGCAACATGCGCTTCGTGGACGACTCGAACACCGCGAGCAGCTCCATGAACTCGAGCATCTCGGTGTCGCGCGAGGGCAGGTAGTCGCCCACCGCGCGCACGAAGTCGTCGACCGTGATGGGCGACTCCGGCCCGCGATCGCTGGCGTACTCGAACGCCAGCAGCACCAGCGCCTCGAAGTCGGCGTTCGAATAGCCGACCACGCGATCACTGACGGTGGCGCGGTCCTTGGGGAACTCCAGGCTCGACTTGAGCTTGTGCTTGCGCACCTGGGCCAGGAGGATCTGCTCGACCTCCTCGGAGGTCTGCGGGTACAGGAAGGGGATCTTGCGGTCCAGGCGGCCGGCGCGCTTGATGTCGATGTCGAGCCGGTCGGGCCGGTTGGTCATCAGGATGAAGAGCACCCGGCCGCGGTTGCTGGTGTCGGACATGAACTCCTTGATGCGTCCGATCACGCGCGACCCGGTGCCGCCGTCGCCCTCGCCGCCCTCGCCGTTGCCGAACGCGCGGTCACCCTCGTCGATGATGACGATGACCTGACCGATGCCCTGGATGACCCCGAGGATCTTCTCCAGGTTCGACTCGGTGGCGCCGACCCACTTGGAGCGGAAGTTCTTCAGCTTGATGGCGGTGAGGCCCGACTCCTTGACGAAGGCCTCGGCCACGAAGGTCTTGCCGGTGCCCATCGGCCCGGTGAACAGCATGCCCATCGGCACGCGGTTGCGGCGCCCCTCGCGGATGTTCTTGGCCACCGCGCTGAGCTCCTTCTTGACCTCCTCGATGCCGCCGACCACCGAGAAGTCGTGCTCGGGCTCGACGAACTCGATGAGGCCGAAGCACTCGCGCTCGATGATCTCGCGCTTGCGCTTGGCGATCAGCGTCAGGATCTGCTTGCGCTCTTCGTCCTCCTTGGACGGGCCCGTCGGCGGTGGCACCGGGGCGCCGCCGGGCGCGATGAGGTCCTTGATCTCGGCCTCGGTCATGCCCGCGGTCATCGCGGTCAGCTTGCGCGCGCGCTCCTCGGCCGCGGCGCCGCCGCCGAGCAGCCCCTTGATGAAGCGCAGGCGCTGGTCGGCCTCGCCCTCGATGGCGGGCGGCTGCTGCACGATGCCCTGGATCTGGATCGACTTCAGGCCGGCCGTGATCTCGGTCAGCCGATCGGCCCAGCCGGCCTCGATGTCCTTGTCGAGGTGCTTGATCAGCGCGCCGCGCTCGGCGGCGTCGGGCATCGGCACCTTGACGGTGGCGACGCGCGGGTTCGACACGATCTTCGAGTTCAGCTCGCTCAGCGTCTCGGTGATCAGCACCACGATGTTGTCGGCCTGCGCGATCTGCGGCGCCAGCGACCAGCGATGCAGCCCGACCACGCTGGCGCGGTCGAAGTCCATCATCATGCCGGCGTCGCCCATCGGGCCCAGCATCTCGGCGTACTCGATGAGCACCGCCATCTTGTCCTGCGTGAACAGCGCGCGCTCCAGCACCGGCAGCACCTTGTCTGGCGTGCGCTCCAGCAAGAGCTGCTCGAGCCCCTCGATCTGCGACGACTTCTTCACGAAGCGCGCGCCGGTCGACACGTTGTAGCGCACGATGACGTTCTTCGAGCCGTCGAACAGCACGGTGGCCAGAAACTCCGGCACCTGCATCAGCTGGCCGTCGAACAGCAGGGTGTCGTACACGTTGCCGTGCAGCACGAAGAACGAGGCCTCGTTGCGCAGGTAGCGCTTGCGCAGCTCGTCGGCCCAGCCCGGCAGTACGCGGTTCGTCGTGGCCCGTGTCGTCGCCATGTGTCTCTCCTGCTCCCCGCTCCCGGTTCCCTACAGCCCGAGCATCTGCCGCTTGTCGGCCTCGATGGCCAGCACGATCTGGACGCCGTCCAGCACCTCTTCCAGCTTTGCCGACATGCCCCCGCCCATGACCTGGGTGACCTCCATCTCGCGCACCTCGTCGGCCACCAGCTTGAACGTGTTCTCGATGAGATCCAGCTGCGCGCGCAGCCGCGACACGTGGGCGCGCAGCTCGTCCAGCTTGTCGCGCCGCGCGAGCAGCACGTCGCGGTTCATGCGCGCCAGCTCGCGGCGCTCCGGATCCAGCGCGCTGGCGGCGCCGTCCTCGCAGCGGCGCAGCTCGGCCTCCAGCTCCGCCAGCGGGGTGCCGCGCAGGGCGCTCTCACAGCGCGTGCGCGACAGCGACATGGCCAGGAAGTCGTCGACCAGCTTCTCCAGCTTGCCGAGCTCGGCCTGCAGGAGTCGCGTCAGCACCTTCGACTTCTTGGTGCGTGCCGTGATCTCGAGCCGGCGCTGCTCCAGCCTGGTGACGCGCTCGCCATCGTCGACCGACAGCGCGCGCACGGCCTCGACCAGCCGGTCCGTGCGCGCTGCCGTCTTGCCCCCGCCCCGCTTCCAGAACGCCACGACGTCCGACGATCACATCGTCTTCTGTGACGCCTTGCGCGCCGCCGCCGCCTGCTGCAGCTGCTCCCACTGCTGCTTGGAGGTGACGTCGCCGGTCTTGGCCCGCAGCGCCTTGAGCCGGTTGTCGAGATCGCTCTCGCCGAGCTCCTTGCCCAGGTTGGCGGCCGCGACGGTGGTCTTGATGTGCTCGCGCACGTTGTCGAGCGCCTTGACCTCGGCGTCGACCGAGAGCCCGTCGAGCTGCTCCTGGATGCGGAGGCGCGCCTGCGCCGACGCCATCTTGGCCAGCATGTTGTCCTTCTCGGCCTTGAGCTTCTTGATCTCGCCCTGGACCTGCATCAGCGAGGCCTTGGCGCTCTCGGCGTCGTTGGACGCGGTCGTCATCTCGTTGCTGAGCTCGGTGACGTCCTTCTGCAGCTGGGCCTGCTTCTGGATCAGGACCATGCCGAGGTCCTGCTGGTTGGTCTCGACCGCGGTGTTGAGATCCGCGGTGACCTGCTCCAGCTCGGTCTTGGCCGCGGCCAGGCGCGACTCGATCTCCTCGCGGCGACGGATGATGCCGGCGGTCGCCTTCTTGAGAGAGGTGTACTTCTCGATCATGCCGTTGATCGCGTTCTCGTACGCGATCTCCGGGTGCTTCACCTCGATGTCGCGCAACCACAAGCTGACGAAGCCCCGCCAGAGGTTGCCGATGCGCGAAAAGAATCCAGCCATCTCGTCACCCCTTCTTCCCAGAGAGGGGGAGAGATTAGCTCACAGTTCGATGCTGATCCAGACGGTATCCTCGGGCGCCGCGGCACCCACCGGCGCAGGTCGCGGCGCCGGCGCAAGGATACGCGCGGCTTCGACGCCGAAGCGGTCGGCCAGCGCCTTGGCGATGGCGTTTGCGCGCTGCTTGCCCAGCACCGACAGCGAGCCCCGGCCCGCCGCCGCCGGCTCCACGCGCACGCGCGCGACCGGGATGAAGGTGAGCAGCTCGCCCAGCGCGTCCAGGGTGGCGTCCGAGGTCGGGTCGAGGACGTCCGCCCCCGCGGTGAAGCGCAGGCTGCGGCCGAAGCGCAAGAGGTGGCGGGTCGTCGCAGGCAGCGTCAGCTTGGCCTTCTTGACCACGATGGGCTTGGCCGCCTTGGCCAGGTCGTAGTTGATGAGGCCGAGCTCGGGCGGCTTGCCGCGCCCGAGCAGGCGCGCCGCCGCCGAGGCCAGCCGGTCGAAGCGGGTGCGCCCGGCTTTGCCGCCGATGGTGTCGCCCAGCGCCAGCATGTCCTCGCGCGAGGCCAGCGCGACGTTGTTCATCATCGAGGTCACGTCGGCCGGCTCCAGCGCCAGCGCGGTCGCGATCTTGGGCAGCGCCGCCTTGGTGTTGACGCGCACGTCGTTGGCCGCCGCGTACCAGGCCGCGACCAGCTTGCCCAGGCGCTCGGCGTCCTTGGCCAGCACGTCGTCGCGCACGATCAGCACATCGGCGATCAGGCCCGACGCCTGCGTGGTCGTGATCAGGCGGCGCGCGCCGCCGCGCTCGGCCACCGCCTCGCCGAGGTAGGGCTCCCACACCACGGCGCCCTGCACGCCGCCCTTGCGGAAGTCGTCCTTGGCGGTCGCGCCGTCGGCGACCAGCACCACCTCGGGCCGCTGCGAGCCGCTGAGCCCGGCGGCGTCGAGCACGTAGTTGAGCAGAAAACGCGTGGCCGACGAGTCGATCACGGTGACCTTCTTGAGCGCCAGATCCTCGGCGCCGCCGATCTCGGCCGCGACCACCACGCCGTCGGCGCCGCGGCTGTACGACTCCAGCAGGATGATGTGCGCTGGCGCGCCGCCCCAGGTCGGCCCCTCGGTCGCGAAGGCATCCAGCGTCGTCGTCACCAGATCGAGCTCGCCGCGCCCGAAGGCCGCCTTGGCCGCCGCGGGATCGTCGTTGACCACGAACTTCACGTCGACGCCGGCCTTGTCGAGCAGCGAGCCCTTCACCGTGCTGAGGCCGCCGGCCGCGATGAAGCCCGGGGCGTGCGCGATCCAGGTGGTGATGCCGATGCGGATGGGCGCGGTCGGCTTGGGCGGCGGCGTCGGCGACGGCGACGGCGACGCCGTCGGCTGCGGTGACACGCCCGGGATCGGCTCACCCGTGTCGACCGGCGGTGTGGCGCCGGCCTGCCCCGCGGGCGGCCCCGGCGAGCGTCCGTGCGGCGGCATCGCCAGCACCGGCGTCGCCGCCAGCAGGAGCAGCCAGGGGAACCTCGACCACGAACGAGCGCGCGCCATCGACATGCCGGGAATCTAGCGCCCTGACGCCTCGCGGTCCATGCGTGCGATCACACAGGCTTTCCGCTATCGTCGCGTGATGGGGGGCAAGAAGGCACTGGGGGTGCTGCTGGCGATCACGCTGGTGGCGGGGTTTGCCGGCTTCGTGGCCATGCACGCCATCGAGGCCCGGCTGGTCGATGAGAGCTATTACCAGGAGGCGCTGGCCGACAGCCGGGTCTACGACCGGCTGTACGACGAGCTGCTGATGGATCCAGCGTTTGCGCCCCAGGTCGACGCCCTGCTGGGCGGCATCGACATGCCGCGCGACAAGGTGGTGGTGACGCTCAAGGAGCTCATCAAGCCCGAGTATCTGCGCACCATCGTGGATGCCATCGTGGGCCAGCTGGTCGGCTACCTGAAGGACGGCCGCAAGCTGGATCTGACGCTGGACATCACGCCGATCGTGCAGCAGATGCACGACTTTGCCATCAACACGACGGCGCAGATCCTGGAGCAGGTGCCGGTCCAGGAGGCCGCCTCGGGCGAGGAGTTCGTGGCCGAGTTCCAGAAGGTGCTGACCGCGCTGGGCGCCGAGGGGCTGCCGCCCACCGCGATCCCCAGCTTCCCCATCCCGCCCGAGGACCACGAGACCGTCATCAGCCTGCTGATGGCGTCGACCAAGCTGGAGGCCGGCTCGCCGAACTACGAGCAGGTCGCCAGCGCGATGCGCGAGCAGCTGGGCCAGAACAACGTCGCCGCCGCCATCAAGATCGCGGCGCTCATCACCATCGAGGGCCTGATCCAGGAGAAGATCCGCGAGATCAGCGAGAACCGCTTCGTGCGCAAGCTGGAGGACGAGGCCGGCGTGCACCTGGTGTTCGGACCGACGCCGGCGCAGAACGCCAAGCTGGAGAGCAAGCTCGAGGTCATCCAGTCGCTCGACGCCACCGCGACCTGGCTGCGCCCGGTGAGCGCGGCGGTCGTGGTGCTGAGCGCGCTGGGGCTGTTCTTCCTGTTCCGTGACGACCGGCGCCGCCGCCTGCTGTGGCCGGGCAGCGCGCTCCTGATCGCGGGCGCCGCGGGCTTTTTGGCCTGGGCCGCGGCGCGCGGCACCATCGAGGAGCGCGCGGTCGACCTGGTCGACAGTCAGGCCAGCGGGCTGCCGCCCAGCCTGCAGAAGATCATGAAGGACGTCGCCAGCAAGAGCATCGACGGCATCGGCACCGCCATCGTGATCCCGGCGCTGGGCATCATCGTGGTCGGCATCGTGCTGATGGTGCTGGCGCGGCGCGCGGGCAAGCAGGCGGCGCGAGGTGGCGGCGCGCTGCCGCCGGTGGTCCCTTCGCCTACGGCGTGAGGCTGTCGATCCAGGCCGTGACCTTGGCGAGGCCGCCGGTGGTCGCGGCGCTGTCCTGCAGCTCGGTGAAGGGCTGCGGCGGCATCTGATCGTTGTTGCCGCGCGCGTTCATGCGCACCCAGATGGCGCTCAGCATGTGGTTGCCGGGCGTGATGCGCTTCTCGGAGGCGTGCGCCGGGTTGGAGTAGTAGGCCGCCGACGTGAGGTCCTGGCCCACCGCGGTCACGTAGGCGTTGGTGGTCGCGACCGTGGTCGCCGTGATGTCGTAGCGCAGCACCATCTGGGTCTGGTTGTAGACCGGGGTGTCGGGGTTGTGGCAGTGGCCGCAGTTGGCGTGCAGGTAGCCGATGGCGGCCGACTCGGTGGCGTTGCCGGGCACCGGGTAGCCGGTGCTGCTGGCGGGCGCGTTGCTGAGCTTGTTCTGCGCCGTCAGCGTGCTCAGCAGCGAGGTCGCGCCGACGGGGGTGGACAGCTGCATGGCCGAGAAGCCGAGGATGCGGCCGGGTTCACCACGGTGGCAGGTGCGGCAGTCGGCGCTGGACGGCGCGTCGTGCTGGCTGCCATTGATGTCGAGGGCGCCGTCGGGCGTGGCCATGGCGTCGGTCTGGGCGGCGTCCCACACGAAGCTGACCATGCGGAACTGGTCCGGGCCGGTGACCTCGATGAGGCGGGTCTCGTAGATCGCGTTGCCCGAGGGGGCGGCGAACTCCTTGTAGAAGCGCGTGCCCACCGGGAAGCGCCAGTGATTCATGTCGGAGGTGTCGATCTTGGCGCCCGCCGGCAGCGACATCCAGCGTCGCTTGAGGGCGCCGTCGGACCACAGCGCGTGGGCGGGGGTGTACTCGATCAGGGCCGGGTTGATGGTGCGGGCCGCGAAGTTCGAGTACAGGTCGGTCTGCGCCAGGTGCTCGGCCGGGGCGCCGGCGTCGACCATGGTGGTGGCATCGGTGGAGGCGTCGGCGGCGCCGCCGTCGGGCACCAGCGTGGTGTCATCGTCGTCACCACAGCCCGCGACAGCCAGCGCGAGCGCGCAGAAGATAGCGGCAGTTCTCGTATTTTTCATTGACACCCTACAAAGCTAAGTCAATTGCGTTCGTCGACGCCCTGCTCGTCGTCCTCGTTCTCGAGCTCGGCCTCCTCGACGTCGGCGACGACCTGGCGCAGGGCCAGGAAGTGCTCGAACCAGGGCACCAGCAGCGTGAACGTGTAGCAGATGTCCTGGTGCACGAAGGCCAGCGTCAGGCTGCCGACGTGGCCGATGTGCGAGCGCAGCGTGCCGACGGCGGCGTTGTGCGCGCGGCGCTCGTCGAGGTCGAGGATGTCGACGCCGGGATCCTCGGACACCAGCGCGTCGGCGATCATCTGCTCTTCCAGCTCGGCGCGGTAGATGATGAGGACGCGGACCTCGAGGCGCTTGGCCACGGCCATGAAGGCCTCGGGGTCGGGATCACCGTGGGTGTCCCAGGCGATGGTGCGAAAGTCGTCCGGCTCGAACAGGCCGCGGAAGGGGACCAGGCCGGCGTCCTTGGCCAGCTTGAACACGTCCTTCTCCACGTCTGCGAGATCGACGTGCGTCAGATCGATGGGAGTCATCGCGGGGATCGAGCTTAACACCATCTGGGTTTCACTCGCGGGAAGGTTTCGTCACCGGTACGATGGGCGCGTGCACGGCAAGAACCTCGTGGTCACCGTCGTCGCGGTGGGAGTCGGCGTCGCCGTCGTGCTGTGGCTGCTCATGCGCAAGCGCGGCGGCGGCGCGAGCGGCGCCAGCATGCGCAGGTGGAGCTGGGGCAGCAGCGAGGGCGGCGGTGGTGGCCGCTCGGTGGCGATGGCGCTGGCGCTGAACGATGACTATGCCGTGGCGGCGGTCGAGCGCGCGGCGGATGGCAATCGCGGCGATCTGGCCCGGGCGGTGCGCGAGATCACGCTGGCGCTGGCCCGCGAGCGCAAGGCGGTGACCGGGCTGGCGTGGCGCGCGGGTGCGGCGCTGGAGCCGCGGGCGAGCACGAGCACGAGCACGAGCACGAGCACGAGCACGAGCACGAGCACGAGCACGAGCACGAGCACGAGCACGAGCACGGCGCGCGAGTTCCACGTCACGCTGGCGCTGAGCTACAGCGGCCCCGAGCTGGCGATGCCCGCGGACGGTGAGGCGCTGGCCAAGGCGCTGACCACGCTGGGCGCGCTCGGTGAGGGCGCGCTGTTCGGCATGTCGATGACCACGCGGGGGCCGGCGATCGCGGGCATGCTGGCGCTCGATGGCCGCGCTGGCAGTCGCGTCGCGTGCGCGGCGTGTGGCGTGGTGGTCGACGTCGCGGCCGGGCGCTGCGCGTACTGCGGCCGCGAGGTCGCGGCGTGAAGCTCCGGGTGTCGTGGTGGCGGCGGCTGCCAGCTGCGCTGCGCGTGCTGCTGGGCGTGCTCGGCGGGCTGGCCTTCCTGTTCCTGCTCGGCCTCGGGCGGCTGGCCTGGGCCGGTGACAGCGGCGGCAGCTTCGGCGGCTCCAGCTTCGGCGGCGGCGGCAGCGGCGGCAGCGGTGACGGCGCCTGGATCGAGATCGTCTTCTACATCATCTACTACGGCTTCCGGCTGCTGCTGCTGTCGCCGACCGCGTTCTGCATCGTGCTCGGCATCGTCATCCTCATCGTGGTGCTCAGCCGCAAGAAGGGCGGCGCCGACGCCAAGCTGACCGCCGCGGGCACGCACATCGCGACCGGTGGGCAACCCTGGGTGGTGATGGTGCAGCTGGCGCTGCCGGCGTCCGGCCTGCGTGTGCGCAGCGAGCTGGCGGCGATGGCGCGCTCGGGCAAGACCGGCTCGCGCGCCGGCATGGCGGAGCTTCTGGCCGCGACCTGCGCCGCGCTGCTGAAGGTCAGCGAGACCGCGCGCTACGCCGCGCTGATCGAGCTCGGCCCGCAGCGCACGCTGGGCGATCTGGAGAAGACCTTCCAGCAGCGCGCCAGCGAGGAGCGCGCCCGCTACCGCCGCGACACCGTGCGCGCCGAGCAGGGCCGGATCGTCACCGATCAGAAGGATCGCCTGACCAACGAGACCAGCAGCGGCTATGTCGTGGTCAGCGTCATCGTCGCGCTGGGTCGCAAGCTGGGCGCCGGCCCGCCCACCGACGCCACCAAGCTGGCCGAGCTGCTGGGCAGCCTGCGCGCGGTGGCCAGCGCTGCCACGGTGTACGCCCTCGAGGTGGTGTGGACCCCGGCCGCGCAGGGCGACGTGCTGAAGGAAGAGGAGCTGCTGCCGACGTTCCCGGCGCTGGCGGGTGTCGACGGCGCCCAGGCCAGCGCCCTCAAGTGCTCCTTCTGCGGCCAGCCCTACGAGGCCTCGCGCAAGGTCTGCCCCAGCTGCGGCGGCGCCAACACGGGGGCGATCGAGTAGCACCGAGCACGAGCACGAGCACGAGCACGAGCACGAGCACGAGCACGAGCACCGAGCACGAGCGCCGAGCACCGAGATCCGGAAGCCTTGCCCGACAAGGCCGTACACCCCGCCAGAACACAGCGGTTTGACACGCCGCGGCATGCGTGCTATTCGCTGCCGGTTGAATTGGTCGGACCTTTCTGGAGTGGGTGATGAAGGCAGCTGTTTTCGTGGCAATCGCGGCGCTGGCGGGGTGTGGTGGTGGGGCGTCGTCGACGACGACGGGGCGCAGCCGGGCCGATGTCCAGCTCGCCAGTGGCAAGCCGACGGCGCTCAAGTCGGGGGCGGGGCTGTGCAGGGGCTTCGGCGACAAGAGCCAGCTTCAGCGCTCGCTGGCCCCGCGCGAGCTGGTCGGTCGCATGATGTGCAACGCGTCGTATCGCGGCGATCTGTGGAAGGCGCTGTACAGCGACTTCGATGAGCAGATGTTCGGCCACTTCACCGCCGCCCTGATGGTGGTGGACTGCGTCGGCGAGGGCGTGTGCGCCCCCACGGGCCCGCGGCGCTCGCCGGTCGCCATCGGCGCGCTGTCGTCGTATGCCCGGCGCATCGACGGCACCCGCGTGATGACGGCGCTGCAGACCATCGACCTCCCGCAGCAGATGCGTACCGACTTCATGGATCGCCTGGCGGCGTCGCAGCGCGAGGTCATCCGCCTGGCCGGCACCCTGGATCCGCGGCGCAAGGAGCTGTACGTCACCCTGCCCGCGCAGGTGCGCGCGCGGCGCGCGGCGGCCCGCAAGGCGATGGCGCCGCTGTTCGAGCGCGCCGAGTTCCTGACCGCGGACGTCGAGGCGGCCCTCAAGTCGCGCAGCGCGACGACTTCGTGCGCGCCTGCGAGTCGGGCGGCCGTCCGACCTGGGAGTGCCTGGCCGGCCCGGTGGCGCGCCCGATGACCGAGCTGATGGTGCGCCTGGCCATCGCGCTGCGCGATCCCGTGCTGGGCCACGCCGAGAACACGCTGCTCGAGGTCCCCGCCGATCTCACTCGCGTGCAGGCCGAGATCTTCGCGCAGCAGTCGGCCTCGATGGCCGCCGAGCGCCAGCGCTGGAACGACTTCACCGCCGCCGCGCGCACGGGGATCGACCCGCGCCTGCTGGCCGCGACCACTGGCGTCAAGCCGCCGGTCGACCTCGGCAACGAGGCCGCGCTGTCCATCACCATGCGCCCCATCAGCTGGCGCCCCGTCATCGAGCGCCTCGAGCGCGACACCCCGGTGGCCTGGCTGGCCGGCGAGGTCGCCTCGGTCAGCCGCGGCGGCGACAGCGCCATGGTGAAGTTCCGCAGCGAGACGCCCGCCGCCGGCAAGCGCCAGCTGCTGCCCTGGGTCCGCGTGCCCAGCAGCGACGTGCGCAATGTCCGCCCCGGCATGTGGCTGGTCGCGGTGGCCCACGCCAGCACCAAGATCGGCCACGTCGCCAACGTGCGCGAGGCCGCCGCCCTCACCAGCAAGGTCCTGCAGCGCCGCGGCTTCGCCCTGACGGCGCCGGCACCCGCCACGCTCGCCCGCCGCTGATCTCCCTGTGTGACGTGTGCTCCTGACTGCGCCGGCTCTTGGTGCTGGAGTGTGGTCGTGCGCTCCTTGTGGCTGCTCCCGCTGTTGACCCTGGCCGCGTGCGGGGGCGCCAGCGGCGCTCCTCCGGATGCCGGGGAAAGCGAGGATCCGTACTGTCACTGGGACTGCTTCGGCCACACCGAGTGCCAGGACGGACAGGTCACCGAGTGGGCCAACACGCCGGTGCCGTGCGCTTACTGGACCGGTAGCTGCCCGATCAGGGAGCGCTACACCTGCATGCGGGGATGTCGCAGTGACATCGTCGACGCCTTCGGCGCGCCCTACTACCGAGCCCGCGATCTGTGCGAGGAGAATCGCCCCAAGCAGCTCGGAGACGGCTGCTCCAGCGAAGCGGACTGCCTGCCCCAGGTTGCACTACCCAACGACGGCGGCGGAGTCACCAACGTCTACCTCACCTGCGCAGCCGACGCCGGTGTGTGCGCTGCGAGGCCGCCATCCACGCCGCCCGCCGACTGGTTGGGCCAGTGTGGCTACGGCGGCGACACCGATCCGAGCAGCTTCGCCTACGGTGTCCTCGGCACCGGCAACTGCTCGAGCGGCTGGTGCCTGTTCGTCGAACGCACCGGCTGCGTCGCCCAGGGCTGCACCATGGCCTGCGACAGCGATGACGACTGCCCGCAAGACTCGGTGTGCTGGCTCGGCGAAGGCCCTGGCGGAGTGTGCAAGCCCGGTCCGCAGAACAGCATCGGCGAGCTCCTGCGGTGCCCGCGCTGAGCCACGCGGCTGCAGGGCTCCTCGAGCTGTAGCGAGCTGCTACTGGCGCAGCGCGAGCTGCGAGCCGACCAGGTCGACGGCGATGGCGACCACGATGAGCACGGCGCCCATCAGCTTGTGGGCCAGGGCGATGTTGGCGATGCCGACGCCTTCGGTGACCGCCAGCAACGCGGCCAGGCCGCGGCGGCGGGCGACCCAGTGGCCGGCGCCGAAGCCGGGGAAGAGGGCGCGCCAGAAGGCGCGGCGGCGGCGGCGGCCGGTGGGGCTGCCGAAGCCCTTGAGCTGGGCCAGGTCGAGGTCGAGCTCGCGCGGGGGCAGCAGGAGCTCGCCCTGGCGCTCGGGGCGGGCGTCGTCCTCGGCGATGGCGTCGCGCGTGATGTTGACAGCCTGCCAAGCAGAAAGCAGGGCGCGCGCCTCGGCCAGCTCGCCGGCGGCGACCAGGACGGCGCGGCCGTCGCCGCTGGCGCCGCGGCTCTCGATGCCGCCCTCGGCCAGCATGGCGCGCAGGGCGGTGGCCTCGGCGGCGTCGCTACACCGCGTCAGCAGCACCAGGGCCCGCGTGGTCATGGCCGAAGCATAGCCTCGATTGACTCGGGTGCGCATGTCGGCATAACGATCCCTCCCGTGCTCCTCAAGGCCACGCTCCGCGGCAAGACCTACGTCTACAAGGACGTCAAGGATGTGCTGGCCAAGGCCAACGAGGAGAAGTCGGGCGACCGCCTCGCCGGGGTCGCCGCCGAGACCGCGCAGGAGCGCGTCGCCGCCAAGGTCGTGCTCAGCGAGCTGACCATCGCCGACATCACCGAGAACCCGGTGGTGCCCTACGACGACGACGCCGTCACCCGCCTCATCATCGACGACCTGAACCAGCCCGTGTACCAGGCCATCAAGGGCTGGACCATCGCCGAGCTGCGCGAGCACGTCCTCGACCCCGCCAATCGCGGCCCGGAGCTGCTGCGCCTGTCGCGCGGCCTGAGCTCCGAGACCATCGCGGCGTGCGCCAAGCTGATGACCAACCTCGACCTCATCAGCGCGGCCCGCAAGATCCGCGTCGTCGTGCACTGCAACAGCACGCTCGGCCTGGAGGGGCGGCTGTCGAACCGGCTGCAGCCCAACCATCCGTCGGATTCGATCGAGGGCATCATGGCCTCGCTGCGCGACGGCGTGTCGTACGGCTGCGGCGACGCCGTGTTCGGCATCAACCCGGTGACCGACAACGTCGAGTCGACGACCGCCATCCTCGAGGCCACGCACCGCTTCATCACCGACTGGAAGGTGCCGACGCAGAACTGCTGCCTGTCGCACGTGACCACGCAGATGAAGGCGCTGGAGGCGGGCGCGCCGCTGCACCTCATGTTCCAGTCGCTGGCCGGCAGCGAGAAGGCCTGCAAGGCCTTCGGCATCACCATCCCGATGCTGCACGAGGCCTGGGACATGACGCTGAAGCTGGGCCAGGCCACCGGCCCCAACGTGATGTACTTCGAGACCGGGCAGGGCAGCGCGCTGTCGTCGGACGCGCATTTCGGCGCCGATCAGCTGTGCATGGAGGCGCGCAACTATGGCCTGGCGCGCCACTTCGATCCCTTCCTGGTCAACACCGTGGTCGGCTTCATCGGCCCCGAGTACCTGTTCGACGCCCGCCAGATCACGCGCGCCGGCCTGGAGGACCACTTCATGGGCAAGCTGCACGGCCTGCCCATGGGCTGCGACACCTGCTACACCAATCACGCCGACGCCGATCAGAACGACCTCGAGAACCTGGAAGTCCTGCTGGCCACCGCGGGCCTCAACTTCTTCATGGCCCTGCCGATGGGTGACGACGTCATGCTGAACTACCAGTCGTCGAGCTACCAGGACAACGCCGCGCTGCGCTCGCTGCTCGGGCTGCGCCCCACGCCGGAGTTCGAGCGCTGGTTGGAGGACATGGGCCTGATGAAGGACGGCCACCTGACCGCGCGCGCCGGCGACGCGAGCCTGTTCTCGTGAGTGTCGATCGCAAGGCCATCGAGGCGCTGGTGCGCGCCGCCCTGGTCGCCGAGCTGGGCGCCGCCGGGGCCACGCGCGAGCTCGACTCGGGCGGGGCGCTGCTGATCCCGAACGATCGCGGCGTCCACATCAATGGCGGCACCGCGCAGGACCCCGCCGCGATGGCCGCCATGATCCGCGCCACCCCGGCGCGCATCGGCGTCGGCCGCGCCGGCAACCGCTACCGCACCGCGACCATGCTGCGCTTCCGCGCCGACCACGCCGCCGCCAAGGACGCCGTGCTCAGCGAGGTCGACCCCGCGCTGCTCGCGCGCCTGGGCATCTTCGAGGTCATGACGCAGGCCGAGGACAAGCGCATCTTCCTGGCCCGCCCCGACCGCGGCCGCGTTCTCAGCGACGCCGCACGCGCAACAATCTTGTCACGCTGTCAACATGCGCCGCAGCTGCAGGTCATCTATGGCGACGGCCTGTCGGCCGCGGCGCTCAACGAGCACCTGGAGACGTTTCACGGCGCCCTGCTCGCGCAGCTCGGAGCGCGCGGCATCCGCGTCGGCACGCCGTTCTTCGTGCGCCACTCGCGCGTCAAGGTGATGGACGAGATCGCGCGCGTTGTCGACGCGGAGGCCGCGGTGTTCACATGTGGGGAGCGCCCCGGCCTGGGCTTCGCCGACTCGATGTCGTCGTACTACATCTACAAGCCGCCTGCGGGCGCCAGCGACGCCGACCGCGAGGTGGTGTCGAACATCAACCCGCGCGGGCTCGACCCGGCGCGCGCCGCGGTCACCGTGGCCGACGCCTGCGTGCGCATCCTCGCCGCCAAGAAGTCGGGCGTGGTGCTGTGAGCCTGCTGGTCGACCTGCCACCGCTCAAGCCGGAGGTGCTGTCCACGCGGGTCATCTCGCGCGTCGACGCCCAGCTGGCGGCCAAGTTCGGCCTGACGCCGGAGCAGACCAGCGTCGGCATCATCACGGCGACCATCGACGACGCGCTGTATGTCGCGCTCGACGAGGGCACCAAGGCGGCGCCGGCTGCGGTGGTGTACGCGAAGTCGTTCTATGCCGGGTCGGCGCACGCCTCGGGCCCGCTGTCGGGCGAGGTCATCGGGGTCTACGCCGCCGCCGATCCCGACATCATCCATGTCGCGCTGGCCGCCTGTGTGCGCACGCTGGAGGAGTCGGCCTGGTTCTATGCCGCCGACGCCGCCGGGCGGCTGGGCTTCTTCCCGCACGTGGTCGCGGCCACCGGCAGCTACCTGTCGCGCGAGGCCGGCATCCCGCTGGGCTCGCCGCTGGCCTACCTGATCGCGCCGCCCGCCGAGTCGCTGGTCGGCCTCGACGCCGCGCTCAAGGCGGCGCCGGTCGAGCTCAAGAAGTGGTTCGGCCCGCCGTCCGAGACCAACTATGGCGGCGGCTGGCTGGCCGGTGACCTGCCCTCGTGCGAGGCCGCCGCGCGCGCCTTCGCCGCCGCGGTGGTCGACGTCGCGCGCCACCCGCGCGATGCCCGCCGCGACGCCCGCGCCGCCGGCGACAGCCTGGGCGCGCGCCCGGGTGGCCCGGCGCCGGCCGGCAAGTACCGCGTGCTGGCCACCGGTGAACGGCTGGCCAGCAAGCCCGAGCACCTGACCCACCTGGTCGACGACGAGTCGCTGGTGCCCAAGACGCACCCGCGCATCGTGCTGCGCGGCAAGCTCGACACCCTGCAGGGCGCCCTGCTCGAGGCCCAGGTCGAGGCCAACGCCGCCGCCGCCGGCACCCTGGTCGGCGAGCTCGGCGAGCTGCTCGAGTTGACGCGCAAGGCCGTGGGCGCCGAGGTCACCGGGCGCCCGCTCGAGGAGTGGAAGATGCTCGGGCTGTCACCCGACGCCATCCGCCACGTCTCGCACCACACGTTCGAGTATTACGGCGTCCCTTTCATGTATCCCAGCGTACGGCAGGGACCGGTAGTGGCCCGCTTGTACAGCGCGCGCGCGCTCGCACGCGAGGCCGAACTGGCGGCGCTCACGGCCTTCGCCGCCGCCGACCCCACGGCGCAACCGTTGCGCAATGACGTGGTGTTACTGCTCAACCGACTTTCGAACGCGCTCTACATCATGACTTGCAAGTTCGTTTCCGGCCGATATGATGGGGATCATCGACCAACTGGGCCAGTCAAGGGCTGGAAACCGCCAGCTTCTAAGCCAAGCTAGCGAACGGCATTCGGACGGACCCGAGGTCTCCATTTGAACAAGCGGACGCACAAGCACGAGAAGTACGTACGCGTCTACGACGACGAGATCCTTCCGATCTGGTCACGTCGCTTCGGTCGCATGCTGATGCATCGACTGGGCGATGTGCCGCAGAAGGCGATGGTCCTCGACGTCGCGTGCGGCACCGGCTTCGCGACGCTCGAGCTGGCGCGCAAGGTCGACCCGTCCACGCGCATCATCGCCATCGACCCGTCGTCCGCCATGCTGGAGGTCGCGCGCAAGAAGGCCGGCGACATGGCCGGCAAGCGCATCTTCTTCCGCACCGAGAGCGCGACCCCGCGGCTGTCGTTCGCCAACGAGGTCTACGACATCGTCACCTGCAACCTCGGCCTGGGTGAGTTCTCCGACCCGCGCGCCGCGCTGCGTGACTTCGCGCGCGTGACCAAGGTCGGCGGCACCGTGGTGGCGACGCTGCCGCTGCGCGGCACCTGGACCGAGTTCTACGACATCTATCGCGAGGTCCTGACCAAGCACGACAAGCACGAGATGCTGGCGCGCCTCGACCGCCACCTCGAGCAACAGCTGCCCGAGCCGGACACCGCCATCCAGTGGATGGAGAAGACGGGCCTCACCGACGTCAAGCTGGACGTCGAGGAGTTCTCGCTGCTGTTCCGGTCGTCGCGCGAGTTCTTCTTCGCCCCCGTGGTCGAGTACGGCCCGCTGGCGGCGTGGAAGGAGATCGCCGGCACCGGGCGCGAGCTGCAGGACGTGTTCTGGTACATCAAGCAGGCCATCGACTCGTACTTCGGCGACCGCGCCTTCCAGGTCACCGTCAAGGCGGGCTGCCTGCGCGGCCTCAAGAAGTCGGCCGACGCCGGCCTGATGCCCGAGCCGCCGCCCGAGGAGCCCGAGGCCATCGAGCTGGTCACCGGCGAGGTCGACATCGACGAGCTGGAGGCCGAGGCGGCCGCCCAGGGCGACGAGGACGGCAGCAGCGAGGGCTACGACATCGAGGGTGAAGAGGCGCTGATCGATCCGCCCGCGCCCGAGCAGCCGCAGTTCGCCATGGGCTCGAACCGCGGCCCCAACGACATCATGGTCGGCCACGGCCGCGAGTTCGAGGTCGACGAGGACTCCATCGAGGCCAGCGAGGAGGAGATCGAGGCCTTCCAGAGCGAGTCGCGCGCTCCGGTGTCGATCCCCGACCTGCTCGAGGGCTCCGGCTTCGAGCGCACCGGCAGCAAGGTCAAGCCGATGGCCATGGTTGTGCCCGACGAGCCCGAGACGCCGATGTACGAGGCGCCGATGACGCTCGAGGGCGAGGCCGGCACGCTGATGCCGCCGCCGCTGGAGGACGTCACCGACGACGACGTCCCGCTGCCCGACCTCGAGGTCGAGGCAGAGCCCGAGACGCCCAAGCCGCGTCGCGCGGGCGATCCGGACACCACGCCGATCCCGGACTAGTCGCCCGCGACCGGGGTCGATCCTGGTCTAGAAGAAGGGGGCGATGGGCGGCATGCCGCCCCACAGCGCTCCCACGACCTGGATCGCGAGCGCCGCCACGGCGAACAGCGCGAGCCACGCTGGCCAGCTCCCGTGCACACGCCCATCGACGACGCGCAGACCGCTGGGCAGCGAACCCAGCGGGCAGGCTGCACTCTCGTCGGCGGGATGCAAGAGGAGATGGTCCGCGCTGCCCTTGATGGGGAGGTGCCAGTCCAGGGCTGCGCGCGCTGTGCGGGGCGTGCCGTCGGTGGCGGTGTACTCGTAGATGAGCCAGGCCGGCTCGCCATCCCGCGTCGGATCCATCCGCACGAAGCGCGCAGGCACCAGGCGGCCGATGGCGAGCATGTGCAGCTGCGCAGCTCCGGCGCGCAGACCCATCACGAGCAGCACGAGGGCCGGCGCGAGCAGCCAGCCCAGGTGAAAGAGGTGCCAGGGCCGGTAGAACGCCTCGCTGAAGCCTTCGATGCGGGCGTGCTGGGGATGCGCGGGGTCGTACTCGACGTCCTGGTGGTCGCCAGCGGCGATGCCCGAGGCCAAAGGGCCTCCGAAGGAGACACCGTGGATGGTGCGGCCGTCCGGAGTAATGAAGCGAAAGCCTACCATCTGCCCGGCGCCCCGGAGGCTGACCGACTCGATCACGGCCTCCGCCTTCGCGTGCGGACCCTCCCCCAGCATGGGGCGTAGCAACGACGACCAGCCCGCGACATGCCACGCCACCATCGAGGTCAGCAGCAGCAGCAGCACCGCGGCCAGCACCGAGCCGCGCTGCAGCAGGACGCGCGCGCGCAGGCCCAGCTCGAGCCTGGGCTGGGACGAGACCTGTCGACTGCTGCGATAGGGACCAGTCTGTGCCATGCGCCCAAGCTGGGTCGCGCCCGAGCGCTGATCGTGACTTTTCGGCAACGAAGTTTCAAGATGGCTGGGTCCCCGCCTGGGAGATTCACGGGTTGCGCCACGGACTTGCGCCCGGGGCGATTTGGGGGTATTCGGGGGCGGTTCCTGGAGGTGGTGGTATGCGCAGCATCAGCTTCGACAGCTTGAGCAAGGGTCGTCCCGCGGTGTCGCCGGCGCCGCAGTCGGTCCCGGTGCATGTGCATGCTGACGACGCGACCCGGCTGCGCGCACAGAACCCGAGCCTGCAGCAGCCGGTGGGCGCGCCGGTGGCGGGCGACCGCGTCGCCGTCAGCCTGGGCGAGCGCGAGCGGACGCTGACCCCTCCCGTGAAGTGACGCCTCCGACCGCGGAGTACCTCGCGCTGGTGCGCGAGATCCTCGAGCACGACCGCCGCTACTACGTCGAGCACGCGGCGACGATCAGCGACTTCGAGTACGACAAGCTGTACCGCCGCCTGCGCGAGCTGGAGGCGGCGCATCCCGAGATGGTGGTCGCGCACTCGCCGACCCGGCGTGTCGGCTTCGAGCCGCTGAGCGCCTTCGTCAAGGTCGAGCGCGCGGTGCCCATGCTGTCGCTCGACAACACCTACTCGGCCGAGGAGCTGACCGCGTTCCACGAGCGCGTGCTGCGCGGCCTCGAGGGCGAGACCCCGGCGTACGTCGTGGAGCCGAAGATCGACGGCATCTCGATCGAGCTGACCTATGCGCGCGGCGAGCTGACGCTGGGCGCGACCCGGGGTGACGGCCGCACCGGCGAGGACGTCACGCTGAACCTGCGGACGATCCGCGCGCTGCCGCCGCTGCTGGCCGAGCCGGTCGATGTCGTGGTGCGCGGCGAGGTCTACATGGATCGCAGCGCGCTGGTCACCATCAACGCCGCGCGCGAGGCCGAGGGCGAGGAGCCGTTCAAGAACCCGCGCAACGCCACCGGTGGCTCGCTGAAGCTGCTGGACTCCAGCGTGGTCGCGAAGCGGCCGCTCAAGGTCAGCCTGTACGAGGTGGTCGGCGACGGCGTGAACGCGTCGCACTGGGCCGCGCTGGCCTGGCTGCGCAAGCTCGGGCTGCCGACGCCGCCGGGGGTCGAGCGCTGCGCGGATCTCACCGGCGTTCTGGGATTGGTGGAGACCTGGGCCGACAAGCGGCGCACGCTGCCGTTCGACATCGATGGCCTGGTGGTGAAGGTCGACAGCTATGCGCAGCGGCGCACCCTGGGCGCGACGGCGAAGGCGCCGCGCTGGGCCATCGCCTACAAGTACCAGCCCGAGCGCGCCGAGACGGTGATCGTCGACGTGGAGCACTCGGTCGGCCGCACCGGCACCGTGACCCCGGTGGCCTGGCTGAATCCGGTCGAGCTGTCGGGCACCACGGTCAAGCGCGCCGGCCTGCACAACTACGAGGATCTGGCGCGCAAGCAGCTGCGCATCGGCGACCGCGTCATCATCGAGAAGGCGGGCGAGATCATCCCGCAGATCGTCAGCGTGGTGGCGCACGCCGACGCGCCCGTGATCGGCCCGCCCGAGGGCTGCCCGAGCTGTGGCCACGCCCTGGTGCGCGAGGAGGGCGAGGTCGCGCTGCGCTGCCCCAACTCGCTGAGCTGCCCGGCGCAGATCGTGATGTCGATCCAGTTCTTCTGCCACCGCGGCGCCATGAACATCGAGAACGTCGGCTACAAGCTGGTGCTGCAGCTGTGCGAGAAGGGCCTCATCAAGGACGTCGCCGACCTGTTCGCGCTGGAGGTCGACGCGCTGGCCGAGCTCGACCGCATGGGCGAAAAGAGCGCCGAAAACGTCGTGAAGGCCATCGACAAGGCGCGCCAGAGCGCGACCCTGTCGCGGCTGCTGACGGCGCTGGGCATCCGCCACGTCGGCGGCGTCGCCGCGCAGGCCATCGCGCGGCGCTACCGCTCGCTGGCCGCGATGCTGGCCGACGACGCCGAGAAGATGCACGCCACCCTGGACGACGTGCCCGGCGTGGGCGAGGTCATCGCCGCCGCGGTGGCCGAGTTCTTCGCCGACGCGCGCAACCGCGCCCTGCTGGCCAAGCTGCAGGCGCGCGGCGTCGACCCCGTGGAGCCCGAGGAGGCGCCGCGCACTGGACCGCTGGCCGGCGTCACCGTGTGCGTCACCGGCAAGCTGTCACGCCCGCGGGGCGATCTCGAGCGTGACATCGTGGCGGCGGGCGGCACCTTCCACAAGAGCGTGACCAAGACGACGCAGTACCTGGTCGCCGGCGCCGACACCGGCGACACCAAGCTGGCGTCAGCCAAGAAGCACGGCACCCGGGTGATCGACGAGGCCGGCCTGGGCAAGCTGCTGGCGGGCGAGCCGCTGGAGTAGGCCCCACGGGCCGCGACGAGCTCGCGCCACCTGGCGCGCCGTCAGTAGCCCTGCCAGAACACCAGCAGCTGGGCGCACTGGGGCATCCCCGCCCGCTCGATCGCACCCGGCCTGGCGCGGGCCAGGATGGCGGCCTCCAGCTCCTTGTCCGCGGCGTCGAAGTCCTCGCGCCCGGTCAGCTTGCTCGCCAGCGCCCTGATGGCCGGGCTCTCCAGCGTGGCCTTGCTGAGGTCCCTCTGGTTGTCGAAGCGCAGCCCGCACAGCTGGTCGAGGTCGCGCTGCTCGGGGCCGGGGGCTGGCCGTGCGGCCGCAGGCACGGGCAGATCGCGGTCGCCGCACATCAGGACGTTGACGGTGCCGCGCAGGCTGGCCCTGCCGCCGGGCGCCACCAGGGCGAGCTCCAGCCCCACGATGTCACCGCGGACCGAGGTCACGGTCGCGGACAGGGTGCCGCCGGTCTGACCCTCCTCGCCGCCCAGGGCGATGGTGTCCCTGGGCGACTGCACGGCGGCGTTCATGAAGGTCAGCTGGTGGCCGACCTTGGGCGTGAACTTCTTCACATAGTCGGACGTCGCCAGCACCATCCAGCCGTCGCCGCGGGCCTCCTCGGTCTTGCACGTGGCCTGCTGGTCGTCGGCATTGAAGAGCTGCACGAGCAGCTCGACCTCACCCTCGTCTTCGTTCTCCATGACGAGGAAGCCCCGCCCGATCTCGAGTTGCCGATCCAGCTCGTGCTCGCCGTCCACCAGCCGCAGGCTGCCGCCCAGCGCATCGCCGCCGGAGGCCGGTGCCGCCGCGGGCAAGGTCCCCGGCGCTGCCGTCCCGGCGCCTGAGGGCGCCGTCGGCTTGCTGGGCCCGGCACCCTTTCTGGCGGCGCTCTTCTTCGAGCACGCGGGCAGCACCACCAGCAGCGCGAGTGGCAGGACCAGCACGGACGACCAGCGCAAGCACGACATCGAGGGCTCCCGCCGCGAGGCGCGGCGAGCCTGTGTACGACGAGCGCTGCGAAATCTCGCGCCACTCTGCGTAAGCGATGCGCCACACCCCGCGCCCGGGCTGACCTCGTCGAGCACCCGCGTACCGTGCTCCTGAGCCTCGCGCGGCTGCTCAGCCGCGGGCCAGCGGGGCCGCGAAGCCCGCCACGGCCGCACGCTGCGCCTCGTCGAGGACGCTGCTCTCGAGGGCCTGGCTGTAGGTGATGGCGAGCTCGTCGCGCAAGAGCTCGAGCGCGGCGAGCCCCTCGGTCTCGGTGCTGGCGCGCGCGACCGCCTCGGTGCCGTGGGTCAGCACCTCGCGGCACTGGTCTCGCCGGGGCGCCAGGCCGCCCAGCGACTCGATCAGCGCGCCCAGCGCCAGGCGTCGCGCCTCGTGCTCGGCGGCGGCGTCGCGCGCGAGGTTGCTGGCCGCCTCGAAGGTCACCATCTCGGCGACGGTCGCGTACGCCTTGCGCGCGTTCTCCTCGGCCTCGCTGAGCTGCGCCAGCAGCGCGATGGCGTCGGCGCCGCCAGCGTCCGTGGCCTGGTCGAGCGAGCGCTCATTCGACGGCGAACGTTCGGTCACCAGCGGTGGGTAGTCCTGGTCGAGCGACATGGCAGATCTCCTGTACGCGGTCTCGACCGACTGGGTTGCATGAACGGCGCCACCCCGCGCCCAATCATCACGGCCCCCAGGGCCCCGTCGACCTGTGTCAGATCGCCACGGTGTGGCGAAGCTCAGCGCGAGCGCGTGGCCTCGAGGAAGGCGCGTGACACCTCGGCCTCGTCGAGGAAGCCCACGGTCTTGCCCGCCTCGTCGAGCACCAGCAGCTCGCGCAGACCGCTGGCCAGCATGCGCTCGGCGGCGATGCGCAGGTTGTCATGGGTGCGCACGCTGGCCACCGGCTGCATCAGATCGGCCGCTATGGTGAAGGCCTCGACGTCGCGCGTGGCACGCAGGCGATCGCTGGTGATGATGCCCTTCAGGTTGCCGTCGTCGTCGACCACCGGGAAGACGTCCTGCCAGGTCGACTGGTTGGCCTGCTGCACCAGCGTGTGGGTCGGGGTCGCCAGCGTGAAGGTCAGCCAGCTGCGGTCGCGCACCACGATGGCGCCGACCAGCACGGTGCGCAGCACGTCGAGGTCGACCTCGACCCGGTGCACCGGCGAGTCCTTGCGCAGCGGCACCTGGGCGCCATACAGCTGGCGCTTGCGCAGGGCCACGAAGGCGATGCCCTCGGCCAGCATCAGCGGCACCAGCAGGTCGTAGCTGCCGGCCAGCTCGCTGACCAGGATCAGCGCGCTGATGGGCACGTGCGCGATCCCGCCATAGAACGCGCCCATGCCGACCAGCGCGAAGGCGCCCGGGTCGATGCTCGGATCATGCAGGAGGAGCTGCGCCGCGCGCCCGAAGGCGCCGCCGAACAGGGCGCCCAGGACCAGGGACGGCGCGAAGTCACCCGCGCTGCCGCCGGTGCCGATGGTCAGCGATGCGGCCAGGATCTTCACGCCGCACAGGAACAGCAAGAGTTCGACGCCGGCCCAGCCGCCGGGCAGCCACTCGGCGCCGGTGATGGCCATCTGCGCCGCGCCATAGCCGCCACCGAAGATGCCCAGGCCCTTGCCCTCGCCGGCCAGGCGGCCGCTCAGGAAGACGATCAGCGGCACCGCCATCAGCCCCAGCGCCAGGCCTCCGATGCCGGGGCGGATCCAGACCGGCCCGGGCATGCGCGCCGACAGCTTGTGCACGCGCTTCAGGGTGCCGACGAACATGGTCGCCAGCAGCGCGACCAGCACCGCGAGCAGCCCATACAGCGGCAGGTGGCGCGGGATGAAGGGGTAGCGCGGCGCGCGCGCGAACAGCGTCGACTCGCCGAAGATCGAGATGACCACCGAGTAGGCGATGACGCTGCCGAGGATGGCCGGGATCAGCGCCTCGGCCTCGAAGTCGTCGCGGTACAGCACCTCGACCGCGAGGATGGCGGCGCCCAGCGGGGTGCGGAACACCGCCGAGATACCGGCCGCGACGCCAGCCACCATCAGCACCCGCCGCTCGGCCGCGATGACCCCCAGCATGCGCCCCACCGTGGAGCCCAGCGCGCCGCCGATCTGCATGGTCGGCCCCTCGCGCCCGCCCGCGCCGCCGGTGCCCAGCGTGAACAGCGAGGCCAGCGCCTTGACCCAGATGACCCGGCGCCGGATGACCCCGCCCTGGTGGTGGAAGGCGTCGATCATGGCGTCGCCGCCACCACCGCGCGTCTCCGGCGCCAGGCGCATCAGGAGCCCAGCGGCGAGGCCCCCGAGCGCCGGCAGGAACACCAGCAGCCAGGGCCGGAAGGTCCCCAACAGCTCGCCCGGGATGAAGCGCTCACCGTGTGCGCGCAGCGGGGTGTAGCCGCACAGGTACTCGAGCAAGAACCACTGCATGTACTCGAGGCCGGCGAAGAAGGCGGCGCCGATGAGCCCGGCGCCGAGGCCGACCAGCGCCGCGTGTAGCAGCGTGCGCCCCAGGATCTGCATCTCCAGGGGCGCGTTCTCGGGCCGCAGCAGGCCGAGCAGGCCACGCGGCAGGCGGGAGAGACGATCAGTGAACGGGCGTGGGCTGGGGGACGGCTCGGGCTCGGTGGGTTGGGAGGTCGACATGCAGATCAGCGGCTGGCGAGCAGGACCCCGAGCAAGTGGTCGATGGCCGGCTGGCTGGCCAGATAGTACGCCGCGCGGGAGCTTCGTTTGAAGCCGATGCGCACGGTCAGCAGGCGCTCGGGCTGGCCCAGGCCGAAGACGTCCTCGTCGGTGTCATCGTCGCCCACGTAGATGGCGGTCTCGCAGCGCAGCTGCGCACGGGCGCGCTGCAGCGCCATGCCCTTGTCGGGGGCCTCGATGGGCACCAGGTTGATCACCTCCTTGCCGCCGACCAGGCGCACCTCGGACAGCTCCGAGCCGGCCGCCACGATGGCCGCGCGTGCAGGCCGTGGACGCAGCGCGTGGCGGTAGTGCACCGCGAGCGAGTAGCCCTTGTCCTCGATGGTGACCCCGGGGTGTCCACGCAGCTGCGCCTCCAGCCAGGGGCGCCAGCTGGCCACCAGGCCCGCCAGCGTGCCCGAGCCGCGTGACGGCTCGGCGCCGTGGTTGCCGATGACCTGGCGCAGACGGAGCCCCGCCAGCCGGGCCTCGACGTCGGCGCGGGCGCGACCGGAGATCACGACGCACGGGTAGCGCGTCGCGACCGCTGCGAGCAGGCCCCGGGTCGAGGCGCGCATCGCCGCCGCTCTCGGGCGCGCCACGATGGGCGCCAGGGTCCCGTCGAAGTCGAACCCCAGCAGGACGCGGGTGCGCGTGAAGCGCTCCAGCACGGCGCGCCCGGCCGGCGTCAGCAGCGCCCTCATGTCAGGGTGGCGATCGCGGTGCGGCGCGCGTCGAGGCGCCCGCGGAGCCGGAACCGGCGCCGCACCCGGGCGGCGTCGACCAGCATGCGACCCGCCCAGCGGTAGACGTTGAACTCCGCCACGAACGTCCGCATCGAGCGCATGCGCTCGCGCTGCTCGTCTGGCGACATCTCGAGCGCGGTCGCCAGCGCGTCGCTGGCCTCGTCGATATCGTAGGGATTCACGATCAGCGCCTCGGTCAGCTCGCGGGCCGCACCGGTGAAGTGGCTGAGGATGAGCACGCCGCGCTCGTCGTCGCGCGCGGCGATGAACTCCTTGGCGACCAGGTTCATGCCGTCGTGCAGGCTGCTCACATAGCAGAGGTCCGCCGCGCGGTAGTAGCGGAACACGGTCGGCGGCTCGTGGTGCGAGCGCAGGATCACGATGGGCTTGTAGTCGCCCGTGGCGAAGCGCTGGTTGATGCGCGCGGCCACCGCCTCGATGGTCTCGTTGAGCTGCCGGTAGCGCTCGATGATGGTGCGGCTCGGGGCGGCCAGCTGCACGAAGGTGAAGCGCCCACGCAGGCTGGGCACGCGCTCCAGCAGGCGCTCGACCGCCAGCAGGCGCTCCTCGATCCCCTTGGTGTAGTCGAGGCGATCGACGCCGACGCCGAGGAGGGCATCGGGGCGCAGGCCGAGCTCCGCGAAGACCTGGGCGCGGCACTCGGCTGGAGCAGGCGAATCCTCGAGCCACCGGCTGGGCCACTCGACCGAGATGGGGTAGGGCCGCACCAGGGTGGCGCGCTGCTGGTGCACGATGGCGGTCTGTTCGCGGTCGATGCGCGACTCCAGGAAGCGATCGACCGTCTCCAGGAAGTTGTTGCAGTGGAACTGGGTGTGGAACCCGATGATGCTGCTGCCCAGCAGCCCCTCCAGCAGCTCGGTGCGCCATGGACAGATGCCGATACGCTCGGCGTTCGGCCAAGGAATGTGCCAGAACGTGATGATGGTGGCGCCAGGCAGGCGCCGCCGGATCATCGCGGGTGCCAGGGCGAAGTGGTAGTCCTGGATCAGGATGATGGGGTCCTCGGAGTCGACCTCCTCGCAGACCGCGTCACTGAACTGCTGGTTGACCGCCTGGTAGTGCTTCCAGTCCTCGCCGCGAAACAGCGGTCGCGTGTGCGCGACGTGGCACAGTGGCCACAGCCCCTCGTTGGAGAAGCCGTAGTAGTAGCCCTTCTCGGCCTCGGGCGTGAGCCAGACCCGGCGGAGCAGGTACGACTCCTCTCCGGGTGGCACGCGGATACGCGATCCGGCATCGGCGGTGTCACGGTCGGCGGACGCGCTACCATGCGCGACCCAGACGCCGGAGCAGGCGCGCATCACCGGCTCGAGCGCGGTGACCAGGCCGCTGGCCGGATGGACGATGCGGATGCTGCCGTCGGGGTTGCGTTCGTGCATGTAGGGTTCGCGGTTGGCGAGGATGACGACCTTCTCGCCGTGGAAGTGGCGGTCGAGGGTCTGGCGCAGGCGCTGTGCGGTCCAGGCGCCCTCGTGGTAGTCGGCGTCCTTCTCGGAGGCGATGCGCTCGATCAGCTCGCGGACGTCGCTGAGCAGCGGCTGAAACTCCGGGCGTTGCGGTCCACCGCGCAGGAAGCGCCGCAGCTCCGCACTCCAGCCTCGCCAGGCCAGGCGAGCCGCGATCACCGTGATGACGGCGGCGACCATCGCCAGGATCCCGAAGGCGCCGAACAGGAACCATCGCACCTGGGCCTCGCGCCGGCTGATGAAGCTGCGATCCTGGACCAGGACGATGTAGCCCAGCGTCGCGTCGCCCTCCAGCACCGGCACCGCGCTGACGTGGACCTGTCCGCCGCGCAGCGTCCCGACGCGCTTCCAGGGCGCCGTCGCGGCCGGCCCCTGCGGCGCGCCCCGGCACAGGAACTGCGCCGGGTACTCGGCGGTGCTGCCCAGCGGCTGATTGTCCAGGCCACACGCGGCGGCCGCCATGATGCGCTCGTCCCTCGTGATCTCGGTCAGCAGGGCGATCAGGTCGCCGGCCTGATCCTTGTGCCAGTGTGCGATCAGGGCCTGGCGCGCGCCGCTGACCGCCAGCTGGGCGCGCAGGTTGAGATCCTTGTCGAACCAGCGCCGGGTGGCGCCGTGAACCAGGAAGGAAGCAGCCCAGGTCAGCAGCGCGAGACCCGCGACGAGGACGAAGAGAAAGCGAAGGGCGCGGGACATCGCGTTGATGGAAGCACAACTTAGTTTGAGGTCAAACGAAATTGCGATGATATCCTCGGTAAACATGCGACTCGAAGATCTGGGACTGATCGGCAACTGCCAGTTCTCGGCCCTCGTCGAGCGCACCGGCGCGGTGGTCTGGTGCTGCCTGCCGCGCTTCGACGCGGAGCCCGTCTTCTCGACCCTGCTGGACGAGCAGGGCGGTGGCAGCTTCCTGGTCGGCCCCGCCGGCGGCGAGGCCGGCGTGCAGCGCTATCTCGAGGGCAGCAACGTGCTCGAGACCCGGTTCAAGACCGAGTCCGGCAGCTTCCGTGTGCTCGACTTCGCGCCACGCTTCCTGCAGTACAGCCGGGCGTTTCGCCCCACCCAGCTGATGAGGATCGTCGAGCCGCTCGAGGGCTCGCCACGCATCCGGGTGCGCTGCGACCCCATGCTGGGCTGGTCGCGCCAGACGCCGACCCGCTTGCAGGGCTCCAACCACATCCGCTACGAGGGCTTCGCTAGCCAGCTCCGGCTGACCACCGACATTCCGCTGTCGTACCTGGGCGGCCAGCCCTTCTCGCTGCATGAGCGCCGCCACCTCGCGCTGACCTGGGGGCCACCCATCGAGGAGGCGCTGCCCGCCCTGTGCGAGCGCTTCCTCGCGGAGACGGTGCGCTACTGGCAGCGCTGGGTGAAGGAGTGCGACATCCCGCCCCTGTTCCAGCGTGAGGTCATCCGCTCGGCGCTGGCGCTCAAGCTGCACTGCTTCGAGGACACCGGGGCCATCGTGGCCTCGATGACCACGTCGATCCCGGAGTCACCGGGCAGCGGACGGACCTGGGACTATCGCTACTGCTGGCTGCGCGACGCCTACTACGCCCTCGGCGCGTTCCGGCTGCTGGGCCACTTCGAGGAGCGCGAGAGCTTCGTCAGCTTCCTGCTCGACATCGCGGGGGGCAGCCGGGATCTGGAGCTGGCGCCGCTGTATCGTGTCGACGGCACGTCCAACCTCGAGGAGCGCATCCTGACCGAGTGGCCCGGCTACAACGGCGAGGGCCCGGTCCGCGTCGGCAACGGGGCCGCGACCCACACCCAGAACGACATCTTCGGCGAGATGGTGCTGGCGCTGGCGCCGGTGTTCCTCGACGATCGCTTCAGCGGCGAGCGCTCGCCCGCCAGCCTGGAGCTGCTGCAGCGGCTGGCGCGCAAGGCCATCGCCGTCGCTGGCAGCCCCGACGCCGGCATCTGGGAGTACCGCACGGCGTGGCAGCCGCAGACGTTCTCGACGCTGATGTGCTGGGCCGGCGCCGACCGCATGGCCCGGGTCGCGGCCCGCCATGTGCCCGAGGCGGCGCAGGAGTTCTCCTCCGCGGCCGAGCGCATCAAGCAGGAGCTGCTGGCCCGATGCTGGAGCCCGGAGCTGGGCAGCTTCGTGGGGAGCTACCAGGGCAGCGAGCTGGACGCGTCCCTGCTGCAGCTGGCGCAGCTCCGGCTGCTGCCCGCGGATGATGCGCGGGTGCGCGGCACCATCGACGTGGTTTCGCGCGAGCTGGCACGCGAGGGCTGGCTGCAGCGCTACCGCCTCGACGACGGCTTCGGCCGCCCGACGGTGGCCTTCGTGCTGTGCACCTTCTGGCAGGTCGAGGCGCTGGCCGCGAGCGGTCGTCACGCCGAGGCGCAAGCGGTCCTGACGCGGGTCCAGCGCGCGCTCACGCCGCTGGGTCTGCTGGCGGAGGACTACGACGTCGTCAGCAACCGGATGTGGGGCAACTTCCCGCAGGCTTACTCGCACATCGGGCTGATCCACGCAGCCTTCGCCGCGTCGCCCAGGTGGTCCGAGGTGCTGTGAGGCCGCGCTCAGCGCACCGGCGCGGCCGTGCCCGCGAGGTGAATGGTCTGGGTGGGGAAGGCGAACGATGAGCCTTCGCGCTCGACCACGTCCATGAACGCCAGCAGCACGTCCTGCCGGATGGCCTGGAAGCGCGACCAGTCCTTGGTCTGGAACCAGGCCATGATCTCGATGTCGAGGGACGACGACGCGAACTCCTTGAAGCGCACCACGACGGCGTCGGGCCAGATGGCGTCGTGGCCACGCAGCACGGCCTCGAGCCCGAGCAAGATCTGGCGCATCTGCTGGGCGGTGGTGCCGTAGACCAGGCCCAGCGTGCACGCCAGCCGGATGCGATCACGGGCCGCGAAGGTCTCCAGCCGCATCTCGGACAGCCGACCGTTCGGGATCGAGACCAGCGTGCGATCGAGGGTGCGGATGCGCGTCGAGCGCAGCCCGATGGCCTCGACGGTGCCCACGCAGTCGTCGACGCGGACGAAGTCGCCCTCGCAGAAGGGCTGATCGATGCCCAGCGAGAAGGCCCCGAACAGGTTCTCGATCGTCTTCTGCCCGGCCAGCGCGAGCGCCAGCCCCCCGATGCCCAGGCCGGCCACCAGGCTGGCGACCGGGTAGCCCAGCTGGGACAGCACGGCGACGCTGCCCACGGCCAGGACGACCACGTACATGACCCGCGCGCCGAGGGGGATGAGCGCCCGGGAGCTCGGGCGCTGGGTGGCCCAGCCGGAGCGGGCCAGGGCGTGGCCCACGATGGTGACGCCCCGCAGGAGCGACCAGAACACGGTCATGAACAGCAGCGAGCGCAGCACCTGGTCGAAGCTCCGCGACCACGCGGGGGGGAGGTCGAGGAGGGGACGCGTGAGCGCGGCCAGCCCGAGGCCCCCTGCGAGGGTCAGCGGTCCGCGCAGCTCTCGCACCAGATCGTCGTCCCAGGTCACCGCGGTGCGCACCACCAGCCGGCGCAGGATGCGGCGGCTCACCCAGCTCAGGACGCGACCTCCCAGCCAGCACACCGGCAACAGCAGGATCACGCCGAGCCACTGCCAGCCGAGCAGCCCACCAGGGCCCAGGGCCAGCATCGCCTCTCGAATTTCGTGAAACATGACGGCAGATTCTCACCAATATCGTTTGACCTCAAACGATATTGGACCAACAATGACATCATGCACGCGCTCGAGGTGATCTTTCTGGCGACCGCGCTGATGGGCTCGACGCGCTTGCAGGCAGGTCCACCTGGTGTGGTCAAGGTGACCATCGAGTCCGATCCCCCCGGGGCCACGCTGATCCGGCAGATCGACCTCGCCCGCCTGGGTCAGACGCCGGTGACCTTGACCCGGGTGGCGGTGCCGGGGCAGCGCAGCTACGTCCTGCGCCTCGACGGGCACGAGGAGGCCAAGCTGTCGGTGAGCGGGTCGTCGAGCGTGACCGTGAAGGTGAAGCTGAAGCCGCTGGTGAAGAAGAAGCCTGCCCTCCGCCCGCCCGCCGAGCGATGAGGCGAGGCGAGGCGCGCCGAGGTGACGCGCCGCGATGAGTGGCATGGCGCGTGCTACCTCGGAGAAACGCGCCGCGAGGCAAGTCTCCGGAATCGTGCGACCGGCTCTCCTCCACGACCACGAAACCGGGGTCAGGCCTCGCGGCGTGCCTTCTCACCAGGGCTGGTACACCGCTGTGACCGTGGCATTCTGCGAGGCCGACTGGCGAATCGCCACGGACTGACGACCGCATGACCCGCTCGACCATCATTGCCCTCGGTCTGCTGTGTGCGGTCCTCGCCGCCGTGCTGGCGGGCGTGGTGCGCTGGATCGGTCGCGATCGCGATGCGCTGGTCCGGCGCTTCCGCGCCGAGCGCCTGGTCCAGGTCGAGGAGGCCGCCCGCGAGATCCAGGAGGACCTCGAGGACATCGGCGAGGACCTGGTGTTCGCCGCCGAGCTGGTGCACGCCGCCGACTCGCCTGCGGATCGCCAGCGCGAGCTGGGGGCGCTGCTGGCGGCGGTCAAGTTCTACCGCATGGTCGACGTCTATGACGCGCGAGGCCAGCTGGTGCTGACGGTCTCGGACCCGCGCGCGCAGCCCGTTGACCGCGCGCCGTTCGAGGCCGGGATTCGCGAGACGGCGCGGCGGGCGCTGGGTCGCGCGCAAGGCGAGCTCGAGACCTCGGGGCCGCTGACGCGGGAGCAGCCCTGGCTGCGCGCCTTCGCCGAGCCGCTGCCCGCTCGCTCGGGCGCGCTGGTCATCCTGGTCGACACCGAGCCGCTGTTCCGGGGCCTCGGCCTGGTCGCGGTCCGCCCCGACATGCGCGTGCTGGTGCTGGGGCCGCATGGCCTGCCGACGCCCTCGAGTGACGGCGCTCTGGCCCGTGCCGCGCAAGGCGCGCCGAGCGGCGAGCTGGGGCGCATCATGGCCGCCATGCGGGCAGGCGCCAGCGGCACCGCGCGCCTCCCGGCCAGCCAGGCCCAAGGCCTGGGTTTCGGCACCACCGACTTCGTCGCCGCATATGCGCCGGTGCAGGTGCGCGGCGCCGCGCCCTGGTCGATCGCGGTGCTGGCCTCGACCGACGAGCTGCGCGCCGGTCAGCGCGCCATCATCGTGCGGCTCGGGCTGGCCGGTGGGGTCATCGCGCTGGGGCTGCTGGCGTTCGGCGCCTATGTGGTGGTGACCTCCCGGCGCAGCGTCGCGGTGCGCGAACGCCTGCGCCACGCCGATCGGCTGGCACACCTGCACGAGAAGACCGAGAAGATCCTGGAGAGCATCCCCACCGGCGTGATGGCGCTGGCCGCCGATGGGACCATCACCGCGGCCAACCGCGCGCTGCGTGAGCGGCTCCCCGCCAGTGCCATCGGCGGTCCGCTGGCGGGCGCTTTCGTCGACACCCCCGCGGCCGTGGTCGACCGGCTGGCCGCGCTGCTGGCGCTGGCGCTCTCCACTGACCGCCCGCAGAGCGTGCACGGCGAGCCGCTGGCGCTGTTTGGCGACGAGGGCCGCTTCAGCGTGCATGCGGTGCCGCTGGCAGCGTCGGCGGCGTCGGCCGAGGTGCGCGCGCTGCTGGTCATCGAGGACCTCAGCGATGTGCGCTCGCTGGAGTCGCAGCTCCTGCGTGCGGAGAAGCTGGCCACCGTGGGTGTGCTGGCGGCCGGGATCGCGCACGAGATCGGGACGCCGCTCGGCATCGTGCGCGGGCGCGCCGAGTACCTGCTCAGCAAGCTCGGCGACGGCCACGCCCAGGCCGGCGGCGTCCAGGTCATCGTGGAGCAGATCGACCGGGTCAGCCGCACCCTGCGCGAGCTGCTCGACTTCTCGCGGGTGCGCCCGGCGCGGGTGCGCGCGGTCGAGGTCGGCCCGGTGGTGCGCAAGGTGGTCGAGCTGTTGCGCTTCGAGGCCGAGCGGCTCGGGGTGCGCCTGGCGGCCGACATTCCGGCCCAGGTGCCGCTGGTGGCCGCGGATCCCGATCAGCTGGAGCAGGTGCTGGTCAACCTGGCCATGAACGGCTGCGACGCCTGCGGCAAGGGTGGCGAGGTGCGCATCAGCGCCGCCGCCGCGCCGGCGCGCGCCAGTGACGACGCCCCGTGGTCCGACGTCGAGCTGGTGGTCAGCGACGACGGCTGCGGCATCCTGCCCGAGCACCAGCACCAGGTCTTCGATCCCTTCTTCACGACCAAGAAGCGCGGTCAGGGAACCGGCCTGGGACTGACAGTTTCGGCGCAGATCGTGCGCAATCACGGCGGCACCATCGAGCTCGCCAGCGCGCCCGGCGTGGGCACTAGCATCACCGTGCGCTGGCCCGTCGAGGCCGCGGTCACGCGCAGCCAGGAGGAGGTCCGCCATGACCTCGCGGGCTGACAGCAAGGGCCGCATCCTGGTGGTCGACGACCACATCGAGATGGCGCGGGTGATGGCCGACCAGCTCGGCGACGCCGGCTTCACCGTCGAGACCGCCGCCGGCGGCAAGCAAGCGCTGGCCGCGGCACGCGCGCGGCCACCCGACGTGGTGGTCACCGACCTGCGCATGGAGGGCGTCGATGGCTTCGACGTCCTCGAAGGCATCGCGGCCATCGACGCCGCCATCCCGGTCCTCATCATGACCGCGTTCGGCGCCATCGACAGCGCCATCGACGCCATCCGCCGCGGCGCCTACCACTACCTGACCAAGCCGTTTCGCCTCGACGAGGTGCTGCTCTATGTCGAGCGCGCGCTGGCCGACCGGCGGCTGCGCGACGAGCACCGGGCGCTGCGTCGCCTCGCCAGCGAGCGCGCTGGCCTGGGCACCATGGTCGGCCGCGGCGCGCGCATGAATGCGCTGTACGACCTCATCGAGCGCGTTGCGCAGGCGCAAGCGCCGGTCCTCATCCGCGGCGAGAGCGGCAGCGGCAAGGAGCTGGTGGCGCGCGCGCTGCACTTCGGCGGCCCGCGCCGCGAGCGCCCCTTCGTGGCGGTCAACTGCACCGCGCTGCCCGAGTCGTTGCTGGAGAGCGAGCTGTTCGGCCACACCCGCGGCGCCTTCACCGGCGCCACCAGCGGGCGCCGCGGCCTGTTCAGCGAGGCCGACGGCGGCACCCTGTTCCTCGACGAGATCGGCGACATGGCACCCGCGCTGCAGGCCAAGCTGCTGCGCGCCATCGAGGAGGGCGAGGTCCGCGCCGTGGGCGCCGACGGCACCCGGACGGTCGACGTCCGGGTCATCGCGGCGTCGCACCAGGATCTCGAGGCCCGCATCAAGCAGGGCGAGTTTCGTGCCGATCTGTACTACCGGCTCAACGTGGTGCCCATCGTGGTGCCGCCGCTGCGCGAGCGCCGCGAGGACATCCCGCAGCTGGCCGCGCACTTCCTGGCCCGCGCCTGCGAGCGCAACCCGGGCGCGCTGGTGCGTCGGCTGTCGCCCGAGGCGCTCGGCGTGCTGACCCGGTCGCCCTGGCCCGGCAACGTGCGCGAGCTGGAGAATGTCCTCGAGCGCCTGGTCATCGTGGTCGGCCACGAGGTCGTCAGCGTCGACGACCTGGCCATGCACGCGCCCACCCTGGTCGAGGACGCCACCCCGCTGGAGCACGCCAAGACCGACCTCCTGACGCTGCGCCAGCTGGAGCGCGACTACATCGCCTGGGTCATCGCGCGCTGCGACGGCAACAAGACCCGCGCCGCCGAGATCCTGGGCATCGACGTGTCGACCATTCACCGCCGCGAGCGGGGATTGCAATGAGCCACGCCGCCCGCGCGGAACGCCACGATGGCGGGGCGCCCGAGCAGGAACCCCGCGATTCCGGCCAGTCCGGGCAGGGCACGACGGTTGCTAGTCGATGGGCGCATGATGGCTCCCGTTCGTGTCTCGACGCTCCTCGTGTTCGCCCTGGTCTCGCTCGGCTGCGGCGCCAAGAGCAAGAAGCCCGCGACCTCGCCGAGCCCATCGCCGTCGCCCCGCATCACGCGCCCCACCAAGCCACCCGCTGACGGCACCGGTCGCGCCACCCCCGACGCGCCGGCCGACGACGATCCCACCGGATTGTGGTCACCGATCTACTTCGAGTTCGACTCACCCAAGCTGGGCCCCGAGGCGCGCGAGCAGCTGAGCCGCATCGCCGAGTGGATGAAGAGCCACGCCCAGGCCACCGTCGAGGTCTCGGGCCACGCCGACGAGCGCGGCACCGAGGAGTACAACCTGACCCTGGGCGACCAGCGCGCGCAGGCCTGCGGCGAGTACATCCGCCGGGCCGGTGTGGCCAGGCCGCGGGTCAAGACCATCTCCTGGGGCGAACAGCATCCCGCCGTCAGCGGTGACGGCGAGATGGCCTGGGCCAAGAACCGGCGCTGTGAGTTCGAACCCACCCGCTAGCGCCCGCGCCTGCGTGGCGTGGCTGGGGCCCGACGACACGGCCCTGCGCCTGCTGCTCGCCGACGTGCTCGACGAGATGGCGCTCGATCTCGCGCTCGAGCCCGGGCTCAGGGGGGGCACCTCCGACAAGGTGGTGCTGGCGCTGGTCTATGTGGAGTCGATGGCCGCCTGCGAGGCGCTGGAGGCCGAGGTGCTGCGCGCCAACGTCCCCGTCCTGGCGCTGCTCCCGGTGATGGAGGAGCGCCTGTGTCGCCGCGCCTGCGAGCGCGGCGCGGCCGCTTGCTACGCGCTGGGCACGCCCCTCGACAACCTGCGCGCCATCGTGCGCGCCCTGCAGCTGCCCCACTGAGGCGACTCAGGCCTCGGTCGAGCTCTCGGCCTCGTCGGCGCTCTGCGCGGCGCCGGCGGCGGCGACCGGCGTCAGCAGCAGGCGTCCGATGATCAGCGCCAGGATCGCGGCGCCGGCGCTGGCGGCCAGGACACCCAGCTTGGCGGCGCCGAGCAGCCGGGCGTCGGTGAACGCCAGCTGGGCGATGAAGAGCGCCATCGTGAAGCCCACTCCGGCGACGACGCCGAGGACGATCAGGTGTCGGGCGCCCATGCCGGTGGGCAGGGTGGCGATGCGCAGGCGCAGGGTCAGCCAGCTCATCAGCAGCACGCCGAGCGGCTTGCCCACCACCAGGCCGATGGTCACCGCGAGCGCGACCTGCCACGACGCCCCGTCCAGGCCGCCACTCGAGACCGCCACGCCGGCGTTGGCCAGCGCGAAGATCGGCATGATGACGAAGGCGACCCAGGGGTGCAGCGCCTCGATCAGGCTCTCGGCGGGCGACATGGCCTCGCGGCGCGCGACATCGACGTGGCGCAGGGTCTCGGCCAGCTCGTGCGAGGTCAACGCCCCGGGCGTGGCGCTGGCCAGGTGGTCGAGCTCCTTGCGCACGCCGATCATGAAGCCGTCGGGGCCCAGCCAGGCCCGCACCGGCGTCACCAGCCCGACCAGCACGCCGGCGATGGTGGGGTGGATGCCGGCCACGTAGATCCCCGCCCACGCGATCACGGAGGGCACCACGTAGGCCAGCTTGCTGCGCACGCCGAGCCGCTGCATGGCGAAGATGCCCGCGAACGCGGCCGCGCCCACCAGCAGGCCGGACAGCTGCAGCGCCGGTGAGTAGAAGATGGCGATGACCACGATGGCGCCGAGGTCATCGATGACCGCGAGCGCCAGCAGCAGCACGCGCAGGGCCGCCGGGACCCGCTTGCCGAGCAGCGTGAGGATGCCGACCGCGAACGCGATGTCGGTGGCCATCGGCACGCCCCAGCCCGACCGCGTGGCCTCGCCGCCGGCGACCAGCAGGTACAGCCCGGCCGGCGCCAGCATGCCGCCCAGCGCCGCCGCGGCGGGCAGCGCGGCGCGGCGCCACTCCGACAGCTCGCCGTGGTGGATCTCGCGCCGGATCTCCATGCCGACGACGAAGAAGAAGATCACCATCAGGCCGTCGTTGACGACCCACTCCAGGGTGCGCTCGAAGGTGAAGCCGCCGATGCGCAGCCCCACCGGGGTGTGCCAGAGATCGACGTAGCTCTGCGACCAGGGCGAGTTCGCCCACGCCAGCGCCACCGCCGCGGTGACCAGCAACAGGATGCCGCTGGCCGCCTCGATGCGCAGGAAGCGCTCCAGCGGGCGGCCGGCCAGCCGGGCGAAGCGCAGCAGCGGCTCCCAGGCCTCGGGTGGCGCGGCGGGCAGGGCGCTCGGCGCCGGGTCGTGATGCTGATCTGGTGTGGTCATGGCTGGCTCGACGTCGATCCTCGCCGGCTGCAGAGCGCCGGCCAGGATGGCGGCCCGACCATCCACTGTCCTGCAGCACCGAGGTGCCGCACCCGTTCAACGAATCTGCTCAGACAATGGCACACGGCCCAGGCCCCGTCGAGCGCAAGCGGCACGTCGCAGCGCCGATTCTCAGCTGCCGAGGTCGACCAGCGTCTCGATGGTGTCCGGCCCCAGCTGTGGCGGCGCCAGCCCCGAGGCCAGCTGCGCGTGCAGGAGCTGCGTCGTCACCACCGCGACCGCCGCCATGTTGTCGCTGTTCGACATGCCCTGGCCGGCCGCCTTGCGACACTTCTCGGCCATGCGCGTCACCGCCTGGGGCAGGAAGACGCCGGCGGCGCGCACCGCGGCCTCGCTGAGCACGTCGCCGACCCAGCTCGGCGCGCCCGGCCCGAACAGCGACGGCGCGTCGGGCGCCCGGTAGGGCTGCTTGGGGCGGTCGATGATGCTCTGCGGCACCAGGCCGCGCGCCAGCTGCTTCAAGACATGCTTCTCGTCGAGCACGTTCAGCTTGTGCGTGGGCGGCAGGTTGTTGGCCAGCTCGACCACGTCCTTGTCGAGGAACGGGAAGCGGCCCTCGACGCTGGACGCCATCAGCATGCGATCGCCTTGCGACGACAAGAGGTACGACCCCAGCAGGGTGCGCACCTCCAGCCACTGCGCGCGCGCCAGCGGCTCCCAGCGCGAGAACTCGCGCGGCAGCCGCGCCATCTCCTCGGCCACCGCGTCACGCGTGCCCAGCGCCGCCTTGAGCTCCGGCGAGTACAGCCGGGTCAGCGCGGCGCGCGCGGTGCGCCAGCGCGGCTGGTGCGAAAAATCCGGCGCGTCGGGCGCCTCGATGCCCTGGCCGAAGAACTCCAGCGCCAGCTTCTGCTGCGCCGCCGGCGAGCGCGCCAGGTAGGGATACAGCCGCTTGATCAGGCGTGGGCGCAGCTTGGAGTGCGGCTGGCGCGACCAGAAGCGGCGCACCTTGGCCTCGCGGAACAGGTCATAGCCGCCGAACATCTCGTCGGCGCCCTCGCCGGTCAGCACCACCTTGAAGCCGGCCGCGCGCACCCGGCGCGACAGCAGCATCATCGGCGCCGGCCCCAGGCGCAGCAGCGGCTTCTCGGCGAAGGTGATGACGTCGGGCAGCGCCGCGCCGACGTCGGCGCCGGTCACCGTGACCGCGTCATGGTCCGACTTCACGAAGTCGACCATGGCCTGCTGGAACACCGACTCGTCGAGTTCGCGATCCGCGAAGCGCAGCGAGAACGTCTTGAAAACCCCTGATTTCCAGCGCCGGCACAGCGCCGCGATCAGCGACGAGTCCAGCCCGCCCGACAGGTAGGCCCCGACCGGCACGTCGGCGCGCAAGAGGCGCAGCTTGACCGCGCGCTCCAGCGCCGCCTCCACCCGCGCCGTCGACTCCGCGACCGTCGGCTCGGCGTCAGGCTCGGGCGGCTCGTAGCGCGGCGTCCAGCTCGACCCCAGCCCGAGCCAGTGCGACCCCGCCTCGACCACCGCGAAGGCTCCCGGCTCCAGCTCCTCCACCCCCCGGAACACCGTGCGCGGCTGCGGCGGGGCCCAGAACGTGAAAGTGTCATCCAGCCCCGCTGGATCGAGCTCGCGCGGGACGTCGGGGTGCGCCATCAGCGCCTTGACCTCCGACGCGAACAGCAGCGCGTGCGGCGTGCGCGCCAGGTAGATCGGGCGCACCCCCAGCCGATCGCGCGACAGCACCAGCCGCCGCTTGACCGAGTCCCACAGCGCGATGGCCCACTGGCCGTTGAAGCGCTCGAAGACCTCGGTGCCCCACTGCTCGTAGCCGTGGACGATGACCTCGGTGTCCGACTGGGTGCGGAACACGTGGCCGGCCGCGCGCAGCTCGTCGCGCAGCTCCACGTAGTTGAAGATCTCGCCGTTGAACACGGTCCAGATGGTGCGGTCCTCGTTGCTCAGCGGCTGCTGCCCGGTCGACAGGTCGATGATCGACAGCCGGGTGTGGCCGAGGCCGACGTGCTTGTCGCGATAGATCCCGCGCTCGTCAGGGCCGCGGTGGTGCAGGCGGCCGACCATCTTGCGCAGCAGCGCCAGGTCCGGCGGCGGTCCGCCTCCCCACGACAGCGCTCCTGCGATCCCGCACACTGCTACAGCGCCCGGTGGTGCCGCACCGTCGCGCCCATCGGCAGCGGCGCGCCCGCCTCACCGGCCGCCAGCCCGTGCTCGATCTCGTCGACGCGCTCGGACAGCACGGGGTAGAGCTGCAGGTAGCGCGTGGTGCGCCGCTTCTGCTCGATGTCGCGGTAGGCGTTCTCGACCACCGCCACCGGGACCTCGATGGCCGCCGCGACGTCCGCGGCCGCCAGCCCGTGGTTCTTGCCGTACAGGCACATGTCCATCTTGGGGTAGGGCAGGCGCCAGTAGAACTCGTCCTGACCCTGCGACAGCGAGTAGGTGTCGGTGGTCGGCGTGCTGCTGCAGATGTCGTGCGGCAGCCCGAGGCCATGCGCCAGCGCATAGACCTGGGTCTTGTACAGGTGCGCGATCGGCTTCACGTCGGCGGCGCTGTCGCCATACTTCACGAAGAAGCCCTGGTCGTACTCCAGCCGATTGGGCGTGCCGACGACGGCGTAGTTCAGGCGGTCGGCGTGGAAGTACTCCATCAGGGTGCGGCTGCGCTGCTTCATGTTGGTGCAGGCCACGATCTCGAGGTACTCGTGCACCGGCAGGCGCTGCTGCTTGCGCTCGCCGCTCGGCGTCTCCACCACCAGCGAGTAGAACGACAGCTGGCCCTCGGCCACGTCGGGCAGCACGATCTTCATCTTCCAGCCCGGGCCATACTCGGGGAAGACGCGCCGCACCGCGGCGTCGCGCCGCGTGTAGCAGCCCAGCGCGCGCAGCGACGGCTCCAGGTCCTCCTTGACCACCTCGGCGCCCAGGTGCGCCGCCAGCTGGCGCCCCAGCTGCTCGCTGCGCCCCGACGAGTCCGCCTCGGGCATCGTGATCAGGAAGACGTTCTTCGGCCCCAGCGCGCGCACCGCCAGCGTCGCGCACACCGACGAGTCGATCCCCCCCGACACGCCGACCACGAAGCCGCGTCGCTTGAGCGCCTGCACCTGCGCGCGCAGCTGCGCGGCGATGGCATCGGCGGTGGCTACCACATCGAGATCGAGCACGCTCGGTGAAAGGGCCATGGGCCCTGTTTATATCACTGCGGCTGGGGCAGCGGCGGCTCGGGCGGCTCTTGCTGTCGCTTCTTGGGATCGGGGTCCGACAGGTGGATGGTCGGGGACACCTCGGCGACCAGGCGGCGCAGCTCCTCGGGCTGGCGGCGCGGGTCGATGTTCGACTTCGCGACCCGCGAGATCACGTTCTGGAACATGGCCAGGCGGATGGCGCGCTCCGAGCTGCAGGTCGAATCGCCCTTGCAGGCGGCCACCGCGGCGTCGGCGTAGGGCAGCGCCTGCTTGAACTCCAGGTCCTGCACCCAGGCGTCGGCCGCTGCCAGCTGGACCTGCCAGGCCCCGGTCAGCTTGTCGGCCGGCCCCAGCACGGTGCGCAGCGCCGCCTCCAGCGAGCCGAGCTCGATCAGCACGTCGGTCAGCTCGACCACGGTGTCGAGATCGTCGGGCTTGGCCACGGTCTGCGCCTGCAGCGCGGCGACCAGCTCCAGGGTCTCGCGCGGGGCGTTCTCGAACTCGACGCGGACCTCGCGCGTCGGCGCCGGCAGCAGCACCACGAACAGCGTGATGACGATGGCCGTGATGTCGAACGCGCGGTAGCTGTTCATGGCTGGCCCAGGACCCCTTATTCGTAGCGCAGGGCCTCGATGGGGTCCAGCCGCGATGCACGCCGCGCGGGATAGAAGCCGAAAAACAGCCCGACCGCGCTGGAGAAGCCAAACGCCGTCAGGATGACCTGGGGCGACACCTCGGGCGTGACCTTGACGAAGCCGCCGACCAGGCCCGACACCCACCAGCCGCCCAGCGCCCCCAGCGCCCCGCCGAGCAGCGCCAGCACGATGGACTCGACCAGGAACTGCGCGAGGATATCGCGCCCGCGCGCGCCCAGCGCCATGCGGATGCCGATCTCGCGCGTCCGCTCGGTGACGCTGACCAGCATGATGTTCATGATGCCGATGCCGCCCACCAGCAGCGACACCAGGGCGATCCCGCCCAGCAGCGCGGTCAGGATCCCCAGCCCCTTCTGCGCGCTGTCGGCGATCTCCTTGAGATCGCGCACGATGAAGTCCTCGCCCTCGCCGTCGCGGATGCGGTGGCGCTGGCGCAAGAGGCTGGTCATCTGCTCCTTGGCCGCCGCGGTCTCACCGTGGCCCTGGGCGGCGACCACGATCATCGACATGATGTCGGTGCGGCCGCCCTGCGCGCCCAGGATGCGCTGGCGCAGCGTGGTCGCCGGCATCATCACGATGTCGTCCTGATCGCCGAAGCCGGCCTGGCCCTTCTTCTCCAGCAGGCCGACCAGGCGGCACGGCATGCCGCGCACCACCAGCTCCACCGGCTCGTCGGGGTCGATCGGGTCGGTGTCGCCGAAAAGCGCCTCTTTCACGGTGTTTCCGATGACGCACACCGAGGCCGCCGAGTCATGGTCGGCCTCCGAGTACAGCGTGCCGCTGGTGGTCGCCCACTCGCGCACCTCGAAGTAGCCCGGCGTGGTGCCCTGGATGGGCGCGCTCCAGTTCTTGCCGTCGACCGTGACCTGGCCCGCCGAGCGCACGATCCCCGCGGCGCGCTTGACCGCCGGGCAGTCGCGCTCGATGGCGGCGACGTCGCCCACCGTCAGCGTCGACTGCGAGCCCATGCCGCCCGACACGCCGCCCGAGGTGGTCGCGCCCGGCATGATGAACAGGGTGTCGGTGCCCAGGGTGGAGAACTGCTTGGCCAGCGCGGTGCGCGCCCCGGCGCCGATGGCCATCATCGCGGTCACCGACAGGATGCCGATGATGACGCCCAGCATGGTCAGCCCCGAGCGCAGGAGGTTGCGCTGCAGCGAGCGCACCGCGACGCGGAAGGTGCCCAGGAGGTTCATGGCGCGGCGGCCTCGCCAGCCCCACCAGCGTCGGCGCGCGGCGCATGGCGGCGGTCGCCCACCGCGCGATCCTCGATGATGAGGCCGTCCTTGAACACGATGATGCGCTTGGCGTACTGCGCGATGTCGGGCTCGTGGGTGACCACCACGATGGTGCGCTGGCGCTCCTCGTTGAGGCGCTGCAAGATCCCCATGACCTCCTCGCTGGTGCGCGAGTCGAGGTTGCCGGTGGGCTCGTCGGCCAGGATCAGCGGGGCGTCACACACCAGCGCGCGCGCGATGGCCACGCGCTGCTGCTGCCCGCCCGAGAGCTGGTTGGGGTGGTGATGCACGCGCGCGCCCAGGCCGACCGCACGCAGCGCCGCGAAGGCACGCCGCTGGCGCTCGCGCCGCGACACCCCGGCATAGACCAGCGGCAGCTCGACGTTCTCCAGCGCGCTGGTGCGGGCCAGCAGGTTGAAGCCCTGGAACACGAAGCCGATGCGCCGGTTGCGCATGCGCGCGCGCTCGTCCTTGCCCATGCTGCCGACGTTGCGCCCCTCCAGCAGGTAGCGCCCGCTGGTGGGCCGATCCAGGCAGCCCAGGATGTTCATCAGGGTCGACTTGCCCGAGCCCGAGGCGCCCATGACGGCGACGAACTCGCCGCGCCCCAGCTCCAGCGAAACCCCGGCCAGCGCGGGCACCACGACGTCGCCCATCACATAGCGCTTGTGGATGCGGTCGATGATGATGAGCGGCTCGCGCGCATCCTCGCGATACGGGAGCTGCGCCGGGGTCGCCATCACATCCTCCGCAGGCCCCCACGCGGTGGGCCCTGCGGCTGCGGCGACGGCGCGTCCTTCTTCTTGCCGGTGCGCAGCTCGGTCACCACCTCGACCCCGGCCTCCAGCCCCGAGATGATCTCGGTGAAGCTGCCGTCGGAGATGCCGACCTGCACTGGCAGCGCGCGTACCCACGGCTTGCCGTCGCCCTTGTCGACCTTGACGTAGACCTTGGGCGGCGCACGATCACCCCGCGGTCGCGCGCCGGCGCCGGGCGGCCGCGCGCCCTTGGGCGCCTCCGCCTTGGGCGGCTCTGTCTTCGCGACCTCACCGCCACCCTCCACGATGTCCGCCGGCGGCTTGAAGCGCAGCGCCGCGTTGGGCACCTTGACCACGTCGCTGCGCTGCGCCGTGGTCACCTTCACGTTGGCCGTCATCTGCGGCAGCAGCTTCCCGTCGGGGTTCTTGACCCGCAGGATGACGTCGTAGGTCACCACCGTCTGGGTCACCGTGGGCGACAGCCAGATGTCGAACACCGTCGCGTCCAGCGGCACGCGCACCCCGGGCACCGTCACGCTGGCCGGCATGCCCTTGTCGAGCTTGGCGATATCGGCCTGATCGACCGCGGCGCGCACCTCCATCTCGCCGAGGCCCTGCGCGATCTGGAACAGCACCGGCGCCTGCAGCGACGCCGCCACGGTCTGCCCGACCTCGATGCTGCGCTTGATGACGATGCCCGAGATGGGCGCGCGGATCACGGTGCGATCCAGATCCACGCGCGCCGTCTTGACCGCGGCCCAGGCCTGGCTGACCCGCGCCTGCGCCGCCTTGACGTCGGCGTGCGCGCGATCGACCGCGATGCTGGCGCTGTCGACCTCGACGCTGGTGCCGGCGCCGCGCTCGACCAGCGTCCTGGCCCGGGCCAGGTTCTGGTCGGCCTCGCGCACGCTGACCCGGGTGCGCTCGAGGTCGGCCGCCGCCACCGCCGCCGCCGCCTGCGCCTGCGCCAGCGCGGTCTCGTAGCGCGACGCCTCCAGCCTGGCGATGATGTCGCCCGCGGTCACGGTGCGGTTGCGGTCGGTCAGGATCTCCGAGATGGTGCCCGACACCTGCGACCCGACGTCGACCTGGTTGACCGGGTACACCGTGCCGCTGGCGGTCACCGTCTCGGCCAGGTCGCCCCTCTCCACCTTGACCACGGTCAGCCGGCGCACCGGCGCCTGCCCGCCGCGCCACTTGCGCCAGGCCATCCAGCCGACGCCCACCAGCACCGCCAGCACCAGCCCGCGCACCACCCAGGTCTTCAGCGCGGAGCCTTCCTCCAGAGGGGGCAACTCGTCGGGCAGCGCGGCCTCGGCCATGGCGCCTGTACTAGCACGCGCCGTAGCAAAATTCCCCGGCCCGTCCCTATATGACCCGGGCAGGTCTCCCCGACCGAAGTTTGTTCACCTGTAAGCGCCCGAAACCACACACGGTCCTGGTGGATCGCCCCTTGCTTAGGGTTCACCCGCTTCATCCCGACAACGGTTCAAGGAGACGACTCATGGGTGTTCTGAAAGGGATCGCGGATGCATTCGACGAGGGCGGCTGGGGCATGTGGCCGATCCTCATTTGCGCGGTGCTGACCATCGCGATCGCCGTGGAGCGCGCCGTCTACCTCTACAAGTCGACGGTCGACAAGGACAAGCTGCTGGCCCTGATGAAGTCGCAGATCATGTCGGGCAACGTCCAGGGCGCCATCAAGGTGTGCTCGGGCAACCCGACCCCGATGACGCGCATCGTCCAGGCCGGCCTGATGAAGTTCAACCGTCCCGACGAGGAGGTCCAGTCGGCCATGGACGAGGCCGCCCTCCGCGAGCTGCCCAAGGTCGAGAAGCGCACCCCGTACATCGGCACCCTGGCCAACCTCTCGGTGCTCGCCGGTCTGCTCGGCACCGTCACCGGTATGATCAAGTCGTTCGGTGGCGCCGCCAAGGCGGCCCCCTCCGAGAAGGCGAAGATCCTCGCCGCCGGTATCGCCGAGGCCATGAACTGCACCGCCTTCGGCATCGGCACCGCGCTGTTCGGCCTCATCTGCTTCGCCCTCCTGATGGGCAAGACCCAGGCGATCAACGACGACATCAACGAGGTGTCGGTCCAGATCGTCAACCTGGTGACCGGTCACAAGGGCGCCCTGAAGGGGCAGGCTGCGTAACCGATGAGTGTCGATACATCATCGGGCGGAGGCGGCGGCAAAAAGAGCGTCGACGCCCACATCAACCTGGTCCCGTTCATCGACCTCATGTCGGTGCTCGTCGCGTTCCTGCTCATCACCGCGGTGTGGACCAACATCGCGCAGATGAACGTGACGCCCAAGGGCCAGGGCGCGATGGGCGAGCCGCCGCCCATCGACAAGCCGCCCCCCAAGTTCGTGTCGGTGCTGATCGGTCCCAACGAGATCCGCGTCGGCATGACGGACCGCTCGCCGTTTCCCCCGATCAAGCGCACGCTGGGCTCGGTCGAGGGCGAGTACGAGGCGGCCGATCCCGCGTTCGGCGAGCTGCTCACCCTGCTCGAGGGCTTCCGTACCAAGCCCGAGTTCCAGGGTGACTTCGTGGCCGACAACGGGGTCATGCGCGAGGACATCGAGATCGCGGCCGACAAGGGCGTGCAGTACCAGGGCGTCATCTCGACCATGGACATCGCGGTTCGCGCAGGCTGGAAGGACGTCGGGTTCATCCCGCCGGCGTCCCTCTCGGCCCGCATGACCGAGCAGTAGGAGGCTCCCATGCCAGTCCACAAACCAGGACCGCACCTCGGGCACAAGAGCCCGTTCAAGTACCTGGCGAACAAGCACACGCACGGGGGCAAGAAGGACCCGAACAGTGCCCAGCTGAACCTGACGCCGATGGTCGACATGCAGACGATGCTCGTCGTCTTCCTGCTGTCGACCTTCAGCGCCTCGGGCGAGATCATGATGGTGCAGCGTGGCCTCAAGCTGCCGTCGGCGGTGGCCAAGACGGAGCTCGAGCGAGCGCCGCTCCTGATCATCGCCATCGACACCATCACGCTCAACGGTGAGGAGATGGGCGATCCGCGCACCATCAAGGACGACCCCACCGACAAGATCCCTGCGCTGACCGAGAAGCTGACGGCGCTGCAGGCAGAGGAAGAGGCCGTCTTCGAGCCCAGCGACACGGTGCCGGTGTGGCCCGGCCGCATCATTCTTCAGGCCGACCGCACCACGCCGTCCGAGGTCTTGAACAAGGTCACCACGATCTTGTACCTGACCAAGTGGCGCAACATCTCGTTCGCCGTCGAAGAGCGCGCGAAGTAATCGAGAGTCGAACGTTGTCTACCAACCGGCCAGGTGGTGCCACACGGTGCTACCTGGCCGGCGTGTTTTCGCTGACCGTAGTCGAAACCCGGCCAAGGGGTGTCCCATGACTCGTGCTGCAAGGTGGCTTTGGGCGTTGTCGGCGGTGCTGCTGCTTGGTGTGGCGGTCGCCGGTTGCAAGAAGGAGAAGAAGAGCTCCCCGAACTACTGGGTCAAGCGCCTCTCCGGCAGCAAGTGGCAGGAGGCGCTACGCAGCCTCGAGCGCATGGCCAACACGCCCGGTCCGCTGGGCGAGAAGGCCCGCGCCGCGATGCTGCAGCCGCTGATCAAGCTGTTCGATCGCAACAGCGAGCCCGCGGTGCTGACCGCGCTGGTCAACCTGAAGGACAAGGCCGCCGTGCCGGTGCTCGAGAAGGCGCTGGCCGCCTTCAGCGAGACCAGCGGGCAGAGCCTGGACAACGCGCTCATCGCGGCCAACGCCCTCAAGGTGTGGGGCGCCGCCGGTGCGCCGGGCGCGGAGGCCAAGCTGATCACGCTGGCCACCAACAAGACCCCGCTGCAGACGCCCAACCAGGGCCGCGTGCGCCACGCCACCATCAACGAGGTCCGCATGGCGGTCATCGACGCGCTGGGCAGCTACCCCAGCGCGGCGTCGACCGACGCGCTGGCGCTCCTGCTGGCGGACTCGCCCGACAACGTCAACGTGCTGCTGCAGGGCGCCGCCTGTCGCGCCATCTCGGAGCACCCCGACGCGGCGCGCGCGCTGCCCCAGGTCATGCGCGGCCTGTTCCTGTGGCACAAGGACATCAGCCAGACCGGGTCGTATCCGCAGTGCCGCCTGGCCATCGCGCGCATCGGCGCCGCCGCCGAGGGCCCGCTGTCGGAGCTGGTGCAGGAGAAGTACAAGACCATCTCCGAGATGGCCATCAAGGAGAAGTGGAAGGCCGACGAGTCGGGCGTCATGGTGACCAAGGGCGCCGAGCTGCTGGGCGACATCCGCGCCACCAAGGCGACCGCGGCGCTGCGCGCGCAGCTGGCCAAGGAGGCCGCCGCCGACGTCGAGACCGTGCGCACGGCCGCCTACGCGGAGCTGCTGCGCTCGCTGGCGGTCATCGGTGACAAGGAGGGCTCGGCCGAGCTGCTCAAGCTGGCCCTGGGCGCCAAGCTGGAGGGCTTCCGTGGCCACGCCGCCAACTTCTACAGCCTGTCGGGCGGTCGTGACGGCAAGGCCGCGCTGCTGGCCGTGGCCGCCGACGCCAGCAAGTTCGAGCAGTGGCGCATCGCGGCCACCATCGCGCTGGGCCGCATCGCGAGCAGCGCCGACGACGTCAAGGCGCTGGAGGGGCTGCAGGCCAAGCTGAAGGCCGACGACCCCGTCAAGGAGGTCGCGACCGAGGCCATCTCGCGCGCCAAGGTCGGGGCCGAGTGCGCCGGCAAGCCCGACTGCTTCGCCGGCAAGCTGAGCGACGCCAACCCGGCCGTGGTCGAGAAGGCGCTGCTCGAGCTGGGCTGGGCCGGCGAGGCGGCCGCCAGCGTGACCGACAAGATCATCGCGACCGTGGGCGCCGAGTCGAGCGCGGTGCGCACGGTGGCGCGCATCGCCCTGTCGCGCGTCAAGCCGGGCAAGTGCCCCGAGTGCATCAAGGGGCTGGAGGAGATCATCAAGAAGCAGGAGGGCTCCAGCGCCCGCCGCGACGATCCCAACGAGACCCCGGTGCTGCTGAACTGGTACCTCGGCAAGGAGGCGCCGGCCAGCGCTGGTGGCGCGCCTGCGGTGCCGGCCGCGCCCGCGGGTGGTGGTGGTGCGCCGCCGCCGGCCCTGGGTGACGATCCGCCCCCGCCGCCGAGTCAGCCGTAACCTCGCGCAGAGCCGAAAACGCGAAGGCCGGGATGACGACATCCCGGCCTTTCGTGTTTCTGGGGGGTGACCGATGGGACTCGAACCCACAACACCCTGAGTCACAGTCAGGTGATCTACCATTGATCTACGGCCACCAGAATCTGCTGTGTATCGTGCTGCTCTCTGCTGCTTTGCTCCTCGTGGTGCGCGTCGGGCGCGCCCGGCAGGAATCGAACCTGCGACCACCGACTTAGAAGGCCGGTGCTCTATCCGACTGAGCTACGGGCGCCTGCCAGGGATTTGGTCGGGGCGAGAGGATTTGAACCTCCGACATCCTGCTCCCAAAGCAGGCGCGCTACCAGGCTGCGCTACGCCCCGTGATGTGTTCCTTCTCTACCCAAGAGACCCGTTGATCTAGCGGAAACCGGGGGCCTTGGCAAGTCTGCTCAAGTAATCACGCAGCATCGGGGCCAGGGCGGCCATGGCGCGGGCGCGGTGGCTGACGGCGTGCTTGCCGCCGCGGGGCGCCTCGGCGAAGGTGGCGCCCAGCTCGGGGGCGTAGAACAGCGGGTCGTAGCCGAAGCCGCCGTCACCACGCGGGGCGTCCAGGATGCGACCTTCGCAGGCGCCCTCGCCGGTCAAGTTGCCGTCGCCCAGCGGGCCGCGCGGGTCGGCCAGCGCGACCACGCAGCGGAAGCGCGCCGAGCGCCGGCTCTCGGGCTTGCCGGCCAGGCGGGCCAGCAGCTGGATGTTGTTGGCCTGATCGGCGATGCGCGAGCCGTGCGCGGTGCCCGGCGGCCAGGTCGCGGCGGCCCAGCGCGCCGAGTGCACCCCGGGCTCGCCGGCCAGGGCGTCGACCTCGAGGCCGCTGTCGTCGGCCAGCGCCGGGCGCCCGGCCCAGGTGGCGATGGCGCGCGCCTTCTTGATGGCGTTGCCCGCGAAGGTCGGCTGGTCCTCCTCGACCTCGGGCGGCGGCGGCAGCCCCAGCTCGGCGGCGGCCTGGTCCAGCGTCAGCACCAGCGCGGCGGCGCCCGACTCGGCGACGTGGACCTCGAGCTCGTGCGTCTTGTGCGTGTTGCGGGTGGCGAACACCAGGATGGGCACGTCGATGCCGGTGGCGTCCTTGCTGTGCGGGCTCATTTCGGGCGCGCCTCCAGGCCGCGGGCGATGGCCGCGCGCTGCAGGGTGCCGAGGTCGCGGATGCCGCGCGCCGCCAGGTCGAGCAGCTGGTCGAGCAGGGTGCGCTCGAAGGGCTCGCCCTCGGCGGTGCCCTGGACCTCGATGATCTTGCCGCTCTCGGTCATGACCACGTTCATGTCGCAGTCGGCCGCCGAGTCCTCCTCGTAGGGCAGGTCGAGGCGCGCCTCGCCGTCGACGATGCCGACCGAGATGGCGGCCATCGGCTCGCGCATCGGATCCTTGCTGACCAGGCCGCGGGCGCGCAGCCGCGCGACCGCCAGGGCCAGCGCGACATAGCCGCCGGTGATCGACGCGGTGCGGGTGCCGCCGTCGGCCTGGATGACGTCACAGTCGATGGTGATCTGGCGCGGGCCCAGCGCCTTGGTGTCGATGGCGGCGCGCAGGGCGCGGCCGATCAGGCGCTGGATCTCGGTGCCGCGCCCGCCGGTGTTGCGACTGGAGCGGGTGTGCGTCGACCGCGGCAGCATGCCGTACTCGCTGGTGACCCAGCCCTTGCCCTTGCCCTCCAGGAAGGGCGGCACCTTCTCCTCGACGCTGGCGGCGCACAGCACCCAGGTCTTGCCCGCCTTGATCATGCACGAGCCCTCGGCGTGGGTCAGGAAGTCGGGCACGATCTCGATGTCGCGGAGCTGGTCGGGGCGTCGTCCGTCGGGGCGCATGAGGCCGCTTTAGCACGCGCGCTAGCGGAAGCGGTAGCCGACATGCACGGCGGGGAAGATGGTGACCGGGCTCTGCTCATAGGTGGTCCCGCCCAGGGTGACGTCCTCGGCGCTGAAGGCGTAGCTGACGCCCAGCCACGGCGTGGCATACAGGTGGGCGCCGAGGTCGAAGCGATAGCCGGCGTTGACGCCGATGCTGTACTGGCTGTCCTTGCTGGCGAGCTCGCCGCGCTGCACCAGCGGGCGCGCCACGCCGGCGTCGACGCCGACGAAGAGGCCGCGCTGCTCGGCCAGGACGAAGTACTGCAGCTTGCTGCCGAAGCCGTCGAACGAGACCTCGAAGGAGTCGTCGCTCTTGGCGAAGTCGGGCAGCGCCATCGCGAAGGCGCCGAGGTCGAGGCGCAGGCGCTTCCAGCCCAGGCCGACATGCAGCGAGTAGCCGCTGAGGGCATAGGCGGTGGGGTCGACCTCGAAGTCGGCATGGAAGGACGACGTCGTGGCGACGGTTGAGGCGGGCTGGTCGGCCGCGGCGGTCGCGGGGACGGCGACGGTCAGGGTGGCGACGGTGGTGACGAGGGCGGCGATGCGAGCGATGCGAGCGATGGTCTTCATCTGGTGTCTCCCTTTCGAGAGCCACTCTGCGTCACCCGCGAGCGCTGCGCCGTGACCCTGGGCGACGCATCGATTGACCCTGGGCGCCACGCTCAAGCACATGACTTCATTGCGAGATCCGCGCGACCGTGCCATGGTTTCCGGGTGCAGGTCATCGAGGTGTCAGCCAAGATCGGCGCCGCCATCGTGCAGGCCGCCGGGCGCCATGGCGCCGCGCTGCAGGCCGCCACCGGCTTCGACGTCGCGCAGGCCGCGGATCCCGATGCCCGCATCACGCTCGCGCTGGAGACCCAGCTGTGGGACGAGGCCGCCCGCCTGACCGGTGACGACGCCTTCGGGCTGCACGCCGCCGAGGGCATTCGCCAGGGCAGCTTCGACGTGCTCGACTATGCGGTCCGCACCGCGCCCACGCTGCGCGCCGCGCTGGAGCGCCTGGCACGCTACAACCGCCTGGTCCACGACGCCGCGGTGTTCAGCCTGCACGAGCGCGCCGGGGAGCGCGCCGGAGACGACCTCGTGCGCATCGAGCACGCGCTGCGCATCGCCGGCGCCCGGCAGTCGCGCCACGCCGCCGAGTTCACCGTGGCCAGCATCATCATCATCGGCGGCCAGATGCTGGGCCAGCGCCTGCACGCGCGCGCCGCCGAGCTGACCTCGCCAGCGCCCGCGTCCCCGGCCATCGCGGCCGAACACGCGCGCGTGCTCGGCGTCGCGCCGCGCTGGGGCCAGCGCGTGAACGCCCTCGAGCTGCCCCGCGCCACGCTGGAGCAGCCGCTGGCGGCCGCCGATCCCGCGCTGTCCAGCGTCATCGAGCGCCACGCCGAGGCCCTGCTGGCGCGCCGCCCGGCGCCCGGCGACACCACCGCCGAGCGCGTGCGCCGCCTGCTCGCCGAGGTGCTGGGGCAGGGCGGCCAGGCTCCCGAGGAGGGCGCCGCCTCGCTGGCCGCGGTCGCCGCCCGCCTGCACGCCAGCGAGCGCAGCGTGCAGCGCCGCCTGGCCGACGAGGGCACCAGCTTCGACGCCCTGCTCGACGAGGTCCGCCACGGCCTGGCGCTGCAGTTCCTCGGCGATCCACGCATCGCCATCGCCGAGATCGCCTACCTGCTGGGCTACTCCGAGCCCAGCGCCTTCCATCGCGCCTTCAAGCGCTGGACCGGCAAGACCCCCAGCGAGCTGCGCCGCCGCGCCGCTTGATTGACGCCCCGGGGCGCCCACGATAAAACCGCTGAACGTCCTTGCGAGCCCTGACCTGATGCGGCGCCACTCCCTGCGAGTGCTCGACCTGGCCGTCGTCGTCGCGGGCGTCGGCCTGCTGCAGCTCGTCATCGGGCGGCTCATCGTGCCGCACTGGCAGCCGGCGCCAGGCAAGACGCCGGCCGACTGGCACGCGCAGCTGGCCTGGGTGTCGAGCTTCATGCGCCACTTCATGGGCGTGCTGGCCCCCGCGGTGATGGTCGCGCAGGCGGTGCACATCCTGCTGCGCGGCGACATTTTGGCGCGCCCGATCGCCATCGTGGTGACCTCGCTGACCAGCCTGGCCGCGGTGGCGCTGATGCTGGCCACCTTCGGCGCGCTGCCCGATCGCGCCGGCGTCGCCGTCGAGCTGGTCGCCGCGGTGGCCACGCTGGGCATCGCCGTGGCCCTGATGTCGACGCGCGCCGACGTCATCGCGCGTGTCGCGGTGCTGTTCGCGGTGCTGCCCATCGCGCTGCACGTGACCGCGGCGCTGGGCGCGCTCAACGCGACCGATCTGCTGCCCGGCTTCAAGCCCTGGCACGAGCGCGTGCTGGAGAGCGCGCAGTGGTCGATCGCCGTGCTCGGCCTGGCGGCGCCCTTCCTGTTCGGGCCGCGCCCGCTGAGCACCGCGGTGCTGCACCCGATCCCGATGGTGGCCACCGTGCTGATCTCGGGCGCGGCGCCCATCCTGGTGCGGCGCCGCTTCGATCTGGCCTCCGAGATCGCCGGCCGCGGCTTCGGCGTGCAGCTGCACGAGCCCAGCGGCGCCGACGTGATGTGGCTCCTGGCGCTGCTCGGCATGGTGTGGACCATGACCTCGTGTCTGGTGTCCAAGCAGCCCGGGCGACGCGCGGTCGCGGTCGGCCTCGCGCTGTGGACGGTCGCGGGCTACTCGTTCCAGTGGCCGTACCTCATCGCGACTTCGACGCTGGGCTTCCTGGTCCTGCTCGAGGCGGTGCCCGAGGCCAGCAGCGACGAGGGCGCCGCGGTGGCCGCCGCGCGGCTGGGACGCGCCAGCGCGGGCCCGCCGGTCGACGCCGGGGCCTGGCGCGGCTATGCCGAGGCGCTGACCACGCAGCTCGGCAGCGGCAGCGTCGGCCTGACCGACTCGCGCTGCGAGATCCACCTGGCCGACGGCGTCGAGATCACCCACGTCACCGGCAAGCGCACCGGCATGGCGGTCAGCCTGACCCTGTCGCGCGACAGCGCGGGCATCCAGTCCATCGTGCTGACCTGCGGCGACGACGTGCCGGTGGAGTCGCCGGCGTGGACGCTGGCGGTGCGCTCGCGCGGGCTGTCCGGCGCCGCAGCGCAGCCCCCGCTGTCGAGCGGCAAGCCGGTCAAGACCGGTGACGCCATCTTCGACAGCCGCTTCGTGGTGCACGACGCCGACGGCGCCAGCGCCAGGCTGCTCGACGACGGCCTGCGCGCGCGCGCGACCGCCATCCTGGACGGCTGGATCGCGCTGTGGCCCAAGCGCTCGCTGCGCTGGGTCATCACCCCCGGCAAGCAGGGCGTGCCCGCCAACCAGCCCATCGCGCTGGCCTCGCTGACTGCCCCCGACGCCGCCGAGCCGCTGCTGCGCCTGGTCGACCTCGTCACCACCATCGCGACCCGGGCCCAGCTCCCCGCCACCACCGAGTGACAGGCTGCGACCGATCTGTTACAAAGTGGTCTGACCAGTTGGTCTGACCACCGGAGGATTGGGATGCGGTCACGGCTGTGCCTTCTGCTGACGCCGCTGCTGGCGCTGGCCTGTTCGTCCAAGGACCCCGACCCGCAGACGGGCACCGGGATCTTCGTCACCGGCTGTCCGCGCGCCGGCCGCGCCGAGGCGCGCCTGGTCAGCGACCCCACGCAGCGCATGACGGGCCCCGATGCCCTGGGCGGGGCCGGCGACTACCTGCTGATGAACGACCGCGCCGCCTTCATGATCACCGGCCCGGGCGCCACCAAGACCTACTGGCAGCACGCCGGCATCCTGGTCGACGCCGTCGGCGTCAGCGGCTGCCAGCAGGCCGCGCCGGAGCGCTTCAGCGAGCTCGGCGTCCTCATGGGGCAGCTCAAGCTGTCCGACTTCACGTCGTCCACGCTGCGCTCGTTCTCGGCCGATCGCGCCGAGGTCATCAACGACGGCAAGAACGGCAAGGCCGCCGTGGTGCGCGTGTACGGCCACGACGACTACTTCTGGCTCATCGAGCTGACCCTGGTGAAGGAGGCCTTCAAGAGCGGCAAGCGCCGCCCCCTGTCGCCGCCGCTCGGGATCGAGAGCTGGGTCGACTACATCCTCGAGCCGGGCTCCAGCGTGCTGCAGATCGAGCTCAACATGAAGAACCAGGGCAGCGAGTACAAGCCGATGCTGGCGGGCGCCGCGCTGTTCACCTCCGACACCACGCCGGTGTCGACCTGGTCGGGCTCGCTGCTCGAGGTCGGCGGCTTCTCGGTGCGCTCCAAGGTGCCCTGGATCCTGGCCGGCGCGGGCGACGGCTCGTACGCGGTGGGCATCGCGGGTGGCAACATGGGCACGCTGACCATCGCCGGGGTCGAGGCGGTGCTCGACGTCGATCAGGTGGTGCAGCCCATCAACCTGGCCCCCGCTGGCGACGAGCGCGCCACCGGCACCATGCGCTACTACGTCGCCGCCGGCGTGCGTGACGGCAACAGCGCCACCGCCGCGCTGCGCCCGTTCCAGCAGGAGGGCCGCGCCTACAGCCAGCTGCCCATCAGCGGCCGCGTGCTCGACGCCACCGGCGCGCCGCTGGCCAACATCCAGGTCGACGTCGAGCTGGGCACCGGCACCCCGGGCAAGTGGGAGACCCTCGACAGCATGCACACCGACAGCGCGGGCCGCTTCGCCGCCACGCTGGCCGACTTCCTCGACGACGGCAACCCGGAGTACCGCCTGGTGGTGCGCAGCGAGGAGTATCCGCTGCCGCCACCGCACGTCTTCACCGCGCTGACCGCGGCGCCGGTCGACCTCACGCTGCAGCCGCCCGCCGAGCTCTCCTACACCATCCGCGACGACAAGGCCCAGCTCATCCCGGCCAAGCTGTCGCTGTACCAGAACGATCGCCTGGTCCGGCACGAGTACGTCACCGGCATGGGCAAGCTGCGCCTGCCCCCCGGCACCTACCAGGTGATGGTCACGCGCGGCTTCGAGTACGACGTCAAGGATCAGGCCGTGGTGCTGCCCGCCACCGGCGCCACGCTCGAGGTCACGCTGGCGCACCTGGTCGACACCACGGGCTGGCTGTCGCTCGACACCCACGTGCACGCCGGCCCCAGCGCCGACAGCTCGGTGCTGCTGCCACGCCGCATCCGCACCGCGGCCTCGGCCGGCCTCGAGGTCATGGTCGGCACCGATCACGAGGTGGTCACCGACTGGGCGCCCTACGTGCGCGAGGAGGGCCTGCAGGCCCACGTGCGCACCATCATCGGCGAGGAGGTCACCGCGACCATCCCCGAGCACACCATCATGTTCCCGGTGCCGCTCAGCGACAGCGACGGCGTGCGCGGGCGCATCGTGCCCTGGTATGGCCTCGGCGTGGCCGAGATCTACACCGCCGAGCGCGCGCGCGGCGCCGGTGTGGTGCAGCTCAACCACCCCAAGGACGGCTCGGGCTGCGGCTACATGTGCCTGATCGACTGGGACCGCATGGCCGGCGCGCCCACGCTGACCGATCCGACCGCCATCGGCCTGCCCGCCGGGACCTCGCTGTGGTCGTGGTCGCTCGACACCATCGAGTACATGAACGGCAACCGCAACGTCTTCTTCCGCGCCGACAACCCGCGTGACACCGGCCTGTTCGACGACTGGCTGAGCTTCTTCAACCACGGTCACCGCGTCACTGGCCTGGGCGTCACCGACACCCACAACGACGACATCGGCAGCCCGCGCACCTACTTCCCGGCCGGCACCGACAACCCCGCCGACCTCGACGAGCGCGTCCTGGTCAGCGCCATGAAGGAGGGCCGCGCCGTGGTCAGCGCCGGCGCCTTCGCGCGCGTCACCGCCAACGGCACCGGGCAGATCGGCGACACCATCCGCGACGGCGACGGCATGATCGATCTCGCGGTGCACATCGAGGCCATGCCGCTCATCGACGTCACCCACTTCAAGGTCTTCGTGAACTGCGACGAGGTCCTCAACGTGCCCACGCGCACCCCCGACGCCGTGATCAAGGACGACGAGACGGTGCAGATCCCGGTCACCCGCGACGCCCACGTGGTGGTGGTCGGCTTCGGCAAGAAGCGCCTCCCGCGCGCGCTGGACCAGTTCGATCCCGCCGGCGTGCCCCGCTTCACCACCAACCCCATCTTCGTGGACTTCGACGGCAACGGCGTCTTCGACGCCCCCGGCGGCAAGGCCTGCGCCTACGATCTCGACGCGCCGTGAGACCCGACCTCGGGGGCCGTGCGTCGTATCCAGCATGAAACGCACCCTGTTTGCCGTCTGCCTGGCTGCCTCGCTGGCCTCAGGCGTCGCCGGCACCTCCATCGCCGCGGCTCGCAGCTTCACCCGCAAGAAGACCCCCGCCGCCACCGCGCTGCCCGCGGTCGGTCGCGCCACCTTCGTCGGTCGCCTGGTCGAGGTCGCGCCCGCGCCCGGTTTCTGGAGCGGCGTGGTCTGGGCCAAGCAGGTGCTGACCTACGAGGTCGTCGCCGTCGACAAGGGCGACGTCCGGGGCCGCCTGGCGGTGCCGTTCTCCATCGTCAGCGGCGCACCCATGGTCGACACCCGTGAGCCCAAGGTCGCCGCGGCCTTCACGCGCATCGGCGCGCGCTACATCGTCACCGTCGAGCAACACAAGGACTACGGGCTGCTCGCCGTCAACGTGACCTCGTGGCCCAAGAAATGAAACAGCCCGGGGACCTCGCGGCACCCGGGCTGTCGAATTCAGCTGAAAGTCCCTAGATATTGAACCAGGGCGTGACCCAGACGTACTTCACGTTGAAGGCCAGTCGCAGGAACATCTTGGCTGGCAGGCCCATCATGATGAGGAACAGCATCGCCACGATGTGGTAGCGCACGATGCCGAGCTCCTTGAACCAGGCCTTCTTCCTGAACAGGATCATGCCCAGGACTGCGAGTCCTGGGTAGAAGGCAAGTGTGGCTGCTGCGCCCACGATCATTTGCATGTTCTCGGTCCGGAAACCGAGCAGGTAGGGCAGGTTCACGTTCACAAGCGCCACCGTCTTGTGCGGATCCCAGAACTGCCAGGGCCAGAACAGGTTCCAGCCCGGGCCGCGGAAGATGGTGCCCAGGATGATCAGCGCGATCCACAGGATGAGGAACCCGAACATGAAGGTCCCCATCGCGAACTTGCGCTCTTTGATGGTGTAGTAGCCGTTGCCGCGCGGATTGATGTCGATGTACGGGATGACCATCAGGCCGATGATGATGAGGGTCGGCAGCACGACGCCGGCCATCCAGGGATCGAAGTAGACCAGCATCTCCTGGAGACCCAGGAAGTACCACGGCGCCTTCGACGGGTTCGGCGTGCGGTTCGGGTTGGCGAACTCTTCCGTGGGGGCGTCGAGCGAGATGGCCCACACGGTCATGAAGATCATCACGATGACGGCGGTGATGAACTCCAGCCGGACCAGGTAGGGCCAGGTGTGGATGCGGTTGGGCAGCTCGAGCTCACGATCCTTCTTCTTGGTCGTGGGCTTGTTGCCGGTCGCAGCGGTGGCCTTGGCGGCGTCCGCGGCGGCCGGGGCCGCCTCGGGCGCAGCTGCAGCCGCGGCCGCCTGCGTCGGGATGGTTGCTTCAGCCATTGGCCATCACCTCTACAGGGGCCCCGAGATGCCGCCGTCTTTCCGGATGCGCCAGAAATGGACGATCATCAGGACGGACGCGATCAGCGGGATGAAGATGCAGTGCAGCACATAGAAGCGAAGCAAGGTTGCACCGCCGACCAGTCGACCACCCGTCAGCAGTGACCGCATGTCGTAGCGCTTGTCCACGCCGACCAGGTTCGCGAACGGCCCCTCGTGACCGAAGAAGGGGGCCGCGCGCGCCATGTTGGTACCGACCGTGACGGCCCAGATGGACAGCTGGTCCCACGGCAACAGGTAGCCGGTGAACGAGAGCAGCAGCGTGAACACCAGCAAGTTGACGCCGATGACCCAGTTGAACTCCCGCGGGGGCTTGTAGCTGCCGGTCATGAAGACGCGCAGCATGTGGATCCACACCGCGATGACCATCGCGTGTGCGGCCCAGCGGTGCATGTTGCGCATGATCATCCCGAACGGGACGTCGAATTGCAGGTATTTGATGTCGTGGTACGCGGTCTCGGCCGTGGGTCGGTAATAGAACATCAAGATGATGCCCGTCACCACGGTGATGAGATAGAAGAGGAACGTCACACCGCCGGCGCACCAGGTGAAGCGGATGCGCACCGCGTGACGTGGCACCTTGGTCGGGTGCAGGTGAAGGAAGACGTTCGACGAGATCTGGAGGATACGGTTGCGCGGGGTGTCCGCGTAGCCGTGTCGGAACATCGATCTCCAGACCTGCGACTCCTTCACCGTCTCGAAGAAGCCCTTTTTCTCCGTAGCCAATGCCAGCTCCTGCTCGGGGTCGGGCGCTTTAGGCGCGGAACTTCAAGAACGCGTCAGGCTTCTCCCATTCGCCCTTTTCCGAGCGGAACAGGACGCCGAAGTCGACGGTGATCTGACCATCCTCGGCGCGGCCAATCTTGAGCCGCTCCAGCGGACGCGGGGCCGGGCCTTCGAAGTTGATGCCCGAGATGCCCGGATAGGGGTCGGTGGGATCGACCCCGCGGAAGCCCGAGCCGTGGCACGGGCACTTGAACTTGTTCTCGGCGGTCAGGTAGCGCGGCGTACAGCCGAGGTGCGTGCACACGCCCGACAGGGCCAGGAAGCCGGCCGGCGTCCGCACCACCCAGAAGCGGTACAGCTTGATCCACTTCTCGTTGACGGCGTTGATCTGGTACTCGTCCGGGCGGCCGATCTTGACCGTGGTGCGCGGCTCGAACAGCACGCGCGGGTACATGAAGCGGCCGAAACACAGCAGGCCGACGTTCAATGACCCGAGCACCGCACCCCAGCCCGCCAAGCCCATGAAGTTGCGCCGCGACCAGATGTGCTGCTTCGGGTCACAACCTTCTTGCCTGAGGAACTCTAGGTTCGCCATTTCGTAGGTCTTTCCTTGGGCCGGGCCTCAGTTGGGGCAGCCCGCGAAGACGGCCGATGTGTATCAAGCGTGGGGGTGGCCGTCAAGCACCTGGATCCTGGCCGGTGAGATGCCGATGGCCGCGGATCCATTGCGGGGTTTCGGGGTAGAGTCGGCGCGTGCGGGTGTTGCTTTTCGACATCGATGGAACCCTGGTGCTGAGCGGTGGCGCGGGGATGCGCGCGATGGACGATGCCTTCGCGGAGATCTATGGGATTCGCGGGGCGGCGGCGTCGGTCAAGCCGGATGGCCACACCGATCCCGGCATCGTGATCGACATGCTGGCGGCGGCCCTTGGGCGCACGCCCGAGGCCGGCGAGGTCGAGCGCATGATCGACCGTTACCTGGCGTCGCTGGAGGCCAAGCTGGGCACGACCCACGAGGTGCGGGTGCTCCCCGGGGTGCACGCGGCGCTGCAGTCGGCGCGGCGGCGCGGCGACGTGCTCGGGCTGGCGACCGGCAACGTGGAGCGCGGCGCGCGCCTCAAGCTGACCCGGGCCGGGCTGTGGGACTACTTCGGATTTGGCGGATTTGCCGCGGGAGACAGCGATCGGGTGGCGTTGACGCGGCGCGGAGTCGAGGCCGGCTTCGCCAGCGCGGGGCGGCAGCTGCCGGTGGTCGTGATCGGTGACACGCCGCGCGATGTGGCGGCGGCGCGCGGCGTGGGTGCGCGCGTGGTGGCGGTGGCGACCGGGCGCCACTCGGTGGCCGACCTGCGGCAGACCGGGGCCGACGCCGTGGTGGAGACGCTGGAGCGGCTCGACGAGGCGCTGGAGCAGCTCGGCTAGCTGGCTCCGCTGTCGAGGGCGGCTAGTTCAGCGACAGCGTGAAGGGCATCACGGCCTGCACGTGGTCGTGCCGCAGCATGGTCAGCGCGTGCACCAGGTCGAGCGCGGCCTGGGGCGGGGCGCCCAGCTCGCCGAGCAGCGCGGTCGCCAGGGTGGCGCGCACCTCGTCACCGCCGCCACCGCCGCTCCAGCGCTGGATCAGGCCGGTCAGCGAGGGCGGCTCGGGCAGGATCTGGATCGGCGCGTCGCTGGCCAGCTTGCCGCGCTTGCGGGCGTCGGCGATGGCCGCGCTGAGGCCGCCCAGCTCGTCGACCAGCTTGTGCGACAGCGCGTCGGCGCCGCTCCACACGCGGCCCTGCGCGAAGGGCTCGACCTGGCCGCGCGACAGCTTGCGCCCGGCGCCCACCCGATCGAGGAACTGGCCGTAGACGTCCTTCATCATCTGGGTCACCGCGACGCGCTCGTCGGGCGTGAACGGGCGCGCCTCGCTGAACATGGCGGCGCGGGTGCCGCGGGTCAGGATCTCCTTCTTGACGCCCAGCTTGTCGTACAGCCCGCCCAGCACCAGCTTGCCGCCGATGACGCCGATGGAGCCCGTGATGGTGTCGGGCTGGGCGTAGATCTTGTGCGCGCCGCTGGCGATGTAGTAGCCGCCCGAGGCCGCGACCGCGCCCATCGAGGCGATGACCGGCTTCTTGGCGGCCAGCTCGCGCACCGCCTGCCAGATGATGTCGCTGGCCAGCGCGCTGCCGCCGGGGCTGTCGATGCGCAGCACCACGGCCTCGACGTCGTCATCGGCCGCCAGCTTGTGGAGCTGTGACACCAGGTCGCGCGAGGCGACCTCCTGCGACGGCATCAGGCCGCCGCCCGACTTGCCGTGCACGATGCCCCCGACCAGGTAGACCAGCGCCAGGCGCTTGCCCTTGGGGCCCTCGGGCGCCTTGCCCGAGAACAGCTCGAAGATGTTCGGCGGCTCCGGCTTGGGCTCGCTGGCCGAGGCCAGCACGAAGGCGCCCTTGGCGATGTCGTCGCGGAAGCGCTCGAAGGGCACCAGCTTGTCGACCAGCTTGGCCGCCTTGGCGGCGTCGGCGGCGAACGGGGCCTGGTCGAACAGCGCGCGCACGGTCTTGGGCTCGAGCTTGCGCGCCACGGCGACCGACTCGGTCAGGCGCTTGGTCGCGCCGTCGAGCAGCGCGTCGATGGCCTCGCGCTGCGCCTCCGACATGGTGTCGCGCTGCAGCGAATCGGCGGCGCCCTTGTACTTGCCCTGGTGCTCGAAGTCGGCGACCACGCCGAGCTTGTCGAGCAGCCCCTTCACGAACATGGCCTCGGCGTGCGGGCCCGACAGGAAGATGTCGCCCGCGGGCGCCAGCGCGATGTCGTCGCAGCCGGTCGCGATCAGGTACTCGGTGTTGCCGCCGGTCTCCAGGTGGCAGTGCACCGGCTTGCCCAGCGCGTGGGCGGCCAGCAGCGCGCCGCGCACCTCCTCGGCGGTCGCCATGCTGGTGGCCACCGGCGAGATGCGCACGATCAGCGAGCGGGTGTCGGGGTCGCGCGCGACGCGGTCGATGCGCGCCAGGGTCTCGCGCAGCGTCTTGCCGGTGGGGTTGAAGTCCCAGGTCCCGGGCAGCTCGGCGATGGCGCCGGCCAGCTCGAGCACCACGTGGTGCTTGCCGGGGCCCGGCTGGGTGCCGCTGGCGGCGCTGCCACCCGCGCTGGCGGGCAGCGCGGGCGCGCTGGGCGCTGCGGCCTTGGTCTGCGCGCCGGGGTCGTTCTCGTAGCCGCGCGGGTCACAGCCGGAGGCCGCCAACGCGGCCAGCACGGCACCACTCAGCAGTCGCTTGATTTCGAGCATCGCCAGCACAACCAGCCTCCGCCCGGGGCTATTCCTGGGCTACAGCGACGGCGACGGCGCAGGCTCCGCGGTCGGGGCGGGGCTCGACTCGGGCGTGGGCGTCGGGGTGGGCGTCGGCGAGGGTGCGCTGGTCGGCTCCGGGGTGGCCGACGGCGACGGCGAGCTGTCGACCTCGCCGCCGAGGTCGACGATGTTGCGCCGGGCCATGGCGACCTTGTTGCCCTCGGGGTGCTTGTCGATGTAGCGCTTGTAGGCGTCGATCGCGGACGCCTTGTCGCCCTTGAGCTTGTAGGTCTCGGCGATGCCGATCAGCGCGTCCGAGTAGCCCGACGACTGGTGCAGCGCGGCGTCGAAGTAGGCCAGCGCGCTGTCATAGTCGCGTCGATCGAGGAAGGCGTAGGCCAGCCCCGACAGCGCCTCGACGCCGTTGGGCTTGGCCTGCAGCGCCTTCTTGTAGGCGTCGACCGCGGCGTCGGTCTTGCCGTTCTCGGCCAGCTTGTCGGCCCTGGCGACCAGGCCGTCGTACGACTCGATCCCGATGGGGCCGGTGCCGGGCTCGCCGGGGCTGGGGCTCGGGCTGGCGCTGGCCAGCGGCGTGCGCTGCAGCTGAGCCAGCAGCGCGCGACCGCGACCGTGGGTCGCCTGCAGCCCGAGCAGCGCGTTGACGGTGGTGATGGCGGCGTCGGTCTTGCCGGCGCGGTGCTGCACCACGGCCAGGCGGTACAGCGCGCGCGGCAGCGTCGGCAGCGCCGCCAGCGCGGCCTCGGCCTCGGCGGCCTTGCCCGCCGCCAGCAGCGTCATCGCGCGCACGTAGAGGCCGCGCGGATCATCCGGCTGCGCGGTGAACAGCGTCTTGAGGCCGCGCTCCACCACCGCGGGGGTGGCCTTGCTGGCCAGCGCCAGCTCGGCCTGCGCCAGCCCGGTCTCGGGCGCGCTGGCCGCCAGCCCCTGGGCGCGCGCGGCGTGGGCCTTGGCGCGCGCGATGCCCTGCTGCGCCTCGGTGCGCTTGCGCTTGGCGTCGCGGCGCGCCTGCGCGGCCATATCGTTCTGGCCCGCCGCCTGCGCCGCGGTGGCGTCGGTCTCCAGAAGCTCGGCTTCGTCGACGCGGGCCTCGGCGCGCGCCAGCTCGAGCAGCGCGAGGCCAGCGGTCGCCGCCGCCGCGTGCTTGGCGTCCAGCGACAGCGAGTTCAGCTCGGTCTCGGCGCTGCTCCAGGCGGCGTCGGTGTTCTCGTCGAGGCGCGCGATGGCGGCCTGCGCCGGCCCCACCGGCGGCGTCGCGCTGCCGGCGTCGGCGCGCGCGATGGGCGACACCACCGGCGCAGAGGCGTCGGGCGCCAGCGGCGCGGCGGCGACGCCGGCGTCGACGGTGAGGCCCGCGACCGGCGGCTTCTTGCCCGGCTTGCCGCGCAGCTTGAAGAACCACAGCGCACCGGCGCCGCCCAGGATGACCACGGCCAGCGCCGCGATCACCAGCGGGGTGCGGTTTTTCGGGGCGTACTCGGGGTGGATGCCCAGCGGCTCGTCGTCGACCGGCTCGCTGTCGTCGTCGACCTGCAGGCTCTTGAGGTGCTTGAGGGTGTCTTCCTCGGGCGCCATGCGGCTGGGCGCCGCCGCCATGCGCGGAGGATGCGCCTTCTTGGCGACCTCGGCGTCGTTGCGCCAGTCGCGCGGTCCACCGGGGCCCCCGGGGCGCGGACCGGGCGTGGGCTGCTCCTCGAGATCATCCTCGTCGAGCGGCTCGCCCGGATCCTCGCGGGGCGGCGCGCCGGTGGTGGCCCAGCCGCCGGTCTTGGGCCCGCCCGCGGCGGGCGCGCGCAGCGGACCGCCCACGAACTGCGGCTCGTTCTGATCGAAGACCGGGACCTCGCCGCCAGCCGCGAAGGCCGGCGTGCGCTGCGACGCGCCCGCGGGCAGCCCGGCCATCGGCTGCGCAGCCCAGCCTCCAGTGACGTCGGCGTTGACCGCCGAGGGCACGCCGGCGCCGCCGGGGCGACCCGCCGTGGGTGCTGGCGCGGTCCCTGGGCGCGCGGCCGCGGGGGGCGGCGGCGGCGTGGGCTGCCGCGGTCCCGGGGTGGCCTTGATGGGGCCGCTGCCCGGACCGGGCACCGCGCCCGCGCCGGTGCCGATGGGGCGCGTGGTCTGGTGGCGCAGCGGCGCCGAGGGGGCCGCGGGCGCGGGCGCCACCGGGGCGCCGGTGCTGGCGCTGGTGGGGTGGCCGACCGGATCGGTCAGGCGCCGCTTGCGCGCTGCCTCGCGGGCGTCAGCCTGGTCGACCAGCTGGAAGAACGACGCCAGCTCGGCGATCTCGCCGAGGCGCTTCCAGGTGTCGCCGGTGCGCGAGATCTCGCACTCGCGGTCGACCTTGCGCTCGACGATCCACTGCTGCAGGGTCGTCAGCTCCTTGAAGCGCCGGATCTCGCCGATGTTGTTGCGGATGAGCCAGACCGAGGGCGCGCCCGCGGGTGCCGCGGGCGGCGGCGCCGCGGTCGGGATGGGCGCGGGGGGCGGCGTGCCGGCGCGCCGGCGCACCTTGAACATGTGTCCGCATTGCGTGCACTTCACCGTCACGCCCTGCTCGGTGACGCGCGCCTCGTCGAGCTCGTATTCGGTCTGGCACTGCTCGCAACGGACGTCCACTAGGCCCCCAACATACCCCAAGAATGACTGAAAAACGCGCCCACGCAGCCGGGCGGTCGCGAGGGCTAGATCGGCGTGCCCTTGCCATCCGGAATGACGTATTTCGGGCCGGAATCCGGCACGCCACCGTCGCCCGCGGCGGGCGGCACGCCGCTGTCGGGCGGCGCCGGCGGCGGCGCATAGGCCCGATCGATCTCGTCGAAGCGCAGCCCCAGCCGCGTCTTCAGCTTCGACGCCTCCAGCACGCGCCGGCGCACCTCGGCGCCCCGCACCTTGTCGCCCTCCTGCGCGGCCAGCTCGTACAGCGTCAGCCCGGCCTCGGCCGAGACCGAGGGGTCGCCGTCGTCGATGGCCGCGTCCAGCCGCTTGCGCGCGCCGTCGCGATCGCCACGCGCGAACTCCAGCGCCGCCTCCGCCAGCGCCAGCCGGCGCACCGAGCTGGCCTGCTTGCGCGCCTCCTCGATGTGGCGCGTGGCTTCCTCGACCGCGCCCGCGCTGGCCATCGCGCGCGCCAGCGCCCCGTGCGCGCTGGCGTTGCCGGGATCCAGCGCCAGCGCGTCGCGCGCCTCGGCGGCCGCCTGCCCGGGGTCACCCGCGGCCAGCAGCGCGTGCGCCAGCGCGGCCAGCCGTGGCGCGTCGCCGCCGCCCTGCGAGATCGCGGTGCGCCAGATCGACACCGCGGTCTCCGGCATGTCGACGATCTCGGCGATGGCCGCGCGCGCGCTGGCCACGGTGGGTGACGGCTGCGCGATCTTGGCGGCCAGATCGGCGTCGCGCGCCGCCGCCTCGGGGTCGCTGCTCAGGCGGGCCAGGCCGCGCTGGCTGTAGAAGATCTGCGTCACCAGCTCGTCCGAGCGCACGTCGACCTCGGGCGGCTCCTGGCCGTCGACCACCACCAGCTGCGGCGCGCTGACCGGCGAGGTCGGCGCCAGCGCGGCGACGAAGACCCCGCGGGTGCCGCTGGGCTCCAGCGCGGGGCCGCGGCCGCGCACGCCGGCGTCATTGTCGACCAGCGGTGACAGCCCCTCACCGATCAGCGCCGGCGCCCCCGACGCGCGCGCGATGGCGGCGGTCAGCAGCGCCAGCTCGAAGCTCGACACCGGCGCGGCCTGGCCGCTGTCCAGCAGCAGCGCCAGCTGGCCGGCGTCACGCGGCGGCTCACCGCCCATGAAGCTGGGTTCGCTGTGCTTGAGCTTGCCGCTGACCAGCCCGGCGCGCACCAGCGCCGCCGCCGCGCGCAGGCGCTGCAGCGGCTCGGTCACCGTGATGCCCTGGGCCAGCGCTCGCACCGCGTCGGTCTGCCCCAGCGGCGCGACCTGGTCGGCCTTGTCGATGCCCGCCGTGGTCAGCGCCGCGGCCAGCTCGGCGTCGCTGCGCGGCGTCGGCGGCGCCCATGCCGCCGGACCAGGCTTCTTGGGCTCGCCGGAGCGCGCCCACAGGAAGATCCCCACGCTGGCCACGCCGACGATGGCGACCGCCACGATGGCCAGCACCGCGGGCGGCAGGGCGAGGATGCCGCCGCGCTTCCTGGCCGCGGGGTCGACCACGTTGAGGCCGGTGCGACGCAGGCAGTTCGGGCAGCGCAGCCGCTCCCCGTCGGGCAGTTCGAACTCCTGATCACAGGCCCCGCAGTGCACGCGCATGGCAGCCCCTTTACCGCTATGATGACGCCGTGGCTACCCCCGTCAATACGCGCGAACACCAGCGGGTCGTCCTCGATGCCTTCGTGAAGGTCGCCGGCGCCCCCGGTGGCGAGGCGCTGTTCCGCACCCGCGACCTGTCGCTGTCGGGGATCTTCCTGTTCACGCCGGCCTCGCAGCTGTACGACTTCAAGGTCGGCCAGGCCCTGGATCTGGAGCTCGCCGACGGCGCGCAGGGCATCCGCGCCCGCGTCGTCATCGTGCGCGTGGTCGGTGACGGCTCGCCCGAGGCAGCGGCCGGCGCGCCGACCGGGTTCGGCTGCAAGATCGTCGACATGGCCAGCGAGGACCGCCAGGCGCTGGCCGCGCTGCTGGACCGCGGCGAACCGGCCGCCTAGACGCCCCCGGTTCGCGGCGAACCGGCCGCCCAGGTCGGCGCGCGCGCTACAGCCCTTCGGGGAACACCGCCAGCAGGCGCGGGATCGCCGGGGGCGGTTCACCCCCGCGCACCATGACGTTGCCCAGCTGCTCGACCAGGAAGCCGGCCTCGAGCAGCCCGTTGAGGAGCTCGGTGGCGCCGGTGGGCACGCGCATCGCGATGGCGCCGCCCGCCGCCGCCGCGGCGTGCATCAGCGCGCCGAGGTCGGCCAGGTCGTGCGCCACCGCGGGGCCGAAGTACGACCGGCCCGGGGCGCGGTGCACGAACAGGAAGCCGACCACCCGGCCGCCCGCCTCGGCGACCAGCGCGGGCGCGATCGTCCGCAGGAGCTCCAGGTCGCGGCCGCGCGCGTTGCCGGTGGTGGCCTCGTCGAGCGCGGCGACCTCGGCCAGATCGGTGTCCTCCATGGCGCGGATGCGCACCCGCGAGCGCGACGCCGGCAGCCGTGGCGCCGCCGCCGCGACCACCGCGACGGTCTCGTGGATGCGAAACCCGAGCCGCGTGTACAGCGCGAACGAGCGCGCGTTGAAGGCGTCCTGGAACAGGCGCACCGACGGCACGTCGTGCGCGATGGCCAGCAGGCGCTGCATCACCGCGCGCCCGACGCCGGGCATCGCGCGCGGCGCCGCCGCCACCGGCCCGATCGACGCCACCCGCCCGCGCAGGTGGATGAAGCCACAGCCGACCACCGCGCCGGCGTCGGTGGCGACCACCGCGCCCTCGGGATCCAGGTGCAGGTAGGCGCGCGCCAGCCGCTCGCCCTCCTCGGCGCTGGCGAACGGCGGCGTGAAGCCATGCGCTCGCGTCACCCGCGCGAAGGCCTCGAACAGCAGGCGCCCGGTGTCGGCGAGGTCGGGCGCACCCAGCTGGCGCACACCGAGAGTCCTGAGCGCCGCCGTCGCCATGCCCAAAAGTTAGCGCAGATCAGACGAAGTCGCGACGTCTGAAGATCAGGATGCCCAGCAGCAGCGCCGCCGCCGACCACAGCAGGCCATAGCCGGCCGCGGTGGCGACATAGTCCCAGCCCACGAAGCTGGCGTGGATCGAGACCTCCTTGCCGCCCTCCACGGCACCGCCGCTGATGGCATACAGGTGCAGATCGGGCGCGATGCGCGCCACCGCCTTCAGCCCCGCCTGCGCCACCGGGTTGTCGACCTTGCGCGCCACCTGCGCGATGTCGGGCACCAGGCGGCCGACCACGAACAGCGCCACCGTGAACAGCCCGGCCGCGAACGGCGACGCCCACGACGAGAAGAAGGTCGCGATGGCCGCCACCACCAGGACCTCGCTGTAGCTGAGCAAGATCTGCTTGACCAGGGTGACGTCCAGCGTGACCCCGCGCAGCGCCAGCGCCAGCGTCAGCAGCGCCACCAGCGCCGCGAACAGCGTGGTCAGCGTCAGCCCCAGGCCGAAGTACTTGCCGAGCAGGAACTCGTGCCGGTGCACCGGCTTGGCCAGCACCGTGAAGATGGTCTTCTTGTCGATCTCCTTGTACAGCAGCGCGCCGCCGACGAAGGCGGCCACCGCGACGCCGAAGATCGACAGCGCGCCCAGGGACACGTCCTTGACGACGCGGACCTCCTGGTGCAGCGACATCTCGCCCAGCGCGACCGCCAGCAGCTTGACGCCCGCGGCGAATCCGGCGACCACGTACAGCGTCTTCTGCCGGATGGCCTCGCGATAGGTGTTGAGCGCGATGGCCCAGACGCGACCGGGGGCGCTCATGCGCGATCCCCCGCGCCCTTGACGCCGGCCGACTCGACCTCGCGCAGGAACAGATCCTCCAGCGACTCCTTGCGCGGCGTCACGCTGACCACGGCGGCGCGGTGGCTGTGCGCGGAGGCCAGGTAGGCGTCGACGTCGGCGCCCTCGGGCAGCGTGATGAAGGCCTCGTCCTCGACCACCCGGGTGCGCGCGCCCACGACGTCGGTCCAGCCCGCGGCGCCGGCCAGCGCGCTGGCGCCCTCGGGGTCACGCGCGCGCAGCACGATCTCGGTGTGCGTGATCTTGGGCGACAGCAGGCGCGACAGCGGGCCGACGTCGCGCAGCTTGCCGCCCACGATGATGGCGACACGATCGCAGATGAGCTCGAGGTCGCTGAGGATGTGGGTCGAGAAGAAGACCGTCTTGCCGGCGTCGCGCAGCGAGATGATGAGGTCGCGGACCTCCTTGCGACCGATGGGATCGAGACCGCTCATCGGCTCGTCGAGCACGACGACGTCGGGATCGTTCATCAGCGCCTGGGCCAGGCCGGCGCGCTGCAGCATGCCCTTGGAGAAGGTGCGCAGCCGGCGCGCGCGGGCGTCGCCCAGGCCGACGCGGTCGAGCAGCTCGCCGGCGCGACGCTTGCGCGTGCCGTGGTCGAGGCCGTACAGGCGGCCGACCAGGTCGCACAGCTCGGTGGCGGTGAGAAAGTCATAGAAATATGGGCTTTCGGGCAGGAAGCCGACGCGCTCGCGGGCGTGGCGCGCGGGCACCTGCTCGCCCATCAGATAGGCCGCGCCCGAGGTGGCGTGGATGAGGCCCATCAGGGTGCGGATGGTGGTCGACTTGCCGGCGCCGTTGGGGCCGAGGAAGCCCATGATCTCGCCGCGCCGGACCTCGAACGACAGGTCGGTGACCGCGCGCACCCGGAGGCCGGCGCGCTGGCGTGCGCGGGCCAGCAGCTCCTTGAGGTTCTTGACGCGAAAGTGCGTGGTCAAGCGGTCGAAGCGGATCACGCTGTCGGACATCAGGGCATCCCCGGCGCCATTTTCACCGATTGTGCCGGCGACGCCAGCGTTTCGATGGCGCTGCGCGACAGCAGCGGGCGACCCGCGGCGGTCCACAGCCGCAGCACGCCGTCGTCACCGGTCGACGCCAGCACGGCGCCGCTGGGCGAGAACGCCAGCGCCCGCACCGGTCCGGCGTGCGCGGCGATGGAGGTGCCCGCCGGCCACAGCCGGATGCTGCCGCCGTGGTCCCCCGCGGCGATGACATGGTCGGGACCGACCGCGATGGCGAGGACGTCGCTGCCCTGCTGGTAGGTCGCGCTGGCCACGCCGTCCTGCCACACCCGCACGGTGGCGTCGGCGCTGGCCGAGACGACGTCGGTACCATCGAAGGCGACGGCGCGGATGGCATCGGTGTGGCCGAGCAGCGTGGTCAGCAGCTTGCCGGCCTGGGTGTCCCACACGCGGACCTCGCGGTCGTCGGCGCCCGAGGCCAGCCGGGTCGCGCCGGTGTCGAGCGCCAGCGCGGTGACCCAGCGCGTGTGGCCGGTCAGGCTGCGCCCGCGCCCGCCGGCCAGGTCCCACAGATGGATCGCGTTGTCGTCACACCCGGTCGCGATGCGCGAGCGCGACCGGTCGAGATCGACCTCGGCCATGACCACCGCGCGGCAGTCCAGCGCAGGCCCGAACCCGCGCGGGGTCGGCGCCGCCGCGCCATCGGCCCGGGCCGCCGGCGGCACCAGCAGCTGCGCGCCCGCCGTCCCCGCCAGCGCGACGCGCGCCCCGCCGTCGGTCGCCAGCCCACGCACCGTCCCCGCGGTGCGCACGAAGCGCGGCGCCCCCAGCGTGCGGCCATCGAAGTTCCACTGCGCCAGCAGCCCAGGCCCGCCGGTCACGAGCGACTTGCCGTCACGCGCCCACGCCAGCGCTGCCTGCGGCACCGGGTTCGATGCGATCAGCACGCGCAGCGCCCCCAGGGCCCCCGCGCGCGTGGCGCCGTTCCAGTCCGCGACCGCCAGCAGCCGCGTCGGCGGCGCTGGCTTCGGCGCTGCTGTCGGCGTCGGCGTGGCCGCATCTGGGCCACCCGCGTCACCCGCACCCGCACCCGCACCCGCACCCGCACCCGCACCCGCACCCGCACCCGCACGCGCACCGGCACCCGCGTCCGGCCCCGCCGGCCCCGCTGGCACCGCTGCCGCCGCGACCACCGGCATACCCCCCATCGCCACCGCGTGCACCCACTCGCCACCCGGCGCCACGATGTCCGCCCCCGACCACTTCACTGCCCCCGCCACCGTCACCGCCGCCGTCCAGCGCACCAGCGCCCCCCGCGCCGTCCCCGCGACCAGGACGGAGCCCCGTGGGGGCGCCGACTTGTCCGGCTCCGCGCCTTCATCACCGCTCCACCACAGCGCGAACACCGCCTCGCCCGCGCCCACCAGGGCCCGCGCCGGCGTCGTGCGCAGCACCAGCACGGGCCCGCCCGGCGTGGCCGCCACCCTCTTCTTCTTCCCTGCCTTCTTCTTCGGCGGCGGCGCGCGCAGCTCCGCCACCACCCCCGCCACATCCCACACCATCACGGTGCGCTCGCGCCCCGCCGACGCCAGCCAGGCCCCGTCGGGGCTCCACGCCAGCGCCTGCACCATCATGGTGTGCGCCTCCAGGCTGGCGACCTGGCGCCCGCTCGGCATCTCCCACAGCTTCACTCGCGTGTCGTCCCCGGTCGACGCCAGCCACGCCCCATCCGGGCTCCACGCCACCGCCATCACGCCCTCGGTGTGGCCGCCCTCCAGCACCTGCTCGCGCCCGCTCGCGACCTCCCACACGTGGACGCGCTTGTCGCCGCCCGCGGTCGCCACCCGGCGCCCATCGGGGCTCCACGCCAGCGCCCCCAGCCAGGCGCCGTGGCCGCCCAGCTCGCGCAGCACCTGCCGGGTCGCGACATCCCACACCAGCACGCGCTCGTCGCGCCCCGCCGACGCCAGCACCCCGGTCGCGCTCCACGCCAGCACACTGACCTCGTCACGGTGGCCGACCAGCCGCGCGACCTCGCGCCCAGCTGCGAACACGCGAACGTTGGTTCCTTCCGCGACGGCCAGTCGACCATCCGGCGACCAGGCCAGCGCCGCAGCAAACCGATGTTTTGGTTGCGCCGTCGCGCTTTCCGCGCTCAGCGCCAGCAGCGCGAGCCCCAGGCTCGCGACCCCCGCGCGCATCATGGACGCCATCCTATTCTGGCTCTGCTATCCTGGATAGCCCATGCGGCTTCCGGTCCTCAGCCTCGGGTTTGCGGCGCTGCTGTCGGTCGCCACCACCCCCGCGCTGGCGCGCACCACCCGCGGCAAGGCCAAGGACGCCAGCCCGCGCAAGGCCCCGGCCGACGTGGTCGAGGTCATCAAGGTCGCTCCCATCCGCGCCAAGGCCGGCGCCGGCCCCGAGCGCGGCACCGCGGCCCTGGGCGCCCGCTTCGCCGTCACCGCCCGCCGCCAGGCCGGCGGCTGCCGCGGCGACTGGCTGGCCATCGGCGAGCGCGCCTGGATCTGCTCGCGCTTCACCAAGGACTCCGACGCCCGGCCCAGCGGTCGCGTGCTGCCCGACGTGCCCAAGGGCCAGCTGATGCCCGCCAGCACCTACGTCCTGGCCCACCATCCGCACCTGTACAAGGAGCTCGCCGACATCGACGCCGCGCGCCCGACCCGCTTCTGGGGCAAGCACGCCTTCGAGCTGCTGGGCCGCATCGAGCGCGGCGGCACTGCCTATGTCCAGGTCAGCATCGGCTACATCCCGGCCGCCGAGACCGAGGTCGCGACCCCGTCCGACGTCTCCGGCGTGCCCATCCATGACGCCAAGGACCTGCCCTTCGTGTTCGCCCACCTGCACGAGGGCGCGCCGCTCTACGACGAGACCGGCGCGCCCACCGGCAAGACCATGGCGCGCTGGGGCCGCGCCGACCTGCTCGGCGAGGTCACCCTGCAAAAGACGCCATATTTCCGCATCCGCACCGGTGGCCACGACCGCCTCGTCGCCCAGACCTCGGTGCGCAAGGTCGGCCTGGCCGAGCCGCCCAAGGGCATCAAGCCCGACGAGAAGTGGGTCGACGTCGATCTGCCGCACCAGGTCCTGGTCGCCTACGAGGGCACCCGCCCGGTGATGGCCACGCTGGTGTCGACCGCCAACCGCTCGACCCCCGACGGCACCTTCCGCATCTACAAGAAGCGCGCGAACACCCCGCTGCGCTCGCGCCCCAACGCCATCGGCAAGTACTGGATGGAGGTGCCCTGGGTGATGACCATCTTCGGGTCGATCGCCATCCACCCCAGCTACTGGCACGACGAGTTCGGCACCACCGCCAGCCACGGCTGCGTCAACATGACCCCCGCCGACGCCAGGTGGCTGTGGAGCTGGAGCGACCCCCAGCTACCGCCCGGCTGGGCCTCCATCGACCAATCCCCCGGCACCCTCGTCCGCATCCGCCGCTGATCCCCGCCCGCACGCCCGCACCCGTACCGTCACCCGTGCCCGTGCCCGTGCCCGCGCCCGTGCCCGATCCGGGCTCTTCCGGCTCCGGCTCCGCTACAGATACCCCCGCCATCTCCTCACCGTCCACTCCAGCGCCAGCGCCCCCAGCGCCAGCCAGAACACCGCCTGCAGCGACCACAGCTCGACGTCGGTGCGCTGATCGATGCGCACCACGCGCGGCGGCAGAAACGGCAGCTCCGCCGGCAGCTCGTCGGCCCCGCCCATGGCGATGCCCCCGGTGGCGTCCGCCAGCGCGGTCAGCACATCCTTGCGCGCGTTCGGCTGCTCGAGCTCGCGCCCCTCGGCGCGCACCAGGTAGACCTCCTTCTCGACCTGCTCGACCTCGCCCACCTTGGCGCGCGCGACGACCTCGTACGGCCCCGCCGCGTCGGCGGGCACGTCGACATGGACCTCGCCCTCGTCGTCGGTCTCCGCCGTGCGCGCCAGCAGCGGCGCCGCCGCATCGCCCGCCTTGCCCTTCACCCCCGCGGCCCCCGTCGCCCCCGTCGCGCCCGCCGTCCCCGCACCCGTCGCGCCCGTGCCCGCCCGCCGCACCTCCAGCGTCACCTTCTGCCCGCGCGCCGGCCGGTAGTCGACCCCGAACAGCCGGGCATCCACGCGCACCGTCTCGCCCAGCGCATACTCGGCCTTGTCGGTGTCGACCCGCAGCAGGCGCAGCTCGGGATCGCGGATCAGCCACCTGATCGAGTTCTCCCACAGCTTGTCGTAGGCGCGCCCATCGTCGCCCTCGCCGGCGGCCAGGAAACCCCAGTGCCACATGGTGTCGGTGGTGAACGCCATCGAGCGCCCCTTGCCGAACTCGCCCAGCGCCAGCACCGGCATCGGCGCGCCGCCGCGGGCCTTCAGGAACGGGTGCGTGCCCAGCACGGTCGCGCCCGCGCGCGGCCCGGCCACCAGGTTGACGCCGACCAGCTCGGGCAGCCCCTGCCAGCGGGCGCGATTCTCGGCGCCGTCCAGCCTGAGCGCGGTCACCGGGTGGCGCTCGCCATCGGGCGTCAGCTGCATCCGGAACGGCTCCTCCGACACCAGCCGATCCGCGGGCAGCCCCTCGTCGAGCAGCTCCAGCGGCAGCACGTCGGCCACCGGGGTGTCGGGATAGCCGCCGCTGGTGAAGGCGACGTCGCCGCCCAGCATGACCAGCGCGCCGCCGCCCAGCACGTAGTCCTTGATGTTCTGCAGGTACGACCCCATGCCGTAGGGCCCGTAGTTGAAGTTCTGCAGGATCAGCACATCGAAGCCGCCCAGCTCGTGCGCGAACAGCTCCTCGGTCGGGAACGGGATCAGCGACAGCTCGTCTTCCGGTACCCGTGACAGATCGGTGGGCGTGCGCAGGATGAAGAACGACACCAGATCGACGTTGGGATCGCGCTTGAGCAGCGCGCGCAGGTGCTTCTCGTCCCACGACGGCCGCCCCGCGACCTGGACCACGCGGATCTTGTCGCGGATGACCTTGAGCACGAACGCGCGCGTGTTGTTGCTCTCGATGGCCTCGCCCGGCAACACGGGTGTTGTCACTTCGTAAAGATATTTACCCACCGCATCCGGGGTGAACTCGAACGCCACCCGCGCCTCGCGCGAGGTCGCGTCGATGGCGGCATCGACCGTGCGCACCGGCGCCCCGTCGCGTCGCAACGTCAGCGGCAGCGTCTTCTCCTTGATCCCGCTGGCGCGCACCACGACCTCGATCTTCACCGCGGTGTGCACGAAGGCGAAGTCGTCGGCCAGCACGCGCGCGATGGCCACGTCGCGCAGCCGGTCGCGCCCCGCCCACGCGGTGTGCACGTGCACGCCCAGCCCGCGCAGGAAGTCGCTCGACTCTGGATCGAAGCGCCCATCGATCAGCGTCTCCAGCTTGCCGGTCGGGATGCCGTCCGAGATCACCACCACGCCGCCGAGATCGTGGCCGTCGTGGCGCGCGCGCAGCGCGGTCAGCGCCTCGCGCAGCTGGGTGGCGTCGGCCCGCGCCGAGATCCCCCCCGGCGCCGCCAGCGCCGCCTCGGTGGTCGGCGTCAGCCCATCCGAGAAGGTGTAGAAGTCGACCAGGTGGCGCTCGCGCCAGCGCGCGAAGGTGCCCGCGCTGGCCGCGATGACCCGCCGCGCGCGCTCGAGGCGCGTCGGCCCGCCGGCCTCGCCGCCATCCGCGATGGCCATCGAGCGCGAGTCATCGACCAGCACCGCGACATGGTTGGGCTGCCGCGTCACATGGCGCAGCTCGATGGCGGGCTCGAAGAACAGCACCAGCGCCGCGCCCACCGCCAGCCCGCGCAAGCCCAGCAGCAGCGCCCGCACGCCCAGCCGCGGCTCGCGCCGGTAGCCGCGCCAGGTCCAGTACAGCGTGGCCAGCGCGACCACGCCCGCCACCACCATGCCGACGCGCCCCCACGGCGCCAGCCACACCAGGTGCCAGTCGTTGTAGGCCGACGGATCCAGCCCGAGCCAGCGTCCCAGGGTGTCGATCACGGCGAGTCAGGCCGCCACTTGCGGCGCTTGAGCAGGAACGGCACATGGACCTGGTCGGCCTTGTAGTCCTGGCACAGCGCGTACATCACCAGGTTGATGCCGACACGGAACGAGTGCTCGCGCTGCGGCTCGCCACCTGGGTAGACCTCGTGCTCCCAGCGCCCGAAATTGTCGCGCGCCCAGGCCCCGCCGAGATCGTTCTGCGAGTACACCACCAGCGCGCGTCCGCCGCCCTCGTCCTCGAAGGCGGCCTCCAGGTAGGGCTGCACCAGCACGCGCCCCACCGGGGTCGGCACCAGGTAGAACGACTTGTAGAGCACGTGCGACTCCGGCAGCCTGGTCAGCGGCCGGCGCGGCAGCAGCGCCGCCATCAGCTCGCGCGCGCTCTTGTCGAAGCCGCCGCCCTCGCGCGACTCGGCGCTGTCGATGACCATGAAGCCACCGAGGCCGAGGTGCCGGCGCAGGCGCGCCAGATCGGCCTCGCTGGGCAGCGGAAACGCGCGGTCGCCGGCCAGCCACAGCATGGGTGACGCGAACAGCGCCTTGTCGTCGAGGCGCAGCACCGTGGGCTCGGCCCGGGTGTCGATGCTGGTGCGCTTGTCGATCTCCCAAAGCAGGCGGCGCAGGCCGTTGGGCCGCGGGTTCCAGTTGCCGCCGGCATAGCTGAGCTGCCCGATGGTGAAGCGCGTGCGCTCGCCCATGGCGTCGGCGCGCCGCCCCAGCAGCGCCAGCGCCCCGGCGCCGCCGAGCAGCGCCAGCGCTTCACGCCGCGTGTTGCCGGCGCTCACCGGGGGCTCCCGTCCTGACGGGCCTGATTGACAGCATGCACGCGCCACGATACTCCGCCTGAGCAGAGGAGGAACAGCCCATGGCTCGCACAGGTCTCCCGGTGGCGCACTTCACGCTGGTCGCGCTGCTGACCGCCGGCGTCGCGCTGCGCGGCGCGGCAGCCGCTCCCGCCCCGGTGCCGCTGCCCGACGAGGCGCCGGCCGCCGATCCGGCCGACCCCGCCACGCCGCCCGACGGCGCCGCCCCCGACCCCACCGAGGGCAGCGCGCCCGACCCCACCGAGGGCACCACGGTCACCGACACCCCCGGGAGCGACGATGACGACGGCTCTGGCCTGGGCGCCATCGGCAAGCCCAAGGACAAGGGCCCGCGCGGCCTCGGCCACGGCGGCCAGATCGGCCTGTCCGCGCTGCTGGCCTTCGGCTACCGGGGGATCTTCCCCTACGACAAGGAGCCCTGCTCCAACGACCTCAGCCAGGAGGCCTGCTCGGGTCGCGCCCCCGCGGTCATGGACCTCGGGCTGACCTATGGCCTCACCGACGACATCGAGGTCCTGGCCGAGGTCCGCCTCGGCCTCGAGGCCGAGGAGCTGACCGACGAGACCCAGATCGCGTTCCTGCCCGGGCTGCGCTTCTATTTCGATCCCGACTCGTCGTTCAAGTTCTTCCTGTCGGGCCAGGTCATGATCGACAACACCGACTGGGACGCCGCCGGCGTGAAGTCGCCCGACTTCGGCGCGCGCTTCGCGCTGGGCGCGGGCTTCGACTTCGTGCGCAACTTCGGCCTCTACGTCCAGGGCGCGGGCTCCATCGGCCTCAGGCGCTGGTTCAGCTTCCAGGTCGACGGCGGCGCCGGCGTCCAGGTCCGCTTCCCGTAGTCCACGCTCTCGTCGCAGCCCCTGCAGCACCCGCGAGTTCTAGCGCGCACATGCCAGCCGTTCAAGCCCACCCAGTCGAAGTCTTGAACAATTTCATTCAATTCCTGGACGGCTTGCACACCCTTGCACAGCCCGACTGAGCGATCTTCATGCTTTCGGTGCGGCACGCGTCCTGCTAACATCCTATTCGTCGAACATAAGCGCGTTGCCTTCGAACGCGTCTAATGTGGACATCAAATGCACGCTCTAGCGTGCGACCGCTCAGGGAGCGGTCAATGTGAGGGGCCGCTCATCTGGGAAGGGGGTGGCCCTTCGCGTTTTCGGAGCCTCAGTCGTCGCTCCCGCCGTCGCCCCGCCGCTCGGCCTCCGCCACCGCGCGCCGGACCTCCTCGAGCAGGCGGGCCGAACGCCAGGGCTTGCCGATCACGGCGAACGCGATGCCATCCCGCGCGGCATCGACCACCTCGGGATCATCCTCGGCGCCGGTCAGCAGCACGCCCACGATGGCCGGGTGGCTGATGCGCAGCGCGCGCAGGAGCTCCACGCCCGACTGCCCGGGCATCAGCTGGTCGGCCAGCACCACGCAGGCCGGCCGCTCCGCCAGCGCGCCAGGCACACCGCGGGCATCGCCGAGGTCGCGGATGTCGAACTCGTTGCCGAGCACCCGCCGCAGGAGGTCGCGGTTCAGCGGCTCGTCATCGACCGCCACGATGGCCGGCGCGGGCTCGCCCCGCCGGTTCTTGCCCATGACGATCACGGCTTGCGCACCTCGGCGTCGACCACCGCCGCGCGCGCCGCCTCCGAGGTCTCGGGCGGCGCCAGCGGCAGCTCGACGATGAAGGTCGCGCCCTCGCCCGGCGGGCTGACGCAGTACAGCCGCCCGCCATGCTGGCGCACGATGCGCTGGCTGATGGCCAGCCCCAGGCCGGTGCCCTCACCGGGCGCCTTGGTGGTGAAGAACGGATCGAAGATGTTGGGCAGGATGTCGGGCGGGATGCCGGGTCCGCTGTCGGTGACCCGGATGCAGATCCCGGGCACGCCGCCCTCCAGCACGTGCTGGCGCGCCACCACGTCGATGCGCCCCTCGCCCTTGATGGCCTGCGCCGCGTTGGTGAGGATGTTCATCAGCACCTGGTTGACGTGGCCGGCGTGGCACAGCACCAGCGGCAGCCCCTCCAGATCGCGCACCACGTTGATGCGGTTCTTGAGGATGGGGCCGATCAGGTTGAGCGTGGTGTCGATGCCCTGGGCCAGGTCGGCCTCCTGCAGCCCGGCGCCGCCCTGGCGCGAGAACGCCTTCAGATCGCGCACGATCTGGGCGGTGCGCTCGGCGCCCGACTGGATCGAGCGCAGCAGCTTCTTGCAGTCCTCGGCCAGGAACTCGAACTCGATGGCCTCCTTGCGCTCGGCGATCTTCTGCCGCGCGCTCTCGTTGAGCTGGTGCGCGACGCCGTCGTAGGTGCGGATCAGCTCGAACAGATCCTCGACATAGCTGCCCAGGAAGTCGACGTTGCCGTACACGAAGTTGATCGGGTTGTTGAGCTCGTGCGCGATGCCCGCCACCAGCCGCCCCAGCGACGACATCTTCTCCTGCAAGATCAGCTGCCCGTGGGTGCGCGACAGCTCGACGTTGGCCTGGCGCAGCTCCTCGGTGCGCTCCTGCACGGTCTGCTCGAGGATCTCCTTGGTGCGCCGCTCGTGGTCGAGCAGCACCTTGTACTTGCTCTGCACGCGCGCGTCGGCGGTGACGTCGCGGTAGGTCTCGACGATGAAGCCGCCCTCCATGGGCACCGCGTTGACGATCAGCTTGAGCTCCTCGCCGTCGCCGCGGCGCCCCGCGATCTCGTCGACGCGCAGCGGCCGTCCCACCTGCTGCGCGCGCAGGCCGAGGCAGGCGTTCTCACAGATCTCGAGGCAGAACACCTCGAAGCACTGCTTGCCCTCGATGGTGGCCAGGTGCAGCTGGCGGCCGCGCAGGCCGGCATACTGCTGGTACACCGGGTTGAAGTACAGGATGCGCCGCTCGCCATCGAGGATGACCGCGGCATCAGGACTGCCCTCCAGCAGGCGCCGGAGATTGCGGAAGGTATGCTCTTGCTCGCGCGAGCCCCTCAGTGAAGCCGGGATGGGGCCGCTCTCATGGGACAATCAGGGCTCCGCGAGGAACGACAGATATCGCTCCGGTAGATCGTCGAACTCCATCTGCTCGCCGCACTTCTCGCAGGTGAACTCCGGCATCTTCTTGGTGTCGCGGGTCGGGAAGTGCGTGTGCACGTCGAGCAGCTTGTCCTCTTCCGTGTTGCAGTTCTCGCACACGTAGGGCGCCAGGAACGAGCGCACCTTCGCGCCGCCGCGGAAGTTGTAGATCATGTTGAGCTGCGTGACGATCGCGGGCGAGCAGTGCGTGAAGGTCAGCTCGGTGACGCCGGGCAGATCGCGCACGAAGTTGACCCACTCGCGCACCCCGCACGAGTTGATGCGGCGCACCTCGGCCAGGTTGAACACCACGCTGGCCTTGAGCCGACGGCGCAGCTCGGCGAAGTCCGCGTTCTCGTCGATCTCACCAAAGAACTCCACGGTGGTGAACCCGGGGCGCTCCTTGATGCGCCACGAGAGCGCGACGTTTTCAGTGGCTGCCTCAGGCTTCATCAGGTCTTGGCCTCCATTCACGGGGCCCAGAAATGGTTCTTGATGTCCGGCGTCGCCGGCGCCCCCACCCCCGCTACCTCGAGCACATCGGGATCAGCCAGCCGGATTCTCTGCGGGGGCGCAAAGATCGGTCGCTTGGTCCGTTTCCCCATCCTGCCTGCAAGACTGCCATAGCTCTCGGCGCCCTTCCAGCCGTCGAGTGCGCTGCGCTGCGCAAAGCCGAGCACCGCCGCCTTGACCTTGGCCGCCACCGCGGCGTCGACCTTCGAGGACAGCTGCACGAAGGCCGGATTCGGCACCGAGCCGACGTCGAACAGCTTGGTCAGCCCCTTGGTGCCGCCCAGCGGCGGCGCGAACACCGCCTGCGAGCCGCCCGAGGCCACGTCGGTCACCGCGCCGGTGATGGCGTCCTTGGCCGACAGCTTGAAGAAGCTGGCCGGGACCTCGCTCTCGAGCAGGGCGTTCTCGATGAACGCCTGATCGTTGCAGCCGGTCTTGGCGTAGGCGACCGCCTTGTCCTTCAGCGCCGGCAGGTTGGAGGCGCCCTTGGCATACAGCGCCCAGGTCTGCTCGGTCTTGCCGTTGACGGTCGCGGTCGCCATCACGGTGTACTTGTTGCCGGCCGCGCACAGCGGGTCGAGGATGCCGAACTGCGCCGCGCCGGCCATCTGGCTGAGCGACGAGAACGACTGCCCCTTCACCGTGGTGCCGCCGCCCAGCGCGCCCTCGATGGCCTTGGCCAGCGCGCTGACGTAGCTCAGGCGATCGCTCGAGCTGGCGAAGCCCGCGGTCGGGGCATAGATCCCGATGACCAGCTCGTCGGCGCGCGCCGGCCGGGCCGCCACCAGCGCCGCGGCGACCACCAGCCAGCCAACCATGCTTCTCGTCTTGGTCTTGGTTGCCATGGCCGCCCTCACTTGCTCCCCAGGATCTTCTTCTTGGCCTCGATCCAGTCGCGCACCTTGCCGCCGACGCCGCGCTTCTGCGCGTCCTGCCAGGCGTCCAGCGCCCCGCGCGAGTCACCCTCGAGGTCGAGGATGATGCCCAGGTTGACCAGCGCCTCGGGCGTGGTGCCCTTGTAGCTGTCGAAGGTGCGCTTGGCGCCGCTGCGATCCTTGTCCATGTCGAGCACCGCCAGGTTGACCTCGAGCTCGGCCTTCTGCGCGCCGGTGGTGGCGAACTTCTGCGCGTTCTTGAGGTCCTCCTTGGCCTGCTTGAAGTTCTCCGAGCGCCAGGCATCGTAGGCCTTGAGCTCGTAGCTCGACCGGATGAGGTCGCGGATCTTGCCGGCCAGCGGCGAGCTGCCCGCCTTCTTGAGCACGCTCTGGAAGGTCTCGGCGGCCTGGTCGCGCTTGGCCGGGCTGTCCTGCATGTAGTTCGCGTAGGCCTTGAAGAAGTCGGGGCCCAGCTTGTCGTAGGGCGGGCGCAGGAACGACGCCGTCATCTTGGCGTCGAGCTTGGAGAACAGCCCGATGGCCTCGTTGGCGGCCGGCTCGGTGTTGGTGGTCAGCAGGGCCAGGCCGTACGCGAAGGCGAACAGCTGCGGCTCCTTCGCGGTCAGGATGCTGGGATCCTCCTGGGCGCGGCGCAGATCGCTGACGCCGTCGCCGTTCTTGGCGCGCAGCCGCTCCATGCCGCGGCGGAACAGCGCCAGCGCCAGGTTGCGCTTGACCACCTTGGCCAGCTCGGGATTGGCGCGCACGCCGGCGGTGTTGGCGCGCTCCAGCTTGGTCACGATGTCGTCCAGGTTGGGCGACTCCATGGCCATCAGCAGCGGACACAGCTCGGCGTAGATCTCGGCCAGCACCGGCTCCTGGCGCTGCTGCACCGCGGTGGCCTCGGCCTTCTGGTAGGTCTCGATGGCGTCGCCGGTCTTCTTGGCGCCGAGCTGCGCGCGCGCCAGCAGCCGGTTCAGGATGAGGTCGTTGGGCTGCTTCTTCAGCGGCACGCCCAGGGTGCGCACCGCCTCGTTGAACTTGCCCTGCTGCATGTACACCAGCGCCAGGTTGCGCTGCGACATCGCCGACGCCGGATCGAGCTGGACCGCCTCGTCCAGCGTGCTCTGCGCGTCGGCCCACTTGCCGGCGTCGAAGGCCGCACCGGCCTCGCGGTTGAGCACCGTGACCAGACCGGTCTTGGCCTCGACGTTGCCCTCGGCCAGCTTGAGCGCGGCGCGGAACGAGGTCTTGGCCTCGCTGAGCTTCTTGTTCTCGAGCTGCGCCTTGCCCAGCGAGACCTGGGCATCGGCGTTGTCGGGCTGCGCCTTGGCGACCTTGGACAGCACGCCCATGGCCTGCGGATCCTTCAGCGCCAGGTAGGTCTCGCCGAGCTTGCGCAGCAGCTCCATGTCGTTGCCGTTGGCGGTGACCGCCTTCTCCAGGATGGGCTTGGCCTTGGCGAACGCCTTCTGCTTGAAGTAGACCTCGGCCATGCGCAGCTTGGGCTGCGTGCCCTGCGGGTTCAGCTTCTCCGCGGACTGGAACGACGCCAGCGCGCCGGCATAGTTCTTCTCCGCCAGCTGCACGTCGCCCAGCAGGAGGTAGCCCTTCTCGTCCTTCTTGCTGGCCAGGTACTGGTTGGCCGACGAGGTGGCGTCCTTGTAGCGGCCGACCTTGAACAGCGCGAAGCCGAGGTTGTAGTAGATCCCGGGCTGCGACTTGGCCAGGCTGAGCAGCGACTGGTACTTGGCGATGGCCTCGTTGTACTTGCCCATGCCGGTGTAGGCCGCCGCCAGCAGCTGCTGCGCGGTGCTGTCATCGGGCTTCTTCTTGACCAGGATCTGCAGCTCGGCCTCGGCCATCTTGAACTCGCCGCCCTTGAGCGCCGACAGCGCCAGCTTGGTGCGGATCTGGTCGTCGAGCTTGGCCAGCTCGGGCGGGCGACAGCCGATGAACTTCTTGTACATCTCGGCGGCCAGCTTCTGGTTGGCTGGCTCGGGCAGCTTCTCGTAGTGCTGGCCCAGGGCCAGCTGCACGTCGAACAGGCAGGCGCCGCCGGCGGTGGCCTGCTCGGCCAGCTTGACGCCCTCGTCCTTCTTGCCGCTGGCCATCAGCGCGATGGCCTTCTTGCCGCGCAGCTCGTCGGTGGCCTGCACCGCGAGGCCGGCCTCGGCGCGCGCGATGGCCTGCGCGAAGTCCTTCTTGGCGTAGGCGATCGCCGACAGCTTGATGTAGGCGTCGAGCTGCGAGCGGTCCTGGACGATCACGCGCTCGAACAGCGACGACGCGTCATCGAGCCGGCCTGCCGCGAAGGCGTCGTTGGCCTGCTGCAGCAGCTGTGCGACGCCGGCGTTGGTGGGCTGTGCGGTGGCCGTCTGCTGCCACCCCGTCGCCACCAGCCAGACCACCGCCGAAGCCGCGAAGGTTCTCGCTGCTCTCCCACCCAGACGATGAAACCCCATCTCGATCCCCCTGCTGCTATGCAACCCGCGCGACGACCATGGTGATGTCGTCCTTGCGCGGTGTCTCTCCGAAGAACTGCATGGACGCCTTGACGACGGTGTCACGCAGCTGACCCGGATCCTCGGCGGCGGCGCGCCGGATCGACGCCCGGAAGCGCTTCTCGCCGTACTCCTCGCCGCGGTCGTTCTCACACTCGACGATGCCGTCCGTGTACCAGACCAGGACGTCGTTGGCCATGAGGTCCATGGTCTGCTCGACGTACTTGGACTCCATCATGTCGCCCAGGCGATTGCCGCGCGTCATGAGACAGCCGAACTCGCCGCGCCCGTTCACGACCCGGTACAGGTACGGGAAGTTGTGGCCGGCGTTGCCGAAGCTGATCTTCTTGGTCTTCGGGTCGATGATCGACGCGAAGCAGGTCATGACGAACTTGCGCTTGGCGGACTCGAAGATGGCGCGGTTCATGATCTCGAGCAGCAGCGTGACCGTGATGCGATCGTTGGTCATCGCGCGCACGGTGTCGCAGGCCGCCTTGGCCGCCGCGGTGATCATGGCCGACGGCACGCCGTGGCCGGTGACGTCGCCGATGACGACCAGGATGCGACCGTCGTTGAGCTCGTGCCAGGTCCACCAGTCGCCGCCGCACTGCGACGCCGGCTGGAAGTAGCCGGCCAGCTTGATGTGGCCGCGATCGACGGTGTCCTCCTGCGGGACCAGGGTCTCCTGGATGGTGCGCGCGACCTCGAGCTCCTTCTCCATGGTCGCCTTCTCGGCGGTCTGGCGCAGCAGCACGACCAGCTGGTCGGCCATGAAGTTGAACGACTCGCCCAGCACGCCGATCTCGTCGGACGAGGTCACCTCGACGCGGGTGTCCAGATCGCCGCGCGCGATCTGGTTGGCGCGGTAGGCCAGCGCCTTGACCGGCTTCGAGATGCGCATGGCCTGGAAGATGGCCAGCAGCAGGCCGGCCAGGATGAAGATGGCGCCGATGCCCGCGGTGCGAATCCAGGCCTTGTTGAAGGCGTTCTTCTTGTCGATCTTGGCCTGCGCGGTCTGCTCCTCGATGAAGCGCAGGGTGTAGGCGACCACCAGGGTGCCCTTGTCCTCGCCCAGCGGGGTGCCGTCGACCGAGACGCCCTCGGAGAAGACCGGGGTCGCGAACACCGCGGTCTTGCCGTCCTTTGTGCGCAGCCAGTTCTTGGCATCGGGCGGCAGGACGGTGCGCTTCTTCTTCTGGATGTCGGGCCAGAGCGGATCGGCGATGGGCTTGTACTCGCGCACCGTGTCGGCGCTGGCCGGCGGATAGGTATTGATGTCGGAGTGCGCCGCCACGTTGCCGTTGGCGTAGACGAAGTAGGCGTAGTCAACGTTGCGCGACTGCGCCAGCGCGTTGACCGCGTTCTGCATGTCGATCTCTTTGGAGTCGTTGAACAGCGGCACCGACGACATGCCGAGGGCGCGGACCTGGCCGATCGCGCTCTGGCCCAGCGACTTCTCGAACAGCTCGATCTTCTGGCGCGAGGCGTCGTCGATGATGGTCTGGGTATTGATGACGCTGAGCGCGCCGAACAGCGCGACGATGACCACCAGCAGCAGCGTGGTGGTCACGATCATCTTGGCGCTGATGGAGGCGCCGCGGCGTTTCGGCGTGACCGTGTTGATGGCCGCGACGTTGGGCGCCGGCAGCGGTGCCGGCATGGTGACGTCGGGCACCGCGGGACCTGGCACCGGCTCCGCGGGCAGCGGATTCATGTCCGCGCCCGTGTTGGTGATGGTCTCCTCGATCGGCTCGTCGCCTTCGCCCCCGGGCAGTCCCTGACCGTTCCCGCGGGGGGCTGGAGAGCCGCCCGGCGAGGGCGAGCGCGGTGCATTCGGCGTGAAGTTGGCCATGTGGTTTCGGTCCCGCCCCGGGGGGTGTCGCAGGGGACTGCTTTAAGACTTTCGGAGACCTTACCGTATCGCGTCGAGCCGACAAGATCAACGCGCGTCATCCCGCTGACACCGGAATCAACGACAATTCGGACGGCGTGGCGGGGCGGAAATGCACTCCGACGACCCGCCGTGTTAGGATCGCGCAGCCATGGATCCCCTGCAGCAGTGGATCGCGCAGTTCAAGGCGATGTCCGACGGCATCATCGACTCGTACTTCATCGTCGATAACGACCGCAACATCGTGGAATTCAACCGGGCGTTCTTCTCCATGTTGCCGCGCGGCGTGGCCCGTGGCCTCAAGGGCAAGAAGTGCTTCGATGTGCTGGCGCTGTCGGTGTGCAAGGACGCCTGCATCGCGCACCAGTGCTGGCGCGACAAGCGCCACGTCCGCCTCGACGAGATCGACGGCAAGATCACCGGCGAGGACAAGCCGATGCGCTTCATTCTCTCGGCGGTCCCCATCTTCGGCGCCAGCGGCGAGCAGCTCGGGGCGCTCGAGATCCAGCGCAACGTGACCGACGAGGCCATGGTGCAGGTCAAGTACCAGGAGATGCTCGACACCGAAGCGCGCGAGCGCGAGCGGCTGGCCGGGCAGATCCGCTCGCGGACGAAGGAGCTGCTGGAGACCAACCAGCTCCTCCTGCGGGTGCAGAAAGAGCTGCTGAATTACAAGAAGGGCCTGATGATCTAGTGGAACGGAGCGGAGCGTTGAGCTCGCCTGCGGGCGAGCTCAGACGGTGGTGTCGCTGGCGGCAGGGCGGGCGTCGCCCGAGGACTTCTTGCCGCTGCCACCGATGACCAGGTAGGCGATCAGGGCGATGGCCAGGATCAGCACGCCGATGACCACGTAGATCATCTTCGAGGTCCTGGGCGGCTCCTGCTGGGCGGCGGAGGCGACCTGGAACTGGCCGGTCTTGATGGCCGACAGGACCTCGGAGGCCGACGGGTTGCCGGGCCGTGACGAGCTGCCCGAGCCAGTGCCGGTGCGACCCGGGCTGGAGAAGCTGGACGACCCCGGGCCGGTCCCGACGCCGGTGTTGCCACCACGGGACAGCGAGGGCAGCGACGGCACCGAGGGCAGCGACGACACCGAGCTGCCCGGGCTGGACAGGCTGGTGGTCGAGGTGCGCGAGCGGATCTTGGCGCGCTCGCTGTCGTTGCCACCGACGTCGCTGATGACCTTCGACACCGCGTTGTCCTTGGCCACCTTCTTGGCCGAGGACAGGAACGCGAAGTACGACTCTTCCATGTCGTCGAAGTCCATCACGCCGTCGCACTCGTCGCAGCGGCAGGTCGGCGCCTTGTGCGGCGGCGGCCCCATCTCGGAGGCCTCCACCAGCAGCACCTTCTCGTGGTCGCAGGCCGGGCAGAAGTAGGGCGCGAAGAAGCTCTTGACCGCGCCGCCACCGGTGAAGTTGTTGACCAGGTTGATCTGGGCGACGATGGCCGGCGAGCACTCCACCAGCACCGGGTGGGCCCCCGACTTCTCGATCTTGGTCAGCCAGTTGACCCAGTCGCGGACGCCGCAGGAGTTGATGCGCTCGACCTCGCCCAGGTCGATGACCACGGTTCCGCCCGGGATCTTCTCGGTCAGGTCACCAAGGCCGTTGTCCTCGTCGATGACGCCAGAAAGCTTGACGTAGGACGCCTCGTCCCTTTGCTGCACAGCGGCATTGAACTTCTGGTTCATGTAGCGCTCCCGACAGGCATCGCCATGGGGATGGGGCAAAACCTTCGCACAGAGGAAAACCCGACGATAGTAGCAATCGCGAAATCGCTCGTCAAGAAATTCAAGGAATCTTCCTTACACAGATTACGAGGGGATTACTCCTACACGCCACTCTGGCGCCTGCACGCCTTGCATCGGAGCCGAGCTCGGGGCCGTCGCCCCAGCACCAAGGGCCATCACCGGTAGGACCCCTGGGACATCGGCGGTGGCGGTGGCATCCCTCCATGGCCAGGGCCGTGACCACCGGGGTCGTCCTGGTTGGCCATCGCCATGCGCAGGCGCGAGTAGTCCTCGGCCAGGTAGTAGCGCACCAGCTCGAGGCCGCCGACGACTGCGCCCAGGGCCACGGCGCCGTTGGGATCGACTGCCAGATCTTCGTTGGCCAGCCGGGCCAGGGCGCGGCATGCGGCGGCGATGTCGTCGCAGGCCAGCATGCCGGCGCGGTTGGCGCTCAGCATCAGGGCGTGGAACAGCTCGTCGGGCTCGACCCCGGCGGGCATCCCGACCAGCCGCTCCAGCGCCTTGGCGGTCTTGCGCGGCAGGTTGTGCACGAACTCGTTGGCCGAGGCCGGGCGGTCGCTCTCTGGCAGCAGCAGCGCCTTGAGCAGCTCCCAGGCCTCCATGCGCTCGCGGGTGGCGAAGCGCAGCAGCGGAGCATAACCGCCGCGCACGATCTCGAAGGCGCGGCCCAGCACGAAGCGGCGCTCCGACGGATCGGGGCGCATCAGCAGGGTGCGATCGATGGCCACGGTCGGGCGCGGGATCTCGGTGACGATGAGCAGGCCCGGGACCTTGTCGGCCACGATGACCTCGCAGTCGACCGCCATCATCTTCATCATCTCGGACACGTCGGCGCGCGCCGCCATGTCGATGTCGGGCAGGGTGCCGATGGGCGCCGGGTGCTCGCCCAGGTTGGGCGGCGGCAGGCCGTCAATCAGCTCGTGCCGCACCATCGCATAGGCTTCCATGATGGGGCTGCGCAGCGCGGGCGGCAGCAGGGCCTGGCGCCGGGTCTCCTCGCTGACCACGCCGCGCCGCATCTGCTGGCGCGCCGAGCGGGCGCGGTTGAGCGCGGTCTTCTCGTCGCCCTCGGAGTAGCCCAGCAGGTCGAGCACCGCGAGCACACGCATGGCGCGCTCGCGATCGCCCGCGCGCTCGTAGAGCTGGCCGAGCAGGCGGAAGGCCGGGGCGTGGCGCAGGTCGGTGGTCAGCACGCGGCCGACCTCGGCGATGGCGCGCTCGAGGTCGGTGCCGGCGTAGATCTCGGCCAGCGCGACGCGATCCTCGAGCGACTCGGGCTCGACCGCGAGGATGCCGCGATAGGCCTCGATGGCGGCGGCGCGATCGCCCGCGGCCAGCAGGATGCGCGCCAGGCCGCGCTGCAGCGGGACGGCCTCGCGCGGACCGCCGCGCTCCATGGCGGCGTGGGCGGCAGTGATGAGGTGCGACTCGGCGCTGCGACGGTCGCCGGCGTCGGCGGCCTTGCGCGCCAGCGCCAGCGCGGGCGGCGCGTAGGCGGGATCCAGCTCGACGGCGCGGCGGTAGCGCGACGCCGCCTGCTGCAGGTTGCCCTGCGCCTCGATGACCCGGCCCAGGTAGTAGTAGTAGCGCGCCAGCGCCTCGGGCGGTGCGGTCTCGCCGGGCTGCGCGGCGAGATCGATCAGCTTCTCGATGGTCTTCTGCGCCTCCTGGTGGCGCCCGATGAGGTACAGCTCCTGCGCCAGCTGGTAGTGCGCCTCGCGGTGCGTGGGCTGCAGGCGCAGCACCTCGCGCAGCGAGTTGACCGCGCGCGCCGGATCCATCATGCCGTCGCCGAAGATCTCGGCCAGGCGGAACAGGCCGCGGATGCGCTGCGCCTCCGGCGGCCGGCGCTCCAGGTACGTCTCGAGGTCGCGCGCGGCGTCGCCATAGCGGCGCAGCCGGATGTGCAGATCGACCAGGGCGTCGAGGATCTCGGGATCGTCGGGCGCCAGCCGCTCGGCCTCCTCGTGCAGGCGCATGGCGTTGTCGAGCTCGCCGGCACGCTCGGCCAGGTCGGCCTGCGCGCCGAGCACGCGGGCCAGCGCGGCGCCGGCGTCGCGGCGGCGGTAGATCTTCTCGAGCTCGCGGAAGGTCGCGTTGAAGTCGTAGGCGTCGGGCTGCTGCTGCGCCAGGCGGCGCAGCTCCTCGAGCGCGCCCAGGTTGTCGGGCTTGATCTCGAGGGCGATGACCAGGCTCTCCGCGGCGCCGCGCGGATCGCTGGTGCGCATGGCCACGATGCCGCGCTTGGTATAGAAGGCGCTGCGCTCCGACGGCTCGCCCTCGCGCATCGCCTTCTGCGACAGCGCGGCGCCCAGCGGCGCGGCCTGGCCCCACTCCTGGCGGCTGAAGTGCAGCTCGAACAGCGCCTTGTTGGCGGGCAGACAGTCGGGGTCGACCGCGAGTGCCGACTCGAAGTAGTGCAGGGCGCGCGCGGCGTCACCCAGCTTGTCGCCGTAGATCTGGCCGATCTGGGCGAACACGCCGGCGCGCTCCTTGTCCTCCTGCCACAGCTTCACTTCCAGCTCGAGCGACTGGATGACGCGGGCCCAGTCCTGCTTGCGCAGGTAGAGGTCGCGCATGCCGTGCACGGCGGGCAAGCAAGACGGTGACGTCTTGATGGCCGCGTCGTAGTAGCGGATGGCGTCCTCTTCCTTGCCGAACTTGGACTCCATGACGGAGCCGCACTTGAAGTACAGCAGCGCCTTCACGTTGCGGTCGTTGGTGACCCGGATCTGGCGCCGCGTGACGTCGATGAACTCGACCCACTTCTCGGTCGACTCGTAGATCCGGGCCAGGGCGTCGAGCGCCTCCTTGTGGCCGGGCGAGATCTCCAGGATCTTGCGGTAGTGGTCGACCGCGCGGTTCTCGTCGCGCAGGCCCTCCTCGCAGATGGTGGCGATGCGCGCGTACAGGGTCACCGCGGCGTCGCCGGCCGGGGCCAGCGCCAGGCGCGTGGTCAGGATGCGCACCAGCGCCTCCCAGTCGCGCTGGCGCTCGTAGAAGCGCTCCAGGGCGTCGAGCGCCTCGCTGTCGCCGGGCTCGACCTCGACGATGCGCGAGTAGAAGCGCGCGGCCTCGGCGGCGTCCTTGAGCTTGGCGGCGGCGACGCGGGCGGCGCGGCGCAGCGTCTCCAGCTTGCGCTCGTCGTCGGCGATGAGGTCGGCGCGCTTCTCGTAGGCGCGGATCAGGCCGACCCAGTCCGACTGCTGCGAGAAGATCGACTCCAGGAACTTCACCGCGGTGTCGTTGTCGGGGTCGAGCTCGATGACGCGCAGGTAGCTGGCGGCGGCCTCGCCGGGCTGGCCGAGGTACTGCAGCTGGATCTGGCCGCGGCGCGCGTACAGGTCGCCCAGCCGGTAGGCGCGGGCGGCGCGCGTCTCGACCAGCGCGATGGCCGCGTCATAGAGGTGCATGGCGTCGAGCCAGCGCTCGCGCTTGTAGCAGAGCCGCTCCAGCGCGGTGAACAGCGCGCGGTTCGAGGGCGACAGCTCGAAGGCGTTGCGCAGCGCGGCGATGGCCTGATCGACCTCGTTACGGCGGTCGCGCAGCTCGCCGACGCGCTGCCAGACGTCGGCGCGCGCGGTCTTGTCGACGGTGGCGGCCGCGGTGGCCTCGAGGATGCGCAAGAGCTCCGGCTCGCGCGACAGCCGCGTGTAGAGGTCGGTCAGCGCGACCAGCGCCGGCATGTGCGCGGGATCGATCTGCAGCACGCCCTCGAAGGCGTGCGCGGCCTCGACCGCGCGATCCAGCTTCTCGCGGCGGATCTCGCCGAGCCGCATCAGGAGCTCGATGCGGTGCGCCGGCTCGGCGGTCGAGAGGGCCAGCAGCTCGCGCTCGATGGCCTCGGCCAGCTCGCCCCACTTGCCGCGGCTCTCCAGGTGCTTGGTCAGCGCGTTGTGGCTGGCGCGCTCGGTGGGATCCAGCTCGGTGGCGCGGCGATAGAAGCGCCCCGCGGCCTCGCCGTCGCCGAGGCGGTCCTCGTACAGCGCGGCCAGCCCGCGCGCGACCTTGGCGGCCTCGCGCGCGTCCTCGAGCAGCTCCAGCTCGACGCGGCGGACCTCGCCGAGATCGCTCCAGCGCTCCAGCTTCTCCAGCGCCTCGCCCAGGGTGTGCACGTTGCGCTGCGTGCGCGGCGCGCGGCGCATGGCCTCGGCCAGCTCCTCCCAGCGGCCATCGCGACGACACAGCCGCTCCAGCCCGAGCAGCGCCGTGGTGTTGGCGGGATCGAGCTCCAGCGCGCCGCGGAAGGCGACCAGCACCGCGGCGGAGTCGCCCTCCAGCTGATCGGCATAGCGCGCGATCTCCAGCTGCAGGGTGACCAGGCGCGTGGTGGTGCCGGCGTCGCGCGTCGTGCCCTGGCTCTGGCCGGCCATGTGGCCCGCGCTGAGCAGATCGACCTCGCGCCGCAGTACGCCCAGCAGATCGCCCAGCCGCTTGGCCTTGCGGTACTGCCCCTGCAGGGCGCGCAGCGCATCCAGCGAGCGCACGTCGCGCTGCAGCGCGCGCTCGTAGGCGTCGCGCGCGGCGTCGTCGTTCTTGAGCTGGCGCTCCTGGATCTCGCCGATCTCGAACAGCAGACGGCTGGCGCGGGCGGGATCGTCCGACAGCGTGACCGCGCGCTCGCGCAGCTCGATGCCGCGGGTCCAGTCGCCGGTGTCGCCCAGCAGATCGGCCAGCGCCGCCAGCAGGCCGGTGTCGTTGGGCGACAGCTCGAGGCCGCGCTCCAGGTGGGCGCGCGCGGCGCGCGGGTCGCCCAGCTTGCTGGCGGTGACGCGCCCCAGCTCGCGCAGCACCATGGCGCGGGTGGCGTCGTCGGCCAGGAGCGGCGCCATGTCGCGCAGGTTGCCGGCCAGATCGGCCCAGCGCTGCGCGCGGCGCTGCTGCGCCGCCAGCGCCGCGTGCGCGAACACGTTGGCGGGATCCTTCTTGAGCGCGGCGCCGAAGGACTCCTCGGCGTCGCGACCGATGCCGGTCGACACCAGCGCCTGCAGGCCCGCGGCGACGTGCCAGAAGCCCGCGGTGCGGTCGTCATCGACCATGCGCGCCAGCTTCTTGTAGGCCTCGGCAAGGCGGTTGCGATCGCGCGAGCGCCGCGCCATGCGCGCCAGATCCTCGAGCCCGGCGACGTCGGCGTCACCTTGCATCGAGGCCCGGCGCAGCCCGGCCGCCGCCTCCAGATCGCTCAGGCGCGACTCCGCCACCGCGGCCGCGGCACGGTACGCCGCCGGGCGCAGATCCCCGCGCGCCTGCCCGAACGCCTCCAGCAGGCCGACCAGCTCGCGATTCTTGCTGCGGGTCAGGTGCAGGCGCGCCAGCGCGCGCATGGTGCCAGGGTCGCCGGCGTCACCCTGGAACAGCTCGGCGTACAGCTCCGTGGCCAGCTCGCCGTCGGTGACCCGCGCATCGGCCAGCTCGGCGGCGCGGCGCAGATAGGCGCGCCCCAGCCCGGCGTGGCCCGCGATGCGCGACAGATCGCGACACGCCGACGCGGCGTCCTCCCAGGCCTTGCCCAGGATGCCGAGGCGGCGCCGCGCGAACAGCGCCAGCCGCGCCCCGAAGCCCGAGGTCCCGCTCTCGGCCACCGACAAGAGCACGTACAGCGAGCGCGCCTCCTCGCTGGAGCCGCCCAGCTCGAGGTGCTCGGCGAGGCGGAAGCTGGTGGCGGCGCGCTCGACCCGCGCGCTCGGCTCGGGATCCAGCACCGCCAGCTTGCGCCGGTACAGCTCGACCAGATCGGGGCCCGCGCTGGGGGCTGGCGGACGCCCGCCCGGCTTGGCGAAGCGCGCCGCGCTCTTGACCTCGGCCAGCTCGATCAGGCGCTCCAGCGCGTAGGGCTGGGTGAACTCGGCGCCGCGCGCGCGCTGCAGCGGATCCAGCGCGCGCTCGGGATCGTTCATGCGGTCGCTGAGGACGTGCGCGGCCTCGATGAGACAGTCGAGCGGCACGTCGCCGGCCGCCGTGGTGGCGCCCGCGGGGGGCGGCTTGAGCAGGTGCTCGACCAGCCCGGCGTGATCTCCCGCGACCGCCAGCGCCAGCGACATCAGCTCGCGGGTCGACGGATCCGACGGCGCGATGCGCAGCGCGCGCTGGATGCTGGCCGCGGCGCGGGTGCCGTCCGCGAAGCGCCACAGCCAGGCCTCGGCCAGGTCGCGCGCGATGAGGAAGCCCGACGACGGACTCAGCCCCGCCTGCGCACGCGCCAGCTCGTCTTCCAGGCCGGCCATGGTGGCGGCGTCACCGCTCGACACCGCCAGCGCGACGCGCAGCCGCGGCGCCACTGGATGCTGCGGCCCGGCCGAGGCCAGGTGGCGCTGTGCGGTGGCGGCGTCCTCGAGGACGTCGAGGTGCAACAGGCCCAGGAGCGCATACAGATCAGCCTGTCGCCCCAGATCTTTCTGCGCGCCCGCCTCGCGCAGCGCCAGGCCGGCCAGCTCCTCGACGATGCTGGGCTCGATGGCGCCGCGCTGACCTGGGGGCGAGATGGTCGGCACCGCGGGCAGCACCGGCACCGGTGGTGGCGGAGGACCGCTGCCCGGCGGTGGCGCCAGCGCGGCCATCGGCCCGGTCGAATTCGACACCGCGGTCCCGATGGTCACCGGCTTGGTGGGGTCTTCGGGCTCCTCGTACTCGCCCATCCCGACGCCGAGGGCCGAACCGGCCGGCAGCTCGGTGCCCACCGCGGTCGGTCCCGACACGCCTGCCACGCCTGGGGAAACGGCGGCGGCTGGAGTGGATGGTTGGCCAGCGGGCGGGCTCGAACCAGCCACGTCCGCAGGCAGCGGTGGAGGCTTGGGTCGCCCCTCGCTGAGCGGGTTGCTCATGGAGCCCACATTTGCATGCCGGTCGGCCATCGATCATGACGGATCTCGCGACGCGTGTCTAGAAGTGCCCTGAATTTCAGAACACCCCCACATGCGACAGTGTGCGATGCGCGAGCTTCGTTGACCTGCTGTCCGCTCTCGCGATAAAATTCCAACGTGACCTCTCCACGTGCGATCTGCGTGACTCAGGACCCGACGCTGCGCAAGGTTCTGCAGCGGACCCTGAGCGCGGTAGGAACCCAGGTCAGCTTCGTGGACGACTGCGCCGATGTCGTGATCCCGCCCGGCCCGTCGGACCCCGAAGCTCGCCTCGTCGTGTTTGCCGATCAGTCCGCGCGGCGCCAGCCCAGCTGGGCCAGCCTGCTGCTGCGCGCCGGCGACGCCGCCAAGGTGGTGGTGCTCGGCGAGCCGCTGGACGCAGGACCTTCGCTGGATCTGCTCGAGCATCCGCCCTGCGACAACGTCATCGGCCATGACGAGCAGCCCGCCGACGAGGACGAACTGGTGGTGACCGGCTCCAAGCTGGCGCACCCCGAGGGCGGCATCTTCGGCCTCGAGAAGTACCTGGCCTGGGGCGTCAACGTGCACGAGCACGAGGTGCGCACCTACGACGAGAAGCGCCGCGTGGTGCTGGAGTGCGCCGCCTTCGCCAAGGAGGTCGGCGCGCGCAACCAGCTGGTCGCGCGCATCGAGGCGGTCGCCGACGAGCTCCTGATGAACGCGCTGTACGACGCGCCGGCCTCGCGCAACGCCAGCCTGCGCGGCGAGCTGCTCGGCAAGGCGCGCCCGGGGGGCGGGCCGGTCAGCAACGCGACCGCGGTGTTCCGCTTCGCGCACGACGGCAAGCACTTCGCGCTGTCGGCGCGGGACAGCTTCGGCACCCTGAAGAAGGGTGCCATCATCGAGCACCTGGCGCGCGCCCGGCTGGAGCAGGGCAGCCCGCTGCAGGCCACCGGCGGAGGCGCCGGGCTCGGCCTCTACTTCGTGCTGGCCTCTTCGTCGCGCCTGATCGTCAACGTCGAGCCCGACAGGTCGACCGAGGTCATCTGTCTGTTCGATCTGCGGGTCAAGACCAAGGACGCCAAGGGCGCCCGATCGCTGCACATCTTCACGGGCAAGGACGCCCCCAAGGCCTGAGACGGAAGCGGCCCGGATCGGGCACGGGCACGGGCACGGGCACGGGCACGGGCAGATCAGGTCGCGGCGGCCCAGCTGCGGGCGACCAGGATGGCGAGCGCGGCCTTGACGCGCTGGGCGGGCAGGCGCGTCATGATCTCGGCGGAGAGCAGCGCGTGGAAGCGGGTGTAGTCCAGCTCCAGCACCGTCTCGCCATCGAGGTCGGCGCGTGCAAGGATGTCCGCCAGCCGCTCCGGCGACACGCCGAGCAGCGCGGCCGCTCGCGCGATCGACAGCATCCATGGGCTAGCTGGAGTGGACATGCGCAGATCTCAGCCTGATCATCCTCGATATTCGATCCACAAGCAAACTTCATCGAGATATCGGCCGATGACGCGATGCGTCGTGATGGGCGTCCTCTTGCTCTCCTTCATCTACGGTGCTGCCGCCGAGGCCATGAGCATCAGGACCTCGCGCCGCCCGCTGGCATGGTCGGTCGATGGCAGCAAGCTGCTCGCGGTCGAGGTCCAGGACGGCCCCGAGGGCGGCGGCTCGCTGACATACATCGTGGTCAGCAGCAGCGCTCCGCACTACCTGCGCTTCGACGTGTCGTCCGACTTCAGCCCCGGCGGCGGCGGCACCCCGCAGACGATCACCAGCAAGGCCTGCAAGGCCGCCATGAGCAAGCTCGGCAAGCTGGTCACCCGGCGGCAGTTCCCTGGCCTCAAGCTCGAGGTCGGCCGCTGCGCGCGCAAGGACCGCGTCGACCTGGTGCGCGTGCCCGACAAGCAGCGCGAGGCCTTCGACGCCACCAGCTTCAACGGCGTCGGCACGCTGACGCTGGGCGACCTGACGCTGAAGCTGACGCTGAACGCCGCCACCCTGAGCCAGGCCACCGTCACCCTGGGCAGCTGGCCGATGAAGCCGCCCGCCGAGGTCACCGTCGAGGAGCTCGAGGTCTGGCTGGAGCCCGGTCACCACATGCTGCTGGTCGCCAGCGAGGGCGGCCTGCAGCTGGTGCTCGGTTCACCGACGGGCGACCTCGCCAAGCTGACGCCAATCCTGCTGCGCCCGCTGGCCGGCGACCAATGACCGCCTGACCGCCTGACCGCCTGACCGCCTGACTGCCTGACTGCCGGGCCACGTGGCCGCCTGGCCGCGGCTTGCGCTACTTGTTGGGCGCGCCGTCCTTGCCGAACTTCGCTTTCAACTTCGACCAGAACCCGCCGCTGGCCTTCTCGGGGGCGGCGCCCGCAGGCGCCTTGCCGTCGCTGGGCGTCACCGTCTGCTGCACCCGCGGCGGCGCGGTCGCGATGGGCTCCTGGGTCACCGAGATCTCGGGCATCTCGTCGGGCTGGGTCTGATCCTCGCGGCGCAGGCGGCTGTCGGGCTGCGGGGTGCGCGCCGGTGGACCATGGCCCGCGACCGGAGCCACACCCGCGGCCAGGCAGGCGGCGATCTCGGTCTCTTCCTTCTGATAGTCGGCGCGGAACAGCTGGCGCACGAACTCCTTCAGCTCGCTGGGGTCGAAGCGGTAGTTGGCCAGCAGCGAGTTCAGGTCCTGCGCGAACTGCGCCGCGGTCTGGTAGCGATCGCCGACGTCGCGCGCCAGCGCCTTCAGCACCACGGCGTCCAGCTCCGGGGTGACGCGCCGGTTGAACTTGCTCGGCGGCGTGACCTCGGCCTTGCGCACCTTCTCCATCAGGGCGAACTCGGTGTCGCCGCGGAACAGCTTCTCGGTGGTCAGCATCTCGTGCAGGATGATGCCGACCGAGAAGATGTCCGTGCGCGCGTCGACCGGCATGCCGCGGATCTGCTCCGGCGACATGTAGCTGAACTTGCCCTTGAGGACGCCGATCTCGCTGGTGAACTTCAGCATGGCCTGCGCGATGCCGAAGTCGATCAGCTTGACCTGACCGTCGTACGACAGGCGCACGTTGGACGGCGACACGTCGCGGTTGACGATGTTGAGCGGCCGCCCCTCGGCGTCGGTCAGCACGTGCGCGAAGTGCAGCCCCTCGGCCGCCTTGGCCGCCATGTAGACCGCGTGCGGCACCGGGATGCGCTGGTGGGTCTCCTGGCAGCGGCGCAGGACCTGGGTCAGATCCTTGCCGCCGATGTACTCCATGGCGATGAAGTAGCGGCCATCGATGCGCCCGATCTCGATGGTCTTCACGATGGCGCCGTGGTCGAGGATGACCGCCAGCTTGCCCTCGCGGATGAACATGTCGACGAAGCGGGCCTCCTTGGCCAGCTGCGGGCGCATGCACTTGATGGCGAGCAGCCGATCGGGCTTGCTCTGCATCTTGGCGCGATAGACCTCGGCCATGCCGCCACGCGCGATCAGGCCGAGCAGCCAGTACTTGCCGAACGGGATCGGCTCCGAGGGCGAGCCAGGGGACAGCTTCCCGGTGGCGTCCGGGATGGGTGTTCCGCCTGCGGTATGGTTACCGGTGTTTTCCAAGCGCGCTTTCTGTCACCACTTGCTTACCACTTATCGATGACGACCGTCTTGCCGTCCTGCACCGCCACCGCGAGCTCCTTGCTGTGCGAGCCGTCGTGGGCCGCGAGCTGCAAGGTGTAGCTGCCCGCCGGCACGCCGAGCTCGTCCCACAGCCCGAGGTCGCGTCCGTCCACCTTGACGCGCGCCCACGGGCTGAGCTTGAGCGAAACAATGCCGAAGTCGAAGCGCGCCTTCTGCTGCTTGCCGGCCTCGACCTTGACCTTCATGTTGCGCACCACGTGGTACTGCTGGTTCACCAGCGTCACGGTGTAGCGCCCCTCGGGCAGCGTCAGCGCGGTGATCGGCGTCTTCTTGCCCATGGGCCGGCCGTTGACGAAGACGTCGCAGGCGAACGAGGCCTCGATGTTGACCTTGCCGAGGATCTTCTCCTTGCCGAGCATCTTGCGGATCTCGTCGGCGGTCTTGCCGTCGGGCCGCAGGCGCAGATATTCGGAGAAGAACTGCGCCTTCTTCTTCTTGTTGCCCAGCTTGTCGTAGACCGCGCCCGAGGCGCGGTAGGGGCCGGGCAGATCGGGATCGAGGAGCATCGAGGCCTCGTAGTGCGCGACCGCCTCGGCGAACTTCTTCTTCTTGGTGAAGTCCTGGCCCAGCTTGAACAGCTTGGCCGCCTCGGCCTTGGCCGGCTCGGGCCGGAACACGTCCTCGAAGAACGGCGCCGGCGTGTTGCTCAGGCGGTCGATCTCGTTCTTGGCCTTGGTCAGGCGGGCCTCGTCGGTCGACACCCGCACGAAGCGCTCGAGCTCCGCGATGGCCTCTTCATACTGGCCGGCGAGCACATAGACCTCGGCCAGGCGGAACACGGTGTCGCCCTTGGGGTCGTTCTGACGCAGAGCAACAAGACCGCGCAGCAGGGTCACCGCCTTGGCGTACTTGCGCGCGGCGATGGCCGCCTCGGCGTCCTTCTCGATCTGGACCGCGGGGTCGTTGGCTGGCGCCGCCTTGCCCGCCCCGGCGCCCACGCCCGGCTTGGGCTTGGGCGGCGTCCTCGCCTGTGCGGTACCCGCACCCACGTAGCCAACGCTCACCAACGTTACCAGCGTCAGCGCCCTTGCAAAGACACCAGCCAGGCGCTTCGTTTCACGCATGTCTCGACGATCTCCCGTGCCCGTGTGTCGGCCCGGTGCCGACAGCGGAACTGTATCACAAAATGCTTGTTCCATGATCAATCGCCTCATACGATGGTGGGGCGCCCCACCCTTTGACCACTGACGAGAAGGGCCATTGGGACGGGCAGTGCGAGTGTCTGACTACCCGGATGTGGGTCGAGTCAGCCGTGAGAGTCAGTCGGACTGGTCTCGCCGGAGCTGGATTCAAGGACAGGAATGGCCAACGAGCACGCGGTCGTACTCGAGCGGAACAAGATGGTTCAGAACCGCCTGCGGCGCTTGCTCGCGGTCAGCGGGCTCCGTGTAGCCGCCGCCGACGAGCCGGAGCAGGTCGCCTCGCTGCTGGAGGCGAACTCGATCATCTGCGCCGACGCCTTCGACGCCGAGCTGGTGCTGCGCCTCCTGCGCACCAGCCCGGGCCTGAAGGCGTGGATGTGGACCGCCGAGCCGCTCGAGCGCCTGCTCAAGATCGCGGTCGAGGAGCCCAGGGTTTCCAACCTGTTCGGTCGCGCCAACTTCGAGTCCACCCCGCGCGACTGGGAGCTCCTGTACGCCGCGCGCCGGGTCCTGCGCCCGGACGAGCCGCCGCCCTTCGCGGCCATGCTCAACTGGGGCTTCGTCGGCTTCAAGGAGTCGGTGGCCGACACCGAGGGGCGCGAGCGCGCGGTCAAGCTGGTGCAGCGCTTCATCGACCAGATGGGCTGCCCCAAGCGGGTCGGCGAGATGTTCGGCGAGCTGGCGCACGAGCTCCTGATGAACGCCATCTACGACGCCCCGGTCGATCGCAACACCGGCCACCCGCTGTTCGCCCACGATCGCAAGGCCAACGTGCGGCTGGCGCCGCAGGACGCCGCCACCCTGCGCCTGGCCTCCGACGGCGCGGTGGTGGCCATCCAGGTCACCGACCCCTTCGGCCGGCTGCGGCGCAAGCATGTCTTCGCCGGGCTGGCGCGCGGCCTCAAGGGCGGCGAGATGGATCAGAGCCACGGCGGCGCCGGCCTCGGCATGCTCAAGGTCTACCAGTCGACGGTGGCGATGTTCTTCGACGTGGTCGACGGACAGCGCACCGAGGTCACCGGCATCTTCGATCTCGATCTCAACCTGCGCGAGTTTCGCCAGCTGGCGAAGTCGCTGCATTACTACGGGCCTGTGTAGGTCAGGACCAATGAAGGGAATGGAAAACGACAATGGCTGAAGCAGCTGCCGCGACCGAGGGGAAACCCGAGAAGCTGAAGGTCGACAAGTTCGCCGATGGGAGCATCACCCTGCTCAAGTTCTCCGGGACCATCGACGAAGAGTTCTCCGGCAAGAAGCTGGCGGGCACGTTGAAGTCCGGCACCTACGTGCTGGATCTGAACGACATCTCGAAGATCTCGTCGTTCGGTATCCGTGAGTGGGTCGACTTCGTGAACCAGCTTTCGGGCAAGGCCGAGGCGGTCTACTTCATCGAGTGCGCTCCCAAGGTGGTCGACCAGCTCAACATGGTCGCCAACTTCGCTGGTCCCAAGGGCAAGGTGTTCTCGTTCTACGCGCCCTTCCGCTGCGACTACTGCGACGCCGACCGCAAGCGCCTGTTCCAGTCGGATCGCGACGCCGATCAGATCAAGAGCATGAAGCCGCAGGAGAAGCCCTGCGACCAGTGCGGCAACCCCGAGTACTTCGACGAAGACCCGCTGACCTACTTCTCGTACGTCGCCGGTCAGGGCGCGGTCGAGCTGCCCACCGACGTGGCCGGCTTCCTGTCCACGCGCATGAACTACGCGGTCGCCGACGGCGCCCGCAAGCTCCGCATTGACAAACAGATTGAAGGCCGGTCGACCTACCTCAAGGTCTCCGGCGATCTCGACGGCTCGTTCCCGACCGACAAGCTGGCCGAGGGGCTCGAAGGTCAGGTCGTGTTCGACCTGTCGTCGCTGGGCAAGATCGACCCCGCCGGCGCCGCCGAGTGGCGCCAGCTGATGGCCAAGGCGACCCCGGGCTGCGAGCAGATCATCCTCGTCGGCTGCACCCCGGCCTTCGCCGAGCGCCTGACCACGCCGCAGGATCTGGGCGCCAAGGGCGTCGTGATGTCGTTCTCGATGCCGTACTCGTGCGCCAAGTGCGCCACCACGTCGTCGCAGGTCATCGACGTGGCCGAGCACCACGAGGTGCTGAAGTTCGCCACCCCGCCCGAGATGAAGTGCAAGGACTGCGGCGGGCCGACCTCGTGTGTCGCCGGCGAAGGGCTGCTGTCGCACGTGGCCACGCTGGCCAAGCCGAACGTCGACGCCAACACGCGCAAGTTCATCAAGACGGCGCAGGACAAGCCGGTGCAGCGGCCCAAGTCGCCGGAGTTCGCGACCACGGTCGCGGGCGCGCAGTCGCGCGGCATGTCGATGGCCTTCATGGCGCTGATGGCGCTGGCCGCGGCCGGCCTCGCGGTCGGCGGCTTCGTCTTCTATCAGAAGTGGCAGGCGTCGAAGGCGGCGGCGGAGGCCAAGGCCAACACCGCGCGGCGCGACAGCGGTCGCTTCGTGGAGTCGTCGGTGGGGCAGGGCGCGACCGAGAAGGCGCGCCCGCCGTGGGTGCTGGCGGCCGACACGCCGGCGGCCGGGACGGTCGTCGGGGTGTCGTCACTGAACGAGGACCAGAAGCTGGCCGAGGAAGAGGCCCAGGCCATGGGCCTGGCCGGCGTGGTCGACCTGGTCGCCACCGCGGCGTCGAAGGACAACAACTGGAAGGCGGTCGTCTTCAGCAAGTATGGCGACGCGCAGCGCAAGCTGTACGAGGAGTTCCGCGAGGCCAAGGCCGGCTCGGACGACGGCGCCTATGACCAGGCCCGCCGCCGTCTGCGCGAGCGCGCCAAGGAGGTCGCGGCCACGCTGCGTGCCACCGCGGGCGCCGCGCTGCCCCCGGCGGCGGCCTCGCCCAGCGAGGTCTACTGGGAGAAGCACCAGGTCGGCACCGGCCACAAGTACAAGGTGTGGACGCTGTACAAGGTCCCGCACGACACCGTGACCTCGCTGGCCGCGCAGTACACCGAGACCGCCGGCTCGCTGGGCGCCAAGGTGTACACGCTGTTCCCGGGCATCGCGTGGCGCTGGTCCGACAAGGAGCTCAAGGAGGGCGGCGCCATCGTGGCCACCCTGGAGTCGAGCTCGCCGCTGCGCCAGATCGGCATCAACGAGGGCTACGTCGTCACCGCGGTGCGCGGCCGGCCGGTCACCGACCGGGCCACCTTCGTGAAGATCCTCGACGAGGAGTACGCGCTGCTCAAGGCCAACGGCGGCAACATGCCGCTCAAGGTGAAGAAGGACGACGGCGCGCTGAGCGAGTTCGGCGTGCTGGTGCAGAAGACCGCGGCGGCCACCGGTGGAAGCGGCGGCGGCTCGCGGCCGGGCGGCGGCAACTCGGGCGGAAGTGGCGGCGTGCCGACGTCGTCTGGTAATGTCTTCAGCGACGATCCTAACGAGTAGGTGTAGCTTCACCGATCGGGGAGGGCCTTCATGAGGAAGCTTGCGCTGGCGTGTGTGCTGGCGGCTTCGATGGCGGGAGCACGGGCGCGGCTGGCCATGGCAGACGAGGCGCCCGCACCGTCACCGTCGCCATCACCATCGGCGTCGCCGGCCCCTGGGCCGGCTGCGCCGGTCGATCCCAAGGTGCGCGAGGAGGCCCGCAAGCTGTTCGAGGACGCCAACGTCGACTACGCCAAGGGCGACTACAAGGCGTCGATCGAGAAGCTGCTCAAGGTGTCGCAGCTGGATCCGTCGCTGGCCGGTGGCTGGCGCAACCTGGGTCTGTCGTACAAGGCCGATGGCCAGTGCAAGGAGGCCATCGCGGCCTTCACCGAGTACCTGCGGCTGCAGCCGGATTCGCGCTATTCGCCGCGCGTGCGCAAGGAGATCGAGGACTGCCGAGGCAAGCTGGGCTCGGCCGCGGGCGTCGTGCTGGAAGGCGACATCGGCGCCATCGCGGTGCGCGTCGGCAACGCCGAGGGTGCCACGGTGTCGATCGACGGCATCATGCGCGGCGCCGCCGGCGGCGAGCCGTTCAAGATCACGCCGGGCAGCCACGAGCTCAAGATCGAGCGCCCGGGTTACCTGCCCAAAACGCTCAGCGTCGAGGTCCTGAAGGGCGTCACCAGCGACGTCAGCATCACCCTGGACGAGGATCCCGACGCCCCCATCGAGCTGCGCCTGGGCCCGGGCAGCAAGCCGGTCAACGAGCTGCCCGACACCGCGGGGCTGAGGCTGACGCTGGCCGATCCGACCCTGACGGTCGAGGTCCTGATCGACGACAAGCCGGTCGGACCGGGGCCTGACGGCTACTACACCCTGCAGCCCGGCATCGTGACCGTCGAGGTGCGCGCCGCGGGCAAGGACAGCTGGCGGCGCCGGGTGGTGCTGGTCAAGGGACAGAAGCGCGAGGTCGCGGTGGCCCTGAAGTCGACCGCGGTGCGAGCGCGCGGGCGCAAGCTGGCCTGGATCGCGCTGGGGGTCTCGGGCGCGCTGCTGGCGACCGGCGTGACCTTCGGCCTGATGGAGAACGACAAGTCGGAGTCGGCGCGCGACATCATCTATGCCGAGCGTGCCCGCCCGGGCAGCGCGGCCGGCGCGCCCGACATCAAGACGCGCGCCGACTATGACGCGTTGATCGACGACGGCAAGACGCTGGGGCTGGTGTCGAACATCTCGTACGGGCTGGCGGCGCTGTCGCTCGGCGCCAGCGTGTACTTCTTCGTCAAGAGCCGCAGCGACGAGCGGCCCGGCCTGGCGCCGGGCTTCGCGGTGTCGCCGACGCTGAATCCGAAGGGCGGGGTCGGCATGGCGGTGACGCGGACGGTGAAGTGGTGAGGCCGGCGGTGACGTCGGTCGACAAGCCAGTGGTGAAGCCGCCGCGGCGCTGGTTGCGCGCCTTCAGCCTGGTGCTGGGGCTGACGGCGCTGATGATCGCGGGCGCCGTGCAGGGCTGCTCGTTCCTCGATGAAGATCCGCCGGGCCGGCACTGTGCCTCCAACCCGGACTGCTTCCTGACCCAGGGCGAGACCTGCAACCTGGCCACGAACACCTGCGAGTCGCGCGCGGTCGTCATCGACTCCGGCATGGGGGCTGACTGATGCGAGCCAAGCTCGCGGTGCTGCTCGCCGCCGGGGTAGGGATCTCGTCGTTCGCAGGGCTGAACGACGCCGCCGCCAGCGGCTTCGGTCGCCCCAACCAGATCGGCGCCCGCGCCATGGGCATGAGCGGCGCCTGGGCCGCCATCGCCGACGATCCGCTGGCCATCTATCACAACCCCGCCGGGCTGGCGCAGCTGCCCCGGACGGCTCTGACGATCGACGTCGAGGCCATCTACGCGCCGCGCTACTACGACGCCAAGAACGGCGACCCGCTGGCCAAGCCGGCCTCGTGCGCCGCCGATCCGACCTCGAACGCGCTGTGTCCCAAGCAGGAGGGCCGCGTGCCGGTGCCGGCCATCCCGGCGCTGGCCTTCTCGACCCGCCTGCAGGGCAGCGATCACCTGCCGTCCCGCTTCGCCTTCGGTGCCGGCGTCTTCCTGCCCTACGGCGGCGCGGTGCAGTTCGATCGCGCCAAGCTGGCCAACGGCAAGCCTGATCCCGCGGTCTCCGGGGTCGATGACACGCAGCTGATCGACGTCGAGCTGGTGCCCGCGGTGGCCTACGAGGTCAGCGACGCCCTGCTGCTGGGCGCCGGCATCCGCGTCGGCTTCACCATCTTCGACGTCAAGGCCTTCAACAAGCCGGTCACCGCCGATCTGAAGTCGAACGGCCTCGGCATCTCGTTCAACCTGGGCGCCCTGGTGCGCCTGGGCAAGAAGGTGCAGCTCGGCGTCAGCTACCAGGCCCCGATGAACCTCGAGGTCTCGGGCGACGGCACCATCGAGCTGCCCAGCGGCACCACCCCGGTCGACTTCGCCGCCAACATCCACTGGCCGCAGAAGCTGATGGCGGGCGTGGCCGCCAAGCTCGGCAAGCTGACCATCTCGGCGCAGATCGACTGGACCGACTGGTCGTCGTTCCAGGAGATCCTGCTCGAGCTGCGCAACCGCAACGACTTTGCCTTCGCGCAGAACTTCCACGACTCCATCGGGCTGCACTACGGCATCCAGTACGAGCTGTCGAAGAAGCTGGCGCTGCGCGGCGGCTACACCTTCGACGGTAACGCCGTCCCCGATCGCAACCTCGAGAGGCAGTATCTGGACGACGACAAGCACCTGATCGCGGTCGGCGGCTCCTACGAGGTCAATGGCCGCTTCGGGATCGACGGCGCGTTCGAGATGCTGCTGCCGCTGGGCGCGCGTCACGTCCCGGACAACGCCGGCGAGGTCGGCGCTGGCCGCACCGACCTGCAGAACGTGAACCCCGGTGATCATGAAGGAAAGCTCTTCACCCTGGCCCTGACCGGCCGGGTCGCCTTCTGAGTTCCTCCCCTCTCGTTCCCCGAAACGTTGACAGCAAAGCCTAACCCGGCGTAAAGTGGCGTCGGGTGCGGCTCCTTTGCAGTCGACTTTACGAGCCTTACACCCGGTGATTCGAGCGGGCGGGGGCCCGAGGAGAACCAGGTTCATGTCCAGATTGTTGGCGGCGCTATCGGTCGCATGCTTGACGACTGCGGGCTGTATCGAGCCCTTCCAGGGCTCGGACATCGAGCTGGTCCTGTTCAACATGGGGCCGTCGGAGGGGGTCACGCAGGCGAACCTGACCCCTGCCGCGACGCACTACTCGATCTGGGTGACCCAGAACGCGGTCATCGTTCCGGTGGCCGACTTCAAGATCGTCCCCATCGTGGACCCCTCGGATCCCTGTTCGATCGACTACTTCGGCGACCAGGCCGGCATGGGCATCGTCGAGGCCACCATGGATCGCGAGGCCAAGGCCAAGGCCGCCGGCAACCGCACCGCCGAGCTGGCCGCCATCGATCAGCGCGGCCGCATCAGCCGTCTCCTCACTGGCGTCAAGGGCATCGTGTCGTACGCCCCCGGCGACAAGAAGCCCGACGCCGCCATCGCCGGCATGCCCGCGGCCGAGCGGCTGGCCGCCTGCAACGCCTTCATCAAGGCCAACCCGAAATACTACGCCTCCAACTACCGCGTGCTGACCGCGCCCAACGGCGGCTTCCTGATCGGTCTGGTCGATGGCAACGACCCCGACTCGGGCGGCTTCGTCGGCGGCTCGACCTTCATCACCGACTTCAACCTGGGTGGCGCCGCCGAGATCTTCATCACGCTGGAGAACGATGACAACCCCGACACCCGGGGCCCCGTCATCCTGTCCGGCCAGCTGATCACCCGCACCCGCGGCACGCGCTGGGCCGCCATGACTGGCTCGCTGGTGCGCAGCGGCTCGGTGCCGCGCGCCGAGGTCTCGATCTACAGCGAATTCGACCAGGACGAGGTGAACTTCTGATGGGCACCGTCACGGTCAAGGAGTCTGCGATGCGGAAAGTTGGCTTGATTTCGGGGTCGTTGCTGCTGGTCGGGGTGAGCCTGTCGTTCGTCGCCGGCACCTCCAGCTGCAGCAAGGTCGAGTGCGGCCAGGGCACCATCGAGTTCGATGGCGTCTGTGTCACCGGCGCGCCAGGCGGCGACGGCGGCTTCACGCAGGCCCAGTGCGATCCCAACGTGTCCAAGTTCGAGGGCGGCAGGTGTGTGCCCAAGCTGCCGCCCATCATCTGCGAGACCGGCAACGTGCTGGTCGACGACGGTGGCATCGGCCACTGCACCGCGATGATGGGGACCGACTGCAACGTCGAGGCGGCCTGCCAGGATCCCTCGGGCACCGGCGGTGACGAGATCTGCGTCTCCGGCCGCGTGCTGGAGGGTGACGAGCACTCCAAGCAGATCCCGATGGGCGACCCCCGCCTCAATGAGATCGAGGTCCGCGTCTACGAGCCCCTCAACTTCCTGGCCGACCCCACCAGCGCGCCGTTCCGCCGGCTCTCGCTGGGCAACGGCCTCGACACCTGCGGTCGCTTCACGGTGCGCTTCTCGACCTCGCAGGACACGCCCAACGGCCTGGTCGCCTTCTCGGCCACCGACAAGATGGGCACCGCCACTCCCAAGTACGTCCTCGGCGCCACGGCGTCGCGCCCGCAGCCCAACACCAACATCCGCGGCAAGGCGGTCTACCTGGTGTCCAAGGCGCTCGACAGCTCGTGGTCGACCGCGGCCGGCGTGCCGGGCGGCAAGACCTTCTCGGAGCTCGGCACCCTGGCGGTGCGCTACCACCTCAAGGACACCGACGCCACCGAGGGCGCCATCCCGGGCGTCGCGGTCGCGGGCATCGTGCCGGCGTGGAACAACGCCATGAACCCGGCCACCGACTACTTCTTCTCCGACGCCGACGTGGCCGACGGCACCAACCTCAAGATGCCGGCGACGGCCCAGACCAAGACCGGGCCCAACGGCGTCGCCTTCGTGACCATCGGCCCCGGCCTGGGCAACATCTTCCTGGCCGGCGGCGCGGGCTCGTGCACCAAGGCGGGCGGCGCTGCAGGGACGGCGACGGTCGACACCACGAACACCCTCGCGGGTTCGGCGGTCGGCGTCATCTTCTTCTTCGACCTCCAGGTCAAGTGTGATTAGCGTGAGGCCGCGGTGGGGGGTGGCCATCCTGGCAGGCCTTCTGGCCTCGGCCGGAGTGGCGCGGGGCGAGGGCCGCGGCGTCGATTCACAGATGTTCCGGCCCACCATCGACTCGTTCGGCATCTTCTCGGTCGATAGCGCGCAGACCGGCCAGCGCTGGGACTTCGGCTTCAAGTTCTTCGGCAACTATGCCCAGGCGCCCCTGAGCGGCGACATGCCGGGCATCAAGGGCACCGAGGACAAGCTGCTCGACTTCGACGCCACCATGAACCTCGGCTTCCACCTGGCGCCGCTGCGCATGCTGGAGGTCGGCATCGACGTGCCCATCACGGTGGTCAACGTCGGCGAGGGCTACGGCCAGAACGAGCGCGTCAAGAAGAGCGGCTTCTTCCTGACCGACGCCAAGACCAACATGCAGCCCGGCGAGGGCGGCCCCGGCGACGTGCGCATCGGCGCCAAGGCGCGCCTGATGGACGTCGGCTCGATCCGCATCGGCGCCGCCGCCATCGTCTCGGTGCCCTTCGGCGACGAGCTCATCTTCACCGGCGACGAGGACTTCAGCTACGAGCCCAAGCTCATCCTCGACTACAACTCCGGCCCCATGCTGGTCGCCTTCAACGTGGGCGCCCGCATCCGCAAGCGCACCACCGTGCTGGTGCCGCAGAGCACGACCGACCAGGCCGCGGCCGACAACTGCGAGCAGCAGGGCGGCACCACGCAGTGCACCGTGCTCGACGTCGGCTCCGAGGGCGCCTTCGGCGCCGGCTTCCGCTACGCCTTCACGCCGACCCTGGCGGTCGCGGCCGAGAGCTTCGGCACCTTCCCCATCGCGGGTGACGACGCCACCCTGGAGGCGCTCGGCGGCGTCATCCTGGCGCTGCGCTCCAAGGGTGACCTGCTGGCCTCCATCGGTGGCGGGCGGTCGATCCTGAACGCCGACCGCTCCAACGACTTCCGCGTCTTCGCCGGGCTGTCGTGGACGCCGACCTCCGACGCGGTCGCGGTTGGCCAGATCGGCACCCGCGCCGACAAGGACGGCGACGGCGTGCCCGACGACATCGACGGCTGCCCCGAGGCGCCCGAGGACAAGGACAGCTACGAGGACAACGACGGCTGCCCGGATCCCGACAACGACGGCGACGGCGTGGCCGACGGCGACGACAAGTGCAAGAACGAGACGGAGGACAAGGACGGCTTCGACGACGACGACGGCTGCCCCGACTTCGACAACGACAACGACGGCGTCAAGGACGTGGCCGACACCTGCATCATGGAGCCGGAGGACAAGGACGGCTACCAGGACGACGACGGCTGCCCCGATCTCGACAACGACGGTGACGGCATCGCCGACCGCGTCGATCAGTGCCCGAACGAGGCCGAGACCCCGAACGGCATCGACGACACCGACGGCTGCCCCGACACCGGCACGCAGTCCGGCCCGCAGGTCGCCGGCGGCATCATCGATCTGCGCGGTGACAAGATCGACTTCACCGGCAAGACCGCGAACCTCGACGCCACCTCGAAGGCGCTGCTCGACCAGGTCGCCGACCTGCTCAAGCAGACCCCGCGGGTCAGGATCCGCGTCGAAGCGCACACCGAAGCGGGCAAGGGACGTGAGGTCGGTCAGCTGCAGACGCTGTCCGAGCAGCGCGCCAATGCGGTCCGGGCCTACCTGGTCAGCAAGGGCGTCGATGGTGATCGGATCGGGACCGCAGGCTACGGCGGTTCGCGTCCGATCGGCCCCAACGACACGGCGGCCAACAAGGCCAAGAATCGCCGCGTCGAACTCATCGTGCTGGAGCAGTAGCCCATGTCTAAGCACAAGCGGATCCAGCGGAGGCGGATGACGGCGCGGTGGGGGGCACTGCTCCTGGCTCTCGGGGCAGCGCCAGCGTTCGCGCAGGACTCCCCCGAGGTACCCGACATCGTCATCGAGGCGCCCGAGGTCGATGTCGGCAAGGTCGAGACCGACGACATCCAGCTCGGCAACGTCGTGCTCACGGCCTCCAAGTCACGCACCACGATCCAGGAGGCGCCGGCCATCGTCACCGTCATCACGGCCGACGAGATCAAGGCCAACGGCCTGCGCACCCTGACCGAGGTGTTGAATCGCATCCCGGGCTGGATGGATCACGGCGGCGAGCACCACCAGTTCGAGTGGCCCGCCACCCGCGGCACCATCCAGGCCGCACTGCCTCTGCATGACGGCGTGTCGGCGTTCGACTTCTTCGCCAACGCCGCCAGCTGGTACCGCGTCAACCCGATGGAGCTCATGAAGCGCGTCGAGGTCATCACCGGCCCCGGCGGCGTGCTCTGGGGCTCGAACTCGTACCTCGGCATCGTCAACATGATCACCAAGGACGTCGAGGACATCCGCGGCGTCGAGGCACGGGTCGGCTATGGCGACGGACCCGGCGACGCCAAGGACTTCAAGGCCTATGCGATGGCGGGCCAGAAGTTCCTCAAGGGCAAGCTCAAGGTCGTGCTGCACACCAGCTACGAGCGCTTCGGCGGCCTCCAGGCCACCATGCCGGCGCACATCTTCTCGACCCCGCTGCCGCAGCCGAACTCGCGCTTCCTCTACGGCCCCATGCGCGACACCAACTATCCGATGAGCTACCTGGTCCAGGGCAACGCCAAGGTCAGCTACGGACCGCTGTCGCTGTACCTGCACGTGCCCTTCGGCGAGCGCTACTTCGGCATGGGCTTCCCGGGCAACCTGCCGCAGGACGATCCGCCCGGCGGCCCGGCCATCGACGACGGCATGGGCGGCGTCAAGTGCGACACCAGTGGTGGCGCGGTCGACCCCGACGCCGAGTGCTACGACCCCAACTCGCGCGGACGCCACAACCGCCTCGACTGGTACGACCGCTACGCCGCGCTGGAGTACCGCGGCGGCTTCAACCAGAACAAGGTCCAGCTCAACGCCAAGGCCTTCGTCTACCAGCTGGTCAAGCACTTCAACCAGCTGCACGTCCTCCCGGGCAGCGCCCTGCTGCGGGGCGGCCTGTCCTTCGACGCCCAGCCCAAGCCGATCCGCTACGGCGTGACCGCCGACGTCAACATCGCGGTGACCAAGAAGATCAACGTCATCGCGGGTAGCGAGTTCAACTACGAGCGCATGCCGGCCGCCAACGCCAAGTTCTGGGGCCCCGACAACCTGGCCCAGCTGCCGCTGCCGTGCCCGCTCGAGGACGATCCCAACATGGCCGGCCAGACCCGCATCGTCGGGACGGGCCTGCCCGGTCCGCAGGGCTGCCCGGTCACCTTCGTCTTCGGCGCCGACCGCGTCGTCCTCGCCGGCTTCTTGAACGGCCAGATCCACGTCACCAACGCGCTGACCCTCGACGGCGGCGGTCGTATCCAGGTCGCCCCCGGCGGCGACACCCTGCCCAACTCCTCGGTCGGCGACGACATCCATCGCCGTGGCTATGACGCCCAGATCCTGGCCTCGGGCGCCGCGGTCTACAAGTTCCTGAACAACTACCACCTCAAGCTGAACTATGCGCAGGGCTTCCGCAGCCCGGTGTTCAACAACACCGAGGCCAACGGCGAGGCGGTCGAGATCGGTGGCTCGCCCAAGCTGAAGATCGAGCGCTCACAGTCGGGCCAGATCGAGGTCAACGCCCGCGTGCTCAAGAACGTGCGCACCGTCCGCGAGCTGTCGCTGCGTGCCGACTACTCGCTGACCCGCCTGACCAACTTCATCCAGGTCGCCAACGGCGCCACCTACTCCAACCTGCCGCCGCGCGACATCCACGGCGTCGAGTTCCTGGGCAAGCTGGCCCTGCAGGGCGGCCACTCGATGGAGATGGGCTACTCGTACCTGCGCACGGTGATGGAGGACAAGGGCTTCTTCCGCGGCACGCCCGAGCACTGGTTCACCATGTCGGGCGTGTTCGACACCGGCAAGTACGTGGACATCAACACCGGCCTGCGCGTCATGGGCGCCTTCGAGGACCCGAACCGCCTGGTCGATCTGTCCACCTACAACCCTGTCACCAAGTCGGCCATCGTGGCCCAGCCGTCCGACGTCGTGGTCGACCGCATCCCGTCGCAGGCCCAGCTGCAGTTCGGCATCCGCCTCAAGAACCTCGGCGTCAAGGGGCTGGAGATCAAGGCCGACACCTACAACACCTTCAACAACCAGGGCTACCAGGGCGACTACTTCTACGACCACACGCCCCGCCTCGAGATCCTGCCGAACCCGACCGCCCGCTTCCGCTTCTTCGCCTATGCCGAGTACAAGTACTAAGCAGTAGGCAGAGGGGTCGTTTTCGCATAAGATTGCACCCAGCCTTCTCGTGGCCTGCCGGAGACTAACCCCTTGTCCGTGACCGACGCGAACTCGCCCACCAAGCGGCGGGTGCTCGCCATCTGCGCTGATCCGCAGATCCTCCGTCAGCTGGTCACGACCCTGGAAGGGGCGGGGGCCGAGGTGGATGCCGCGCCCAGCGCGTCGGCCATCCAGAACCAGGTGATTCCGCACCGCTACGTGTTCAACGCGTGGGACGGCAATCGCCACGATCTCGACATCCTGCTGCCGCGGCTGCGCCCGCGAGCCCAGGTCGCCGCGGTGCTGCCGACCAAGTGCAGCCTCGACACCATGACGGAGCTGATCGGCGACCCCCGCGTCAACCACGTCCTGGTCGGCGAAAAAGAGATGAAGCAGGGCGTCGCCATCTGCGCCCAGAAGCTGCTCACCGGCGACATCTTCGGGATCGAGAAGTACCTGCCCGAGGGCACCCCGGTGAACTATGTGCGCCTGCGCGACTACGCCGGGCGCTCGGCCGCCATCGACACCATCCTGTCGCACGCCGAGGAGGTCGGGGTGCGCCGCCAGGTGCGCAGCTCGATCGGCCAGGTCTGCGAAGAGCTGCTGATGAACGCGCTGTACGACGCCCCCGTCGACGAGCACGGCAACCAGATCTTCGCCGAGATCAACCCGCACGACCGCACCGAGTCGGCCAGCCCGCGCCCGGTGTCGATCCGCTACGCGGCCACCGCGGATTCGTTCGCGGTCGCGGTGCGTGACCGCTTCGGACGGCTGGCCAAGGACACCATCCTGGCCTACATCCGCAAGTGTCTGCACGGCGCCCAGCAGATCGACCGCAAGACCTACGGCGCCGGCCTCGGCCTGTACCTGGTGGCCAACGCGTCGACCGCCTACGTGGTCAACGTCGCCCACGGCATCGCCACCGAGGTGGTGTGCATGTTCGACCGGGGCGCCAAGGCGCCGCTGCGCACCATCGGCGTCTTCGTGCACCCCGGCCAGGCCGCGCAGACCGGGCAGCAGGCCTCGCAAAACCCGGGCTGAAACGCGCGCTTCGGTGGCGACGGTGCTAAAGTCTTAGGCACCACGTGACCGCTCTCGACAAGCAGTTCGGTCCCTACCGGCTCGTGCGCCAGATCGCCACGGGTGGCATGGCCGAGATCTACCTGGCCAAGACCAAGGGCATCGGCGGCTTCGAGAAGTTCGTGGCGCTCAAGCTCATCCACCCGAACTTCTCGGAGGACGAGCACTTCATCGAGATGCTGGTCGACGAGGCCAAGATCTCGGTGCAGCTGCAGCACGTCAACATCGCCCAGATCTTCGACCTCGGTCGGGTCGGCAACACCTACTACATCACGATGGAGTACATCGACGGCGCAGACCTGTTCAAGCTGCTGCGCACCGTCAGCGAGGCCGACGGCGACTTCCCCATCGACGTCGCCTGCTACATCGCCAAGGAGGTCTGCGCCGGCCTCGACTATGCGCACCGGCGCCGCGATCCCGAGACCGGGCAGCCGATGGGGATCGTGCACCGCGACGTGTCACCGCAGAACGTCCTCATCTCGCAGGCCGGCGAGGTCAAGATCGTCGACTTCGGCATCGCCAAGGCGGCCCTGCGCGCGCGCCAGACCGCGGCCGGCGTCATCAAGGGCAAGTACTACTACATGAGCCCCGAGCAGGCCTGGGGCGATCCGGTCGATCACCGCACCGACATCTTCTCGGCGGGAATCCTGCTCTACGAGATGCTGGCCGGGCAGATGCTGTACCTGGAGGACAACGTCAGCCGGCTGCTCGATCTGGTGCGCAAGGCCGACATCGCGCCGCCCTCGACCAAGCGCCGCGGCGTCACCAAGGAGCTCGACGACGTCGTCATGAAGGCGCTGCGCAAGAAGGCCGGCGACCGCTACATGACGGCGCAGGACTTCCAGATCGCGCTGGAGCGCTTCATCTACTCGACCACGCCGAACTTCTCGACCACGCGCATCGCCCAGTTCATGCGCCAGGTCAGCGGCACGCAGCAGGCGCCGGTGGGCGGGCTGCCCGAGGCCAAGCCGTCCGCGCGCGAGGCGCCGCGCGCCGAGCCGGCGAGGCCGCCGTCGCGCCCCGAGCCGGCCCGGCCCGCCGCGCGCCCCGAGCCGCGCGCCCCCGAGCCGCGCCCCGAGCCCCGCGCCGCCGAGCCGCGCCCGCGCCCGCCCGACATGTCGACCGAGCAGCGCGGCTTCTTCCGCGACATCGAGGCGGCCGGCAACCAGGACGACACCGGCGGCTTCCAGGCCGGACAGCTGGCGCGCTCGCGCTCCGAGTTCGTCGACGAGAACAGCATGATCTTCCGCATGGCCCAGGGCCGCGTCGAGCCGGCGCGCCCGGGCGGCGGGCGCTCGGCGGGCGAGGAGACCCGTGACGTCGGCGAGGACACCGACGCCGGCGAGGGCCGGCTGACCGACGTCGGCGATCGCCTGGGGCGCCCTGGGCGAAAGATGAACGACGCCTCGGCCCTGGCGGTGCACGGCACCGGCAGCGGCGAGTTCCCCGGCGAGGCCACGCAGATCACCGGGCCGCCCGGCTTCTCGGGCGGCTTCGACGAGGGCCCCGGCCGCTCGCGCACCAGCGAGACCGCGGTGTCGGAGCCGCCGCAGCGCCGTCGCGGCGGCGGCCAGCTCGACGCCGAGCCGCCCACGCTGGACCTGCCGCCGTCGCAGGGCGCCGGTGGTGGCGCTGGCTGGCGCGAGCCCAAGCGCCCCGGGTTGCCGCTGCGCGAGGGCGCGGTGTCGCTCCGCGAGGGAGCCGCGGCGCTGCGCCCGGTGCCACGCTATGCGCCCGCCCAGCAGTCGGGCGGCGCACCCGGCGACGAGGAGCCGCGCTTCAGCGTCAAGCGCCGCGGCAAGCAGCCCGAGGTGGTCACCGGCGAGGTCGCCGACGAGGAGGGCCCGACCCGCATCGACCCGGCCAAGCCGGGCGCCGGCGCGGGCAGCGGCACCGGCAGCGCAGGCCAGGGCTTTGGCTCGCCCGCCCAGCCGCCGATGCCCCCGCCGTCGCCCTCCATCGCCCCACCGCAGATGCAGGCGTCGACCCCGCTGGCGCAGCAGCCGACCGCGATCCAGAACCAGCCCGGGGCTGGCGTCCATGTCAGCGTGCCCGGCCCGCCGCCGCCGCCAGGCGCCATGGGCGGGCGGGGCATGCCGCTGCCGCCGATGCCGCCGCCACAGCACGCGTCGCCGGTCATCCCGCTGGTGCCGCCGCACCTGGTGGCGGCCCAGATGCAGGCCCGCGCGCCGTCGCAGCAGCCCTTCGACTTCCCCTTCGTCGATCCGACCCGGCCGCCGGGATCGGTGCCGCTGGTGGATCTCAACGCGCCCGCGCAGCGCACCACCAGCGTGGCGCCGATGGGCGCGCTGCTGCCGCAGGTGCCGGCTGATCTGCCGGGCGGCCCCGGCAACGGCCGGCCCCGCGACGCCTACAGCGCGGCCATCCCCGGCAACGCCGGCAAGTTCAACACTTACTCGCTCGAAGTCGACGAGATGCCCAAGGCCTACAAGCTGCCCCGCGCGGGCGGCAAGAGCCGGCTGGCCATGGTGCTGGCGGTGCTGGGCATCGCCGGCGGCGTCGCGCTGGGCTACATCTTCCTGCGCCCGCACCCGTCGAGCACCGCGCGCATGGAGATCACCTCGCAGCCGCTGGGCGCGCGCGTGACCGTCAACGGCAAGCCGCAGGAGGCCCTGACCCCGGTCAACATCGCCGGGCTGCGCCGCGGCAGCTCGTACCACATCGTGATGGAGCTCGACCGCTACGAGCGCTGGGACACCGATCAGGAGATCGGCAAGGAGCAGTCGACCGTGCGTGTGGTCGGCGTCATGCAGCCGATCACGGGCACCCTCAAGGTCAGCACCATCCCGCCCGGCGCCAGCATCACCGTCAACGGCCTGGCTCAAGGTGCCGCCCCGCTGGAGCGCAAGATCGAGCCCGCACCGGCCCCGGCCCCCTTCGATCCCCGCAATCCGCTGCCCGATCTCATCATCGAGGTCGCCCTCGAGGGCTACAAGACCGAGCGCCACATCGTGCAGTGGGAGGGCAAGCGGACGCTGGAGGTGAGCTACCCCCTCGAGGTCCAGAAGTAGCTCCGGATCGCGCGAGCAACGCGTGGTGGGGGGAGGCTCGTCGGACTTTGCCCGACGAGGGGGGACGGGAACGTCCCCCTGACGATCGTGCAGTGGGAGGGCAAGCGGACGCTGGAGGTGAGCTACCCGCTCGAGGTGCAGAAGTAGGCGACAAACCGCGGGTTCTGATCTATTTTGCCCGCCATGGCGCTGGTACAAGAGCAGCGGACCCACAGCCCGGAGATCAACACCCTCCTCGGTCGCGGCAGCGAGTTCGAGGGCAAGCTGGTGTTCGAGGGCACGGTCCATATCAATGGCAAGCTGAAGGGCCACATCTTCAGCGACGACGTGCTGGTCATCGGCGAGGGCGCCGACGTCCAGGCCGAGATCGAGGTCGGCACCGTCCTGGTCTATGGCAGCGTGACCGGCAACATCAAGGCGTCGCGCTCCATCGAGCTGCACGCCCCGGGGCGGATTCGCGGCAATATCGCGACCCCCAACCTGATGGTCGAGCAGGGCACCATCTTCCAGGGCGCCTGCACCATGGACGGCGTCGGCGCCGGGCAGCAGGGGGCCAAGGCGCCCGCCGCCGCCGCCAAGCCGCCCGCGAACAAGCCCTGATCGCCCCCCGCGTCCGCATCGGCGATCTCCCGAGAAGTCCTGAATTTCACTCGCCTCCCGCCCATTGACACCCTGCGGCTGAAGTGATATCCCCGGCGCGCCTTTCGGCCCCCCGGAAGGCATCACACACACGGCTGAGGCGCCACCCCACTCCATGCTGATGACTGCCATCTCGACGGTGATCGCCGCTGCGGAGCACCCGCTCCTGGATCTCGATTGGACCGTCGCGCTCCAGTTCGGGATCTTCCTGATGATGTTGCTGGTGCTGTCCCAGCTCCTGTTCAAGCCCTTCCTGAAGGTGCACGAGCAGCGCCAGAAGGCCACCGAGGGCGCCCGTCACGAGGCCTCGGTGATGACCGACAAGGCCGCCGCCGACGGCGTCATCTACGAGGACAGGATGTCGAAGGCGCGCGCCAAGGCCCTGGAAGAGCGCGCCGTGCTGCGCACCGAGACCACCAAGCGCGAGCGCGAGATCGTGGCCACCGGCCGCACCGCCGCCGAGCAGCACCTGGAGAAGACCAAGCAGATCATCCGCGACGCCGGTGAGAAGGCGCGCACCGAGCTGGCGCCGCGCGTCACCGAGCTGTCGCTCGAGATGGCCAAGAAGATCCTGGGCCGCGAGGTGCGCTCGTGAGGCGCCTGCTGGCGGTCGCCGGGCTGATGCTGGCGGTGCTGGCGTGGGCGCCGGCTCGCGCGCGCGCCGAGGCCGAGGCCCCGGGTAGCTCGATCGAGGTGGTGCCCGAGGGCGGTGAAGGCGGCGAGGGCGTGGAGGCCGAGCACCACGGCCACGAGAAGCCCTCGTTCAACCTGACCAAGTTCAAGGGCAAGGGCAAGGACGGCGGGCCGCAGCCCGGCTTCCTGTTCGCGCTCATCAACTTCGCCATCCTGATGACGATCCTGTCCTTCCTGGCGGTGCCCAAGCTCAAGACCTTCATCCGGGAGCGCTCGGCCAAGATGGCCAAGGATCTGGATGACGCCGCGCGCACCAAGGCCGAGGCCGAGGCCAAGCTGGCCGAGTACCAGGCCAAGCTGGCGCGCCTGGACGACGACGTCGCCAAGCTGGCCGCCGACATCCGCGCCGAGGCCGAGGGCGAGCGCAACCGCCTGGTCGCCGCCGCCGAGGCCAACGCCGCGCGCGCCATGGCCGACGCCGAGAAGACCATCGCCGGCGAGCTGGCCCGCATGCGCGCCCACCTCGAGCGCGAGGCCGTGACCGCCGCCATCGAGGCCGCCACCAAGATCATCCGCGAGCGCATCGGCGACGCCGATCAGAAGGCCCTGGCGGATCGCTTCATCAAGTCGATCGAGGCCAGCCGCGCGAGCCAGAGTGGTCCGCCCAAGACCGGAGGTGCCGCGTGATCGTCGGATCCCTGTCGCGTCGTTACGCCAAGGCGATGCTGGAAGTCGCCATCAAGCTGGGCAAGGTCGACGCCATCGGTCGCGAGCTCGAGGACATCGCCTCGGTCGTGCACGGCAGCCCCGAGCTGCAGAGCGCCCTGGCCAGCCCCGTCTTCAAGGCCTCGCAGCGCAAGAAGATCATGGAGGAGCTGGCCACCCGTCGCGGGCTGTCCAAGGAGGTCAAGACCTTCCTGGCCCTGCTGGCCGATCGCGAGCGCATCAACGCGCTGACCGGGATCGCGCGCGAGCTGCGCACCCTGGTCGACGCGCACCTCGGTCGCGTGCGTGCCACCGTGACCTCGGCCAAGCCCCTGGCGCCCGATCAGGAGGCGCGCATCCGCACCGCCATCGAGAAGCAGACCGGCAAGCAGGTCCTGCTCGAGCGCAAGGAGGACGCCTCGCTCATCGGTGGTCTCATCACGCAGATCGGTGACGTGGTCTACGACGGCAGCGTCAAGTCGCAGCTGGAAGAGATGAAGGAAACCATCCTCAAGGAAGAGCAGCACTTCGCTTGAGTTTCCGGTCCGCCCCGTGAAGGGGTGGCCGAGCAGCTTTGCAAGGAGCCCTGATTCATGCAGATCCGCGCCGAAGAGATCAGCCAGATCATCCGCAAGCAGATCGACGAGTACGACCAGAAGGTGACGGTCACCGAGACCGGCACCGTGCTGACCGCCGGCGACGGTATCGCCCGCGTGTACGGCCTGTCGGGCGCGATGGCCGGCGAGCTGCTGGAGTTCAAGGGTGAGGGCGGCAAGGTCGTCCAGGGCATGGTGCTGAACCTCGAAGAGGACAACGTCGGCGTCGCGCTGCTGGGCTCGTTCGAGGCCATCCGCGAGGGCGACACCGTCAAGCGCACCGGCAAGATCTTCTCGGTCCCGGTCGGCCCCGAGCTGATCGGCCGTGTGGTCAACGCCATCGGGACGCCGATCGACGGCAAGGGCCCGATCGAGACCAAGAAGATGTCGCAGGTCGAGGTCAAGGCGCCCGGCATCGTCGGCCGCAAGTCGGTGCACGAGCCGCTGCAGACCGGCCTCAAGGCGGTCGACTCGATGATCCCGATCGGCCGTGGTCAGCGCGAGCTCATCATCGGTGACCGCCAGACCGGCAAGACCGCGGTCGCGCTGGACACCATCCTCAACCAGAAGGGCCAGAACTGCATCTGCTACTACGTCGCCATTGGTCAGAAGCAGTCGACCGTCGCGACCGTCGTCGAGAAGCTGCGCACCTCGGGCGCCATGGACTACACCGTCGTGGTCGCCGCGTCGGCCTCAGAGGCGGCGCCGCTGCAGTTCATCGCGCCGTACACCGGCGTCACCATGGCCGAGTACCAGCGTGACAACGGCCAGCACGCGCTGATCGTGTACGACGACCTCAGCAAGCACGCCGTCGCCTACCGCCAGCTGTCGCTGCTGCTGCGCCGCCCGCCGGGTCGCGAGGCCTACCCGGGCGACGTCTTCTACCTGCACTCGCGCCTGCTGGAGCGCGCCGCCAAGATGTCCGACGAGCGTGGCGCCGGCTCGCTGACCGCGCTGCCCATCATCGAGACCCAGGCCGGCGACGTCTCGGCGTACATCCCGACCAACGTCATCTCGATCACCGACGGCCAGATCTACCTGGAGTCGGATCTGTTCTACGCCGGCCAGCGCCCCGCCGTGAACGTCGGTCTGTCGGTGTCCCGCGTCGGTGGCGCCGCCCAGATCAAGGCCATGAAGAAGGTCGCCGGCAAGCTGCGCCTCGAGCTGGCGCAGTACCGCGCCATGGCGGCGTTCGCGCAGTTCGCCTCCGACCTCGACAAGGCGACCCAGCAGCAGCTGGCCCGCGGCGCGCGCACCACCGAGCTGCTCAAGCAGAGCCAGTACATGCCGCTGTCGGTCGAGCAGCAGGTCGTCCTGCTCTACGCGGCCACCAACGCCTACCTCGACAAGTACGAGCTCAGCGCCATCAAGAAGTACGAGACCGAGCTCCTGGCGTTCCTGGCCTCGGCCCGTGGCGGCGGCGTGCTGGAGGCCATCCGCACCAAGAAGGACCTCGACAAGGATACCGAGGCCAAGGTCAAGGCGGCCCTCGACGAGTTCGCCAAGGACTTCGACATCGCGCTGGGGAAGGGCGCGGCCTAGCCGATGCCGAGCCTCAAAGCCATCCGCAACCGGATCGTCTCGGTCAAGAACACCGAGAAGATCACGCGCGCCATGAAGCTGGTCGCGGCGGCCCGCCTGCGCCGCGCCCAGGAGGCCATCACGGCCCAGCGCCCCTACGCCCAGCGCATCGAGGAGATCATCGCCGAGATCGCGACCCGCGCCGGCGAGAGCGCCCACCCCCTGCTGGCGCAGCGCGAGCCGCGCGAGACCCAGGTGCTGGTGCTGTCGTCGGATCGCGGCCTGGCCGGCGGCTTCAACTCCAACATCAACCGGCGCACCGATCGCTTCCTCGGTGACATGAGCGAGCAGCACAACCGGGTCGCCGGGCTGCAGGTGGTCGGTCGCAAGGGGCGCGACTACCACCGCCGTCGCAACCGCGAGATCGTCCGCGAGTACGTGGGCGTGACCTCGGACACCGCGCTCGAGCGCGCGAAGGAGATCGCCGTGCGAGTCATCGGCGATTTCCAGAGCGAAAAGCTTGACGCTGTGTACATGATCTACAACGAGTTCAAGAACGCCGTCAGCCAGCAGGTGGTGGCCGTCAAGCTGCTGCCCATCGACCCGAAGACGCTGGCGACCGGTGGCTCCAACGACTTCATCTACGAGCCGTCGAAGGAGGAGCTGCTCACGCACCTCCTGCCGCTGCACGTCGAGATGCAGATCTATCGCGCGCTGCTGGAGAGCGTGGCGTCCGAGTTCGGCGCCCGCATGACCGCGATGGAGAACGCGACGCGCAACGCCAAGGAGATGATCGACAAGCTGCAGCTCGTCTACAACCGCTCGCGTCAGGCTGCAATCACCAAGGAGCTGCTCGAGATCATCGGCGGCGCCGAGGCGCTCAAGGGGTAAAGAGGAAACCATGTCAGCTACACCTGCCAGCACCAAGGGCGCCCACCAGGGGCGCATCACCCAGGTCATCGGCCCCGTCGTCGACGTCATGTTCGAGGGCGGCGATCTGCCGGAGGTCTACACCGCGCTGAAGATCACGAACCCCTCGATCGACGACAGCGTCGACAACCTGGTGGTCGAGGTCGCGCAGCACCTGGGCGAGCGCACCGTGCGCACCATCGCCATGGACACCACCGAAGGGCTGGTGCGTGGCATGGCGGTCAAGAACACCGGGCAGCCCATCGCGATGCCGGTCGGCCGCGAGGTCCTCGGCCGCATCATGAACGTCGTCGGCAAGCCGGTCGACGAGCGCGGCCCCATCGTCACCAAGGGCACCCTGCCGATCCACCGCCCGGCCCCGAAGTTCGTCGACCAGGACACCAAGGTCGAGGCCTTCGAGACCGGCATCAAGGTCATCGACCTGCTGGCGCCCTACCGCCGCGGCGGCAAGATCGGCCTGTTCGGCGGCGCCGGCGTCGGCAAGACCGTCCTCATCCTCGAGCTCATCAACAACATCGCGAAGAAGCACGGTGGCTTCTCGGTGTTCGCCGGCGTCGGCGAGCGCACCCGCGAGGGCAACGACCTGTGGCACGAGATGGAGGACTCCAAGCTGTCGGACGGGTCGAACGTCCTCAGCAAGGCCGCCCTCATCTTCGGCCAGATGAACGAGCCGCCCGGCGCCCGCGCCCGCGTCGCGCTGTCGGCCCTGACCGTGGCCGAGTACTTCCGTGACGAGGAGAAGCAGGACGTGCTGCTCTTCGTCGACAACATCTTCCGCTTCACCCAGGCGGGTTCGGAGGTCTCGGCGCTCCTCGGCCGTATCCCCAGCGCCGTCGGTTACCAGCCCACGCTGGCCACCGAGATGGGCACCCTGCAGGAGCGCATCACCTCGACCACCGCGGGTTCGATCACGTCGGTCCAGGCCATCTACGTGCCCGCCGACGACCTGACCGACCCGGCCCCGGCGACCGCGTTCGCCCACCTGGACGCGACCACCGTTCTGTCGCGCCAGATCGCCGAGCTCGGGATCTACCCGGCCGTCGACCCGCTCGACTCGACCTCGACCATCCTGGCGCCCAACGTCGTCGGCGAAGAGCACTACCGGGTCGCTCGCGAGACCCAGCGCGTGCTGCAGCGCTACAAGGCCCTGCAGGACATCATCGCCATCCTCGGCATGGACGAGCTCAGCGAGGACGACCGCCTGGCGGTCGCCCGCGCCCGCAAGATCCAGCGCTTCCTGTCGCAGCCGTTCCACGTCGCCGAGACCTTCACCGGCTCGCCCGGCAAGTACGTCGAGCTCAAGGACACCATCCAGGGCTTCGCGGACCTCATCGAGGGTCGCTGCGACGACATGCCCGAGCAGGCGTTCTACATGGTCGGTGGCATGGAAGAGGCCCGCGCCAAGGCCGCCGAGATGAAGAAGGCTGAGTCCAAGTAATGCGCGTCGAGGTCGTCACCGTGAAGGGGCCCGCGCTGTCTCGCAACGACGTCGAGATGGTCGTCGCGCCCGGGATCCGTGGCGAGTTCACGGTGCTGCCGAACCACATCCCGTTCCTGTCCGGCATGCGCACCGGCGTCCTGGTCGTGCGCCGCGGCACCCAGCGCGAGTCCTTCGCGGTGGGCCCCGGCTTCGTCGAGGTCGGCGCGGGTGACCGCGTCATCGTCCTCACCGAGGCCGCCGAGACGCCCGACCAGGTCGACCTGGCCGACGCCCGCGGCGACCTCGAGAAGGCCGACGCCGAGCTCAAGACCCTGGTCGAGGGCACCCCCGAGCACACCGACGCCCTGGCCCGCAAGAACTGGGCACTCAGCCGCATCGAAGTCGCGACCAAGAAGTAGCCCGTCCACTCCCCGCCAGTCACCTTCGTCCCGTGCCCGTGCCCGTGCCCGTGCCCGTGCCCGATCCGGGCCCTGGGCCCGCCATCTTCACGAGCATCGACACCACTCGCACCATCAGCTCGCGCGCCGGCCTGAGCTTGACCGCCGCGACCGCACCCCTCCGACCCAGGATGTCCAGCACAGCCGCGGCCTCCGTCGCTGAACGCCTCGCCATCCGATAGAACCGCTGCTTGTCGGCTGGACTGAACTCACCAGCCCCCTCGGCGATGTTGAGGACGACCGAAGTCGCGGCGCGGTCGAGCTGGTCTTTGAGGTGGGCACGGCCTGGCGGGAGCTGCTCGATGATGTCGTCGATCCGGGCGAGCAGATCTAGGGCGCGCTGGTAGACGTCGAGTTTCTCGTGGTCGAAGGGCATGGCGAGATATCGGACGGGTGCTCGAGAAGTTGTGAGGGGCAAGAGCCCGGAACGGGAACGGGCACGGGCACGGGACGGAACGGCATCCAGATAATGCTTCCCAGGCCCCCGAGCTGGTAAAGTGACCGGCGAGTCATTCGGAGGGTCAGCCCATGTTTCAGCTCGAAGAGCAGCACAAGATGGTTCAGGACATGGTTCGCCAGTGGTGCGAGAAGGTGCTCTTGCCCAAGGTGCCGGCCATGGAGAAGGGCGAGGAGCTGCCCTATGACCTGATGCGGCAGATGGCGCAGACCTTCGGGCTGGGCGCCATGGCGGGCTCGGGGGTGAAGAAGAAGATCAAGAAGCTGCGCGAGGGCGAGGCGGCGGGCAGCCCGGATGCCTCGGCGGAGCTGATGGAGGCCGCCGGCAACGACCCCATGATGATGTACGTCGTCATCAAGGAGCTGTCGCGGGTGTCGCCTGGGTTCGCGATGAGCTGGGGCGTCTCGATGGGGCTGGCGGCCGGCGCCATCATGGCCAAGGGCACCGCGGACCAGCTGGAGAAGTTCGCGCTGCCGCTGGTCACGCTGGAGAAGATCGGATCGTGGTGTCTGACCGAGCCGGGCGCGGGGTCGGACGCCTTCGGGTCGATGCGCAGCACCGCCAGGCCGGACGGTGACGGCTATGTGCTGAACGGGTCGAAGACCTTCATCACCAACGGGCCCAACGCCGACGTCTACGTCGTGTACGCCAAGATCGATCGCGGGCAGCCGCGCGCCGAGCAGCCGGTGGCGACCTTCATCCTCGAGCGCGGCATGCCGGGCTTCTCGCAGGGCAAGCCGTTCAAGAAGATGGGCATGCGCGACTCACCCACCAGCGAGATCTTCTTCGAGGACGTCAAGCTGACCAAGCTGCACCTGCTCGGCGGCAGCGAGGAGTCGGCGGGGCGCCGCGCGGTCAAGGACAGCCTGGGCAACGAGCGCTCGGGCATCCCCGCGATGGCCTGGGGCATCATCGAGAAGTGCTACCAGCAGACCCTCGACCACGTGCGCTCGCGCGAGCAGTTCGGCAAGCCGATCGGCGAGTTCCAGGCCGTGCAGCTCAAGATCGCGGACATGTACGTGAAGCTGAAGAACGTCGAGAACATCGTGTTCCGCACCGCCTGGATGACCAAGAACAAGGTCAAGGACGCCGCCTTCATCAACGCGTCGAAGGCGTACTGCTCGCAGGTCTGCGTCGACGTCGCGCTGACGGCGATCCAGCTGCACGGCGGCTACGGCTACATGGAGGAGTACCACATCGAGAAGTTGGCCCGCGACGCCAAGCTGCTCGAGCTGGGCGCCGGGACGACCGACATCAACCTGCTCACGGCGGCGCGCCAGGAGCTCGGGCTGACCGGCTGACGACCACTACTTGGGGGTGGTGGTGGGGGGCGTGGCGGCTGGGGCGGCGGTGACGGCAGCGGCGGCGGCGACGGCGGGCAGGCTGCCCGTCGCCCGTCCGCCGATGCCCAGCGCCTTCTCGATGCGGGCGAAGCGATCGAGGAGGTCGTCGCGGATCTGATCGGTCTTCTCGTGCAGGTGGGCGACCTCGAGCTCGGCCTTCACGTTGACCTCGTACTCGATGTCGGATCTGACCCGATCCTTCGCGGCCTGCCGGTTTTGCGAGATCATGACCAGGATCGACAGGAAGATGGCCTGCAGCGACACGATCATCGTGAGCAGGCCGAACGGGTAGGGGTCGAAGTGGGTGATCCCGATGACGTTGCCGATGATCCAGCTGGCGAACCAGACGAAGTTCATCCCGAAGAACAGGATGCTGCCCGAGAACGCGGCCACCCTGTCGGCGACGCGCTCGACCAGGGTCGCCTTGTCTTCGATCTCTTCGTTCAGGTTCTTCGAGACGCGGGTGCGCAGCAGGGCGTCGGCCTTGCGGGTCATCTCGCCCATCGCCGCCATCATGTGCAGCGCGGCCTCGGGCTGCTTCTTGAACAGCAGGATGAGGTCGTCGCGGTCGAGCTCGAGCAGCTCGGTGTCATGCAGCGCGATCGCCGTGGCCGTGCGGGGCTTGCTGTCCAGCATCGACAGCTCGCCGAACAGCTCGCCCGGCTCGGCGATGTGCAGGACGATCTTCTGACCGGCGTTGTCCTTGACCGACAGCTCGATGCTGCCCGACTTGACGACGTACATCGCGTCGCCCGGATCGCCGGCCCGGAACAGCGGCTGGCCCTCCTTGACGAGGGTGAGGTCGATGACGTCGGCGAGGACGGCGCGCTCCTCGTCGTCGAGCTGCTCGAAGAGACTGACTTCCTTGAGGAGCGTCACGTCAGCTGGCATGGTTGAGACGAGATTGCAGCGGAACGCAGGATCTGCGCAAGTCCTTCGTCAGAAACGGAGCGGGCGGCAGGTGCGCTGGGGGTGCGCTAGGACGGCGCGGTCGCGATTCGTCACAAGGTGGCGCTAGGGTCGGCGGCGGCGGCGCAGCACGACGAGGCCGAGCAGCGCGGCCAGCCCGAGCAGCAGGCCACCCCGCGCCCCGGTCCCGGACTGGCTCCGGCTGCCGGTCTCGCAGGCACAGCCGCCGTCCCCGGTGACCAGGATCCGGGTCGGCCGGTTCGAGGTCATGCCGCCATC
>JBGASF010000039.1:0-56678 GCA_044229835.1 Polyangia bacterium | reverse complement strand
GGGGCTTAGCCCCAGGTGTCGGAGACGCCCCCGACGTCGCCGCCCGACTCCGACGCCGGCGACGACGACAGCACCGACGAGCTCTTGCGCGAGGCCGCGCGCGCGCCCGGGGTCGCCCCGCCCTCCGACCTGGTCGGCACCACGCTGGGGCGCTATCGCATCCGCGCGCTGCTCGGGCGCGGCGGCATGGGCGTGGTCTACGAGGCCGAGGATGCCGCGCTGCAGCGCCGTGTCGCGCTGAAGGTGCTGCGCGCCGAGAGCCTGGGCGATGCCGCGCGGCGCGCCCGCTTCCTGCGCGAGGCCCGACTGGCCGCGGCGGTGACCGGCCCCGAGCTGGTGCCGATCTACGAGGTCGGCGAAGCGGGTGCGCAGATCTATCTGGCCATGGAGCTGGTGCGCGGCTCGACGCTGCGTGCCCTGATGAAGCCGTCGCTGCCGCTCTCGCGCGTGCTGGCGCTGGCGGGCGGCGTGGCCCGCGGTCTGGCGCGTGCCCACCGCGCGGGGATCGTGCACCGCGATCTCAAGCCCGAGAACGTGCTGGTGGATGGCGATGGCGCCGAGGCGGCGCCGCGGCTGACCGATTTCGGGCTGGCCCGCCTCGATGACAGCACGCCGGTGTCGGGCGACGCGGCGACCGCGCAGCTCGAGACCCGCGAAGGCCAGCTGCTGGGCACGCCCGCGTACATGTCGCCCGAGCAGGCCCGCGGCCGTCCGGTCGACGCCAAGACCGACGTGTTCTCGTTCGGCGTGCTGCTGTACGAGCTGCTCACCGGCGCGCGCCCGTTCACGGGTGGCACGCCGATGGAGCTGGCCATCGCCATCGACCGCGACGAGGCGCCGCCCGCGAGCAGCAAGAACCCCGCGGTGCCGCAGTGGCTGGATGCGCTGCTGGCGCGCTGTCTGGCCAAGCAGCCGGCGGGGCGGCCGACGTCAGCCGAGTGCGCTGCCGAGCTCGGGCAGCACCTCAGCGGGTCGGCGTCGGGGGCCTCGGGCCCGGCGTCGGCGGGCGCGGCCGTGGTGGCGTCGGCGTCGGCATCGGCAACGCCTGCGTCGCCTGCGTCGCCCGCGTCGCCCGCGTCGCCCGCGTCGCCCGCGTCGCCCGCGTCGGCTGCTTCGGCTGCTTCGGCTGCTTCGGCTGCCTCGGCTGCCTCGCCCGCGTCGCGTCCAGTGTCGGCAGATTCACGCGGCCGTCGCATCGGCGCCGCGGTCGCCATCGCGGCGCTCCTGCTGCTGTCCGCCGGCGGAGTCGCCATGGTGCTGCGTCGTCGTGGCAGCGACGCCGCCAAGGGCGCCAGCGCTGGCAAGGCCGCCGCCACCAAGGACGGCGGGCTGGCGACCGGCCCGGCCTCGGTCGCCGTGCTCGGCTTTCGCAACCTCGCCGGGGCCGCCGACGCCGGCTGGATCTCGACCGCGCTGGCGGAGATGCTGCGCACCGAGCTGGCCCAGGGCGGCGCCCTGCGCGCGATCCCGAGCGAGACGCTGGCCGACCTGATGCGCGACCTCGGCGCCAAGGCCAGCGGCAGCCTGGGCGGCGAGACGCTGGCCCGCCTGCGCAAGGCCACCGGCTCCGACTTCGTCGCCACCGGCTCCTACCTGGTGAGCAGCGCCGACGACAGCGTGCGCGTCGACATCCAGCTGCAAGACGCCGCCAGCGGCGAGACCCGCCTGGCCACCAGCCTGTCGGGCCAGCGCGCGGCCCTGCCCGAGCTGGTGTCGCGCGCGGGCGCGGCCCTGCGTCAGAGCCTCGGCGTCGCCGTGCTCGACGCCCGCCAGGTCGACGAGGTGCGCCGCTCGATGCCGGGCAGCGCGACGGCGCAGCGCCTGTACTCCGAGGCCATCGTGCTGATGCGCGACTTCCTGTGCATGGACGCGCGCGATCGGCTGGAGCGTGCCATCGCCGAGGATCCCCGCCACGGCCCTGCTCGCGCCCTGCTGGCGCGCACCCTGTCCTGCCTCGGCTATGACGCCAAGGCGGCCGAGGAGGCCGCGCGCGCCGCCCAGCTGACGGAGGGGCTGCGGCTCGAGGATCGGCTGGCCATCGAGCTCACCGATCATCGCACCCACCAGCGCTGGGACAAGGGGCTGGAGGCCGCGCAGAAGCTGATCGACATCGCGCCCGACAACCTCGAGTACCTGTACGAGCTCCGGCTGCTGGCGGGCTTTGCGCGCAAGTACGACCTCGCGATGAACGCCATCAAGGCGGCACGCAAGGCGCCCCCGCCGACCGGCGACGATCCCCGGCTCGACATCTGGGAGGGCGAGCTCGACTGTGTGCAGGGCAAGCTGGAGCCCGGCGTCGCGCTGATGGCCCGCGGCATCCAGCGCGCCAACGCCCTGGGGCGCAGCTACCTCGCCACCCTGGGCGAGATGTATCGCGCCCCCTTCCTGATCCAGCTCGGACGCCTCGACGAGGCCAAGGTCGCGCTGGAGAAGGCCCGCGTCGGTGCCGCCGCGGTCGGCGATCGCGACATCGTGGTGGCCGCGCTGACGACCCTCGAACAGCTGCACGAGAGCACCGGCCACCTGAACGAGGCCGCGCGCACCGGCGCCGAGGCGGTGGCCATGGCACGCGAGCTCGGCTCGGTGTCGCGGCAGTCGAGTGCGCTGCTGTCGATGGGCTTCCTGAAGACCTCGCTGGGCGAGCTCGACGAGGCGCGCACCCTCTTCGAGGAGCTGCTCACGCTGTCGCTGGCCAACAACAGCGAGGTCTTCGCCCTGATCGCGCGCTTTGGCATCGCGTACGTGAACGCGCCCCAGGGGCACCAGCGCGAGGTCGTGGACGCGCTGCTGAAGATGCCGCCGGTCATGGGCCCGGGCACGGCGCACCTCCTGATGGGCGAGTCTCGCCTGGCCCAGGGCGAGTTCGCGGCCGCCGAGACCGAGCTCGGCGCCGCCATCGAAGGGCTGGCTGCGCAGGGCAAGAAGCGTGACGAGCGCATGGCGCGCTGGCTCCAGGCCGCGCTGCGCTGGAACCTCGGCAAGCTCGACGAGTCGGCCGCCCTGCTGGTCGCCGTGCGCAAGCTCGATGTCGAGCTGAAGCGTCCCGATCAGAGCGCGATGGTCGACTGTCGGCTCGCCGCCATCGCGGTCGAGCAGGGCAAGCTCGACGACGCTCGCCGGCTGCAGCCCGCGTGTGCGCAGGCCGTCAGCCTGAACGAGTCCTTCGCGGGCCGCGTCGTGAGCACCATCGACGACGCCTGGGTCTCGGGCATGCTGGGCGGCGAGCCCGAGCGCACCGCCGCGCTGCAGCGCCTCGACACCCTGGCCAGCGAGGCCCGCGCCAAGGGCCTCCTCAACCTGGAGCTCGACGCCCGCAACGGCGCCGGCAAGCTGGAGCTCTGGCGTGGCGCGGCCCCCGCGGGCCGCAAGCGACTCCAGGCGGTCGAGCGCGAGGCCCGCCGGCTCGGCTTCGGTCGCATCGTCGCGGTGGCGCAGCGCACGCTGGCGGCGCCGCGCCCGCGCTGACGGGCTCGCTACGGCTCCGACGCGAACAGGATGATGCGCAGCACCGGGGCGCCGGCCTCGGCGTCCTGGCAGGTCGCGAAGTAGAACCAGACCTCGTCGCCGAGCTCGGGCACCGAGGCCGCGCACTCGTCGCCGCCATAGGTCGGCGGCACGGGATGGAACGGCGCCTTGCCGTAGGCGCGCACCATGTCCGCCAGCGTGCTGCCGACGCCGATCCCGCGCGCCGTGCGCGGCGCGGCGTCCTCGATGTGCAGCGCGCTGACGCGCAGCTTGCCGGCGCGGACCGCGGCGATGGCGGCACGCGCCGCCGCGGGCGACGGGCTGTCGGCAGGCTCGCCGCTGCCCACCAGCGCGACCAGCACCGCGGGGCTGGCCAGCCGGAAGCCCTCCAGCGGCTGCGCGTCCGCGATCATGCGCGCGACATGGCGCGCCGCCGCGTCGGCGTCACTGCCCAGCAGCGCCGGCGGCAGGGCCGCGCGCAGCCGTACCGGGCCGACGCCGCTGGCGTCGATGACCCCAGGCGACGGCGACCCCGCGGCCGGCGCCGCCCCGCGACCTCCGCTCGAACCGCCGCAGCCGGCCGCGCCCAGCCAGGCCACGCCCAGCAGCGCGGTCAGCCAGGCCGCGCGCCGCCGCGTCGTCGCCCCGCCCCGGTCTGCCGCCCACAACCGCGTCACCGCGGGCGGTAGACCTGGCCGCCCGCCACCATCCAGCAGCCGCTCGACTCGGCGCAGCGCAGCCAGCCGCCCTTGTTGAAGAAGGAATCGATGATGGTGTAGTCCTCCTTCTCGGTGCCGATGACGTAGAAGCGGTCCTTGCCGCTGTACGAGCCCACGTTGGTGATGCGCACGCCGCTGCCATCGGCGATGTCGACCGAACCCGACCAGTACCAGTCGGTGTACTTGGTCCAGGTCGCGCCGAAGTCGGTCGACGCCAGGTTGGCGTAGCGCAGCTCGCCGCCGTCCAGCTTGAACTCGGCCACCGAGCCCTGGTCGCTGAGCTCGCGCTGCACGAAGAAGTGCTGGCCGCCGTCGTTCGAGCGCAGGAGCTTGTTGCCGCCGTAACGCGGTGGCGACGACAGCGCCAGCACGATGTCGCCCTCGCCGGTCATGCGCTGGATGGGCTCGGCGAGGCCGGTCGCGACCGGGGTCCAGGTCCGCCCGGCGTCAGCCGACCGGTGCAGCTCGCCGCGCGCGCCGGCCGCATACAGCACACCGCCGACCTCGTGCAGGTTGAGATAGTCGGTCTTGTTCTTGGGCCCGGTGTCGAGCTTGGTCCATGAGGTCACGCCCTTGTCGCTGAGCAGGATGGTGCCCGCGCGTCCGGCCAGGTAGATGGCGCCGTCATCGGCGATGCGGGTGGCCCACAGCGGCGGCGTCTTGGGCGGCAGCTCGACAGGGCGGAAGGTCTTGCCGGCGTCCAGCGACACCGCGACCCGGGTCTTGCCCACCGCGATGATGCGATCGCCCTTGAGATCGAAGCCCTGCACGCCACCGAGCGCGTAGCCGCTGGCCGACTTCCAGCTCTTGCCGCCGTCGGCCGTCATGGCCACCAGCGCCGAGTCACCCATGGCCAGGCCGACCTCGCCGACGAAGCGCAGCCCGCGCACCTCGGGCAGCGTGTCCGACGTGGTCACCGCCTTGCTGAAGGCGCACGACTCGCCCTCGTTGGGCACCGTCGCCTCGCACTTGCCCATCGCGGTCCACACCGGGCGCCCGTCGAGCACGGTGAGATCCTCGCCCGCCGTCCAGCTCTTGCCGTCGCTCGAGGTCGCCACCGTCTTGCCGTCGCCGACGTGGTACGGCCCGCCGGCCTTGCCGTTGACCGCCTTGATGCCCTTGAGCGGCAGCGGCACCATGGCCCAGGTCGCGCCGCCGTTCTTCGACAGCCCCAGCCACGCCTTGCCGACCACCAGGATGTCGTTGCTGCCGATGCCGTACGCGGTGCCGGCGACGGTGCACACCACACCCTTGCGCTTGCCGACCTTGCCCAGCGCACACAGCCCCTGGCTGGTGGCCAGATCCTTGGGCCCCGCGACCACCGGGGGCAGCTCGACCGCCGCCCAGCTCTGGCCGTCCTTGCTCTCCAGGATCTTCTTGCCGGCGTAGACGCGCACGCCGCTGGCCTCGATGCTGACCGCGCCGGCCTTGGTCTTGTCGGGCAGCAGGCCCGAGACGACCTGCTCGCCGGTGGCGCTGGTCTTGACGAACGAGCCGTTCTTGCCGACCGCGGCCACGGTGCCCTTGCCGACCGCGACCGCCCACAGCTCGTCATTGGTGTAGCGCGGCTGATCGGTCCAGCCCTTGCCATCGGCCGAAAGCGCGTAGAAGCCGCCGGCGCCGACGACCACGAACGGCCCGCCGGGCGCACCCGCGACCGCGCGCACCGAGCCGGTGGTCATGCGCTCGAAGCCCCAGGTCGCGCCGCCGTCCAGCGTGACGCCGACCTGGTTGTCCTTGGTGAAGACGATGGCCTCGCTGGCGCTGACGATGGCGCCGCTGGCGACCGGCGCGCCCAGGAAGGCGTGCAGCGGGCTCCACGCGGTGAAGCGCTGCGCGACGTCGGAGCTGGCGCCGCTGCCGCCCTGGCTGTCGTCGTCGTCGTCGTCCCCGGCGCCCTTGCCCTGCAGCGCCTTGGTCAGGTCGGCGGCCTTGTCGCCCTTGCCCTTGTCGGCGGCGGCCTTGTCGCCCTTGCCCTTGTCGCCCTTGCCCTTGTCGCCCTTGCCCTTGTCGCCGGCGGGCTTGTCACCCTTGCCCTTGTCGCCCTTCTTCTTGCCGCCGCCGAGCGGGTTCGAGAGGCCGAGGTCCTCCCCGTCGTCGCCGCCCTCGCCCTTCTTCTTGCCGCCGCAGCCGCTCGCCAGCAGCGCAACTCCGACCACGACCGCCCCGATTCGACCCGCACGCAGCATCCGCATCGACAGCTCCCCGAAATAGGTCCCGACAATACCGCGTTCCTACGCGCGAGGTGTCGAAGTCACACCACCACTGCCGCGGCTTGCCAGGTCAGCTGCTCAGATGGAGTAGTCGACCGGCGGCGTGGCGGCGCCGGCCGCCTTGCGCTTGCGCTCCAGGCGCAGCACCACGCGGCTCAGCACCAGGCTCCACAGCGCTGGTACCAGGACACAGATCGCGCCATAGGCCCACAGCGGCATGGCCGCAGCTTACCGAAAACTTGCCCACGTCGCACGGCAGGTCGAAGGTGAAATCATGGTTGGCGACGTCACATTCTCAGGGTTCACGTTCCGCCAGGACGACTGGGTATCGCTCGATGACGAGGCCCGGTCGCTCATCCTCTCCACCTGGTCGTACAGCGCCAGTGGTGAGGACTATTACGCCGAGTACGAGGTCTCCGTCGGCGCGTCCTGATCGGCACGATTCGCTCTGATTTTGGCTGCACCTTCGCACCGGATTGGTATCCTGTGCGAGCGGTGGGGGGCCGCCAGGATGGAGCCTGTTCGACACGAGCAACGCCTGATCTTGCGCTGCGACGCCATGGTCATCCCGGAGCAAGGCGAGTCCTTCCTCGCCGATCTCGTCGACATCAGCGCCGGCGGCGCCGGCATCGAGGTGCCCAGCGCGCTGGAGGTCGGTGCCAAGGTCTCGCTGCTGGTCGACGCCGACGCGGTGCCCGATCCTGCCGACGAGGGCGGCCTGCCGTCACTGCCGGGCCGCATCACCTCGGTCAAACGCCTGACCGGCAGCGCGCGCGGGCGCACCCATCGCCTCGGCATCGCCTTCTTTCCGCTGCCGGATCCGGTCGAAAACCGCATCCTCGGCTTCATCGCCTCGGGCACCGGGTCGCACGCCGCGACGCCGCCGCCGCATGCGCTGGCGACCACCCCGCGCGGGCGCGTCGTGCTGGCGCACATCGCGATGCTGCACATCGACGCCGATCGCCTGATCGAGGCGCTCGAGATGGCCGAGCTCGGCCTGCGCTACGAGCCGCACAACCGCACCCTGCGCGCGCTGGTGTACCGCGTCCACGCGCTGCGCGCGGTCGAGGCCGGCGCGCAGGAGATGGCGCGCAACGAGATCGCCAAGGCGCTGGCGCTGGAGCCCGACGACCGCCACCTGCTGGCGCTGGCGGCGCGCATCAGCCCTGGCGGTGCCCGCCCGGCCAGCAGCCGGGGCCTGCTGTCCAAGCTGTTCGGCAAGCACTAGCCCGCCGCCTCCTCATATAGAGGAGGGAACTTGATCCTGAACATGCGTACAGGTAGTGTCGACGGATGCTGTCGCGTCCCGTCGCCAACCCGCCCAACCCCTGGGCCACCACCGAGGTCGACTACCTGGGCGAGGCGCCCGACGCCAAGCTCGAGGTCTATGTCGATCACACCCGCCAGATCCTGGCCAGGAACGACAGCCCCGATCTCGGCTTCAGCTACAGCGTCAACCCGTACCGCGGCTGCTTCCACGCCTGCGCCTACTGCTATGCGCGCCCCACCCACGAGTACCTGAGCTTCGGCGCCGGCACCGACTTCGAGCGCAAGCTGGTGGTCAAGCCCGAGGCGCCCGCGCTGCTGCGCGAGGCCTTCGAGAAGCGCTCCTGGCGCGGCGAGCTGGTGGTGATGAGCGGCGTGACCGACTGCTACCAGCCGCTGGAGGCGTCGTACCGGCTGACCCGCGGCTGCCTCGAGGTCTGCGCCGAGTACCGCAACCCGGTGTCGATCATCACCAAGGCGCCGCTGATCGAGCGCGACCTCGACGTGCTGACGCGCCTCGCGGCGGTCACCGACCTCAGCATCAGCGTGAGCATCCCGCTGTGGGACGAGGCCAAGGCGCGCGCCATGGAGCCCTTCGTGGCCACGCCGCAGCGCCGCATGCGCACCGTGGAGCGGCTGGCCGCGGCCGGGCTGCGCGTGGGGGTCAACGTGGCCCCCATGATCCCTGGCCTCGGGGACGAGGACATGCCCGACATCCTGGCCGCGGCGCGCGCGGCGGGGGCGCGTGACGCCGGCATGGTGTTCTTGCGCCTGCCCGGGTCGGTGGCCGAGGTCTTCGAGGCGCGCCTGCGCGCGGCGCTGCCGCTGCGCGCCGACAAGGTGCTGGCCCGCGTGCGCGAGGCGCGGGGCGGGGCGCTGTATGACGCGCGTTTCGGCGTGCGCGGGCGCGGCGAGGGCGAATATGCGGCGCAGACCTGGGCGCTGTTCGAGGCCACCTGCAAGAAGCTGGGGCTGGGCGTGTACCGCATGAACACGGCCGAGGAGTCGCGCGAGGGCGAGGCGGCCGCGCGCGCCACGTCGTTCGTGCGCCCGCCGCGGCGCGGGACTCAGCTCAGGTTGCTGTAGGGCGGCGGCGCGGGTGGTGGCGGCGGTGGCGGCGCGGCCTTGGCGCGCTTGCCGGCGCGGCTGGCCTCGATCATGAGGACGATGAAGATGATGAGCGGGGCGATGCCGTACAGCCCAGGGTAGATCAGCAGCGCCATGATGTCGCCCTGGGTGTCGGCGCGGAACGCGTTGGCCAGCGCGATGACCAGGAACAGGCCGAGCGCGGGCGCGAAGCTCCAGGTGAAGGCGCGCGCGGGCGACGACGAGAACATCAGGCGCAGCGCGAGCAGGTGCACCGCGATGAACGTGCCCGTCGTCATCATGAAGGCGGCACCGATCCACTCGGTCCAGCCCGCGCCGCCGGTCTCGACCGAGGACAGAAAGCCCGTCGACCGGCTGACGAACGGCGACACCGACACGAAGGCCAGCGCGAACCCCCCGGCCGCGAGCAGGAAACCGATGCGGACCGGCCACTTGTCGACCTGGATGTCGGGCCGGGCCACCCGCCAGCTGAGCAGCAGCAGCTGCTGCAGGCCGACGCTGAGCAGCATGACGAAGGGCACCACCGCGAGGATCGCGCGGCCGGCCTGCTCGGAGGTCGGACCACAGCCCGACGCCAGCAGCGCGCAAGCCAGCAGCGTGAAGGGCGCCCCCCGACGCTTCCACATGCAAGCCATCATACTGTGGTTACGCCGCGAACCTGCAACAATGCAGGTCGTGCCGAGGCAGGAACAGCGCGTTTCCGCGCATTGCCTGGTCACCTTCGACCTCGAGGGTCGCAAGGTGGTCGCGCAGACGCATGACCTCAGCCGTCACGGCATCTTCGTGCGCACCGACGAGCAGCTCCCGGTGGGCTCCAGCGTGCCGCTGACCATCGTGCTGCCGCAGGGGCCGGTGTCGATGCTGGCGCGGGTGGCCCACGTGGTCGGCCCGGTGCTTGCGCGCGACACCGGTCGCCCGTGCGGGCTCGGCTGTGAGCTGTCGCCGCAGGTCATCGAGCAGCGCGCGCTGGACCGCTTCGTGAGCGAGGTCACCGACGTGCGGGTGCTGGCCCCGGTGATCGAGGGCAGCCGCGTGATCATCGCCGAGCCCGACGCGCGCCGCCTGGATCGGCTGTCGACGCTGCTGCGCGAGGCTGGCTTCGCGGTCGACGAGAGCTTCGATGGCTCCGATGCCTACACCGCCTGCCTGGAGCAGCCGCCTGACGTGCTGGTGCTGACCGAGCACATGCCCGGCTTCGACGCCTGGACCGTCATCAACAAGCTGGCCGAGCGCCCGCGCACCGCGGGCATCGCGCCGGTGCTGCTGTCGTACGATCCCAGCGACGGCACCCGGCTGCGCGCCTATCGCATGGGGGTGCACGATTTCGTGCTGCGCTCGGCCTCGGGCAGTGGCGGGGTGGGCGACGAGGAGCTGGTGCTGCGCATCCGTCGCCTGGCCTGGCTTCTGCGCCGGCCTCGGTAGTACCGTATAGTCGGGGGCGATGCCGAGGGAGCCACGCGTCTTCACGGCCTGCACGGTCGAGTTCGACCGGCTGGGGAAGCGTGTGCGCGCGACCACCCAGGACATCAGCCGCAGCGGCGTGTTCGTGCGCACCGACGAGTATCTGCCCGTGGGCGACGTGCTCGAGCTGACCCTGGTGCTGCCCAGCGGCGAGCGGGTCGCGCTGATCTCGCGGGTGGCGCACCTCTTGTCGGCGGCGGCGGCGCGCGCGCTGGGGCGCCAGGCCGGCATGGGCTTCGAGCTCCTGGAGCAGGACAGCGAGCGGCGGGTGCGGCTGAACGCGTACCTCGACACCCTGCTCGATGGGCCGCGGCCCTCCCTGGGCGCCGGCGGACCTGAGCCGGTGCGTGTCCTGGTGGCGGACTCCAGCACGCGCCTCCTGGAGCGGCTGTCGACCGCGCTGGGCGACGCCGGCTTCGAGGTCGAGATGGCGGTCAACGGGGCGGAGGCCTACTCGGCCGTGCTGTCGCGGCCGCCGGCGATCCTGCTCCTGGCCGACGAGATGCCGGTGATGGACGGCTGGACGCTGATCGGGATGCTGGCGGCGCACAGCAAGCTGGCCGAGGTGGCGCTGTGCGTGATGTCCGCCGACGGCAGTGACATCACGCGCCTGCGCGCGTACCGGCTGGGCGTGCGCGACTTCATCCACAAGCCGTTCACCGACGAGGAGCTGTGCATCCGGCTGCGCCGGCTGGCGACGCCGGCGCTGCGACCGGAGCCCGAGCGCGTGGTGCTGCGCGGCTCCGTGGCGGAGATCGGGGTGGCCACGCTGCTGTCGCTGCTCGATTTCGAGCGCAAGTCGGGGATCATGATCACGGTGGCCAAGGACAAGGTGGCGCGCGTGTTCGTGGCCGCCGGGCGCGTGGTCAAGGTCGAGTCGTCGGCGGAGATCCCGGATCCGCGCAAGCGCCTGATGGCGGTGCTGGACTGGAACGAGGGCAGCTTCGAGTTCATCGCCTGCGACGTGGTCGGGACCGACGAGATCGGGCTGCCGACGCAGCACATCTTGCTGGAGCATGCGCGGGTCAAGGATGAAGCGAGCCGGTAGATGAAGGCGCCGGTGGTGCTGGGGCTGGGAGTCGTGGCGGTCGGGGCGCTGGCGTGGGTGGTGGTGGCGTCGCTGCGTGAGGATGAGCCGCGGCGGAGGCCGGTGCCGAGCACGAGCCCGAGCACGAGCACGAGCACGAGCACGAGCCCGAGCCCGAGCCCGAGCACGAGCACGAGCACGAGCCCGAGCGCGAGCACGAGCGCGAGCCCGCTGCCGAGTGTGGCGCGGCCGATGGTGACGATGGAGCCGGTGCCCGAGCGCGAGCTGTCGCCCGAGGAGCAGCGCGAGAAGCTGGAGCGCATCGTCGAGCAGCTGGCGGCGCGTCGCGATCAGGTGCTCGCCGAGATCGAGAAGGCCAAGGCGGATGGGGACAAGGCCGCCGAGGAGAACGCTCGGCGGACCTTGGAGGGCATCAAGCTGAGGATGGAGAAGGTGCTGTCGAAGCTGGACGAGCCGTAGCGGGAGCTACCGCCAGCCGCCGTTGGTGCGCGCGACCTGGACCCACTTGAACTGCGAGGTCACGTCGATGCGGCCCAGCACCACGCGATCGGTGCTCAGGGTGAACGGAATGACGCGCTTGACGCCGAGCACGGTGATCTCGACCTCGCCGGCGACCGGCGTGGTGTCACCCAGCTTGCTGCGCGTGATCTCGACCAGGTAGCTGCCCTTGGCGATCTTGGGGATGCCCAGGCGCTCGCGACCCGCGGTGATGGCGGCGCCCGGGTCGGCGCTGACCTTGCGGCCGCCCATGAACGAGATGCGCGAACCCGACGGCGCCACCAGCGCGACGTCGAGGTCGGCGTCGGAGCCCCAGCTGGCGTTGAGCGTCAGCTCGACCTTGCGCGGCGCGGCCGCCGGCGTGGCCGCCGCGGTCTCCGCCTTGCTGCGCAGCGCCGCATCCGCGGTGCCCGCCAGCAGACGCGCCGCCGCCGTCTCGCGACCCGCGGCGCGCTCGCAGCGCACTCCGGCCCCGATGGCCGCCGCGTTGCTGCTGCCCAGGCCCAGCTCGGCGATGGCGACGCGGTGCGCGCACTCGTGGCTGAAGTCGCCCAGGCGCTGGTAGGCGCCGGCCAGCCGCTCGTGCAGCTCGGGAGCGTCGGGCGACAGATCCACGATGCCCGACAGGTAGCGCAGCGCCCCGGCGCGGTCACCCTTGCGCGCGGTCAGATCGGCCAGCGACACCAGCGCATCGGCGTCGCTGGGCGCCTTGGCCAGCCAGGCCTCGTTCTCGGTCAGGGCGCGGTCGACCTGACCCGCGCGCGCCAGGGCCTGCACCAGGTTGCGCAGGCGATCGCGGCTCTCGGGCATCTGGGCCAGCCGCTGCTCGGCCAGGCTGACCGCGCTGGAGCCATCCGAGAACGCCCCCGCCGACACCGCGCCGACGCGGAACCAGACCTTCTTCATGAAGGTGCCGCTGCGCCCGCCGGTGGGCGGCATGCCCTCCCACATGTCATCGGCCGCCATGTTGCGGGGCGCGTCGGGCGCCGGCCGCATCGGCGCCGCCGTGGTCGCAGGCGCCGATTCGCGGCGCGCGCGCTCTTCCGAGGGCGCCTTCTTGGCCTTGTCGGCCTTCTCGTCGGCGGTCTTCGCGAACGGGTCCCGGGTCGACGCGCTGGCGCGCCCGAAGCCGTCACCGCTGCCGGTGCCAGCGCCCATCTTGCCGCCGCCGCCGGCCTCCAGCCCGCCGGTGATGGCGCCGGCCTCGGACTCCTCGCCGTCGGCATCGGCGCCCGCCAGCACGCCCAGCTGCGCCTCGGCATGGCCGACCGTGCCGCTGGCCTCGCCCGCGGTGGCGATGTCCTCGCCGGTCCAGCGCGCCGGCTGCCCGCCGCGCTCGATGCCCATGGCGTTGAACATGCTCTCGCTCTCCAGCACCAGCAGCGAGGTCTGGCGCGACAGCACGCCGTAGGTCTTCGACAGCGCGACGATCTGCGCGCGATCCTCGCCGCGACCAGCCTGATCCAGCTCGTCGATGCGCTGCTGCGCCCACACCCGCGGCACGAAGCCGTTGCCCGCGCTGGCCGCCGGCGTCAGCGCGATCGGGTAGCGATCCTCGTAGGGCTTGCCACCCACGCTGCCGCGCAGCACCACGTCACCCTTGATCTCGCCCGCGAAGCGCGCCGAGACCAGGACCTCCTCGCCGGCGCGCAGCGTCGGCAGCTTGGCCGGCGACACGTCGGTGACGCCCGCCGGCAGCTCCAGCGCGGCGTTGCTCAGCACCGGACCATAGGTCGTCTCCAGCACGGCCAGGGCGCTGGCGCCGACACGCTCGCCGGGCACGTAGGGCACGTAGTGGCCGCCACCGGCGCGGGCGATCCCGGCCAGCGCGACGGTGTCGACATCGGCGCCGATGCCCACGGTGGTGACCTTGACCGCGGTGGCCTTCGACAGCTCCTCGATCTCCGCCACCAGCGAGGCCGCGCGACGCGGGCCGGTGGACGACATGCCGTCACCCAGGTACATCACGCGCAGCTCGCGGCTGGCGCCGGAGCCGCTCTCGCGCGGCCACGCCTTGGCCGCCGCGGTCAGCGACGCCACCAGGTTGGAGGCGCCCGCCGGGCGCACCGCGCCCATCAGCTCGCGCACCTCGGTGGCGGCCTGCGCCGACGGCGCGCGCGCGCTGCCGAGCTCGCGGCAGTCGGCGTCGCACACCATCACGCGCACGCGGTCGCGCCGATCCATGTTGCCCACCAGTGCGGCGGTCAGCGCGGTGGCGCGCGAGAAGCGCTCGCCGGTCATCGACTGGCTGGAGTCGACCACGATGAGGAAGTCGCGGGCGTGGTTCTCGGTGTAGGCCGGGATCTCGGGGCGCAGCGCCAGCAGCACGAAGCCGCGCGGATCCGCCGCCAGGGTGGCGCGCGCCGCGGTGACCTCGGTCGACTCGTCGGCGGGCGCCTTGCCGTTCTTGATCTTGGCGGCGGCGGCCTGCGCGCCCTCGGCGGCCGCGGTCCAGTAGCGCAGCTCGGCGTCGCCGGGCAGCGAGTAGTCGACGATGAGGTCGCCGGCGGGCTGGAAGTCGTCGGCCGTCATCGACAGCTTGGTGGCCACGCCGTCCTTGCTCTCGGTCGGCTTGTAGCCGTGCACGTGCACCGGGCGCGACTGATCATGGCCGACCAGGCGGGCATCGACCTCGAAGCGGCCGACCTTGGTCGACGCGTCGGCCGAGTGCGCCAGCGGGTAGACGTAGCGGCGCTGCTTGCCCTGCGGCGCGATGGTCTGGGTGTACGACAGGATGACCTTGCGCTCGCCCTTGGCCGGGATGGGGTAGATCTTCAGCTCGAAGCGGCCGCCGCGCTGCCACTCCAGCAGCGCCGGGTCGCGGAACCGATCCGGCACGAAGACGATCTCCTGCAGCTGCACCGGCTGCGACGGCGCGGCGTTGTGGATGACGCCCTTCCAGATCTTGGCGGCGTGGCCGCGCTCGACGAAGGCGCCCTCCTCCAGCTTGTCGCCGACCCACAGCGCGAGCCGATCGATGCGCGCGTCGGGCGGCAGCGGGAAGCGGTAGATCCCCTCCAGGGTGTCGGCGCTGTCGTTCTTGAACGACTCCTCGATCTCGGTGCGCGCGACGTTGCCCGACACGCGGATGGTGACCTTGTGGTTGGCCAGCGTCAGCGGACGCTCCTTCTCGCTCTTGTCGCCCGGCTTGCGCGCGCGCAGCTCGCCCAGGCCCGCCAGCGTGGTGTCGGTCGGCTCGCCCTCGAGCTCCGACCAGCCCACGGCGTCGGCCAGGCGCGCCGCGGGGGCGACCGAGCTCTTGCCCGCGCGCGGCACCAGGGCCTCCTCGCCGGCCAGGACGTCGACGATGCCGGTGCTGCCCTCGATGCGGGCGTGGCCGCGCGCGACGCGCACGCTGGCCTGGTCCGCCTCGGCCGCGATGGCCAGCAGCGAACCGGCGGCCTGCACGCGCCCGGTCGGCATCGTGATGGTGACCAGCGCCTCGCCGGTCGCGATGTCGGCCACCACCTCGCCCGAGGTCAACTTCAGCGCGCGCGGGCCGGTCAGCTCGACGCGGGTGTCATGGTTCAGCGTCAGCATGGTGCCGTCGCCGAGCTGCAGCTTGACGCGGGTGCGCCCGTCGGTGGCCACCAGCTTGCCGCCGGTGACGGCGTTGCCCAGCGCCACCGGCTGACCCGCGAAGGTGATGCCGGTCTGGCCGTCGGCCGCCGCGCGCGAGATGGCGATGACCTTGGCGCTGCCCTTGGCCGCGCTGGCCGCGGTCGCCGCGCCACGCTGCTTCAGCGCACGCACCGCGAACACGCTGGCCGCAGCCGCCGCCGCGACGCCGCATACCGCCGCAGCGATCAGCAGCTTGCGCGAACGCCCGCCGCGCGCGCTGTCGATGGAGCGCACCTTGGCAGGCGACGCCGCAGCCGCAGGCTCGGCCTTGGCGACCGCCACCTTGGCGACCTCGGCCGCAGCCGCCACCTTGGCGACCTCGGCCGCAGCCGCCACCTTGACCGGCGCGCTCGCGACCGGCGCGCTCACCACACTCGCCACGCTCGCCGCCTGCGCCGGCCGCGCATCCAGCCGCGCCAGCACCGCCTTCTCCAGCGCCTCCGCGCTGGGCGCCACATAGTCGGCGCCCGCCGCCTTCAGCTCCTCGGCCGCCTCGGCCGCGGCAAAGCGCGCGTCCCGGCAGTCGTCACAATCGGCCAGATGGTCACCATGCCGCGCCAGCGCCGCGGCGTCGCCATCGACGATGTCCGCCAGCTCCTCGCGCACGCGCGCGCACGCCGCCTTCATCTCGGTTGCATCACTCATCGCTTCCACCTTCGCGGGCGTTGCCCGCCATCAGTTCACGCAAACGGTCGAGGCCGCGGCTGGCCCGCTTGCGCGCCGCCGCCTCCTCGATGCCACACGCCACCGCGATCTCTCCGTAGCTCAGGTCCGACTGGTAGCGCAGCAGCAGCGCCTCCCGGTCACTCGGCTTGAGCCGCTCCAGCAACGTGCGCACGCGAGCCGCCTGCCTGCGAGCATGCAGCTCCGCCTCGGGCGTCGCAGCGCCCGAGCCGTCGTCCGTCGTCGCCTTGACCAGGTGCAGTCGCCGCTCCTGGCGCACCCGGGTCTCGATGCGCCGCGCGCACAGCCGCCGCGCGATGCCGAACAGCCACGAGCGCAGCGTGCCCTCACCGCGAAAGCCGGCCAGCGCGTCGTGCGCCGCCAGCAGGGTCTCCTGCACCACCTCGTCGGCGTCGGCCTGGGACCCGGTCATGGCCATGGCCAGCCGACCCAGCCCCGCACCGTGCAGTCGCGCACACAATCCGACCGCGCCGCGCTTGTCGCCCGCCTGCACCAGGCGCTCGAGCTCCTGCTCCTCGGCACCCACCACTCGCACGTGCGCTTGCACCGCCATCATCAACTCCTGGTTCCCGTGAGGCCCGCGTTCGTGACAGCGAATCCCGACACGCCCGGATTCAGCTGTGCGAACAGACGTGCGAAACGTCCCCACGATCCCACGGATCGAAACCTCCCCAGGCGCGTATCACGGGCCCATGTCGCTCACCCGCCGTCTCCTGGTCGCGGCCGTGTTGACCGCAGCCCTCGCCACCCCGGCCGCCGCGCGCGGCCGCCTCGATCGTCTCGAGATGACGCTGGGCACCCTGATCGGGTCCGGCGACATCGGCAGCATCCGCGGCATGTCCGCCGGGCTGCACACCGAAGTCAGCAAGCATTTCGGTGATATCGGGATCGTCGGCCAGTACGACCTGCTCGGTGTGGGTGAGGATCCCACACTGAACCAGAAGAAGGATCCCATCCGCGGCCTCGAGCACCGCCTGGGCGTGTCGGCGCGCTACACCATTGGCCGCGTCGGCAAGGACTTCATCAACGCCGACTTCTGGGCCGAGGCCGGCCTCGGTCGCGAGTTCATCCAGTGGGACGCCGGCGGCAAGCTGACCCGCGACGACATCACCCTGGCCATCGGCGCGCACCCCATGTTCACCGTGGGCAAGCAGCGCTACATCGGCTACTTCCTGGCCTTCCGCATGAACATCGCCGAGTCGCCCGACGCCAAGTTCGAGCTGCCCGCGGTGTGCGCCGGCCCCTGCGACGAGCCGACCCCGCCGTCGCCGACCGACCTCAGCTTCTTCTTCAACTTCGGCATCACCTTCGGCAAATGAGAAAGGCCCCGGGCGACCAGCGCCCGAGGCCTCCTCGCATCCGCGACCTCCGCCGCAGCTACTCCGGCAGCTTCACATCCTGGTATGCACACGCCGCAGGGTCACCCTCGGTGGGCTGCCACGACATGTTGTCGCTCCAGTACACGCGCCCGAACGACGAGCTCCAGCACTCCACCCCGGTCACCGTCGCCGCGCCCAGGTCGCCGCCGCTCGCCTTCAGGTCCGAGCGCCCCGCGCCCGAGGCCAGCCAGCGCGAGCGCACCTCGGCGTCCTCCCAGCTCGAGCCCGGGTCGTCCAGGTCACCGTGCACGCTGAACTGGAAGTCACCCGAGCCGTCGTCGGCCTCGGCATAGCCATAGTTGAAGGTCAGCGCCTGGGTCCCGATCGGCCTCGCGAAGCCCATCTGCACGCGGCGCGGGTTCGACTCCAGGTCATACGACACGTCGAGCTGCCCGACGCCGTCGTTGCCCACCGGATCGAGCTGCTCGGCGACGTCGAAGTCCATGTGGAAGCTGCCCACCCCGCGGTGCGGCCGCCCCGGCGTCGCCACACCCGAGACCACCGGCTGGAACGACACCGCGCTGCCCTTGGCGCGCCCCTCCAGCGCCCAGTGGTAGTCGCCGGCAGCGTCCTGGCTGACGGTCAGGCGGTACTCGCTGGGGTTCAGCGCCTCGCGCCACGGCCCCCAGATCCAGGTGCCACCCTCGACCGAGGTCACCGGGTACTCGGTGATGGCCTTGACCAGGCCGAGGATCACGGCGGCGCCCCCGTTGAGGTCGCGCGACACCTTGCGGGTCAGGGCGTAGAACTCGGCGGTCTGCCCGACCAGGCCCTGGCTCTTGACGCCCGACGAGGTGGCAGAGGCCTCGGCGCCCGGCACCTTGACCTGGATCGAGTCCGCCTCCGGAAGCACGTCGCGGATCGAGTTGTCGTCGGGCTGCTGGAAGCAGCCACCCAGCAACGTCATCGCCGTCCCGACCAGCATCAGCTTCTTCATCGTCGTCCCTCCGTTCGGCCCGACGGGTGGCAAAGCAAGGAAGCGGCCAGCGTCAAACCCGTTGAAATCGTGTGCGTGACCCCCACCACCATGGAGGGATGGTCACGCCAACGTGAACGGCGGTTCTCGGTGGGTCCACCGGCACAAGACCCGGGTGGCTGTGCTAGCGTGCGCCAGTTCGAACCGAGAGGGAGACAGACATGGCCGGGGCCGAAGCTCAGATCGAGACGCTGCAGCGCTTCGTGGATTCGTTCGCCGCCGACGCGGGCACCTTGCGCCAGGCGCTGCGTGACGCGGCGACGCCGGCCGCGGCCAAGCGCTTGCTGGTGGGCGCGCTGAACTATGTGCTCGACGCGCTCGACATCTACCCCGACCACTACAAGGGGCTGGGCCTGGCCGACGACGCCCTGGTGTTCCGCGAGGCCGCCGCGCAGGCGGTCGCCGCCGGCTGTGCCCACGACGGCATCACCAAGCTGGCCGCCGACCATGCCGCCATGGTCGACATCATGGGTGACACCGCGAAGACCTTCGCCAGCTTCGTGACCGAGCTGGCGGGCCGCAACGTGCGCGGCCGCACCGGCGACAAGGTGCTGGCGGACAAGGACAGCGCCGCCATGTTCTTCGGCGACCTCGACCGCGAGATCCCGCGCCACAAGCCGACGCCGATCGAGGCCGGTGCGCAGGGCGCCGCCGGGGTCATCAGCGAGCTGCGCAAGATGACCCGCCACGGCATGAAGAAGGCGGGTATCGCGTGAGGCTGCGCCGGCGCGCGGTCCTGGCGCTGGCCACACTGGTGGTGGGCGCCGCGGGATGCGGCGGAGGTGGCGGTGGCGACACCGGGCCCGACGCCGCGGTGTTCGTCTCGCCGTACACGAAGATCGAGGCCTCGACCCAGCGCCCCGGCGATGCCGCCGCCGGCTACAGCGCGCTGGTCAACAAGGGCTACGTCAACTGCGGCATCCCGTACTCGCTGTACAAGCAGGCCTTCGGCGCCGCGCCCGAGCGCGAGCGCCTCGAGGGTCGCGAGGGCAACAACCCCGAGCTGCCCTACTACCAGACCGCCTTCACCACCAGGTCGGGCGTCGAGGTGGTGTCCGCCAACTGCCTCATCTGCCACATGGGCGAGATCAACGGCGAGCTGGTGCTGGGCCTGGGCAACAACGATCGCGACTACACCATCGACGCCGCGGCGACCGTCAACGCCGCCGCCTCGCTGGTGACCGATCCCGCCGAGCGCGCCGAGATCCTCAAGTTCGCCGAGCGCATGACCGCGATCGCGCCCTACACGCGCACGCGGACGATTGGCGCCAACCCGGCCGACAACCTGGCCGCGGTGCTGTTCGCGCATCGCGACCCGGCCACGCTGGCGTGGTCGAAGACGCCGCTCTTGCCGCTGCCGCCCGAGATCGTGGTCCCGGTCGACGTGCCGCCGTGGTGGCGCATGAAGAAGAAGACCTCGATGTTCTACGTCGCGGCCGGCCGCGGCGACCACGCGCGCATCATGTCGACGGCGTCGACCCTGTGCAGCGACACCGTGGCCGAGGCCGAGGAGATGGATCTCTACTTCCCCGACATCGCCGCCTACATCAACACGCTGACACCGCCGCCCTATCCCTTCGCGATCGACACCGCGCTGGCCGAGCGCGGCAAGGTCGAGTTCGGCAAGCGCTGCGCCGAGTGCCACGGCACCTACGGCGAAGGCGCGACGTTCCCCAACCTGCTCATCCCGGATGCGCTGATCGGCACCGACAACACGCTGTCGCTGGGCGCCGGCCAGTTCGCCGACGTGTACATCGACTGGTTCAACGGCTCGTGGTACGGGCAGAAGTCGCACCTCGAGCCCGAGCGCGGCTACCTGGCGCCGCCCCTGGACGGCATCTGGGCCACCGCGCCGTTCCTGCACAACGGCTCGGTGCCGACCATCGCCGCGCTGCTCGACACCAGCAAGCGCCCGAAGTACTGGACGCGCACGTTCCGGTCGACCGACTACGACGACGCCGCGCTGGGCTGGAAGTTCACCGAGCTGCCCGCGGGCCAGGACGCCGAGCCGAACGCGGCCAACAAGAAGAAGATCTACGACACCACGCTGCTCGGCTACGGCAACGGCGGCCACGACTTCGGCGACGGCCTGAGCAGCGACGACCGCACCGCGATCATCGAGTACCTGAAGACCTTGTAGCCGTCAGTTGACCTGCAGCGACAGCGTGCTGGCGAAGCGGCGCAGCGCGAAGCGCAGGTCCCAGCCGGCCAGATCCAGGCGCTGGTAGGCCTCGGTCAGCGTCAGCCACATGCCGCTGCCGCCCGCGGGCAGCTGCATGATGGCGCTGCCGGGCACGGTGCCGGTGCCGGCGGCGGCGGCGAACGAGCACTTGAGGACCACCGTCGGGGTCTGCAGCACCGCGACATAGGTGGTACCCGCACCGGCCGCGGCGCCGCCGCTCCAGGTCAGCGTCATGGGCTGGCCGCGCGTGACGGTGACGGCGCCGGCGGCGGGGGTGACCGGAGTGGCCGACCCGGGGGCGGTCAAGGTGACGTCGAAGGCGGGCACCATGGCGCCGGGGGCGCGGATGCGCACGGCCTCGCCGCCCGTCCACAGATCCTGGGTGCCGCTGACGTCGGCGTAGCCCGAGCTGAGGGCGGGCGCGGCCAGCCCGGGGCTGGTGCCGGTGATGGTGACGTCGCCGGCGCCGGGGCGAGGGCTCTCGGTGCCCTGCAGGCAGGTCTCGATCTGGCACGGACCATCGGTCTGGTAGCTGCAGAAGCCGGCCGCACCGCGGTGCGTGAAGTGCAGCTGCAAGAGGTGTCCGGACGCCCCGGAGCGCAGCAGCACGAAGCCCTGGCCCTGCGCGACGGCGCTGTCGGGGAGCATGCCGCCGCCGTCGGAGCCGCCGCCGTCGGAGCCGCCGCCGCCGTCCACGCCGGGGCCGTCATCGTCGTCGCCCCCGCAGCCGACCGCGAGCAGCGCCAGCGCAGCGAGCAGGATCCCGCCTCGTCCCAGGAGTCGTCGCATGGCAACATGGTACGCCGATCCGATGGCCAAGCCCGACCTGCCCGCGGTGACGACTGCGACCGGCCTCGAGCGTGCGCGCCCGCCTGCGCGCAGCTTGATGACGCGCATCCTGGACACGCCCGGGCTGGTGGCCGAGGTGCAGGCGCTGCCGCCGCGCGCGCTCGCCGGCCTCATCAGGCATGTCGGCCTGGAGGACTGCGCCGAGCTGGTCGCGCTGGCGACCACCGAGCAGCTGCGCCGCGTATTCGATGACGATCTCTGGCAGCAGCAGCGGCCTGGCGGCGACGAGCGCTTCGATCCGGCGCGCTTCATGCTGTGGCTGGAGGTCCTGCTGGAGGCCGGTGAGGACGTCGCGGTGGCCCGGCTCGCCGAGCTGCCCGAGGAGCTGCTGGTGCTGGGGCTGTCGCGCCAGCTGCTGGTGCTCGGCGAGCAGCGCCTGCTGGAGACGCTGGCGGACGACGATGGCGCCGAGAAGGCGCTGAGCAGCCAGCTGTCGGAGGAGCTCGGCGAGTACACCCTGGTGTCACGCGTGCACGACGGCTGGGATGCGGTGCTGGCCATCTTGACCGCGCTGGATCGCGATCATCACCAGCTGGTGGTGCGGCTGCTCGAGTGCTGCGCGGCGATGACCGACGAGCTGGTCGACGACGCCGGTGGCCTGTACCAGGTGCTGAGCGCGGCCGGCACCCTGGAGGAGGACGTCGCCAGCGAGCGCGAGGAGCGCCGCGTCGCCGACGGCTATGTCGCCCCGGCCGACGCGCGCGCGTTCCTGAGGCTGGCCGCCAGCGCCGCGATGCCCGAGCTCGTGGAGCGGGACGCCCTCACCAAGGCGTACTTCCGCGCTCGCGCGTGGGCGCAGACGAAGGCGAGCACGAGCACGAGCGCGAGCACGAGCACGAGCACGAGCACGAGCACGACCGCGATGTCCGCCCCGGCCACGCCGTCACGCCTCGCCGAGCTGCTGCACGAGGTCGACTCGACCACCAGCAGCGACCAGCGCGCGCTGGCAGCATCCCCCACCGGCGCCTTCGAGACCGCCCTGCGCAGCCTCGCCGAGCGCGATCCCGCCCTGCACGCGCGCCGCATGGAAGAGCTCGGCTACCTGGCCAACGTCCTGGTCGCCGGTGGCACCTACCAGGGCCGCGCCTACCGCCCCGTCGAGGCCGCCGAGGTCGTGCTGGCCACCTGCAATCGCGGCCTGGCCCACCTGGCCGGCGACGCCAGCCCCGAGACCCTGGTCGCCAGCCACGCCGCCGACGCGCTGTTCCGCATCGGCTGGCGCCTGGCCCCGCGCGGTTGATCCGGCGCTGGCTGGTTACTCCTCGCCGCTGATGATCACCATCGGCGTGCCCACGAAGGCGCCGTTGACCTGGGTCGCACCGTGCGTGAACGTGGACAGCACGGTGTCACAGTCGAGGTCGCCGCGGCCGATGGCCTCCATCGAGGTCGGCGTGCCGATGTAGTCGTACTGCAGGAAGAACGGGTCGTTCATCTCGAAGCTCAGCGCCTCCCAGGTGGGGCTGTCGACCCAGGCGCTGGCGGCGTGGCGCTGCGGCAGCCCGGCACCGGCGCACGCGCGCGTCGCCGGCACCAGGGCGCTGGCGCGCTGCACGAAGTTCTGGGTGGCCTCGTAGTAGGCCTTGCCGCCGTAGTACATGCGCTCGACGTTGAGCTTGGCCTCGGGCGACTTCGACTTCTTGACGTACTTCTGGAAGGTGGGGATGGCGACCGCGGCCAGCACACCGATGATGGCGACCACGACCATCATCTCGATCAGGGTGAAGCCGCGCTGCTTGCCGTTGTTCGTCATGTCAGCCCCCACACCATCGACGAATTGCAACGGGTGGGCCGACCACCTGCGGCCAGGTTTCCACAAGTTATCCACAGGCCGATCACGACGGGCCCAAATTGGGCCGGCCGCGGTGCTCCTTCTCGGCCGTCGGGGCCGCTTGCCCCCAGTTCGTCGGCCCACTACCCTGGTGCGATGAGGTCGTACCCAGCGCTGCTCGCCGCCGTCGTCGGCCTGGCCGGCTGCGCAGTGGTCAGCGGCGGCTGCGCCAGCGCCGACAGCGACTCGCTGGTGCTGCTGCGCATCGGCGGCGACGCCACCGGCGTGCACCAGCTGCGCGTCACCGCCCGCCTGCTCGGCAGCGCCGAGCGCACCTCGACGCCCGCGCTGCTGCCCGCGCAGCCCGAGACCTCCGCCATGACGCTGACGCCCCCGCGCCGCTTCGCGCTGCGCAACCCGGTCGGTGTGCTCGGCCCCGCGCTGCTGCTGGTCGAGCCGCTCGATGAAAGCGGCGACCCGGTCGGCTCCGCGGTGCAGACCTCGGTGATCCAGCTCAGCGCGGGCAAGACCTCCACCGTCGATGTCTGCCTGGGCGTCTGCACGATGGCGTTCGACGACGCCGGCCTCCCCGACAGCGGCATGATGACGGCCGACGCCTCGCGCCCGCTGGATGGCAGCACCGGCGTCGACGCCATGACCCCCATCGATGGCGCCGTCACCACCGTCGACAGCGGCACCCCGACCTGCGCCAGCTGCGCCAGTGATCGCACCTGCGGCGTGCAGCCCGCCGGCTGCGTGTGTCGCCCGCAGGGCTGCGGCGACGGCTTCTGGTGCGGCAACTTCTGCAGCGGGGCCACCTGCAGCAGCGGCAACTGCTGCCTGCGTCTGGGCGCGCGCTGCGACCCGCAGCAGGACTTCGCCTTCCGCATGTGCTGCCCGGGGACCTACTGCCTGTCGGGCTCGTGCTCGACCTGACGTCCGCGCGCGCGCAGCGGCTGGCTACGGGAAGCTGAGGTCGTACACCGGCACGCCGGCCGGCGCCGCCACGTGATCGACGCCGGGATCGCGGGTCACCAGCGCGACCGCGACCCCGCCCGCGACGACGGCGCCGATGCCGGCCCAGAAGTACCAGCGCTTGTAGATCGGCCGCGAGCGGTCACGCGAACCGCCTGGCGCGCTGCTCGGGCGCGGCGCCACGCCCGGGTCGGTGTCGTCGTCGGGCGGCGCGGTCACGCCTACCCCGTCGCCAGACAGCTCGGGTGACGGCACCTTCACGGGCACGAGCTTCAGCGTCACCGTGCGGGTGCCCGGTCGCGTCTGGATCAGCTGCTCGGCGGGACGGTGGCCACCCGCGCTGGCGCGCACGGTGTGCCCCCCGGGCAGCAGGCGCAGCCCGATCACGGGCGCGGCCATCGCGGCGCCGCCGTCGATGGTGACCTGTGCCTCGACCCCCGAGGGCGCGACCTCGACGGTCAGCTGGGTCAGCCCCTTGTCGACCGCGGCCAGCTCACCGCGCACGAAGTCGGCCAGCTCGGGCTTGATGTCCTCGGTGCCCAGCGCCTGCTCGAAGGCGACCGCGGCGTCCAGCGGTCGCTTCAGGCTGGCCAGCGCGCTGCCGCGGGCGGCCAGGATCTTGGGGTGCCGGAACATGCTGAGCGCGCGGTCGAAGCGCCCCAGCGCCTCGCCGAAGGCGTTCTGCTCCATCAGCGCCACACCCTCGCGGTACAGCTGATCCGCGGCCACCTTGGGATCTGGCGAACGCGCCGCCGCCGGCCGGGACGCCGTCACGGCGAGCAGCAGCACGACCAGCGCCAGTGCAGACCTGACCCGCATCAATCGAGACCTCCCCCGAGCGCACCGGGCACCTTGCGCGGCTTCTTGCCCGCGCTGCTGGGGCTCGGCGACGGCTCGGGCGCCTGGGTGACCACCGGCTGCTTCTTGCTCGGCCGCTTGCGCGATGCCACCGGCTCGGGTGACGCCGCCGCCAGCGCGGCATCACGCGCCGCCGCCGCTGCCGCCACACCGGCGTCCGCCAGCGGCGTCACCAGCGGCGCCACCACGACACCACCGGCCCCGGCTGGCGCGCCCGGCTTGGCTGCGCCACCGGCCGCCGCACCCGCCGCGCCTGCGCCGCCGCCCGCTGCACCCACACCACCACCCGCCGCGCCCGCGCCCGCACCCGCGCTCTTGGCGCCACCCGGCGGCTGCGCCACCAGGCGCCACACCCGCAGGCCGACGCCCAGCGCCAGCACGCCGACGCCCGCCATCAGCCACTTCATGCGCGCCGCCGCGCGCGGCGCCGCCAGCATGCTGGGCGCCACCAGCTGCGCCGGCGCCTGCCCGGCCGAACCTGGCGTCAGCACCGGCGCCAGCCGCGGCAGCGACACCGTCGGCAGCGCCGCCACCGAGCCCGGCACCTCCGGCGTCTCGTCGGCCGACAGCATCTGCCCGGTCGCCACCGACAGCGTGGTCGGCCCCGATTTGACGATCGGCGCGGTCGGCTGCGAATCGACGCTCTGCCCGCGCGGCTGGCCGCTGCAGGCCTCGCGCAGCGCGCTGGCCAGCTCGGCCATGCTGGCGAAGCGCTCCTCGGGCGCCTTGCGCAGCGCCTTCTTGACCACGGCCTCGACCGCAGGCGGCACCCAGGGCGACAGCGCGCGCACCGGCGTGGGCTCGTCGTGGACCACGCGGAACAGCGTCGCCGTGACCTCCTCGGCCGCGAACGCCGGCTGCCGCGTCAGCATCTCGTACAGGATCGAGCCCAGCGCGAACTGATCGGTGCGCCCGTCGAGGTCGGCCTTGCCCAGCGCCTGCTCGGGCGACATGTACATCGGCGTGCCCACCGTGGTGGTCGGCATGGTCAGCGCGGACTTGCTGCCCTTGACCTTGCTGATGCCGAAGTCGAGCACCTTGACGAAGTGCGGGGCGTCGCTGCGCGGGCAGATGAAGATGTTGTGCGGCTTGAGATCGCGATGAACGATGCCGCGCTCGTGCGCCGCGCCGATGGCGTCCGCGGTCTGGGTCACGATCGACTCGATGGCGCCGAGATCGAGCTGGGTGTGATCCAGCAGGTTGGCCAGATCCTCGCCCTGCAGGAACTCCATCACGATGTAGTGCAGCCCGTCGGGCGTGTGGTTGAAGTCGAGCACCTCGACGATGTGGTGATGCCCGATCTCCGAGGTCAGCTCGGCCTCGCGCCGGAAGCGCGCCAGCGCCTCCTCGTCGTGGGCATACTCCGGGCGCAGCACCTTGACCGCGGCGCGCTTGGGCAGCCGCACGTGGTTGGCCAGGTAGACCTCACCCACGCCGCCCTGCCCGAGCACGCTCATGACGCGGTAGGTGCCCTGCAGCACCGTGCCCTCGGCGAGCTTGGGCGCTAGAGGTTTCGACATTCGTACATCCCGCACGGGTTGACGCACTCGCCGCCCATGCACTCGCACTGCACGGTGTTGCCGATCTGCAAGCACCAGCCGACGGTGGTGCACTTGACGCCGGTGCGGCTGCGCGTGCAGCCGTCCGAGGTGGTCTCGACCACGGTCTGGCCCGGGGTGCACACGCCGGCCTGGCAGGTGTGCTGCACGCACTCGCGCTGCTTGGTGCCGGTGCTGGCGCACAGCCCGGCATAGCTGCAGGTGGTGGTGTCCTGACAGGGCCGCGCGCAGTTCTGGCCCTGGTTGGCGGGCATCTTGACGCACTTGCGGGCCACGCACTGCCCCATCGAGCAGTTGTCGGTCAGCGCAGTGCAATCACCGTCGCCGACACACTGGTCGGGCGGCGCGGCATCGGGCTGCAGGCCACCGTCGCCGGGCGGCCCGCCGTCAGGGCCGACAACCGCGCCGTCGGGCACGCCGGCGTCGGGCAACGCGGGACAGTCGGCGGCGCTGCCCAGACACAGGTCGACCGGCGTGGCCTGCCCCGCGACCACCGTGGCCTGCAGCGCCACGCGCTGGATCAGCCCGCCGCCTGCGTCGAACGCCTCGACCACCAGGTCGCCGGTGCCGTCGACCCCCGCCGGCGCGCGCAGCGCGAACGTCTGCGGCACCGCCAGGTCACCTTCGGACGGGACCTCGGGCACCCGCAACGGCCTCGAGGTCCGCCCCGCGATGGTCAGCACGGCGCTGAACTGGCGCAGCCCATCGGCGCGCCCGCGCACATTGATGAGGAGCAGGCCGTCCTTGTCCGAACTCGCACAGGAGCTGGCCACGCCAAGCAGGCTCGCGAGCAACGCGACTGTCCCGAACCGCTTCAACTGGTCCGACCTCCTGCCAGGCTCCCGAATCGCACGAGTCTACGGGGCGGTCAACCCGTTTCGTCCGCACAATCGCGTCGCTGGCAGATCATTCTGCAAGCTGAATCACATTCGGTCAGCTTGCGGCAGCCGCGCTGCGACCATCGTCACGAAGGTCGCCCGGATCGACCAGCGCGGCGACCATGGTCAGGGCGATGGCCAGCCAGGTCACCTGCTGCAGCCGGTCGCCTAGCCAGAGCCGTCCGCCCAGCAACACCAGCCCCAGCATGCCCGCGCTGGCCCGCCGGACGATGGCCATGTGGGGTCGCCGGTTCAGCCACCCGAACCCGATCAGCAGCAGCAGCACCGCCAGCGGTGCGAACAACGCCAGGGTGGCCCGGCGCGGCCCCCAGACCCAGAGCTCGCCCTGGTGGCGCCCGACCAGCAGCAGCGCGGCGCCGCCGACCAGCCATGCGATCGACATCACCTGGTGGTGGGGCTGGCTGACCGCGGCGCGCCAGATGACGCTGCCGATGCGAGCCACCAGCGCTCCGCCCAGCAGCAGCACCGCCATGCGCCAGCTGCCCACGTCAGGAGAGCGCGCCAGGAGGCCCAGCGCCGCCAGCGAGCACGCCGTCGCGACCGCCTGCCACCAGCTCGGCAGCCGCGCCGCCAGCACCCGCCGCCAGCACTGCCCCGCGATGGCCGCCGTCACCACCACGCTGATGGGCAGCTGGGCCAGCGTCAGGCTGGTGGCGCCCGAGGGCACGGTGATCACCAGCAGGCCGCACACCGCGCTGATCAGCCAGTCGCGCGGCGTGGGCGAGAGCTGCGGCGGCAGCACGCTGTGCGTCGCCAGCGCCTGCTGGTGCGCCCGCCGCAACCCACGCCGCAGGAACATGCCTCCGATCCACGCCAGCGCCCCGAGGACCACGAACTGCACCCCGCTGCTGAGCAGCGGCGGATAGCCGTGCACGCGCAGCCACTCCGCGAAGTACGACCCCGCGAACAGCGCCGAGTACGCCGGCAGCAAGACGAGCGTGCGTCCGACCAGCGGCGAGGTGGCCGGCGTCGCCATCAGCGGAAGTTCTGGACCACGGTCACGCTGTCGCCGCTGACGAAGATACCGCAGCCGATCTCGCGATATTTTGGCCCAATGATGTTGTCATGGTGTCCACCTCCGGGGCCCTCGTCCCACATCATGGCGATGCCCGACCGGATCACGCCGGCCAGCGCGCCCGGCTGCGCCGCCAGCAGCCAGCGCGGCAGCTCGTTTTCGGCGAAGGCGACGTCGCAGCCGCTGGTGCGCTGGAAGTGGCCATGCGGCGTGCCGCTCCTGTGATCCTCTGCCGCCGCCTGGGCCGCGCACGCCTCCAGCTCGGGCGATCGCTTCAGCGCCGGCAGCCCCTCACTGACGCGCAGCGCGTTGGTCTCGCTGATGCACAGCACCAGCTCGGCCTCGTATGGCCCCGGCTCCGCCCGCGCCGCCGGCTTGCGCCGCAGCGCAGGTGAGCTGCGCAACGGCAGGAGGTGCGACGTCACCGGGGCCGGCCGCTCCGACGAGTCACCGTACGACTCCACCGGATCGCCGGCGCGGCTGGTGCGCACCACCGGCGTGGTGTCGCGCTGGCCCCCGCCGCCACAACCGAGCAGCCCCAGCCCTGCCACGCCGACCCCGACCACGACCACGACCCGGCTCGCGAACACTGTGCTGCGCACGCCCCGAGCATACAGCTATGCTGCGCCCCCAGGAGGCTTCCCATGATCGATCACGTCTCGCTCAAGGTCCGCGACCTCGCCGCCAGCAAGAAGTTCTACGCCGCTGCGCTGGCTCCGCTCGGCTACGTCGTCATGATGGAGTACCCCGGCGCCATCGGCCTGGGCGCCGACGGCAAGCCCGACTTCTGGCTCAGCGTGTCGGCCACCCCGACCCCGACCCACCTGGCCTTCGCCGCCAAGGGCCGCGACGTCGTCAACGCCTTCCATGACGCCGCTCTCGCCGCCGGCGGCAAGGACAACGGCAAGTCCGGCCTGCGCCCCGAGTACCACCCCAACTACTACGGCGCCTTCATCCTCGATCCCGACGGCCACAACATCGAGGCCGTGACGCACACGCCGGCCTGAGCCACCGGGCTACGACTCGACGCGATTCCGCCCCGCGGCCTGCGCCGCCGCCATCGCCGCTCGCGCGCGCACGATCAGCGCCTCGCGCGTCTCGGTCGCGCCGCGCTCCGCGACCCCCGCCGACACCGTCACCCGCACCGACTCGCCCGCGATGGTCAGCGTGCGCGCCTCGACCGCCGCGCGCACGCGCTCGGCCACCCGCCGCGCCTGCCCGAGGTCGGCCGCCGGCAAGATGACCAGCAGATCGCTGGCGCCGTCACGCAGCACGGCATCTCCGCTGCGCAGCATCGAGGCCAGCAGCAGCGTGATCCGCCGCGTCACCTCGTCGCCCAGCGTCCCGCCGTGCTGCTGATCGATCGACACCAGCGCCACCGACAGCGGGCGCAGCGTGCTGTCGCGCGCGATGACCTCGGGGAACGCCGGGTCGACGCCGCGCCGCCCCAGCTGCGCGGCCCCGGGCGCGCCGTTGCCCAGCGCGTGCAGCCGCGCCAGCTCCAGGTGCGGGGCGCACATGCCCGCGATCAGCACCAGCATCTGCTCGTGCTCGCTGGTGAAGGCGTCGACGCGCGGGTTGGTCGCGCTCATGACGCCGATGCACACGCTGTGGTGCAGCAGCGGCACGCCCAGGAACGACCCCAGCTTGGTGGTCATGTCGGGGCGCGGGATGTAGCGCGGGTCGGCCTCGGCGTCGGCCGTGCGCAGCGGCTTCTTGTGCTCCGCGATCCAGCCCAGCAGTCCGGCGCCGGGCTGGAACGGCTGGTAGGGATTCTGGTGAATCGAGCGCCCGGCCCGCGCGGCGGCCAGCAGCGCGGTGCGCTCGGCGTTGAACACGCGCACGCTGGCGCGCGGCGTCTCCAGCATCAGCGCGGTGCGATCCGCCAGCAGCTGCAGCCGCTCCTCGAGGGACAGCTCGCGGCCGAGGTCCGAAACCAGCGCTGTCAGCGCCTGGATGCCCGCGTGCACACGTCGATTCTACGCCTCCGCGAGGAAGGCAGCTACTCGTGCCCACGCCGCGGCCGCCCGGGGGTCGGAAAACAGCGTGAAATGATCGGGTGAAAAGCCGCCGCCGCCGACCAGCACGGTCTGGCGCGGCCCGCCCAGCGCCGCCGCGAAGTGCGCCGCGTCGGCCGGGGGGCACATCCAGTCAGTGGTCCCCGCCAGCACCAGGGTCGGCGCCGTCAGCCCACCAGCCGCCGCCCGGTAGTCGACCCCGGCCGCCGAGTCCCAGCGCGGCCCACGCGCCCAGCGCACGAAATCCCGCGCGTAAGGCCCCGGCGGGTCCTCGCTGCCGATGCGCAGCGCCCGCGCCGGCACCCGCCCGACCAGCCGCGACACCGCGTCCCAGGTCGCCACCACGGCCCGGTCGCGCAGCCGGCGCACCCCGACCCAGACCTGGGTCGCCGCCAGCACCAGCCGTCGCGGCGCCGGTGCCGCCCCGGTCGCGAACCCGGCCACCCCGACCAGCCCACCCAGGCTGTGGCCGAGATAGCCGAGCTGCCCCGGCGCCACCCCGGCCCGGCGCGCCACCTCGGCCACCGCAGCGGCCAGGTCCAGCCGCACATAGTCGTCGAAGCCCGCCGCCGGCCCGCCGCGGCTGGCGCCACAGCCCCGAAAATCCAGGCGCCAGCTCTCGACCCCGGCCGCCGCCAGCGCCGCCGTGAAGCCGGCCTCGCCACGCTCGAAGTACCGCGACGACGCCATCATCGCATGCGTCAGCAGACACACCGCGCGCGGCGAACCCTCCGCCACCGGCCGCCGCACCAGGCCCAGGCGAACCCCATCCGCCGCGACGACCGACACCTCTTCCGTTGCGCTCGCCAACCTCATCGGGGTGCGCTAGCTTAACCGACTCCCATGAAGCCGCTGGATCCCGCGTCTCCAGAAGCCGCCATCATCGCCGAGGAGCAGGAGCTCTTGCTGCGCGCGGTCAAGCGCATCGCCTCGGGCGAGGGTGACGGCAGCGCCCAGGGCATCGACGCCTACGACGCCCAGATGATCGCCCTGCGCGACCAGGTCTCCGAGGCCAAGCCCGAGGACATCGCCCCCCTGGTCGAGCAGCTGACCCGCATGCAGGCCATCGCGGCCCAGCGCGGGCGCGCCCGCTCGGCCCCGGTCGACCCCGGTTCGCCCTACTTCGCCCACATCCGCCTGCGCGAGGTCGGCGACCGCCGCCGCGACGTCCTCATCGGCAAGCGCGGCTTCATCGACCGCAAGTCGGGCATCCAGATCGTCGACTGGCGCAACGCCCCGGTATCGCGGATCTACTACCGCTACGACGAGGGCGACGACTTCGACGAGACCTTCGAGGGCGGCAACCTGCAGGGCGAGGTCGAGGTCCGCCGCAACGTCGCGGTCGCCGCCGGCCGCCTGCGCCGGGTCGGCTGCCCGCAGGGCACCTTCACCAAGGACATCCACGATCAGTGGTGGGTCGCCGAGGGCGGCGCCGCGCCGACCCTGGCCGGGGGCCAGGGCAAGGCCGCGCGTCCACCCCGCCCGCAACCGATCCAGCAACGCCATGGCGCGCCGGGTCGGGCGCAGCTCGGCGTGCACTCGGGCAACCGCCCGCGCGCCGACAAGCACCTGCCCGAGATCGCCGCCCTCATCGACCGCGAGCAGTTCGACCTCATCACGCGCCCGCAGTCCGGCCTGGTCCTCATCCAGGGCGGCGCCGGCTCGGGCAAGACCACGGTGGCGCTGCACCGCGTGGCCTTCCTGAACTTCGAGGACTCGGGCCGCTTCAAGTCGTCGCGCATGCTGGTGGTGGTGCCGTCGGAGGCGCTGGTGCGCTACGTCGGCGACGTGCTGCCGTCGCTCGGCGTCTCGGGTGTCCCGGTGGTGACCTATCGCGCCTGGGCGCGCTCGACGCGCCGCCGCGTGCTGCCCAAGGGGCCCGATCTCTACACCGACGACACCCCCGCGGTGGTGTCGCGCCTGAAGAAGCACCCCGCCATCCTCAAGCTGCTGGAGCGCCACGTCGCCGGCCAGGTCACCGCCGCGCGCGCCGACCTGGCCAGCGCGCTCGACGCCGCCGACGTGCCGGCCGCCGATCGCGAGCGCATCCTCGCGCGCTGGGACGGCGCCGCCAAGGACGCCCCGGTGCCGCGCGTGCGTGCCTTCGCGACCTGGCTCGACCGTGGCGGCGTCAGCGCCAGCAGCAGCGCCCCCGCGCTGGCCGCCCCCGCGCGCGCCCGCGCCGAGATCGTGGCGCGCCGCCTGCGCCGCCGCATGCCCGACATCGTGCGCGACTGGGGCGAGATCCTCACCGACGGCGCCGCCGTGCGCGCCGCCCTGGCCGAGTGGGCCCCCGGCGAGTTCCGCGAGGGCGAGATCGCCAGCGCCATCTCCTGGTGCCTGGCCCAGCAGGAGGAGCCCGATCGCCCCGCCGAGCTGGTGGCCGAGCAGGTCGACCAGGAGCGCTTCGCCCCGGTCGACGGCGGCCCGCTCAGCGACCCCGGCGCCGACAGCGCGGGCGGCAAGCTCGACGTCGAGGACGAGCCCATCCTGCTGCGCCTGGCCCAGCTCAAGCTCGGCGGCCTCATCTCGGGCGAGACCGGCAAGGAGATCGACTACGAGCACATCGCCATCGACGAGGCCCAGGATCTCAGCCCCATCGAGGTCAAGGTCCTGCTCGAGGCGGCCACCCCGCAGCGCTGCATCACCATCGCCGGTGACGTCGCGCAGCGCCTGGTGTTCGACAACTCCTTCAGCGACTGGCGCCACCTGTTCGACGACGCCGGCCTGCAGCAGGTCGAGGTCTCGCCGCTCAAGCTGTCCTACCGCTCGACCTACCAGGTCATGGAGCTGGCCAACGCGGTGCTCGGCCCGCTGGCCCCGACCGAGCAGCTGGTCGCGCGCGACGGCGCCCCGGTCGAGATGCACCAGACCGGCGACATGGGCGAGACCGTGGCCTTCCTGGCCGACGCGCTGCGCTCGCTGATGGGGCGCGAGCCGACCGCCTCGGTCGCGCTGCTGACGCGCCACCCCGAGCAGGCCGACGCCTACTTCAGCGCGCTGGCCCAGGCCGAGGTGCCGTCGATGCGCCGCGTGCGCCGCCAGGACTTCGCCTTCAAGCCCGGCATCGACGTCACCGACATCGCGCAGGTCAAGGGCCTGGAGTTCGACTACGTGCTGCTGCTCGAGGTCACCGAGTCGAACTACCCGGCCACCACCGAGGCGCGCCATCTCCTGCACATCGGCGCCACCCGCGCCGCGCACCAGCTCTGGCTGCTGGCGTCGGGCAAGCCGTCACCGCTGCTGCCCGACTGGCTGACCGATCCTGCCGCAGCGGCGGCGCGCACCGCCCAGGTCCGCGCCGCCGAGTAGACGCCACCCCGCGCCGCCACCGATCGCCAGGGCCCAGCACAACCTCAGAACATGGCCGCCATGCGCTGCGAGGCCGACATCGACTGCAGGCGCGCTCCCGCGCCCTGCGCCACATCCCCGGGCGCCGCCCGCCCGCGCGCCGCCAGCCAGGCGTCCGCCAGCCGCTCCGCCTCGAGGATCTGGCGCTCGTCCAGCCGCGACGCCGCCGACAGCCGCAGCCCCTCCGCCGTCGGATCCGACCGCGCCGCCAGCCGGGCCCACATATAGGCCTCGACGTCGCTGCGCCAGGCGCCCGGCTCGGCATTCAGCAGCGCCAGCTCGCGCTGCGCCCGGGCGTGGCCCTGCTCGGCCGCGCGCCTGAACCAGCGCAGCGCGACCTCGAGATCCTGCACCACGCCGAGCCCGCGCCGGTACGCCACGCCCAGGTGGTGCTGCGCCCCGGCATGGCCGCGCTGCGCCGCCTCCTCGAACCACGCCACCGCCATGGCGTCGTCGCGCTCGCAGCCCTGACCCCGCGCCCAGCAGCGCGCCGCCGCATACTGCGCCCCGGCGTGGCCGCGCTGGGCCGCCTCGGTGTAGCAGCGCAGCGCCTGCGCCATGCTGGGCAGCTCGCCCTGGCCCTCCTCGTACATCTCCCCGAGCCGGTACAGCGACAGCGCATCACCCTGCCGCGCCGCGCACAGGTACCACTCCATGGCCTCGCGATACTGCGCGCGCTCCCGGTAGACGTCGCCGAGCGCGCGCTGCGCGGGGATCTCGCCGGCGGCCGCCGCGGCATGCGCACGCGCGAACTCCACCTCGCCAGGCGCCGCCTGCGCCGCCTCGGCGCCCCTCATGAACCACAGCAGTCCCACGTCCAGCCTCCAGCCTCTCAGCTGGTGGCTTGCTACGCCTACATGGTCCGACCCTTCCTTCAGGCCTCGGCGGCGGCGCGCTGCCGGCCCTGGTACTCATCCATATAGGCGCGCACGCGCTCGAACGGCTCGCGCGGGACCTGCCAGTCACCCTCGAAGCAGCCGTCCAGATCCCTGATGAGATACAGCACGTGCGCGATCGCCCCCGCCATGGCGCCGGTGATGATCGCGTGCACCGCCAGGCTGTCGACCGCGAACAGGTACATCGAGCCCACCGTCAGGCAGGCCCCGGTGTGCAGCAGGATGCGCAGCGCCAGCGGGATGCGCAGCCGCGCGCTCGACAGCCGGTTGGTGCGGGTGTCGCTGAGGTCGTTGAAGCGGTCCAGCACCTCGGCATACAGGGTCGAGTGGCACTCCGACTCGGGCTCGAACTCCTGCAGGATGTCCCACACCGCGTCGAGCACCGCGCTGTTCTGCGCCAGCACCTTGTCGTCGTCGTGCGCCATCGCCGACCACTCGCGCGTCAGCACCGTCTCCACATAGGCGCGCAGCAGCTGGTGCACGCCCTTGCGCGGCGCCGCCGGAAAGCCCTTGGCGGTGCGATACAGATCGAGCACCTCGTTGGCCTCGCGCTCGACACAGCCGCGCGCATCGTTGAACTGGGTCCACACCACGAACACCACGAACGCCAGCAGGACGGCGTAGATCGTCCCCAGCGTCTGCAGGTAGTTGCCGACCACGTCGGCGTCGGGCCGCAGCGCGGCGCCGTCGATCAGGTAGCGCGCCAGCCACAGGCCCGCCTCGGCGACCACGATGGTCAGCACGATCGACGGGAACATCGCCCAGATGGTGTGCAGCGGCCGGCGCACCTTCGACATCGACATGGCGGCATCGTACTCCAGCGCGCGCAGGTAGACTGCCGCCATGGCCGCTTCTCACGATGCCAGCGACTTCGTCGTCGCCGACGACATCCGGGTCGCCGAGACCCTGCCCGCCGCCGCGTTCCGCGATCGTGACTTCCTCGCGCTCGAGCTCGCCACGCTGTTTCCGCGCCGCTGGCAGCTGGTGCCCGACCCGGCCACCGTCGACCCCAGCAGCGACCCGCGTCCCATCGCCGAGCTGTGCTCCGCGCGCGGTGCCCGGCTGCCCTTCTCGCTGCTGGGCCGCCCGCTGTTCCTGCAGCGCGGCTGGGACGACACCACCCTGCGCTGCTTCTCGAACGCCTGCACGCACGCCTGGTACCCGCTGGTGGCCGGCCCCTCGCGCGGGCCCACCCTGGTGTGTGGCCAGCACGGCCGCAAGTTCGACTGCGCCGGCCGCTTCGTCGCCCACGCCGGGTTCTCCGGGCTGCCCGACTTCCCGCGCGACTGCGATCACCTGCGCGAGCTCGACGTCGCCAGCTGGCAGCAGCTCACCTTCGTCCGCGACCGCGCCGCCGCCACCGCTGCCGCCGCGACCGCCACCAGCGCCGCCGCCTCCCTCGAGCACATCCTCACCGAGCTGGTCGCCAGCACCGCCCAGCTGCCGCTCGCCACCCTGCGCCGCTCGCGCGCCGTCGCCGAGTCCCGCGAGGTCGCCGGCAACTGGAAGCAGCACGTGTGGAACTACATGGACCGCTACCACGTCGGCTTCATCCACCGCGCCCCCGGCGGCCTGGCCGACGCCTGCGACATGTCGAGCTACCAGACCGAGCTGCACGACCACGCCGCGCTGCAGTGGGTCTACGCGCGCCGCCCCGAGGACGGCTTCGACCCCGCGCTGCTGCCCGACCGCTTCCGCGACCCCGGGGGCCGCCGCGTGTTCGCCCTGTGGTGGCTGCTGTTCCCCAACCTGGCCCTCAACTTCTACCCCTGGGGCCTCTCCATCAACGTGTTCGAGCCCATCCCCGAGCGCCCCGACAGCACGCTGTTCCGCTGGTACCACCTCGTCCTCGACGACGCCCTGCACGCGCGCCGCGAGGACAGCTGGCTGGTCAACCAGGTCGACGCCGAGGATCTCGACGCCATGGCCCAGGTGCGCCGCTCGCTGCGCGAACCGCACCTGCCGCGCGGCCGCTTCGCTCCGCTGGAGGAGACCGGTCCGCACTGGTTCCACCGCCAGATCTACCGCGCCTTGTTTGCCTCCACCTGAGGCTTGTGGCGGCCCCCCTGGTCGACGATCATCACACCGATCGCCATGCGCCCCGCCAAGAGCACGGACGACTTCATGCGCGCCCCCGCGGGCACCTGGGTCACCTCCGGCACCACCTTGCTGTGGTGCCACTCGCCGACCCTGTTCGGCCTGGTGTGCTGGGGCAGCCCCAACGAGCATGAAGCCGCCGCCCTGCTGCGCATCCTCGAGGCCTACCCGGTGCTGGCCCCGCGCTTCGACGCCCTGCTCGACGGCAGCCACATCGAGCGCGTCGAACCCGCCGCGGTGGAGGTCCTGCTGGCCTGGATGCGCACCCACTTCGAGCCGCTTCACGCCCGGCTGCGCGCCCGCATCGGGGTCATCCCACCTGGCCTCGGCGGCCTCGCGCTGGCGGGCATCACGCCGCTCATCGGCGGCCCCGGCCCGGTGCAGCTGACCGAGTCCACGCGGGAGGGCTTCCGCCTGCTGCTGCCCGACGCGGGCGACGCCCTGTGTGACGAGGTCACCGCCCTGATGATGGCCGCGCGCGGCACGCCACCCTGGCTGCTCGAGCTGCGCGCGCTGCTGGCCCGCGAGCAGGGCAACCTCGAGCTCGGTGAGGCCGCTCGCCAGCTCGGCATGTCGACGCGCAGCCTGCAGCGCGCCCTGGCCGGCGCCGGCACCAGCTACCGCAACGAGCAGGGCGGCGCCCGCTTCCGCATCGCCGATGAGCTGCTCGCCGCCGGCGAGAAGCTGAGCGCCGTGGCCGCCCGCCTCGGCGTCACCGACGCCGGCCTGGCCCGCCTGGTCCGCGCCCGCACCGGGCTGTCGCCGGGTGAGCACCAGAAGCGCAGGCGAAGCTAGGGCGCCGACTGCGCCGCCGGACAGCGCGCCGCCATCAACAGATCGTCCGTCACCGAGCCCACCACCCCCGCATCCCCGCGCGGCATCGAGTGCAGCGCGATGAAGGTGTGCTTGCTGGCCGGGCAGTGCCAGTACATCGCGACCAGATCGACCACGTGCTCGTTCCAGTCGAAGTCCCCGCTCATGACCACGCGCTCCAGCCCCTCGGCGTCGGTCACCAGCCGGGTGTCCACGATGCGCGCACCCGCGAACGAACGCAGCACATGCTCGCGCACGAAGGTCTTGCCCACCTCGGTGTCATAGAAGCCCCGCTCGGGCGCCTCCTCGATGCTGCCCGGGCTGAACGACAGCACCTCGGTGCCGCGCACCAGCGCGCGCTGCCCCTTCTCCTCGCGCTCCACGAAGCCCTCGGGCACCGCGAACACCGGGTATACCGGCGGCGGCCGGGTCGTCACCGGCGTGCACCGCGCGCTGTCGATGATGCGCTGGTGCAGCTTGTCGCTGACCAGCGTGCTCATGGTGACCAGCGCGAACCAGCGCCCCTCGTCGGCCACGAACCAGTCGGTGGCCTGCCCGCGGTACGACCCCAGCGTGAAGCTGCGCGTCGTCGCGTCGAAGCCACACAGCTTGCCCGCCGTGTCGGTGCCCATCACCAGCTCGCCCGCGACCTTGAACATCGCCTTGGTCGCGCGCAGCGACGCCGCCACGTCCTCGGCGGCCAGCGGCTCCTCGCGCTGGCCCCAGAACAGGTCGATGCTGACCCGATCAGTGGCGACGTGGACGTTGCCACCCTCGAACACGGGTGGCGCCATCCGCTGCTTGCCGGCCGGCAGCGAGATGGTCAGGCCCGGGATGCTGACGGGGTGAAGCTCGAGCTTGATGATGGAGGCCGGCGCCTTCTTGCGGCAGCCCGCCGCCAGCAGGACCACCAGCAGGGCGCCAGCCCGGCGCGCCATTACTTGCTGCGGAAGACGATCAGCCCGCGCGTGGGGTCGTAGGGCGAGACCGCCACGGTGACGCGGTCACCCAGCACGACGCGGATCCGGTTCCTGCGCATACGCCCGGCCAGCTGGGCCAGGATCTTGTGCCCGCCGGCGACCTCGACGCGGAAGTTGCCACCCGCGTTGATCTCGACGACTGAGCCTTCCATCTGAACGTGATCGTCCTTCGGCATTCACTTCTCCAAGCCATGCGAGCCAATAAAGGGGCTCCGAAAGCGGCTGGAGTCTGCGCGTCCAGCCTCGCCAAGTCAATCCCCGTGTGCCCTGATCGCCCCCCGATCCGTGACCTTGGTACCAGGTCGCAGCTCCACAGTCAGCTGGAATCACTGGTGATTGTCGATTCCACGCCGAAAGATCTTGCGGTAGACGAGGGTGTCTAGTCTAATCCTTCGAACCGCACCGGGTCACTAGAACCCTGTGTCAGTCGTTCGCGGGAGACGCCATGTCCGAGTCGCAAAAGCAGTGCAACGGTGAAAACGAGATCGACTTCGTCGATCCGCGCACCGGCAAGATGTTCATCGGCATCGACGTGGGTTCGACCACGGTCAAGGCCACCTGCGTCGATCCCGAGACGCAGCAGATCATCTGGTCCGACTACCAGCGTCACCAGACCAAGCAGCCCGAGTTCGTGATGCGCTTCCTGGAGCGCATCGAGGCCTGCTTCCCCAACGTCAAGCAGGGCGATATCCGCGTCTTCATGACCGGCTCCGGCTCGGCCCCGATCTGCGAGCACGTCGGCGCCAAGTTCGTGCAGGAGGTCAACGCCGTCACCCTCGCGGTCGAGATCCTGCACCCCGACGTCGGCTCGGTGTGCGAGCTCGGCGGCCAGGACGCCAAGATCATCATCTTCAAGGAAAACAAGGAAACCGGCCGCAAGCAGGCCATCACGTCGATGAACGACAAGTGCGCCTCCGGCACCGGCGCCACCATCGACAAGTGCGTCCTCAAGGTCAACCTGCCCAACTCCGAAGTCGTCAAGATCCCGTTCGACGACTCCAAGCTGCACCACGTCGCCGCCAAGTGCGGTGTGTTCGCCGAGACCGACATCGTCAACCTGGTCAAGTCGGGCATCCCGTCCACCGAGATCATGAACTCGCTGGCCGACGCCATCGTGCAGCAGAACCTGTCGGTCCTGACCCGCGGCAACACGCTGCGCCACAAGGTCCTGCTGCTCGGCGGCCCCAACACCTACCTGCCGTTCCTGACCGCGTGCTGGCGCAAGCGCATCCCCGAGACCTGGCGCGACCGCGGCTACGACTACCCCAAGGACGTTCCCATCGAGGAACTCATCATGGTGCCGCGCAACGCGCAGTACTACGCCGCGTTCGGCGCCGTGATGTACGGCCGCGAGGAGGCCGAGCACGTCGGCGTCTACACCGGCCGCGCCGCCCTCGAGGAGTTCATCACCCACGGTCGCAAGGCCCGCCTGGGCGCCACCGCCGGCCCGCCGCTCATCAAGGAGAAGAGCGAGCTCGAGATCTTCGCGGAGCACTACACCATCCCGAAGTTCAAGGCGCCGCCCGTGGTCTCGGGCAAGACCTACGAGGTCGTCATCGGCATGGACGGCGGCTCGACGTCGTCGAAGGCCGTCGTCATCGACGCCGACACGGCCGAGATCCTCAAGAAGGAGTACCAGCTCTCCAAGGGCAACCCGATCCAGGACACCAAGGAGATCCTGGCCCGCATCCAGGCCTGGGCCGACGGCGCGGGCATCAAGCTCGAGGTCAAGGGCTTCGGCGCCACCGGCTACGCCGCCGACGTGCTGCAGGAGGCGGTCAAGGTCGACGCCAACGTCGTCGAGACCGTGGCCCACATGATGTCGTGCGTGCACTTCTTCGGCGACATCGACGTCATCTGCGACATCGGCGGCCAGGACATCAAGGTCCTGATGATGCAGAACGGCGACATCAAGAACTTCCGCCTGTCGAACCAGTGCTCGGCCGGCAACGGCATGCTGCTGCAGGCCATGGCCGATCAGTTCGGCGTCGCCATCACCGACTACGCCGACGTCGCCTTCGGCGCCCAGCTGTCGCCCAAGTTCAGCTACGGCTGCGCCGTCTTCCTCGACTCCGACCGCGTCAACTTCCAGAAGGAGGGCTACGCCAAGGAGGAGCTGCTCGCCGGCCTGGCCCAGGTGCTGCCCAAGAACGTGTGGCAGTACGTGGTCCAGATCCCGCGCATGGCGGAGCTGGGCAAGAAGTTCGTGCTGCAGGGCGGCACCCAGTACAACCTGGCCGCGGTCAAGGCGCAGGTCGACTACATCCGTGACCGCGTCCCGGGCGCCGAGATCTACGTGCACCCGCACACCGGTGAGGCCGGCGCGTTCGGCGCCGCCATGGAGGCGCGCCGCGTCGTCACCCGCCGCGGCACCTCGACCTTCATCGGCATGCACGAGGCCATCAACCTCGAGTACATCTCGCGCAACGACGAGACCACGCGCTGCCACTTCTGCCCCAACCTGTGCGCGCGCACCTTCATCGACACCAAGACTCCCGACGGCGGCACCAGCCGCTACATCGCCGGCTTCTCGTGCGAGAAGGGCACCGTCGAGTCGGAAGACGCCATGCTGGCGCTCACCAAGACGCGCAAGCAGCTGATGAAGAAGTTCCCGAACTTGGTCGATACCGAGGCCAAGATGATGTACCGGCACTTCTACGACAACCGGCCGCTGCCCGCCGACGGCGAGCAGATCTCCGACATCGAGATCACCACCAACTTCCTCGGCCAGATCAAGCGCAAGCCGATCCGCCGTGGCTTCAAGCGCTCCTCCAAGGAGGCGCAGGACAAGCTGCAGCGCACCCGCGTCGGCATCCCGCGCGTCCTCAACATCTGGAACACCGCGCCGTACTGGCGCACCTACCTCGAGACCCTGGGCATCCAGCGCCAGAACGTGGTGTGGTCGGACTACACCACCGAGGAGATGTGGAAGGAGGGCGGCAAGTACGGCTCGATCGACCCGTGCTACCCGTCCAAGGTCGCGCAGGCGCACATCCACAACCTGCTGTTCCACCAGCACTCGGACGAGAAGCCGCTGAACTACATCTTCTTCCCGTGCATCACGCACGTGAAGACCAAGGTCTCGCACGTGATGGACGCGGCCAGCTGCCCGATCGTCGCCGGCGCGCCCGAGGTCATGAAGGCGGCCTTCACCAAGGAGACCGACTTCTTCGCGCAGCGCGGGATCAAGTACATCGATCCTGCGGTTTGCTTCACCGAGCCGCACCTGCTCAAGCGCCAGATGTTCGAGTGCTTCGGGCCGCTGCTCGGCATCACCGAGGACGAGTCGGACTTCGCGTGCGACGAGGCCTGGGTGGCGCTGGATCTGATGGACAACGAGATGGAAGCCAAGGGCCGCGTCATCCTCGACGAGGTCGAGCGCGAGAACCGCGTCGCGCTGCTCATGATCGGCCGACCGTATCACTCGGACCCGGGGCTGAATCACTCGGTGCTCGAGGAGTTCCAGGTCCTCGGCTACCCCATCCTGTCGATGCGCTCGATCCCGAAGGACATGGCGTATCTCGAGCGCTTCTTCGGCGACGACGTGCGCGCCGGCAAGATCGCCGACGCCTGCGACCTGCGCGACGTCTGGCCGGAGAACTACTCGGCCAACTCGGTGCAGAAGGTGTGGGCGGCCAAGTTCGCCAGCCGCCACCCCAACGTGGTCGTGCTCGACCTGTCGTCGTTCAAGTGTGGCCACGACGCGCCGACCTACGGCCTCATCGATTCGATCATCTCGACCAGCGCCACGCCGTACCAGGCGCTGCATGACATCGACGCCAACAAGCCCGGCGGCTCCATCAAGATCCGCGTCAAGACCTACGCGCACTCGCTCAAGCTGCATGAGGAGCGCCTGGAGGACGCGGCCAAGAAGAAGGCCGAGCTGATGCAGAAGATCGAGCACAAGAAGCTCGAGCTGTACCTGATGAAGCAGGCGCAGCTGGCCGCGCAGAACAAGCGTGACCCCAAGATCGAGGCCGAGATCGAGGCCATGAAGGCGCGCGCCCAGGCGTACGCCGCTCGTCCTGCCACAGGGAAGACCCTGATGAACGAGGACAAGTCGATCGTCACCCTGGGCATCAAGCGCAAGAACGAGTCCGGCGACCACATCCAGCGGGTCGGGGCGTAAGGGACACAAGGAGACTGCGATGGAGACGAACGAGGTCAAGACCTTCAGGTTGCCGGTCCTGCAGATGGACACGCCGCTCGACATCGACGGCGAGCTCGCCAAGTTCGAGGCCGAGCAGCGCAAGGAGCTCGGGCTCGAGGAGGGCAAGGAGCACTGGCGCGACGACAACCCCCAGAAGTTCACCGCCCAGCAGCGCGCCCACACCACGCTGCTGATCTCGGGCCTGACCATGGCGCACGACCTGTTCCTGCAGGGCGCGCTCGGTGGCATCGGCTACAAGGTCAAGGCCATCGACTGCCCGGACAACGACGCGCTCCGCCTGGGCAAGGAGTTCGGCAACCGCGGCCAGTGCAACCCGACCTATTTCACCGTCGGCAACCTGGTCAAGTACCTGACCTTCCTGCGTGACGAGCAGGGCATGTCGGTCAAGGACATCGTCGAGAACCACATCTTCCTGACCGCCGGCGCCTGTGGTCCGTGCCGCTTCGGCACCTACGTGACCGAGTACCGCAAGGCGCTGCGCGACGCCGGCTTCGACGGCTTCCGCGTCATGCTGTTCCAGCAGCAGGGCGGCCTCAAGCAGGCCACCGGCGAGGCCGCGGGCCTGGAGATGAACCCCAAGTTCTTCCTGGCGGTCATCAAGGCCATCATGGTCGGCGACGTGCTCAACGCGCTGGGCTATCGCCTGCGTCCGTACGAGGTCACCCCGGGCGCGGTCAACGCCGCCCTGGCGCGCTGCAAGGAAATGGTCTACGAGGCGCTGGCGACCCGCAAGAGCCTGATCCCGGTGCTGCTGCGCTGCCGCCGCGAGCTGGCGGCGGTCAAGATCGACCGCACCCTGCCCAAGCCCAAGGTCGCCATCATCGGCGAGTTCTGGGCCATGACCACCGAGGGCGACGGCAACTACCAGCTGCAGAAGTTCCTCGAGCAGGAGGGCGCCGAGTGCGACGTCCAGCTCGTGACGGCGTGGATCCTGTTCATGGTCTGGGAGCAGACCTGGGACACCCAGCAGCGCATGACGCTGCGCGGGATCGACGGCGGCAAGAAGGGCCTCGAGGGCAAGAACCCCTGGAAGAAGCTGCTCATGCTCAAGGCGGCCGAGAAGATCGTGCGCGGCCTGTTCCAGGGCACCGCGTGGCTGACCGGCCTCGAGAACTACAAGCTGCCCGACATGCAGCTCATCGCCGACGTGGCCAAGGAGCACTACAACAACCACCTGCGCGGCGGCGAGGCGCACATGGAGGTCGGCAAGCTGATCCTGACCACCAAGCACAAGAAGGCGACCATGGTGGTCTCGGTCAAGCCGTTCGGCTGCATGCCCTCGTCGGGCGTGTCCGATGGCGTGCAGTCGATCATCACCGAGAAGTACCCCGGGGCCATCTTCTGCCCGATCGAGACCAACGGCGACGGCGCGGTCAACGTGTACTCGCGCGTCCAGATGATGCTGTTCAAGGCGCGCAAGGCGGCGCGTGACGAGGTCGCCAAGGCGCTGTCCGATGTCGGCATGACCGCCGAGCAGGTCAAGACCGAGGCGGCCAAGCACTGGTCGACCAAGCGCACCCTGGCGTATCCGACGCACCGCGAGACCACGCACTCGGCGGACTTCGTGTACGAGGTCGCGTCGAAGTCGTGGAAGAGCCGGCTCAAGGCGCTGGCGGCGATGCCGAAGAAGCTGCTGTCGCGCGACGCGGGCTCGGCGCACTAGCCCCCTCGAAAAGTAGCTTCGAGGAGGCTATTCCGTTCCGATCTGGAGGGGCTGCGGGCGGTGCTCGCGGCCTTCTCCATTTTCGGTGATGATGAGGCATGGGTCGCGGTCTCCTGGTCGCGGTGGCGCTGATGCTGGGGGGCTGCTCGGCGCTGCTGGACTTCGACGGGACGATCACGGATGCCGCGGTGGACGCCGAGGTCGGCGGCGATGGCGGCGATGGCGGGGACGCCGCGATCGACGCCACCGTGGTGGACGCCGCGCCGCTGATCGACGGCCCGGTGGCGCCGCCGCTCGACGACGCCGGCGCGGGCAGGATCACCTGTGGCGCCCAGCAGTGCATCGTGGGGCTGGAGCTGTGCTGCGTGACCACCGCGATGGCGACCTGCCGTCCCATCGGCCTGGGCTGCTCGGGCGGTGTCAGCGCGCTCTGTGATGGCACCGAGGACTGTGGCCGCGACGTCTGCTGCGGCATCATGCCGGCCGGCCCGCTGGAGTGCCGCGCCTATGGCCCCGGGGTCGATCGCTGCAGCGGCAACTTCGCCAACGATCGCGTGGTCATCTGCAACGAGCCCCGCGACTGCCCGCCGGAGCGCCCGATCTGCCAGAGCTGCCAGGTGGGGTTGCCCCTGACGCTGAGATACTGCACCGCGACTGTCACGACGAACTGCACTGCCCTCTGAGTTTTGGTATAGATCGCCCGGATGTCGTCGGGACTCGTGCAGCTGAGGGTGATCGGAGCCGGAGCCGGAGCCGGAACAGGGCCCGGAACGGGCACGGGCACGGGCACGGGCACGGGCACGGGGCTGCCGGCGGATGCGGTGGTTTCGGCGGCGAAGGTGGCGGCGCCGGGGCAGCCGGCGGCGTATGTCGAGACCTACGGCTGCCAGATGAACGTGGCCGATACCGAGATGGTGCTCGGGCTGCTCGATGGCGCGGGCTGGGCGCGCACCGATGACCCGGCGCGCGCCGACCTCATCCTCATCAACACCTGCGCCGTGCGCGAGAAGGCCGAGGAGCGCGTGTTCGGCCGCGCCAGCGAGCTGCAACGCCACAAGCGCCCCGGTGTCGTCCTCGGCATCACCGGCTGCATGGCCGAGCACCTGGAGTCCAAGGTGCAGGAGCGCGCGCCCTACGTCGACGTCGTGGTCGGCCCCGATGGCTATCGCCGCCTGCTCGATCACGTCGAGCGCGCGCGCGGCGGCGCCCGCGTGCTCGACACCGAGCTCGACCGTGACGAGACCTACGAGGGCCTCGACCCGTCGCGCCAGATGACCGGCGGCGTCACCGGCCACGTCACCATCCAGCGCGGCTGCGACAAGTTCTGCACCTTCTGCGTGGTGCCCTACACGCGCGGGCGCGAGCGCGGCACCCCGCCGCGCGAGATCCTGCGCCAGGTCCGCGCCATGGTCGCGCAGGGCTACCGCGAGGTCGTGCTGCTCGGACAGACCGTCAACTCGTACCGCTACGAGGACGTCGACTTCGCCGCCCTGCTGCGCGCGGTCGCCGAGGTCGAGGGCCTCGAGCGCATCCGCTTCACCTCGCCCTACCCGATCGACTTCACCCCTGCCGTCATCCGCGCCATGGCCGAGACGCCCAAGATCTGCCGCCACGTGCACCTGCCGCTGCAGTCCGGCGCCGACAGCGTCCTCGACCGCATGCGTCGTGGCTACAGCTACGCCGAGTTCGTGGCCCTGGTGCGCGACCTGCGCGCCGCCATGCCCGACATCGCGCTGTCGACCGATCTCCTGATCGGCTTCGTGGGCGAGACCGAGGCCGAGCACCAGGCCACCCTGCGCGCCCAGGAGGAGCTGCGCTTCGACAGCGCCTTCACCTTCGCCTACAGCGAGCGCGAGGGCACCTACGCCGCGCGCAAGCTGCCCGACGACGTCCCCGAGGCGGTCAAGCAGCGCCGCCTGGCCGAGGTCATCGCGCTGCAGCAGCGCATCACCACCGAGATCATGCAGACCCAGCTCGGCCGCCGCGAGCGCGTCCTCATCGAGGGCCCCGCCAAGCGCGGCGACCAGTGGATGGCCCGCACCGCCGGCTTCAAGACCGTCATCATCCCGCGCGACGGCCTGAACCCCGGCGATTTCTGCGAGGTCGACATCGACCGCGCGACCTCCGCCACCCTGTTCGGCCGCGTGGTCTGAGCCCGCGTCAGCGCGGCAGGCTGGCCAGCTGGCCCACGTACAGGCGCCCGCCCGCGCTGGCGAGCCCACTCAGCACGGTGCCTGCCGGCGCGCTGAACAGCAGCTCGGGCGCGCGGCCGGTGGCGACGTGCTGGACGCTGCTGCCGTGGCCGGCGGCGTCGATGCCGAGCAGGTAGACCTGGCCTTCGGCCACGGCCAGGGCGCGCTCGTCCCAGGCGCCGTCGGCCAGCACCGTGATGGCGCCGTCGGCCTTGGCCACCGCGATGACCCGGACGCCACGCGATGACTCGTGGCTGAAGTAGAGCTGGTGCTCGTCCTGCACCAGCACGCCGGCCTCGCCGTCCACGCGCGCCAGCTCGGTGGGTGCCGCCCCCGCGGTCAGCGCCAGCCGCTTGATCCAGCTCTTGCGCAGCGCCTTGCCGTCGGTGAAGGTGGCCTCGCCTCCGACCCAGTACAGCGCGTCGTCGTCGGCCAGCAGCTGGAAGGTGACGCCGTCGACGTCCAGCAGCAGCCTGGGCTTGCCGCCCTGCTTGGCGATGGCCTGCAGGCGTCCGCCCTCCCAGAACATGAGCTGGCTGGCGTTGACGGCGAGCTTCTCGGGCAGGGTCACCCCGGCGAGCAGCTGCTCTGGAGCACCGCTCGGTCGTGCGGCGCGCCAGACTCCGCCCTGTCCGGCGCCATCCAGCCCTGGATCGGTCCAGTACACCGCGGTGTCGTCCATGACGAAGCCGTGCATCGAGCTCGCCAGCACCTGGTCGGCCCCCGTCGTGGGCCGGCGCACCAGCGCGAGCTTGCCGGCGCCGAGGTCGACCCGCGCGAAGTAGACCGCTTCGGCACCTGCGCCCAGCACCCAAGCTCGTCTGCCCGGCAGCTCGATGGCCGTGACCATCGAGGTTGCGCCTGGTGTCAGGGCACCCGGCGCACCCGCCTGCGGCGAGGCGGGCTTGTCGTCATGATGGGGCCGACGCCGCGAGCAGCCGGCTGCGGCAAGCAATCCAACCAGTGCCAGGAGGCGCATCGGCACCAGGGTCTCACGGATCGTGAGGTCTCAACGCGGGGCCGACCGCGCCCACGCGCCGGTGGCGGGGTCGGGGCGGTACACGAGGCGGGCCGTGCGGCCGGCCGAGATGACCAGCTCGGGGAGGCCGTCCTTGTCGGTGTCGGTGAGGGCGGCCTTCTCGCGGTCGCCGAGGCGCTGGTTGACCAGCTCGTCGGTGGTCGTGGTGTCGAACAGGCGGGCGAAGCGCTTGCCCCGGTGTGACAGCACGTCGAGCGCGAGCAGCCGGTCGCCCACGATGGCCACCGCCTGCCAGGTGGCGCCGGACAGGCCGGGGGGCGCCTTGGGGTGCGGCACCTGGTCGAGCTCGACCTCGCCGCCGCGCCAGGTCGCGCGCAGCGGTGTCGCGTTTTTCGGCCACCAGATCACGGCGCGCGCCGGCCCCTTGCGAGCGGGGGCGTCGGGGCGAAAGCCCTCGGGAGCGGGCTGCACCCACAGGGGCGGGTCGTCGAAGGCCCCCAGGTTGTCGCGCGTCAGAAGGACGTCGCCGAGGGCGCAGCGCAGCACCTCGGGCTTGTCGTCGAAGGCGGCGCCCAGCGCGCGGTCGACCGCGGCGATCACCGCGGGCATCGACTCGCTCAGCGGGGCCGCGGTCAGCGGCGCCCGCGCGGCCTCACTGAGGGGGCAGCGCAGCATGCTGGGCTTGATCCAGCGCAGCCCGCCGACGCGCGCCTGGTAGATCCTGGGCGCCCCCTTGCCGGGCCCGCTGACCACGACCTCGGGCACCTTGTCGCCGCTGCGATCGACCAGCTCGACCCGCGTGACCACCCGGCGCTCGCGCACGCCTTTGGCGCTGCGCACCCGCGGCACGTTGACCAGCAGCACGCGCAGCAGCACCACGCGGCTGTCCGCGCTGGCGATCACCAGCGTGGTGGTGAAGCTGCTCTCGACGCGCTCGCGCGGGGCCAGCTTGTGGCCGTCGTCGCGGCCGTCGTCGCGATCCTCTTCCCAGACCAGGATGGCGTGGTCGCCCAGCGCACGATCCTGGCTGCGCAGCCGCACCGCGCGCAGCGTGCCGGCGTCGTCGACCAGGCCGGCGAGCTCGCGCGGGATGGCCACTGGCTCGGCGCGAACCGCGCCCGCCAGTGCCAGCAGCACTGCCACCACGACCGCCCGCTTCACGCGGGGATTCTACCGCTAACGGCTAGTCGGTGCCGCCCGGGTCGTACATGCCGCCGGGCATGCCGCCGCCGCGACCGCGACCGCCGCCACCGCCGCGGTAACCACCGCCGCTGCCGCCGCTGCCGCCGCCGTGGCCGCCACCGCCGCCGCTGGGCCCGCCGCCGCCACCGGGACCGCCGCCCCCACCGCCGGGACCACCGCCCTGGCCGCCGCGACGCCGGCGCCGACGCTTGCGGCCCTGGCCGCCGGCGTCACCGAAGCGCTGCGCGTGCTCGGGGCGATCCTGGCGCTGCACGTAGGGTGCGGGCGCGGTCGCCGCCGGACCGCTCGGGCGCGGCGCATAGGCAAACATGCTGGGATCCGGGGGCGGCAGCGGCGGGGGATCCCCGACCGATGACACCCAGAATCCTTCGAACTCGCTGTCCAGCGCCAGCAGCTCGGGCGGGACGACACCGGGCGGGTGAATGACGACTGGGCTCATGCCGCCGCCACCACCACCACCGAAGCCGCCGCCACCAGACGCGTTTGCGCTGCCTTCCGAGAAAGTGGGCGCGCTCGCGCGCTGCCCACCGACACTGATTCCGACCCCCGAACCCCCACCACCCACACTGACTCCACCACCTGCTCCTGCACTGACTCCGCTCACGTAACCTCCGCCTGAATACGGCGCAGCACCAGTATACGGGCTGCCGCCGCTGCCGGCCACATAAGGTGCCGGCATGCGCGGGGCCGGGGCGCCCGCTGTCGGGCGCGCGCTGGCCACCGGCGCGTTCATGACTTCCACGACCGGCATCGGCCGGCCTCCGCGCCCGCGTCGCCGCCGGCGTTTGCTGGTTCTGCCCTGGCCCTGGCCCGGCTGGCCGCCACGCCCGAGGCCCATGGCCGCCAGGTCGCCCGGCCCCGGGGGCCCGTCCAGCATGCGCACGCCACCATCGGGAAGGCGCACGATCACTGCCTGTTTCTGCTCGCGCGCCTCGCGCTGCCGGTCGCGCTCGCGCTGCTTCGAGTTCTTCTTGTCGGCGGCGGCCTCGCGCTGCTTCTGCTTGGCCGCCTCCTTCTCCAGCGCCTGCTGGTCGAGCTTGCGCTGGCGCTCCTTGATGGCCTCTTCCTTGGTGCGCCGCACCGGCTGCACCGAGGCGGCCAGCTCGGCCAGCTCGTCCTCGGGGATGCCGGCGCAGACGTCACAGCGCCCGCAGGCCACGATCTCCGGCCCCAGCTCGCCGAAGTAGTTGCGGATCTGCACCTCGCGACACACCGGCGAGCGCACATACGCGATCATGGTGTCGAGCCGGCGCCGGTCGGCGATGCGCTTGATGTCGTAGCGCGCCGCTGCCGCGTCGAGCAGCTGCCGCGTCGGCGCGCCCTCGGGCAGCATGTACAGGCCCTTGCCGGGCTCGCGCACCAGGCCCTCTTCGGCCAGGACTTGCAGCACGACGCGGGCGCGCTTCTGGTTGCAGTGCGAGCTGGTCGCCAGGTCCGCGATCGACACCCCGCGCCCGGTCTCGGTCCACGCCACCAGCGCCTCGGCGATGGCGTGCACCTCCTTCTTGGTCGGGTACATCTCCTCCAGGAAGAACTCCTGGATGCGCAGATCCTGCGAGTCGAACAGCAGGATGCAGCGCGAATCAAGCCCGTCACGGCCGGCGCGCCCGGCCTCCTGCGCGTACGACTCCAGCGACCCGGGCACGTTCCAGTGCATGACGAAGCGGATGTCCGGCTTGTCGACGCCGAGCCCGAACGCCGTGGTCGCCACCATGATGCGCTTGGCGCCCTTGGCCATGAACGCATCCTGCTCGGCGATGCGCTCGTTCTTCGTCAATTTCCCATGGTACTTGTTGACAGGCTGTTTAGCGTGCTTGAGCTCGTCGTAGAGGTCGTTGACCGCGCGGATGGTCGCGCAGTAGACGATGCCGGGCAGCTCCAGGCGGCGCAGGATGCGCGTCAGGATGCGCCGCTTCATGTCCTCGTCGTAGACGTCGCGCGCCTCGTAGTAGAGGTTGGGGCGCAGGAACGGCGTGCGCACCCTGAAGGCGCCCGGGATGCGCAGCTCTTCCAGCAGGTCGTCGGCGACCCGCGGCGTCGCGGTCGCGGTCAGCGCCAGGATCGGGGGCGACCCCAGCTCCTGGGCGGCCGGCCCCAGCAAGAGGTACGACGGCCGGAAGTCGTGGCCCCACTGTGACGCGCAGTGGGCCTCGTCGATCACCAGCAGCGAGATGTTGACGCCGGCCAGGAAGGCCCGCGACTCCGGCGAGGTCAGCCACTCGGGCGTGACCAGGACGATCTTCAGGGTGCCCTTGACCAGCCCCTCCAGGGTCTTGCGCTTGTCGCGCACCCCGACGGTCGAATCCAGCCGCCCGACCGGGGCGCCCATGGCCGCCAGCTTGTCGTGCTGGTCCTGGATCAGGGCCAGCAGGGGCGATACCACCAGGGTCACCCCGGGCAGCTCGAGCGCTGGCAGCTGGTAGGTCAGGGACTTGCCGCTGCCCGTGGGCATGACGGCGAGTACGTCCTTGCCCTCGAGCACGGCGCGGATCACGGGTTCCTGGCCCTCGCGAAGCGCAGGGATCCCGAATTGTGAGCGCATGCGAGCCAAGCAGGCCTCGAAGAGGCGCTCGACGTCGCCCGCGCGCTCGGCACGCGGCGTGGTCATCAGTACAGGGTCATAGCGCGCTATGGCCTGCCACGCCAAGCGCGAAATTGACCCCGGGACCCAAAGTCGCGCAAAATGGGGCCGCGCCCCGGCGTCCCGACCCCATGCGAACCCAAGTCTTCTATCGCGACGCCCAAGGACTCGAAGGCGTCGTGGAGCTGCGCGGCGAGCCCATCTTCATTGGCCGCGCTATGGAGTGTGCAATTCGCACGGATGACGGGATGGTGTCGCGGCGTCACGCGCGCATCTTCCGTGATGCCGGCCGCTGGTGGATCGAGGATCTCGGCAGCGCAAACGGGATCTATGTCGACACCACGCGGGTGTCGCGCCACTGCATGGTGCACGGCGAGGCCATCCGCTGCGGCAGCCTGTGGCTGCGCTTCGTGGACGAGACCGGCGCGTCGGCCACGCCGTTCCAGTCGGTCGGCCAGGCCCCGGGCGGCTTCCAGTCGCCGGGCATTCACCTCAATGTGCAGCCGATGGCGCCCGGGATGCCGATGGCGCCGCCACCAGGCATGTCGCAGCCGATCATGCCGGGCATGGTGCCGCCGATGCAGCCGATGGCGCCGCTGCCGATGGCGCCGCTGGCCCCCCAGGGTGGTGGCGGCGGGGCGTTCATCCCGGCCTCGGGCGGGCCTGCCTTCATCCCGGCGTCGGCGCCGGTGGGCGGCGCGCGCTCGACCGGCAACAGCCCGATGGGCGGCGGCATGTCGGGCGGCAGCGCCGAGGCCGCCGAGCTGCGCACGCAGCTCGACAAGGCGATCTCGGAGAAGGCGACCCTGGAGGCCGAGATTCGCGCCCTGCGCGACGGCAACAAGGAGACCCAGAAGCTGCAGCGCCGCATCGACCAGCTGCAGTCGGATCTCAAGCGACTGCGCGGCGGCAAGGACGAGGGTCAGTCGCCGCTCGACAAGCTGGAGGCCGAGTTCGCGGCCCTGGGCAAGGAGCGCGACGAGCTGCTGGTGAAGATCAAGGAGCTCGAGAACCGCGTCGAGGCCGCCAACAAGATGCCGGCCGAGAAGAAGGCGTCGCTGACCAAGACGCGCGCGGCCGAGGCCCACACCGAGCTCAACGACGTGCTGTCGCAGGTGCGCATCAACATCCGCACCCTGGGCGACGAGCTGGAGAACATCCTCGGCACGCTGCCCGGCGAGAGCAAAGAGGTGGTCGAGAACGCCCTGCGCGAGTCGAAGGAGCAGCTGGAGACCGCGCGCGTGCTGCTGCGCGACATCCGCACCGCGATCGACGGGTAGGCCGCGCCGGGCAGCGCTGGGCTGCTACGGCGTGCCGGCGGGATCGATGTTGTGCTTCTTGAGCAGCGCCAGGTAGCGGTCGCGCTCGGCGATGGCGTCGAGCAGGCGGCGGCGCATCTCGTCGTTGTTCTTCTTGAGGCGCTGCAGCTCGACCAGGTCGCTGGCGCGCTTGGGGTCGCGCGCGACCGCGGTCGACAGGCACTTGGTGACGTCGGCCTCGGTCAGGCCGCGCTCCTTCATGGGCGTGGCGTTGAAGCGCGAGGCGTCGAGCTTCTCGATCACGCCCTCGGCGGTCAGCACCAGCAGGGCGCGTGACACCGAGGCCTCGGCCGAGCCGATGGCCTGGGCGATGTCGGCCGGGGCGAACTCCTCGTTGCCGTCGGCGCGCAGCATCAGGGCGCGGTACAGCTCGGCGCGATCGATCTTGGTGTCACCACTGTCCCGGCCCATCCCGCGGCCACCAGCGTTGCGCTTCATGCTCATGTGGACCGGGAAGGTGGATCGTCGTGGGGGGTGGTGTCAACTGTTCGTGAATGGCGGTAACAGGGTGGATCTCCACAGGATGTAGTATCCACAGGGGTGTTGGTATACCAGGGCTTGATTTTCGAGGGGATGGGCGGATCATCCTGTGTCAGACCGGCGTGCCAGCGTCGTGGGCATGAACGGCGATGACACCGGCGACAAGAACATGCGTGCGCAGCTCGAGCTGATCGGGGGCACCCAGGCGGGCGGCGAGGCCGACCGGCCGCCCAGCTTCGTCCACGTGGCCGACGTGCACCTCGGCCTGGGCGACGAGGACAGCGAGCGCTTTCACGACTATGGCGACGCGCTGGCCGCCGCGGTCGAGCACGCGGTGCGCGCGCGGGTGACCTGCTTCCTGATCGCGGGCGATCTGTTCGACCGCCGCGACATCTCGGCGGCGACGCTGCGCCTGGCGCGCCGCGCGCTGGAGCCGCTGCGCAAGGCCGGCATCCCCGCGTATGCCATCGAGGGCAACCACGACCGCGCTCGGCCCGGGGCGTCGTCGTCGTGGGTGCGCTACCTGGCCGACGAGAAGGTGCTGTACACGCTGGCGCCCGAGTGGATTGACGGCAAGCTGGTGCTGGCGCCGCACGACCGCTGGTCGAACCGCGGGGCCATCGCGCGCGTGGGTGGGATCGCGCTGTGCGGGCTGGGCTTCCTGGGCAACCGCGCCGAGGCCACGCTGGCCGAGGTGGCGGCCCAGCTGCCGGCGGAGCCGACCGTGCTGCTGCTGCATGCGGCGGTGGCCGAGGCGGTGGCGCTGCCGCTGGGCAGCGTGAAGGGTGAGGCGCTGCTGGCGCTGCGGCCGCGCGTGGTCTATGCGGCGCTGGGGCACGGGCACTATCGCTATGCCTGGCCCGAGCCTGGCGCCGAGGGGGCGGCGCCGCTGGCGTGGAACCCGGGCTCGCTGGAGTACGTGCGTGTGGATGACACCCGGCGGCCGGAGCGCGGCTTCTACCATGTGACGCTGGGTGACGCGCCGACGGTGACCTTCGTGGCCACGCGCAAGCGACCCATCGTGCGCGTCGAGGTCGACGTCAGCGCGCTGGACACCGGCGAGGCGGTCGCGGCGGAGGCGGCGCGGGCGGCGGCGGCGCTGGTCAAGCCCGGCGGGGCGCGGCCGATCGTGCAGGTGGTGCTGGTCGGGCGCGCGCGTTTCGGGCGCTACCGCATCGGGCTGGAGGCGGTCGATGCGGCGGTGCGCGCGGCCACGCGAGCGCTGGAGGTGCGCATCGAGGTGCGCCTGGATGACGGCGCGGGGGCGGCGGCGGCGGGGGATGACGGGCTGGACCTGGCGGCGCTCCGGCGCGAGGTGCTGGCCGAGCTGGTGCGCGGCGCGCAGCTGGTGCCCGAGGCCGACGAGGCGCGCCTGCTGGCGCTGATCGAGGGCTGGCGCGAGGCCGGGTCGCTGCGCGGCGAGGTCGATGGCGACGCCGACGAGGTCATCGGGGCGCTGCACGGGGTGCTGCACCCGGCAGCGACCGACTTCGGGAGCGCGTCATGAGGATCGAGCGCGTCCGGCTGGTCAACGTGAAGTCGTATGTCGACACCGTGGTCGAGCTGCGCCCGGGGATCTGCGTGATCGCGGGGCCCAATGGCGCGGGCAAGAGCACGCTGGTGGAGGCCATCGGGCTGGCGCTGTTCGACGCGGTGCCGCCCTGGGTCGGTAACGAGCAGGCGCGCCTGGTGCGGCGCGGCGCCAGCAGCGGCAGCATCGAGGTGACCTTCGTGCACCGCGGCGAGCGCCTGGTGGTGGAGCGGGTCATCGGCTCGCGCGGGCGCTGGACGGTGTACGACCAGGCTGGACAGGCGCTGACCGGCGGCGGTGTGAAGGAGACCGCGGAGTGGCTGCGGGTGCGCCTGGGAGTGCGCGATGTTGCCATGGACAAGCTGTTTTCGGACATCGTGGGCACCTACCAGGGCTGCTTCACGGCGCCCTTCGAGGCGCCCCCACGGGAGCGCACCGAGAAGTTCGAGCGCATGCTGCAGGTCGACGAGTGGCGGGGCATGGCCGACGGCCTGGCGCGGCGCGCGCGGGTGGCGCTGGAGGCGCGGGCCTCGGCGCTGGGGCGGTCGCAGGCGGGGCTGGGACAGATGATCGCGGACCGCGGCGAGCAGGCGGCCGAGGCGGCGGCGCTGCGCGAGGAGGCCGCCCTGGCGCGGGCTGCGCAGGCCGACGCGCGCGCCGCGACCGATCGTGCTGACGGCGAGCTGCGTGCGCTGGAGCGCGTGGTGCGCGCGCTGCGCGACGCGGTGCAGGACGTGCGCGCGGCCGAGGGCGCGATCGCGGGCCACCAGGCGGCGCTGGCGGCGGCGAACGCGGCGGTCAACACGGCGCGCGCGGCGGCGGCGGTGTGCGCCGAGACCGGGGCGCTGCACCAGGCCTTCGTGGCCGCCGAGCAGGGGCGGCGTGGGCTGGAGGCGCTGCGCGAGGAGCGTGGGCGACACGAGCGCGCGCTGGTGGCGGCGGTCAACGAGGCCGCGGCCAACGCGGCGACGGCGCAGGCGATGGCCGATGCGGTGCAGCGGCGCGCGCTGACGCTGGCGGACGAGCGCGCCGGGGCGCTGGCGCGTGCGGGTGGCGCAGAGCGCGTGCTGGCCGAGGCCACGCGGGCGGTCGAGGTCGCGAGCGCGGAGGTGGCACGGGTGCGCGGTGGGCTGGCGCCCGCGGAGGCGGCGCTGGCGACGGCGCGCGCGGCCGAGGCCGAGGTGGCGGCGCTGGCCGAGCTGCTGGTCGAGGTGCGCGCGCGGCTGGGCGGCGTTGCGGCCGAGGCGGCCGAGCTCGGCGGCCTGGACGAGGTGGCGGCGCGCGCGGCTGGCGAGGCAGCGGCCGAGCAGCGGGTCGAGGCGGCGCGCATGGCGCTGGCGGCGCTGGAGGCGGCGCTGGCGGAGAAGCGCGGGCTGGCCGAGGGTGCGGGCCGCGGGCAGTGTCCGCTGCTGGAAGAGGCCTGTCCGCATCCCCGCGGGCTGGATCTGGCGGGATCTGTGCGCGGGGGGATCGCGGCGCTGGAGCGGCGTGGCGGCGAGGCGCGGGTGGCGCTGCAGCGGGCGCAAGCGGAGCTGGCGGCGTGCGCGGTGGCGCGGCGCGAGGTGCTGGCGCTCGAGGCGCGGCAGGCGGCGCTTCGCACCCTGCTCGCGGCCGACGGCATCGACCAGTTGCTGGTGGCGTTCATCGTTGAAGAGCGCCTTGATCACGGCGCCCCGTCCCGGCCCGAACGCGGCTTCCATGGCTTCATCGATCTGGGCGTCGGTGACGGCGACGTGGATGTCGACCTCCGAGGACTCATCCAGCGGCCCGATGTGCCCGTGCGCCTGGAGCTTGGCGCCCGTCTTGGAACGGCCGGTGACGCTGAGAATGCGGATTTCGTTGTTGTCGAACTCGAACCGGCC
>JBGASF010000038.1:0-56919 GCA_044229835.1 Polyangia bacterium | reverse complement strand
GGCGGTCATGATTTGCAGGCGGCCAAACCGGCGCTCCACCATCTGGTATTGCTCGTCCAGGGTGCCCGCCATGGAGGCTTTATGACCCACCCTCCACGCGACCAGGCCACCCGCCAGTCCGGTCGCCAGCCCGGCCGCCACCGCCGTCGCATGCAAGGCGGATCCCTTCAGGCTCGGCAGCAGGCGCGGCAGCACGTCCTCGACGCGCGCCGCGATCGCACGCGAGGGCGCGCGGAGCTGCGTGGCGGCCCACGCCGTGGCCTCCTCGTCGAGCTCGACCGCGGCCAGGGCGTCACCCAGCACGAGGTCGACCGCGCCGCGCGCCGCGCCCTTGCGGGCGACGCGCGCCTGGCGGGCCAGCGCCTCGGCGTCGGTCAGGTTGCCGAAGCGCACCAGGCGCTGCAGATCGACGGCCAGCACCTCGAGCGAGGGCGTGACATCCGCGGCGGTCGCGCTGGCGTCGGCCTGCGCAGGCGGAGCCGAGCGGCGCAGCTGGGCCGCCAGGTCGCACAGCTCGAGGCGCGCACGCATGGGCCAGGCGAACAGCGGCCGCGCCAGCACCACCGGGGCGTGACGCGCCAGCAGCGCGCGAGCCAGCGTGAGGCGGACATCCTTGACCGCCTTCTTCTTGCCCGGCGGCGGGGCCAGGCTGGCCTCCAGGCGGCGCGCATAGTGGGTCGCGCGCAGCGCGAACAGGGCGCCCAGGCGCGAGTCGGCGCCGACGTCGGCCACGCGCGCGTCATAGGCCAGCGCCAGATCACACAGCGCGCGCAGCCGGGCCGCCATGTCGAAGTCGACCGCGCGCGCCAGCCCGGTGGCGGTCGCCAGCTTGCGGCCCAGGGTGTCCTCGACGGCGGCGCGATCATCGCGGCCCTGGGCGAGCTGGAAGTCACGACGCAGCTCGCCGGCGCCGACCTCGTCCCCCAGCACGCTGCGCAGCAGGGCGCGATGCCACAGCAGATCGGGCAGCTCCGCGGGCGCGGCCTGGTCGGCCACCGCGTCGAGCAGCGCCAGCAGGCGGCGCGCCTGATCGACGTCGGCCACGTCGCGCACCAGGGCGGCGGCATGGTCGACCAGCAGCCCGCGGGCCGCCGCAGACGCCGGCGCGCGCTCGAGCACCTGCGCCGCCCAGAACGGCTCGGCATCGGGCAGCGCCGCCAGCTGCGCCAGCACACCCAGCCGCGCCGCATCGTCGTCGGCCTGCGAATAGCCATCGAGCAGCGCCGGCAGCGTGAGCGCCCGCGCGGGCGCTGCCTTGGCGGCGACCGGCGCGGTCAGCCGCAGCGCCTGACAGCGCCCCTCCGGCGTCACCCCCTGTCCCCGTGCCGCCGCCAGCACCAGCTGCGCGACGCCACCCCAGCGCCGCCACGCCTCGGGCGTCGCCAGGTCCACCTTGGTCGCGTCACTCTCGAGCCACCCGGCGAGGGGAGCCCCGCAGGGCAGGGCAGTACCACTCGTGCTCGTGCTCGTGCTCGTGCTCGTGTTCGTGTTCGTGCTCGTGCTCGTGCTCGTGCTCGGACTCGTGCTCGCACTCGCCACTCGCCGCCGCGCCTCCGCCCCCAGCCCCGTCACCGCCTTCGCCGCCCCGCCATCCACCGCCACCCGGTCACCCTCCAGCCTGACCTGATGCTCGATCACCCCGCCGCCCGCCCCCACGCGCACCTCGCGCCAGCGCAGCACCAGCCCGTCCGCCCGCGCCGACGCCGCCAGCCCGCCGGCCATCGCCAGCCAGACCCAGGCTCGTACGCTCCACCCCGCGCGCATGAACCCGCAATATCCGCCGATCCGCGCCACCGGATCAACCAGATCGTTGCTGAACCAACGATTCCTGCTGCGCGGCGACTAGCGGTCGCGCAGGCGGCGGATCAGCTCGCGGATGCGGCGCGAGCCGCCGCCGTCGCGATACACGAACTTGATGCCGGTGTGCTCGCCGGCGTGATAGGTCACGCGGCCGGTGATCTCGATCGGCGCCGCGCCGCCCGGGGGCGTCAGCTCGACGATGACCTCGCAGCCCAGCGGCAGCGGCGACGGCGTCTTGAGCAGGGCGCCGCCCACGCTGATCTCGGACAGCTCGGCGCCCGACTGCTCGGTGCTCGACGGGATGCGGTAGCGCACCTGCAGCTCGACCGGCAGGCGCGCGTGGCGCCGGCGCAGCGTCGGCGCGCGCTTGCCCTCGACGGTCGCGACCACGAACTCGCGCTTCTCGCGCTCGTCCTCGGCGAACTCGACCAGGGCGCCGGCGCGCACGCGCAGGCGCGGCAGCGCGGGCCGCCACGACTGCACCTTGCCGCGGATCATGACCTTGTTGGGCAGCGCGGGCACCGACAGCTCCACGATGACCTCCTCGCCCACCGTCAGCGGCGTGGTGGTCGGGCAGAACAGCGCGGCAAAACCCGAGTCCTTCGCGAACTCGGCGCGAAACTCGTCGGTGGTGCGATAGCGAACCTTGAGGATCTCCACGTCGGCGCGACCTTACTACAACCCAACCCCCCAAGGTCAATTCAACGACAGCCGCTCCGATCGCTCGAGGTTGCAACCGCCACCCCCCCATGCGTAGATTCCGGCCCGCATGGCCGACACCGACCGCGTGCTCATCGTGATGCCGACCTACAACGAGGTCGACAACCTGCGGGCCATCATCGCCGCCGTGCACGTCGAGCTGCCGGCGGCCCACCTGCTGGTGGTCGACGACGGCTCGCCCGACGGCACCGGCGCGCTGGCCGACGAGATGGCCGCCGCCGATCCGCGCATCCACGTGCTGCACCGCTCCGGCAAGCTCGGCCTCGGCACCGCGTACATCGCGGGCTTTCGCTACGCCATCCGCGAGCGCTACGACTACGTCTTCGAGATGGACGCCGACTTCAGCCACGACCCGCGCTACCTCGGCGAGCTGCTCGCCGCGGCGCGTGCCGGCGCTGGCCTGGCCATCGGCTCGCGCTACGTGGCCGGCGGCGGCACCCGCAACTGGGGCCTCGGGCGCAAGATCCTCTCGCGCGGCGGCGGCCTGTATGCGCGGACCATCCTGGGCATCAAGGTCAAGGATCTGACCGCGGGCTACAAGTGCTTCCGCCGCGAGGTGCTGGAGGCGCTCGATCTCGACGCCGTACGCTCGGAGGGCTACTCGTTCCAGATCGAGCTGACCTACCGCACCATCAAGGCCGGCTTCCGCGTGGTCGAGCTGCCCATCGTGTTCGAGGACCGCCGGGTCGGCCAGAGCAAGATGTCCCGGCGCATCATGCTGGAGGCGCTCGGCGTGGTCTGGCGCCTCAGGCTGGGCTGATGGCGACGCGGGTCTGGCTCGACGGCGCGGTGACCGACGCCGCCGGCGCGCGGGTGCCGGTGTTCGATCGCGGCTTCCTGTACGGCGACAGCATCTTCGAGGCCACCCGGACCTGGGGCGGCGTGCCGCTGTTCCTGGTCGAGCACCTCGATCGGCTGGAGCGCTCGGCGGCCTCGGTCGAGCTGGTGCCGCCGCCGCGCGCCGAGATCGAGGCCGCCACGCTGGCCACCCTGGCCGCGGCCAACCAGGATCCCGCCCAGGGCGAGTCCAACCTGCGCATCATCGTGACCCGCGGCGAGGGCGAGCAGGGGCTTGATCCGGCGCTGGCCGGCGCGCCGCGCCTGGTCATCATCGTGCGCGAGGTGTCGCTGCCCGCGCCCGAGCTGTACCTGACCGGGGCCAAGCTGGCGGTGGTGCGGCGGCGCAAGGACGCCGGCCGCGATCACTCGGTCAAGAGCTCCAACTACCTGGAGAACCTGCTGGCGCTGGCCGAGGCCAAGCGCGACGGCGCGCACGAGGCGGTCATGCTCGACGGCGAGGGCCGCGTCGCCGAGGGCACCACCTCGAACCTGTTCCTGGTCAAGGCGGGCAGGGTGGTGACGCCCGACGTCGGCGTCGGGCTGCTGCCAGGGATCACCCGGGCCCAGGTCATGGACGCCGCGCGCGGCGATGGCATCGTGGTGGAGGAGTCGCGGCCGCGGCCGGCCGATCTGGTGGGCGCCGATGAGCTGTTCCTGACCTCCAGCGTGCGCGGGGTGTTGCCGGTGACGCGACTCGAGGCCGGCGGCGAGCACCGCATCGGCGATGGCCGGCCGGGCCCGGTGACGCGGCGCCTGATGCAGCTGTACGAGGCGCGCTGCGAGCGCGACGCCGCGGCCTTTCGCGCCCGCCACGGGTGAAAATCGCGGTCGGGCAGGGCGCGTGTTACGCTGGGCGCGATGGCGGGCAACGCCAAGAAGATCGCGAAGCTGAAGGCAGAAGCGATGGAGGCCGCCCAGGGCGGCAAGACCAAGCGCGCGCTGGAACGCTATCTCGAGCTGGCCGAGGAGGATCCCGACGATCCCAGCTGGCCACAGCGCGCCGGCGACGCCGCCCGCAAGCTGGGTGACTCCGCGCGCGCGATCACCAACTATGCCGCCGCCGCCGAGGCCTACGCCCGCCAGGGCTTTCTCATCAAGGCCATCGCGCTGTGCAAGACCATCCTCGACATCGATCCGCAGCACACCGAGACCCAGGCGGCGCTGGCGACGCTGAACCAGGCCCAGGCCAAGGGGCGCACCCAGACCGCACCGTTCGGGGTCGGCGTCGGTGCGCCGGCTCCCTCGCAGCCGCCCCCGGTGCGCAACCCGACCCCGGTCGCGATGCCTGCCGCGACCCGCGCCGCGCCCGCGCCCACGGCCGCAGCTCCGGCACCGCCGGTCCGGCCGCCGACCGCGCCGCCCGTGGCTGCCGCACCTCAGCAGCGGCCACAGCCCCAGGCTGCGCCGCCGCCGCGCGCGCCGGCACCGCCGGCCACGCCGCCGCGCGCGCCGTCGCAGCCGCCGCCGCCCGCGCAGCGCCTGCAGTCGCAGCCCCCGCCGCCCGCTGCGGTGCCCGAGCCCGAGCGGTCCGCGCCGCCGCGCGCGCGCCCGGCGCCCATCGAGCTCGACCTGTCTACCGACGACGCCGCGCTCGAGCTCGAGGCCACCACCCAGGCCGCCCTCGCCGAGGTCGAGCCCGAGGTGGCCACGCCGCCAGCGGTCGAGGTCGACTTCGCCGCCCTGGAGGACGACGCCGACGAGCTGGCCGCCCTGATGGCCGAGGCCGAGGCCACCGTCGCCGCGCGCGAGTCCGCCGCCGCCCCGGCCCCCGCGCGCGCCGCGCCTGCGCCGGTGGCCGCGCCTGCGCCGGTGCCTGATCAGGTGCGCGCGCCGCCACCGCCCGCGCCGCCGCCGCCTGCGCCGCCACGCCCTCCGCACACCCACGCCTTCCCCGCGCCGTCCGCCGCGCCGCCGGCCGCACCGCTCGGCTCGCGCCCTCCACCCATCGGCGGCCGCGCCTCGGGCGTGACCGCGCTCCCGCTGGGCAGTGGTCCGCCTCCCGGCCCGCGCAGCGTCGGGCGCACCACCGCGTCGGTCACCCGCAACAACACCCCGCAGGCGCGGCGCATGGCCATCCCGGCGCCGTCACCCTCGTCGCCCTCCCGCGAGGTGCCCGACCCCGCGCCCGCGCCCGCGACCTCGGCCGCGGTCGCCTTCGACTCGCTGCCGCCCGCGGTGCCGGCCACCTCGCGCTCGGGCCGCCAGCGCACCACCATCCCACCCGGCGCGCCGCTGGCCGCCGTCAACCTGGGCACCTTGATGCCCGGCTCGCGCGACGCCACCGAGCTGACCGCGGAGGGCGGCGGCGCCACCGAGATCTCGCTCGACGACGACTTCAGCACGCTGCTCGAGGAGTCGGCCGAGTTCGCCGCCGGCCCGCCGACGCAGCACGCCGCGCCTGCGCTCGATCTCGACGCGGCCATCGCCGCCGAGGCCGAGGCCGCGGCCAGCGCCGAGGGCGCGCCCGACGCTGCCAGCCCGGACGCCGCCGCGCCCGCGCCCGCGCCGACGCCAGCGCCGGCGCCGGCGCCCCGCGCCGCGCGCGCCGCCGAGGCCGCGCTGCCCAAGACCCCGCTGTTCTCGGCCCTCGATCCCGCCTCCCTGCAGCGCATGATCGAGACCTGCCAGCTGCTCGAGTGTGCCCCCGGCGACACCGTCTTCAAGCAAGGCGATACCGGGGATCGCCTCTATGTGGTCGCTCATGGCGAGGTCGCGGTCACCCGCATGGTGCAGCGCACTCCCGATCAGGGCGAGGTGCCGCCTGCCATCGAGGTCGCGCGCATGGGCGAGGGCTCGTTCTTCGGCGAGGTCGGCCTGCTCACCGACACGCCGCGCTCGGCCACCGTCACCGCCCTGGTCGACACCACGCTGCTGGTCATCGACCGTGACGTCATCGGCGACCTGGTCGAGGAGCGCCCCGGCGTCCTCAAGGTGCTGCTCGAGTTCCTGCGCGAGCGCCTGATCGACGAGCTGGTCGACACCGCGCCGCTGTTCGCGCCGTTCTCGGGCGAGGAGCGCCTGTCGCTGGCGCGCCGCTTCAAGTTCGTCGAGGTCGAGGGCGAGCGCACCCTCATCAAGCAGGGCGAGCGCGCCCCCGGCCTGTTCGTCCTGCTGTGCGGCAAGGTCGCGGTCGAGCGCGACGGCGCCCTGCTGGCCGAGCTGGTCCCCGGCGACCTGGTCGGCGAGATGTCGCTGCTGACGCGCAACCCGGCGGTGGCCAGCGTACAGACGCGCTCCAAGAGCTACCTGCTCGCGCTCCCGGCGGCCAACTTCCAGGAGATGATCGTCACCTATCCCCAGTTCCTGATCTTCGTCAGCGATCTGGCCGAGGAGCGCGCCAAGCGCATGGAGTCCGGGGGCGGCGGCGGCCCCGACGACTACGAGGACTTCCACCTCGATCTGCTGTAAATTCCCGGCCCGTGAGAATTCCTGCCTGGGTCACCCTGCTCATGGGCGTCGCCATCATCGGGTTCGGTATCTTCCGCATCTCGCTGGCGCGCAAGCCGGGCAAGCGCCCGACCTACCTCGGCTCCAAGAGCGCCGACCTCATCATGGGGGTCGTGCACGTGCTGGCGGGGCTGTTCCTGATCGGCCTCGGCAGTGGCCTCATCCGCCGCCTGATGGGCGGTTAGCGGTTCGGCGCTCTGGCCCGCTACGGCGGGACGTCGCCGCCGCCGGTGGCGCTGCAGCCGGTGGTGATGCCACCGTCCGCCGCCGCGCCTGACGACGGCGTGTTGCCCAGCAGGCCGACCGAGACGGTGCCGCCCGGGGTCGCCATCAGCTGCAGCGAGCCGGTGTGCATGCCGCGCGTGCTGGGCCGGTACTGCAGCGAGATGGTGCACTGATTGCCGGCCGGGATCGGCGCGGTGCAGGTGCTGCTGAAGATGAAGAAGACCGTCGGCGTGCCCTGGAACTGCGTGCTGGGCAGGCCGCTGGGGACGGCGCCGTTGTTGGTCACCGTCCACTGCACGACCTGCGAGCTCTGGCCCGGCTCGACGCAGCCGAAATCGATCATCGGCGGCGAGCCGAACAGCGTGGTCCCGCCCGCGACCGCGTTGCCCATCATCCCTGCCGTGGTGGTGCCGCCCATGGTCGCGCTGGCCTGCAGGGTCGCGCTGTGCATGCCGATCGACAGCGGCTGGAAGCGCACCTGGATGGTGCAGCTGTCGTTGGGCGCCAGCATGGTGATGCCGTTCTGACACTCGCCGGAGAAGCCGGCGGTCTCGAGCTTGAACTGGCTGGCCCCGGTGCCCGACAGCGAGAACGAGATCGCGCTGCTGTCGCGGCCACCCTTGTTCTGGACCGAGTAGGTGAAGGCCGAGCTCGAGCCCAGTCCGATGGTGCCGAAGTCATGACCGCCCGGGCTGAGCACCAGCATCGCCGGTGACGCCGGGTTGACCCCGGTGCCGCTGATGCCGGCCGAGGTCGAGCCGCCGGGCGTCGCGCTGACCACCACCGAGCTCGAGCGGGTGCCCGCCGCGGACGGCGTGAAGGTGAAGGTCAGGGTGCAGCTGCCGCCGCTGCTCAGGGTGTTGCCGCTGCAGCTGTCGCCGACCTTGGTGAAGTCGCCGGTGTTGCCGCCGATCAGGTTGACCGAGATGGTGCCGCTGGTGGTGCCACCCACGTTGCTGACGCTGAAGCTGCGCGTGCCGCTGGTCATGCCGAGGTCGATGGGGCCGAAGTCCTGGCTGGTGGGCGCGATCGACAGCGAGGCCTGCGTGGTCGCCGCGCCGCTCAGCGACGCGCTGGTCTGCGCGCCGTTGGTGGCCGACACGTTCAGGTTGGCGACCTTGCCGTTGCCGGCGCTGGTGGGGCGGAACTGCACCGACACCGTGCACTGCGCGGTCGGCGCCAGGTTGCTGGTGCAGCCGTTGCTGCCGATGACGAACTCGCTGGCGTTGCTGCCGGCGACGACGGCGCTGAGGCCGTTGGCGGTCTGGGCGCCCGTGTTGGTCACGGTGAAGACCTGGGTCGGCCCGTTGCCGCCGACGGGGACGACGCCGAAGTCACGCGAGGGCGGGCTGATGCTCAGCGCGGGCGGCGCCTGGCCGAAGCCCGACAGCGCCGAGGTGGTGACGCCGCCCGGGCTGCCCGACACCGCCAGCGAGGCCGACAGCGGACCGCTGGCGGCGGGCACGAACTTGACCGTGAACTGGCAGGTGCCCGACGCCGGCAGCACCTGCCCGGTGCAGCCATCCCCGGCCGCGACCACCGCGAAGCTGCTGGCGCCGCTGCCCGAGATCCCGGTGCCCAGCGCGCCGGTCATGGCCCCGGTGCCGTTGGTCACCGTGAAGACCTGCGAGCGCTCACCACCCTGCGGGGTGTCGCCATAGTCGTGCGGGCTGGGCGTGATCGACAGGCCGCCCGCGGCCACCGCGGTGCCCATCAGCATGGACGTGGCGTTGCCACCCGGCGAGGCCATCACCGTCATGCTGGCCATGCGCGCGCCGGCGCTGCCCGCCGGCGTCAGCCGCACCGTCATCTGGCACGACGCGCCGGGCATCAGGGTGGTGCAGCTGCCGCCCACGAAGGTGAAGTCGGTGCCCACCAGGCTGTGCGTGATCGCGCCCGTCGCCGCGCCGCCTGTGTTGACAATCTGTAAAGTCAGCGAGGCCGAGCTGCCCACCGAGACCATGCCGAAGTCGTGCATGCGCGGCATGATGTCGAGCTGCGCCGGCGCGATGCCGGTCCCGATCAGCGCCGCGCTGGCGGCGCCGCCGCCACCTGCGACGGACAGCGTGGCGACCTTGATGCCGCCGCCCAGGGGCAGGAACTGCACCTTGACCAGGCAGCTCAGGCCGGCGCCCAGCATCATGCTGCTGCAGCCGTCCTGCGTGATCATGTACTCGCCGGCGCCCGAGCCGGTCAGCGTGGCCTGCAGCCCGGTCACCGGGGTGCTGCCGGCGTTGCGCACCGTGAAGCCCTCGACGGCGCCCGGGCTGCCCTGGGCGGCGGTGCCGAAATCGCGCGTCGCCGGCGAGATGACCAGGCTGCCCGCGGTCAGGCCGGTGCCCGACAGCGTCGACACCGCGGTGCCGCCGGGCGAGCCCGAGACCACCAGCGCGGCCGCCTTGGTGCCCGCGCTGGTCGGGCGCAGCGCCACGCTGAGCGTGCAGCGACCGCCCGGGCTGAGGCTCTGGCCCAGGCAGCTGTCCGACACGATGGCGAAGTGGCTCATGTCGGTGCCGGTCACCGCGGTGATGAGCGGGCTGGTCGCGGCCAGGCCGGTGTTGACGACCTCGAAGGTCACCGGGGCGCTGGCGCCGCCGACCGCGACCGAGCCGAAGTTGCGCGTCGCCGGCGTCAGCATCAGCGCGCCGGGCGCAGCGCCCTTGCCGCGCAGCGTGGTGGTGGTGGTGCCGCCGGGGCTGCCGCTGACCGACAGCATCACGGTGGCGTCGCCGGTGGCGGTGGGCTGGAACAGGACCAGGATCTGGCACACGCCGCCCGCGGCCAGCGCCGGGGTGTCGCAGCCGGTGGCCGAGAACGGGGTCTGCGCGCTCAGCATCAGCGTGGGGCGGCCGCTGGCGACCGAGCCGGTGTTGGTCACGGTGAGCAGCACCGGCGCGCTGGAGGTGCCGGTCAGCAGGGTGCCGAAGTCGTACTCGCTGGGGCTGATGAGCAGGCCGCCGGTCATGCTGCCGTCGACACCGGCGTCGGCCATCGGGCAGCCGCCGAAGCACAGCTCGACGGTGCGGGTCTGATCACGCAGGACCTCGATCATGGCGCTGCCCATGCCGACCGGGTTGGTGCCGTCGAACGCCGTCGCGCTGATGGTGGCCAGGCCCATGCCCTTGTGGATGCGGAAGCTGCCGTCGATGCTGCCGGCGTCGTCGAGCGCGATGGCGCCGCCGCTCTTCTCGGCCAGCATCGCCATGTGCGCGGTGGGCTGCCCGGCCAGGCTGAGGCTGACGTCGATGCGCGTGACCTGACCCGGGATGTTGCCGCGCTTGAACTTGACGATGATGAAGGTGCCCGAGGCGTCGCCGCACGCCGACAGCGCCAGCGTCGCGGTCAGGGCCAGCACGGCCAGCCTGGCGCGCCTCACTGGAACGCCTCCACGGTCGGGAAGTGCGTGCTGGGATAGCTGACCTCGTCGGACGAGCCCGCCATCAGCGCCAGCACGGTGGCGCCGACCACCACGACGCCGACGCCGGTCCAGAACCACCAGCGCTTGTAGATCGGGGGCGAGCCCTCGTCATCGCTGGGCGCCTGCACCGGCGCGGCGCCGGGGTCGGTGCCCTCGGCGACGCTGACCGGGCTGGGGATCTTGGTGCCGTCGCCGGGCGTCAGGTCGGGCGGCAGCAGGGGCTCGTCGGAGCCGATGGGGTCGTCGGGATTGGTCCCAGTGCCTGGCGAGGGCGACGGCGACGGGCCGGTGCCGCTGGCCAGGCGCGCCTCCAGCTTGGCGATCCAGTCCTCGACGTCGGCGCGATTGGCCGCGTCGGGAAGCAGACGCAGGTAGTTCTGATAGAAGAAGAGGGCCTGTCGGGCATCATCCGACAGCCGGTAGGCCTGCGCGATGTTGAACAGCAGGCCGGGCTTGGGCGCGGCGTCGTAGGCCTTCTTGAAGTTGTCGATGGCGCGCGGGAAGTCCCCGAGGTCGAAGGCCTTCTGGCCCTCCAGGTAGAACGCCTTGGCCTTGGCCTCGGCCTTGCGGTCAGCGCTGGCGGTGCCCGCCAGCCCCAGCACGAGCGCGCACACCAGCGCGGCGCGGAATAGCCGAATCAAAGGGGTCTGCATAAGCTCTCCTACGGATACTGCTTCCAGACAGCATAACTTCCGTGGCGCCTTGTCAGCAAGCGCCCTGCGGCCTATGATCACAGCGGCTCATGCTGATGCTCACTGGGGACTCGGTGGTCGGGGAGCAGCTCGGCAGCTGGAAGATCCTGCGTGAGATCGGCGAGGGCGGCATGGGTGTCGTCTACCTGGCCGAGCACACGCTGATCGGGCGCAAGGCGGCCATCAAGCTCCTGCGCGCGGAGCTGTCGTCGTCCAAGGACATCGTCGGGCGCTTCTTCAACGAGGCGCGCGCCACCGCCGCCATCAAGCACTCCGGGCTGGTCGATGTGCTCGACTTCGGCCACGCGCCGAGCGGCGCGGCCTACATCGTGATGGAGCTGCTCGAGGGCGTCGCGCTGGGCCACCGCCTGGAGAACCACGGCGCGCTGCCGCTGGACGCCGCGCTGCCGATCATGCGGCAGATCGCGGCCGCGGTCGGGGCCGCGCACGCCAAGGGGATCGTGCATCGCGATCTCAAGCCCGACAACGTCTTCCTGGTCAACGATGACGTCGCCGGTGGGCTGCGCGTCAAGGTGCTCGACTTCGGCATCGCCAAGCTGATGGGCGAGAGCTCGAAGGGCATGGTCAAGACCCAGACCGGCAGCACCATGGGCACGCCGCTGTACATGTCACCGGAGCAGTGCCGGGGTCTCGGCGACATCGATCGCCGCGCCGACATCTATGCGCTGGGCTGCATCATGTTCGAGATGGTGACCGGGCGGCTGCCGTTCGACGGCGAGGGCCCTGGCGACATCATGGCGTCGCACCTCAAGGAGCCGGCGCCGCCGCCGAGCAGCTTCGCGCCTGGGTTGCCGCGGCTGCTCGATGTCCTGGTGCTGAAGATGCTGGCCAAGAAGCCGGCCGAGCGCCCGCAGACCATGGAGGAGGTCATCTCGCTGCTGGATGCGGCGGCGGGGCGGCGCATGACCATCCCGACGCTGGCGCTGGCGCCCATCAAGGGGGTCGCGCTGGCGCCCGATGGGCACGCGGCGGGCAGCGACTTCGATGCGTTCCAGAGCAACGTCGAGCTGGCGGCGGCGCGGTCGACTGGAGAGGTGTCGTCGGCGGGGGGCGGAGGCGGAGGCGGAAGAGGACCCGGAACGGGCACGGGCACGGGCACGGGCACAGGCACGGATGGGGACGGGGGGCGGCGGTCGGCGGCGGGGCTGGCGGGGGCGTTGACTCAGATGGCGACGCAGCCGCCGCAGGCGGTGGCGGCGCTGACCGGGGCGCAGCCGGGCGCGGGCTCGAGCGGGCAGCTGGCGGCGCGACGCACGACCTTCGGTGGCTCGGCGGGCGAGTCGATGGCGCGGCCGCCGCGGCGCGCGCGCTGGATGTGGCCGGTGGCGGGCGCGCTGACGGTGGGCCTGGTGGTGATGGTGCTGGTGTTCGCGCTGGGAGGCAGCAAGAAGAACGACGCGCGCAGCGCCAAGGTTGGTGCGGGCAGCGACGAGCTGGCGCCGAGCCTGGCGCCGAGCCTGGCGCCGGAGGCGTCGCCGTCGGTGTCGGCATCGCCAGGGACGGTGTCGCCGTCGCCGGTGGCGGAGCCGTCGGTGCCGCCGGGCGTGCAGAAGGTGAAGCTCACGGTGACCTCTGTGCCCACGGGCGCCGACGTGTTCCGCCTCGCCGATGGGCTGCGCGTGGGCAAGACGCCGTACACCACCGAGATGGCGAAGTCCGAGGGCGATGTCGTCTATGTGCTCAAGCTCGCCGGCCACGTCGACGGTCGCGCCGAGCTGCCCGCCAGCCAGGACGGCGCCACCGAGGTCATGCTGGCGGCGGTCGTGGATCCGAAGTCGATCGTGAAGGCGGGCCGCCCCGGCAAGGGCAAGCCCATCCCGGGGGTCAAGCCGTCACCGTCGGCGTCGCCGAAGCCGTCGGCGCGGCCGACGTTCAAGGACGGCACGGTGGACCCGTTCGCGCCGACCAAGGTGAAGCCGAAGAAGCCCCGTTGAAGTCCGTCACCCGGCCCCGTGGCCGGCCCGGCGCCGAGTGGCGCCGTGAGCGGAGTGGGGCCCCGTTGGGCTTTGCCCAATGGGGCGAGGGCGCAGCCCTCGTTGTGATCGACTGACCCCAGGATCGCTCAGCTTGCTGAGCGATCCCAGGGTCAGGGCTTGCAGCCCGGGGGCTTCTTGTTCAGCAGGTGATCGATGCCGGAGCACTGCTCGCGCAGGAAGTCTTCCAGGCGGGCGGCGACGGTGGGGGGCACGCCGCCGGCGTCCTCGATGGCGGCTTCGCGCGCCAGCGGGCCGAGCTTCTTCATCTGGTGCAGGTATTCGACACAGGGCGGGCAATACTGGAAGTGCTCATCGAGCGACTTCTGATCGGCAGAGGGGAGATCGCCCTCGAGGTACTCGGTGAGGAGATCGACCACCTTTTTGCATTTCACCATCAGTGATCCCCCACCGCGTGGCCGTGGCCGTCACCCTCGTCGCCCTCGCCACCCTCGCCGTGGCTGTGCGGCGCCTGGCCCTGCGCCGTCAGCTTGTCGCGCAGCAGCAAGCGCGCGCGGTGCAAGCGGGTCTTCACGTTGGGGACGCCGATGCCCACGACCTCGGCGACCTCCTCGGTCGACAGCTCCTCGACGTCGCGCAGCAGGAACACCACGCGGTAGATCTCGGGTAGCTCGTCCACGGCTTGATTGATGCGCTCGCGCAATTCGCGTTTCTCGGCGGCATCGAGTTTTCCGTCGTCCTGCCAGGTCCCCCCCGGGCTGAGGACGGTGCCGGTATCCTCGAAGCGGTCGCCGACCTCGTCCATCGAGGTGGTCTGGATGGTCGAGCGCCGCTTGCGCAGCTTCATCAGCGCATGATTTGCGGCGACCCGGTGCAGCCAGGTGGTGAAGGCGGCTTCCTCGCGGAAATCATCGAGTTTTCGGTACACGCTGAGGAAGGTCTCCTGCAGCACGTCCTCGGCGTCCTGGGCATCTCGGGTGATGCGCAGGGCCAGCCGGTAGACCCGGTCGCGGTGGCGCCGGGCCAGGGTCGCGAAGGCCCCGCCGTCGCCGCCCTGGGCGCGTACCACGAGGTCGTGGTCGGTCGGCTCGGCGGCGCTCATGCCCCCTATATAACACGGTGCAGCGCGTCGGCGCAGCCGAGCCGCCGCCCCTTCACTGCAGCATGCCTGCGTTGACCCGGGCCTCCGGCGGCAGCGCCACGATGAGCTCCCTGCGCCTGGACCAGGGCGTCTCGCCGCGCTGGATGCGCCGCGGGTTGCACTTGTCGCAGAAGATCCCGCCGCGCTCGAGCACCAGCCCGCCGGGGTCGCGGCGCAGCCAGACCCGGTGCAGCGGCTCGTCGCCGCACACCAGCACGAACAGCTCGTCGGCGCTGCTGGTCGGCCCCGGCTTGCACTCGCTGACGTCGAGCTCGAGGTTGATGACCCGGGTGCCCTCGGTCGAGCCCAGCGTGACCTGGGTCAGCCGATCATCATCCTCGCCATCCTTGCCATCGCGGCCCCGGAGCAGGCCCACCGACAGCTCGCGCGCCGTCACCGGCGGCACCGGCTCGCGGTACGCGGTCGGCTGCTCGAGCTGCTCGCCGGTGATGCGCCAGACCCCGGCCTGCTTCTCCAGCGCCAGCCGGTGCAGCCCCTCGGAGCGCGACGACTCCCAGCCGTCGCTGTCGATGCCGGCCCACACGCGGATGCGGGCATGATCGCGGGGCAGGGTGCTGCCGGGATCCTGCCAGGTCTGGATGGTGATCGACGACACCCACAGGGCGTCGCCCTCGCTGAGGAAGGTGCTGTGCCAGCGCGCCAGATCGAACACGCCAGTGAAGCCGCGCTCGCGCACGTCGAGCCCGCGGAAGCTCGTCGCGTACAGCCCGCGCAGCTCCTCACCACGCTCGGGGCCGTGCAGGCGCGCCCACTGCTTGGTCAGCCGCCACAGCGCCCGGTGCTCCTCCCACACCGGGGTCGGGGCCGGCGCCGCTGGTGGCGCCACCGCGCGTCGCTCGCCCGCGGCCGCACCCGGGCGCAGCTCGCGGCTGCAGCTCGCGAGCCCCGCCAGCACCACCGTCAGCCCCGAAACCCCAGCCCGTTCACCCCAGGTCAGCCGCCGCATGAGGCTACATACGCGGCAGCGCGCCCTTTTCAGCCGACGGCCACGCCATCGTCCGCGCCGTCCCACTCCAGCCTGCGACGCAGATCACGCACGGTGTCGTTCAGGGTGTCGGCGGGGTCGCGCGGCTCGAAGCCGAGCTCGCGCATGGCCTTGCTGGAGTCGCAGTACCAGAAGTGCTGGCTCATCTCGACCGAGATGCGGTCGATGCGCGGCTCGCGGCCGGCGGCGCGGAAGGCGCGCTCCATCAGCTCGGCGCCCCAGCGCGCGGCCTTGTCGGGCAGCTTGAGCCAGGGCGGGCGCACCTTGGCGATGCGCCCCAGACGACCGAAGAACTCGGCCATGGTCCAGTTGGGGCCGCCGAGCAGGTAGCGCGCGCCGTCCTTGGCGCGCTCCATCGCGGCCACCGTGGCGGTGGCGGCGTCGCGGGCGTCGACGAAGTTGATGCCCCCGGGCGGCACCACCGGGATCTCGCGGCGCAGGAACTTCTTCACGTCGCCGGTCGACGACCCGCGCCGATCACCCGGCCCCAGGAGCAGGCTGGGGCTGACGATGACGATCTCGAGGCCCAGCGTCTTGCCCAGCGAGAGCGCCAGCTTCTCCTGGTAGATCTTCGAGAGGTAGTACGGCCACTCGCCGACCAGGTCGACCGCATAGGGCGCGCTCTCGTCGGCGACCACGTCGGGCTCCTTGGACACCGCGATGGTGCCCGAGCTCGACGACACCAGCACACGCGTGACCCCGGCCGCCTTGGCCGCGTGCAGCACCGCGCGGGTGCCGTCGATGTGCACGCGCATCATGCGCTGGCCGTCACGGGCGTCGCGCGACACCATGCCGGCCAGGTGGTAGAGCTGCTTGACGCCCTTCAGCGCGTCCACCAGCGCCGGATCGGGCGCCCCGTCGGCCCGGGGCACCACGTCGCCGAGACACACGCGCGCGCCCAGCGCCTCCAGGCCGTGCGCGGTCGAGCGCGCCAGCACGCGGACCTCGCGATCCCCGCGCGCCAGCAGCTCGCGCACCACGTGCTCACCCAGGAAGCCGGTGCCCCCGGTGACCAGGACCGGATCGCTCACGGCTGCTCCTCCTTCTCCTTGGCCGATCTCTCCGCGTGGTCGCTGCCGCCGCCCGCCGCGCTCGGCGCCTGCGCTGGCGCGGTCTGCGCGGGCAGGTGCTGCCGCGCACGGTCCCTGGCCGGCATCATCTGCCGCACCGCCTTCTCGACCAGGCGCGAGACCTCACGGTACTGATCGACCTTGGGCACCTTCTCGGACGCGGCCTTGAGCCTGTCATAGCGCAGCACCGGGCCGATGTGCGCCGCGATGGTGGCCCGGTTACGCGGCAGGGCGCGCCCCTTGGGCATGGCGTCGTGGGTACCCTCGAGGTACATCGGCAAGACGTCGACCTTGTTGGCCAGCGCCAGGTAGCCCAGCGACGGCTTGAAGTCGGCCATGACGCCGGTCTCGCTGCGCGTGCCCTCGGGGAAGATGAGCAGGATGTAGCCCTGGCGCAGCACGTCCCCGGCCAGGCGCAGCGACTCGCGCAGCGAGCCGAAGCGGTCCATCGGCACCAGGTTGGTGAAGTTCTCGAAGTAGGCGCGCTTGACCGGATCCTCGAAGAAGTAGTCCTTGGCCGCCAGCGCGACCATCGACGGCCCCCAGTCGCCGAGGGCGTGCTTGACCAGGCCCATGTCGAGGTGGCTGGCGTGGTTGGCGGCGACGATGAACGACGACCCGGCCGGGATGTGGGCCTGGCCGGTGACCCGCGTGTCGAGCAGGCGCTCGTACAGCATGCGCTGTCCGAAGCTCAGCGCGCGGCTGCCCAGGCGCGCCACCAGCTTGGGCACGACGATCTCGTCGGCGTCGGCCGAGACGTCCTTGGGCCGCGCGCGAGCGATGGTGACGCCGCGGCGCTCGGCGTCGCGCTTGTCACCCTTGCCCTTGCGCGAGCGCACCAGGGCGTCGAGGTCGCCGAAGGTGGCGATGCCGGTCAGGTCGGCGGCGTCGGGGAGGTCGACGCCCGCGGCCTCCAGCGCCACGCCCAGCTCGGTGTACATCAGGGAGTCGAAGCCGAGCTCGCTGAGCTGGGCGTCCGGCGTCACCCGCGCCGCCGGCTTGCCGGTCAGGTCGGCCACGATCTTGACCAGCCAGCCCGAGCCCGCGCCCGCCGCCGCACCTGCGCCGCCGCCCGCCGCCGCGGCCGCCGCGCCGGCCTGCTTGGCGCGCTCCAGCTTCTTCACCTCCTCGACGATCTGGCGCCGCTTGGCCTTGCGGGTCGCGGTCTTCGGCAGCTCGAAGTCCCACAGGTGGACGACCTTGATGCGCTTGTACAGCGGCAGCTTGGCCGACACGTTGCGCACGTGCTCGAGCACGCGCTCGCGCACGACCTCGCGCGCCAGCAGCTTGTCGCCGTCCTTCTTGGCCTCGTAGTCGGGCACCACCAGCGCGGCCACGATCTCGCCGGGGCCTTCCTCCGCCGGCAGGCCGACCACCGAGAGCTCCTTCACATAGGGCGAGTCGCGATACACGTCCTCGAGCTCGTCGGGATAGACGTTCTCGCCGTTGGCCGCCAGGATCATCTCCTTGCGGCGGCCCACGATGTAGAGGCGCTTCTCGTCGTCGATGCGGCCGAGGTCCCCGGTGTGCAGCCAGCCGTCCTTGACCACCTCGGCGGTGGCCTCGGGGTTCTCGTAGTAGCCCAGCATGATGTTGGGGCCCTGCGCGATGACCTCGCCGACGCCGCTGGCGTCGGGGTTGTCGATCTTGACCTCGAGGCCGGGCAGCGCCTCGCCCACGCTGCCCGGGATCAGCTTCTTGCCGGGGCGGGCCACCGTCAGCACCGGCGAGGCCTCGGTCAGGCCGTAGCCCTCGAACAGCGAGAAGCCCATGCCGCGGAAGCGCTTCAGGGTGTCGGTCGGCAGCGCCGAGCCGCCGCTGATGAGCAGCCGCATGCGCCCGCCCAGGCGCTTGTGGATGGGCCAGAACGCCAGCTTGCCGAGGTTGAGATCGACCGGCGAGTTGTCGCGCAGCCAGCGGTTGGCGTCGGTCAGGCCGCGGAAGGCGCGCGCCCACCAGGGCCCGCGATCCGAGAACTGCTTCTCGATCTTGCGCTCCAGGAGCTGCCACAGCGCGGGCACCCCGACCATGCCGGTGATGCCGCCCTCGTCGAAGGCCTCCTGCAGCGCCTCGGTCGAGGTCTCGGCCATGTACGACACCTGAGCGCCGCGCATCAGCGGCATCAGCAGGCCGGCCGCGAACTCCAGGGTGTGGTGCAGCGGCAGCACCGAGAGCAGCCCGTCGTGGCGGTTGAGATCGAAGACGCCCGCCAGCTTGGAGATCAGCGACGAGAAGTTGCGGTGCGACAGCATGACGCCCTTGGGGTTGCCGGTGGTCCCCGAGGTGTAGATCAGCGAGGCCACGTCGTCGCCCTTGGGCTGGTGCACCAGCGCGCCCGGGCTGACCGCGGGCTCGCTCAGGGTGTCCTCGAAGGGGATGCAGCTCACCTCGAGGCCGGCCTCGCGGGCGCGCGCCTCCAGCAGGGCGCGGCCGGCCGCGGCGGTCGACTTGCCGTTGCCGCCGGCGTCCTCGGCCAGGCGGATGGCCTGCTTGTCCGAGACCACCGCGATGCGCGCGCGCGACGAGCGCAGGATGTTGACGAGGTCGCCGATGGGCAGCTGGGCGTCGACCGGGACCACGATGGCGCCGGCCTTGAGCACGCCGAAGTAGGCGATCACCTGCTGCGGCAGGTTGGGCAGCATGATCGCCACGCGGCTGCGCTGGCGCAGCGACGCCGCCGAGCGCAGCGCCAGCTCCTGCATGTCGGCGTAGGTGTAGTGCGTGGGCTCGCGACCCTGGTCCGGGGTGGACTTCGCCTTGGGCTCGGGCAGCTGGCGCAGCGCGACGCGCGACTTGTGGTGCTTGGTCGTGGCGTCGAACATCTCGAGCAGGTCCTTGTAGGTGTAGAACGAGCGCGGCTTCTGCTCGAACTCCTCCTCCAGCGAAGGAAATACCCACTTTTCCAGCCCATTCATGTGGACATCGAGCCAGTAGTGGCGCCAGTCGATCTTGTCGGGCGCCCACGGGATGGCCAGGCGATCCTCGGGCGCCAGGCGCGCGAACAGGGCGCGCGTGTTGTCGCACCTGAAGACGTAGTCGCGCTCCCAGATGAAGGGCATGAAGAGCTGGAACAGCTCGTCGGTCTTGCCGGTCAGGTTCTCGACCGCCGACAGCTTGTCCTTCACGCGGTCGGCCAGCCCCTGCAGGCGCGGCGCGCCCCAGCGCGGGGTCAGGTCGTCGATGGCCTTGGTGACCCGCTTGGCCAGCGCGTTCCAGCGCGGCGCCGACTGGGTCTCGTAGGTGTCGCGTGACACCGGCGTCGGTTCCAGGCGGGCCAGCACGCGGTTCAGCCACCTGGTCCCGGCCTCGCGCTCGCGGTAGTAGCGCCGCTTGTAGATCCCCAGCAGCTCGATGGCGCGGCGCAGGGTGAACGGGTTCACGTCGCCCGAGGCCAGCTGGTAGACCGGCTGGTTCTGCCCCGCGATGGTGGCGCCGGTGGCGGCGATGAGGCCCGCGGCGACCATGTCGACCGGGATGAGATCCAGCGCGGCCTTGCCGTGGATGGGGTAGTTGCGATGGCCCTTGAGGGTCAGCATCGCCAGCGGGGCGCTGGTGGTGAAGCCCTCGTTCCAGCCCTCGAAGGGGTAGGCCAGCGACGACTCGACGATGGCGGGGCGCACGATGCAGGTGCGCACGCCCTCGGCGGCCAGCGTGACCTGATCACCCAGCGACTTGGTGTAGGTGTACGTGTTGGGCCAGCCCCAGTGCTGGGCGCGCTCCATGCCCAGATCCGTCAGCTGCTTGGCCATCCACATCTTGCGCTCGCGCTGCACGCCGATGCGCAGCACGCGCTCGTCGTCGGCGTCGCGGCCCTCGGCGGTCAGGTAGGCGGCGGCGCGATCACGGAACTCGGAGATGTGGGCGCGGTCGTCGGCGCGCGCGCGCACCTGCTCGATCAGCTTCTCGCAGTCGGCGACCTCGGAGGTGGCGCTGAAGTCCTCGTCGCGCAGCTCGGATTTGAGCGACGAGTCGCGATCGATGGCCTGCACACCGCGCTTGCGCGGGAAGTAGCCGACCACCGGCTCGTCCTCCCAGATCTCGCCATCGCGATTGCCGGCCACGAAGCAGGTCGACACGTGGACCACGCTGGCGCCGGTCTTGCGCGCGACGTCGAGCGTGTTCTTGACGCCGTAGACGTTGATGCGGATGGCCGATTCCAGCGTCGGGTTGAACGACACCAGGCCAGCGCAGTTGATGATGCAGTCGAGCGGGGCCAGCTCGGTGAGGATGGCGTCGTCGAAGTTCATCATCGGGCGCGACACGTCACCCGGGATGGGGCGGCACTTGTCGCGCAGGAAGGCGTCGAAGCCGGCGCCCCAGGTCTGGCGCAAGGGATCGAACACCGGCGAGGCCACCACCTTGCGGAAGAAGCGGTCCTCGGCCGACGAGCCGGCGCCCGGGCGCACCAGCACGAACATCTTGCCGATGCTGGGGTAGCGGTGCAGGAACATCGACAGCGCGACCTTGCCGACGAAGCCGGTCGAGCCGACGAAGAGGACTCTCTTCCCTTCAAACACCTTGGTGAGCGAAAGCTCACCGGTGTGCTTGTCGGTACTGCCGTTGGTACCCGCAGTGCCCATTTACAGGACGTCCGTCATCAGGATGGGCGGGTGGTGCAGCATGGTGATCTGCGCGCTGCGCCCCATGGTCCCGCGCGCCATCGAGATGGCCTCGCTCAGCGTGGCCGCGCGCTCCCAGCCCAGGAGCTCGGGCGTGGTCGCGTTGTCCGACCCGACCACGATGACGCGCGAGCAGTGCTCGCGGCCCTTCTGGCCCCAGTACCACATGTAGAACGGGTGCGCGCCGTGGTAGGCGTTGCCGCGCCGGTACATCTCGACGTAGGTCGGGTTGTAGGCGAACTCGTCCTGGTACTTGGACTCCAGCGTGTAGGCGTCGCGGGTCTCGGGCAGCAGGCGGTTGAAGAACTCGATGTACGACGGGTGGTGCTGGGCGTCGAAGGCGTCCGTGCACGGATGCGTCACGATCATGACGCCGTCTTTGCGCAGCAGCGGACGGTTGCGATACATGTGGAAGAAGTAGCCCAGCGCCATGACCTGGACGAGGATCGGGTTCAGCGCCTTGGAGTTGACGTTGTAGGGCGAGATGTACGGGATGCCCGTGATGAGGATGTCGGCCTGGCCCTCGACCGGGACGCAGTACTGCTGGAAGCACTTGGCCAGGATCTTCTCGTGCACCGGCTCGGTGGCGCCGGCGTGGCAGGCGATGAGCTCGTAGGGCGCCGGCACGCGCATGAAGACCTCGCGGCGCAGCGCGCGCGGGGTGCGATCGAGGGTCCACTTGATGGCCTCGAACTTCATGCGGTCCATCTCGGTGAACTCGTCCTCGTTCTTCATCAGGAACGACATCGGGCCGTCGAACATGCGGTTGTTCAGCGCGGTCTCGATGTGGAACACCTTCATGTGCTTGTCGACCACGCGGCCGATGCGCTCCACCGAGTGGTTGAGCGCGGACGCCTTGGGGTCCATGAACGAGTTGGAGTCGACGATGGCCTTGGGCGTGTGGTGCGCCTTGAGCGACTGGTAGCCGCACAGGCCGACGCCGACCGACTTGTGGCCGCCGTCCATGGGCACCAGGTTGATGTTCACGTAGATGACCAGGTCGGAGTCGGCGGCGCGCCGGTTGGTCTCCACGACCTCGTTGTGGTGCGTCTTGCCCAGCGTGACCATGCCCTCGGGATCGCAGGCGTCATGGTTGTACAGGCGGTCGGGCGCGAAGGCGTTGTAGACGGTGTCGCCGACCATGCGCTTGATCTCGCTGTCGGTCATGCGCCGGTGCAAGGACGTCGCGACGATGATGTGGACGTCGTCGACGCCGCTGTCGGCGAGCAGTTCGCACACGATCTCGAGGATGGTCTGCCGGATGTCCGGCTTCTGCATGATGGGCAGCGGCAGCGAGATGTCGTCGATGGCGATGGTGACCTTCATGCCGGGCGACAGCATGGCGTGCAGCGGATCCATCTCCTCGGGATGGTTCAGCGCATAGCGGATGGCGGCCTTGGGGTTGGGCAGGCCCGCCAGCGGGCGGCGCGGGTAGATCACGCGGGTGCCGATGGGCAGATCTTCCGACAGGAAGTTCTCGCCGTAAAACAGGATGCGCGGCGCCGAGTCGGTGTCGATGTGGACGATGTGCTCGGCGGAGGCGCCTTTGGCGCGGGGGCGAATTGCACGCATTTCTCTAGGTCCTCATGTCGAGCACCGGCCAGTCGTACGACCGGGCCACGGTGCGCAGGCGGAGATCGGGGTTGACCGCGGTGGGATGGCCGACCACGGTCAACATCGGAAAGTCGGAGTAGCTGTCGGAGTAGGCCCAGCTCTTGGCCAGGTCGATGCCGTGCTGGGCCGCGAAGTCACGCATGACCTGGGCCTTGGTGGCGCCGGCCACGAAGGGCTTGCGCAGCTGCCCGGTGGCGTAGCCGTCCTCGATCTCGAGCACGTTGGCGATGATGTGTTCCACGCCGAGGTAGCGCGCCAGCGGGCGCACCGTGAAGTCGAGGCCGCCCGAGACGATGACCTGGACACAGCCGGCCCGGCGCGACTCCTCGATGAGGTCGCGCGTGCGCGGGTAGATCCCCGGCTTGATGACGTCCTCGAACAGCTCCTCGGCGAGCAGGATCAGGCGATCCTCGGGCTGCCCGGCGTAGGTCTTGTAGAACAGCTCGTTGAACAGCTTGCGCGACAGCTTGTCGGCGATGAGGAAGGCCGGCAAGGACAGCGCGGTGCGCACGCTCTTGACCAGCGAGCCGCGCAGCGTGGGCTGGTTCATCGCGTACCACGCGAAGGCGTGCACGATGTTGGTCTTGATGAGGGTGCCGTCGACGTCATAGAACGCCGCGGACCCCTGCATTCTTCGTTGTTGCGGGGTGTCGTGCTGATGGGGCGGATGCATGAGCGAGGGGGACCATTGCGTATGGCGCGGGGGCTGTCAACGATCCCAGCGCGCGGGGTGCGTAGGCCATTACGCAGGTGAGCGCGCGGCGCCGATTGAGGTATCTTGCGCGCCATGTCGAGCCCCAAGACCGGCCCCATCTCCAGCTTCGTGCGCCACCACTACCGCCACTTCAACGCCGCCGCGCTGATCGACGCCGCCGACGGCTATCGCAACCATCTGGCCAAGGGCGGCGCCATGTTCATGACCCTGGCCGGCGCCATGAGCACCGCCGAGCTGGGGCTGTCGCTGGCCGAGATGATCCGCCAGGGCAAGGTGGCCGGGATCTCGTGCACCGGCGCCAACCTGGAGGAGGACGTCTTCAACCTGGTGGCGCACGACCACTACCACCGGGTACCCAACTACCGCGACCTGACACCGGCCGACGAGGCCGCGCTGCTCGAGCGCCACATGAACCGCGTCACCGACACCTGCATCCCCGAGGGCGAGGCCATGCGGCGCATCGAGGCCGCGGTGCTGGCCGAGTGGGTCGCCGCCGATCAGAAGGGCGAGCGCTTCTTCCCGCACGAGTTCATGTACAAGATCCTGCTCAGCGGCAAGCTGAAGTCGAGCTACCAGATCGATCCCAAGGACAGCTGGATGATGGCGGCGGCGGAGCGCAACCTGCCCATCTGGGTGCCCGGCTGGGAGGACTCGACGCTGGGCAACATGTACACCGGCCACGTCATCACCGGCGACGTCAAGAACGTGCACACGGTGCGCACCGGGATCGAGTACATGGCCACCCTGGCCGAGTGGTACACCAAGGTGTCGGCCGAGAAGTCGATCGGCTTCTTCCAGATCGGCGGCGGGATCGCGGGCGACTTCCCGATCTGCGTGGTGCCCATGCTGCACCAGGATCTGCAGCGCACCGGGGTGCCGGTGTGGGGCTACTTCTGTCAGATCAGCGACTCCACCACCAGCTATGGCAGCTACTCGGGCGCGGTGCCCAACGAGAAGATCACCTGGGGCAAGCTGGCGGCGGACACCCCCAAGTTCATCGTCGAGTCGGACGCGTCGATCGTGGCGCCGCTGATGTTCGCCCTGGTGCTGGACTGGTAGCGCGCGGCGGCTGAGCGCTTTTCAACCGCCAGCAGGTCAGCGGGCACAGTGAATCACCGGGACTCGCCGGTGGAGTGCCCCCATGAAGCGTTGGCTTACTCTGGTTACCGTTGCGGTGGTGCTGTCGGGCTGTGGTGACGACGACAGCGGTGGCGGCCTTCAGGATGCCGCCGTCGCGGACGCGGTCAGTCCAGACAGCGGGCCAGCCTGCGGCGCCCTGGGCGAGGCCTGCTGCGCTGGCAACCTGTGCAGCGGGGGCACCTGTGTAGGGAATCTGTGCCAGACCTGCGGCGGCCCTGGCCAGGCCTGCTGTGCGGGCGCCTGTGGCAGCGGCAGCGCCTGCGTGGCCGACATCTGTCAGGCCTGCGGCGGCCTCGGCGAGGCCTGCTGTGCCGGCAGCACCTGCGGCGCGGGCGCCTGTGTCGGCAATGTGTGTCAGGACTGCGGTGGCCCGGGTCAGACCTGCTGCGCCGGTCGCGCCTGCGACGCCGCCAATGTGTGCACTGGCGCGGGCGCCGGGGTGTGCACGCGCTGTGGCGGCACCGGCGAGGCCTGCTGCGCGGCCAACTCGTGCGGCGGGGGTGGCTGCTGCGTGTCCAACGTGTGCACCATGGCGGGCAACTCCTGCCCGGTGGTGGGCGGCACCTGCACCGCGGGGTCGTGCATGATGACCGCGAGCAGCTGTGGCGGCCCCGGCCAGCCCTGCTGCGTGGGCACCGGCGGCGCGACCTTCTGCACCGCCAGCGCCACGCGCTGCTTCAACGGCTCGTGCTCGCAGTGCGGCGGGCCCGGCCAGCCCTGCTGTGGTGGCCCGGCGGCGACGGCGTGCAACAGCCAGACCCTGACCTGTGACAACAACCTGTGCACGGCCTGTGGTGGCCCGGGGCAGCCGTGCTGCGCCGGCGCCGCCTGTGCGGGCGGCTGCTGTGACCCGGGCGCCAACCTGTGTGTCGCCACCGGCGTGGCCTGTCAGAACGGTGGCCAGTGCAACGCCGGCAGCTGCACCGCGTGCGGGCAGCCGGGCCAGGCCTGCTGCCCGGGCAACTCGTGCGGTGGCGGCGGCTGCTGCGTCAACAGCCAGTGTCTGGCCTCGGGGCAGGCCCCGGCGGTAAGCGGCATGGTGTGCTCGGGCGGCGCGGTGGTGGCCTGCGGCGGCAGCGGGCAGGCCTGCTGCGGGGACAGCAGCTGTCCCGGCACCACCGACGGCTGCTGCTATGGCGGCACCTGCGGCGCCAGCAACACGCCGCCCACGGCGGGGACCTGCGGCGCCACCGGCATGTGCAGCATGGGTGGCTGCACCCTGGCCGGCAGCATCACGGCCTGCGGTGACGCGGGACAGCCCTGCTGTCAGGGTGACTCGGCCAACAACGTGGCCGACTTCTGCACCACCGCGGGTCAGGCCTGCTTGCCCATCGCGGGCGGCGGCGGCTCGAGCTGTCAGGCCTGCGGCGGCCCGGGGCAGCCGTGCTGTGACGGCAACTCGTGCGGCGGCGGCGGCTGCTGCGATCACTCGAACAACCGCTGCGTGGCGGCGGGCGGCACCTGCGGGCTCGCCGGCGGCGGTGGCATGTGCAGCGGCGGCGGCTGCGGCGGTGGCACTTGCGGCAAGGCGGGCCAGCCGCCCTGTCCCGGCAACGTGGGCTGCACCTCGGGCTTCGTGAACCCCGACAACGGCCTGTGTCTGGCCTGCGGTGGGCTGGGCCAGGACTGCTGCCCCGGTCGCGGCGGCGAGTTCTGCGGCGCGCCCTACAGCTGTGACGGCAACGGGCGCTGCGCGGCCTGCGGCGGGATCGGGCAGGTGTGCTGCGCGGGCGGTGGCTGCAGCGCCGCCGGCAGCACCTGCAACCTCAACCAGGACCCCAACCGCTGCGAGGCCTGCGGTGGCCAGAACCAGATCTGCTGCGCCGGTCGCACCTGCGGAGGTGCCCTGGCCTGCATGGGCGGCGGCCAGGGCCGCTGCCAGTAGCGTGGCCGCGGCGACCGGGCGAACCAGGCGCCCCAGGCGCCCCGCAGGGCTACGGCGTCAGCTTGACGCTGTCGCAGAAGCGGCCCAGCCAGGCCAGCAGCTCGGTGTCGGGCTTGTTCTCGCCGTCGCCCGAGCCGGCGCCGCGGTACCAGTGCGCGGTGCACTCGACGCCGCGGCCTTCGGGCAGCGGGATCCAGACCGAGACGTCCTGGTGCGAGCCGCCGTTGAGCGCGGACACCACGCGCAGGCGGCCGTCGGCGGTCTTGTCCTTGCTGACCTCGATCAGGGCGGGGCCGAGGGGCTGCAGGTGGCGCGCGAAGGCCTCGGCGTCAGCGAACTCGCGCGTGCGCGGGTAGCTGAGGGTCATGCGCGGGCCGGCCTTGCCGATCTCGCCCATCCAGTCCTGCGAGCCGATGGCCTCCTTGTTCTGGGGCAGCCCCTCCGGGATCTCGGCGCTGAAGGCCACGCCCTCGAGCTGGCCCGAGACCGGGACCCACTTCTTGCTCATCCAGCTCTTGCTCGAGCCGCCGCCCTTGCCCTTGCCACCACAGCCGGGGAGCAGCGCCAGGGTCAGCAGGGTCGTCGCCAGGACCTTCGATCTCGTCGTCATGCCGCATTCATACCGCGACCGGGGTGTTTTTTTACACTGGCAAACTCTGCACCGGTCGCTGTAACCGGGGGACGTAGGGCGCACCCAAGGGCGCATGAAGCTCTACTTCACGCCTGGTGCCTGTTCGCTGTCTCCCAACATCGCGCTGCGTGAGGCGGGGCTGCCGTTCACGCTGGAGAAGGTCGACCTGCGCGGCAAGAAGTTCGGTGACGCCGGGGCCGACTATCTGGCGGTGAACCCCAAGGGGTATGTGCCGGCGCTCGAGCTCGACGACGGCCAGATCCTGACCGAGGGCGCCGTGCTGGTGCAGTGGATCGCCGATCAGGTGCCCGACAAGAAGCTGGCGCCGCCCAATGGCACCATGGCGCGGGTGCGGCTGCAGGAGTGGCTGCACTTCATCGCCACCGAGCTGCACAAGGGGCTGGGGCCGCTGTACTCGCCGACGGCGACCGAGGAGTTCAAGCACACCGTGCGCGAGCGCCTGGCCGGGCGCTTCGCCATCCTCGACCGCGGCGTCGGCGACAAGAAGTTCCTGCTCGGCGACGACTTCTCGGTCGCCGACGGCTACGCCTATTACACGCTGCGCAGCGCGCGCAAGTGGGCGCCGGCCGCGGTCACCCCGAACCTCGAGGCCTACGCGGGGCGGATCTCGGAGCGCGCCTCGGTGCGGGCGGCGCTGGAGGCCGAGGGGCTGGCCTTGTAGATCGTCCCGCGCACGAGGTCCCACAGCGGCAGCGAGACGTTGAAGTTCCACTTCTGCATCAGCGCCGGATCGTGGTGGGTGGCGTGGTGGCGGCGCAGCGCGCTGATGATGCGGCTGCGGCCGATGCGCGAGGTCGCGGGCAGGTGGTAGCTGAGGTGCAGCCACTCGTAGGTCACGGTGTAGAGCAGCGCCTGGGCCACGAAGAGCAGGCCGACGTTGCGCAGCCCGACCAGCCACAGCACGGCGGCGGCGGGCAGGGTGCCGATGAACAGCAGCAGCACGCCGTAGGCCGGCACCAGCACCAGGCGGAACTCGCGCGCCGACTTCATCGCCATGTCCTCGGTGATGAAGACGATGTGGTGCTCCGGCGTGTGGCGGTCGTACAGCACGGGCGCGAACCACTGCCGCTTGTGCAAGACGTCGCGGTGCACGCGCCACTCGGTGGCGTTCGAGATCAGGAAGAACACCGGCAGCAGCAGGAGCTGCCAGGCGCGCAGATCGCGCAGCAGCAGGATGGCAACGGTGATCAGGCCGAGGCCGACGACCGAGGGCACGATGAGGTGCGCGTAGGGTGAGTACCAGCGCGGGATCTGCCCGACCAGGCGCGCCCGCAGCTCGTCGCGGCGCGTTTCGGTCAGTGTTGCCGAGGCAGGGGTGTCGCTCATGGATATAGAGGTACCATCAAATTGGTCCGACCATGCAACCAATTTGTCAGAAAGTCGCGGTGAGGGTGATGGGGGTGCCGGCGGCGACCGGGGCCAGGGTGGCGCTGAAGGAGCCGCGCAGCAGGTAGGTCTGGGTGTCGTCCATCTTGGGCAGGCTGGTCAGGCCGCTGATGGTGAAGGGGTTGATGGTGCCCATCGGGGAGCTGCCGCCGGTGGCCAGGTAGGTCTGGTTGTCACGGGTGAGCAGGGTGGCGCCGCCCTCGAGCAGATCGGCCGGGGCATAGCTGCGCACGCTGGGGCCGCCGCTGATCGAGAAGGACACCGCCAGCATGGTGAAGGCCGGATCGGTGGAGATCACGCCAATGACGCCGTTGGCCTCGCCGTCGCGCAGGCCGCCGGTGGCGATGCAGCCATAGCTGCCGGTGAGGCCGCCCGACAGGGTGATCTTGCAGTTGGCGCCTGGGTTGTTCGGTGGATCGTCGCTCTCGCCACAGCCCGCGCCGAGGCCGCCAAGGGTCAAGGTGGTCAGCAGGAGCAGGAAGGTTATCGGGTTGCGCATGGTGCCGGGACCTCCAGCGAAGAATTTGCGCGATCTGGGGAGTTGCCGGGTGTGTCCTGGGTACAATGGCACGGAATGGACCGCCTAAGGGAAGACGGCAGCCAGACTCACGACGAGCGCGCGGAAGCGGAGTCGGCCAGCCCAGGCCGGCGGACCGCTGTCCTGCAGCGCGAGGCCGCTGGTCCGGCGGCACCTGATGCTTCGAGGGCGGCCGCGCTGGCGGGGGAGAGCAGCGGCGGAGTCGCCCTGCCGGACGGGCTGCGCACTCGGTTCGAGGGCTCGCTGGGCACCGACCTGTCCGACGTGCGGGTCCACACCGGTGGCGAGGCGCCAGCGGCGGCCAGCGCCCGTGCCTTCGCGATGGGCAGCGACATCCACTTTGGCGCCGGCGAGTACCAGCCCGGGTCCGCGTCAGGTGACCGGCTGATCGCGCACGAGGTCGCCCACACCGTGCAGCAGCGTGGTGGCGGCGGTGGTGCGCAGTTCAAGCTCGAGGTCAGCCAGCCCGGCGACGCCCTGGAGATCGAGGCCGATCGCGCCGCCGACGCCATGGTCAGCGGCGAGGCGGCCACGGTGTCGGCCGGCGCCACGACGATCGCGCGTGTCCCGGGCGACGGCGGTGGCGGCGGTGGCGGTGGCGGTGGCGGTGGTGGCGGTGGTGGCGGTGGTGGCGGTGGTGGCGGCGGTGGCGGTGGCGGTGGCGGTGGCGGTGGCGGTGGCGGTGGCGGCACGCCGCCGGGCGGCGGCGACGACACCTGGCGTGGTCGCGGCAACCTGATCGGCAACCCGCCGGTGCGCTCCGAGGAGCCGCCCAACAAGGGCATCGTCGAGGACGCCGCGGTCTACAACCAGCGCCGCGCAGCGGCCCAGGCCACCCGCGCCGCGCAGCAGGCGCGCGCCGAGACCTTTCGCGATCCCACCACCGGCAAGGTCAGCGACAACAAGTTCTGGTTCACCAAGGTGTACCAGTTCGTCACCGAGGGCGAGCTCGAGGAGGCGGCCAGCAGCACCTTCTGGTACCCGAGCTACGTCATGCAGTGCGTGCGCTACTTCGACCAGATCTATGCCGACAACCTGGCCGCCGCCAACCGTGGCGGCACCGTCGAGGAGCACTGGCGGCGCGCCTTCGAGGTGACCTCGAACACCCACGCCAACACCTGGCGCACCACCCTGATGCGCGCCGGCGTCGGCGCTGGCGGCGTACTGGCCACCGGTGGTGGCGGCATCCTGGGCGGCCTTTTCGGCGGAGTCCCGGGGGCGATCGCCGGGGTCCTCGGCGGCGGCGCCCTGACCCAGATGATGTGGGACGTCATGCGCGCGACCGAGTCGCTGGTGGCGTCGATGCAGGCGCACATCCGCTTCGACCTGCCGCGCGCCGAGGCCTGGGTCTTCAACTCCTACTACGCCAGCATGCAGGACGCGCGCATCTCGAACTTCCAGCCCGACTTCATGTCGATGACGCCGGTGTTCGATCGCGCCGCGCAGCGCATGAACAGCGTCATCGCCAGCGAGATCGGCCTGCCGGTCGACCTCATGCCGCGCATGATGCAAGACTTCGCGATGACCCACCTGCTCGACGCCAACATGGAGAACGAGCGCGCCGACACCTGGGCGCGCACCGAGGGGCTGGTCACCGAGGGGCTGGCGGGCACCGATCCGTACCGCGATCCCGGTGGTGGCGCCGCTCTGACCGGCGACACCACCACGACGGCGCAGCCCGCGGGCAGCGGCCTCGCCAACCTGTCCGACCCCAACCTGCGCCCGACCATGGACAGCTCGGCCGAGCAGTTCGACGACGACAGCGTGCGCGAGCGCGTCGGGCGCGGCGACTTCGGCCGCAACCTCAGCGACCGTTCACGCATGCTGCGCGGCCTGATGGCCGGCTCGTGCGGGGACGACGACGAGAACGCCATCCTGGCCATCCTGCGCCACGCGGTCGGCCTCGGCGAGGCCGCGACGCTGATCGACGCCGCCAACGCCTGGGATCTCGGCTACGCGGTCGACGGCAGCGAGTTCGACCAGCTGCGCACCATCTTCCGCGCCAGCTACTACCGGCAGACCTCGCAGTCGATGGCGACCACGCTGATCTGTCGCTGCATGGACGGCCACACCGCCGAGTGGGAAGAGGAGATGGTGGCCGACATCCTGGTCGATCGCGCCGGCAGCGACGGCCGCGCCATCGTGACCGACATCGGGCGGCGCTACGAGGGCGGCGGCTTCGACGAGGGCGTCGACAAGATCCAGTGGCAGCTCGACGGTGTCGATCAGGATCGCTTCGACGCAGTGTATGATCCCTGACCGTGAGTGACCCGCGCAAGGCGGCCGACGGACTGATCGGACGGGCGCTGCGCCAGCTCGGCACCGGGCGGCTCTACCTGGCCAGCGACGCCGAGGTCGATGACGCCACGCTGGCCGTGATGCTGGCCGATGTGCGCGTGACCGCGCTGTTCGAGGTCGACCTCACCAACCAGAAGCTGGGGCCCGCCAGCGCGCGGCTGCTGGCGGAGTCGCCCAAGACTGCCGGCCTCCAGGTCCTTGTGCTGGGTCAGAACGCCATCGCGGACGACGGCGCCGAGGCCATCGCGGGGCGCGCGTGGAGCGGGCTCGGGCAGCTCGGGCTGGCCTGGACCCAGCTGGGGCCGCGCGGGCTGGCCGCGCTGGCGCGGTCGCCGGGGCTGTCGCACCTGCACACGCTGGAGATCGGCTACCAGCCGCTGGGCGACGCCGCGGTGGCCCAGCTGACGGCGCTGCCCGCGCTGACGTCGCTGTCGGTCTCGCGCACCGCGCTGGCGGGGCCGGGCGCGCGGGCGCTGCTCGAGGTCGCGGTGGGCTGGCTCGACCTGTCGGACAACCCCTTGCCCGAGGGGGCGCTGGCCGGCCTGGGGGCGCTGTCGCCGCGGCTGCGCTCGGTGTCGTTCAAGCAGAGCGGCCTCGGCGCCAGCGACGCCGCCGTGCTGGCCGGGCTGCCGGCGCCGGCGCTGCGCAGCGTCGACCTGTCCATGACCAAGCTCGACGACGCCGGGCTGGCGGCGCTGGCGCGTGCGCCGTGGCTGGCGCAGCTGGAGGCGCTCAACGTGAGCTATGCGGGCGGCAGCGGCGCCGGCCTGGCCACCCTGCGCGAGGCCTGGGGCGCGCGCCCCGGCCTCAGTCCGGGACGCTGACATGGAGCCGCTGCTGCGTGGCCAGTTCCGCATGGCGTCGGTGTCGCTGCAGCTGGCCTGGCATCGCCAGGGGCTGACGATGGCGCGCCTGGAGGAGGTCGCGGCCAAGCTGGTTGGGACCTACCCGGTGACGAGCCAGCTCGCGCCGCCGCAGGTCGCGGCCCCGACCCTGCAGCTGGCCAGCGATGACCGCTGCTACCTGGTCGAGCTGGCGCCGCACCGCGCGGGCTGGCGCTGGCTCAGCCGCAGCCCCAGCGAGCCGGCGATGCCGCTCGGCACCATGGCGCAGATCGCGGTGGCGCTGCTGGCCGATCTGGCCAGCCAGCTCGAGGTGCGCGTGGGGCGGGTCGGGCTGGTGGTGGAGCGGCTGGCCGCGCACGCCTCGCCCGCGCTGGCGCTGGGCTATCAGGTGCTGTCGCCCATGGTGTCGGCCGCGATGGTGCAGCCCGCGGGGCTGGCGCTCGAGCTGCGCGAGCGCGTCGGCATCGCCGGTCGCGCCGCCACCACGGTGCTGCGCGTGGCCAGCGTGATGCGGCGCCCCGGGGCCGGCGACAGCGCCGCGCTGCTGGCGCACGAGGTATCGACGCTGGAGGAGGACCAGGGCGCGGCCCAGCTGTCCAGCACCCAGCTGGGCGAGTTCGCCATGGCCGCGGCGGCCCACGCCGAGCAGCAGCTGGTCGCGCTGTTTCCCCACCGCGAGTAACCGCGATAGGCTGTCTCCATGGGGGAGACCTGGAGCGAGCCGCCGGCTCGGTCGGGGCCGGCCGAGGTCCGGGTCCTGGTCTGTGTGCTGTCGTACGACGACCTGCTGGCCGACGTGGCGGCGTGGTTCCGGCTCGGAGCGGGGGCGCTGCCGCTGAGCATCGGGCGCGGCGAGGGGCCGCGCGCCGCGCTGGTCGGCGGCGAGCTGCGGCTGCCCGATCGCTGGATGTCGGGCGGCCATGCGCTGCTGCGCAGCACCGCGGCGGGGGATGTGCTGGCGGATCTGGGGTCGCGCAATGGCACCTGGGTCAACGGGGCGCGGATCGCGGTGCACGCGCTGAGTGACGGTGATCTGATCGAGGTCGGCCACACCCTGCTGTGCTACCGGCGCGTGCCCGAGGCGGCGCTGACCGCGCTCGAGCAGGCCAGCGCCAGCGATGCGCGCCTGGGGCCGACGCGGACGGTGAGCGCCGAGGTCGCCGTGCTGCTGCGCGATCTCGGGCGCATCGCGCCGTCGCGCGAGCCGGTGCTGATCCAGGGCGAGACCGGGGCCGGCAAGGAGATGGTGGCCGAGACGCTGCATCGCCTGAGCGGGCGCAGCGGCGCGCTGTGCGCGGTCGACTGTGGCGCGGTGCCGGAGACGCTGTTCGAGGCGACCTTCTTCGGGCACCAGCGCGGGGCCTTCACTGGGGCGCAGACCGCGCGCGAGGGCGAGATCGTGCGCGCCGACGGCGGCACGCTGCTGCTCGACGAGGTCGGCAACCTGTCGCCGGCCGGGCAGGCCAAGCTGCTGCGCGTGCTGGAGGAGGGCCGGGTCACGCCACTGGGCGGCGAGGTGGCCAGCACGGTGGACGTGCGCTGGGTGGCGGCGAGCAACCGGGAGCTGCTGGGGGGCGCGGGCGCGGGCGGCGGGGGCGGCGGTGCGGGCGGCGCGGGGTTTCGGGAGGATCTGGTGGCGCGGCTGGCGGGGTATGTGGCGCGGGTGCCGGCGCTGCGCCAGCGGCGGGAGGATCTGGGGATCCTGGCGGCGTACCTGCTGGCGCAGGCGGGGATCGAGCGGGCGTCGATCAGCGTGGCGGCGGCGCGGGTGCTGTTCAACCACCGGCTGCCCGGGAATGTGCGCCAGCTGCGCGGGGTGCTGAGGAGTGCGGCGCTGCTGGCGGCGGGTGAGGCCATCGATGTGGCGCAGCTGCCGGTGCATCTGGTGCGGCAGGGGGAGGGGGAGGCCGAGAGCGAGAGCGAGAGCGAGAACGAGAACGAGAACGAGAAGGAGAAGGAGCACGAGAACGAGAAGGAGCACGGGCACGGGCACGGGCACGGGCACGGGCACGGGCACGGGCACGGGCACGGGCACGGGCACGGGCACGGGGCCGGAGCGGCCGCGGGTCGCAAGGGTGCGCCCAGCGCGAGCGAGATCGAGGCGGCGTTGCTGGCGGCGCAGGGCAACGTGGTGCGGGCCGCCGAGAGCTTCGCGACCTCGGCGCGGCAGCTGTATCGCTGGATCCAGCGCCACGGCGTGGATCTGGAGAGGTTCAGGAGCTAGGCCACCAGGGTCTGTCCCGGCGCTGGCGCGGCGGCCGGCAGGGCGCGGGCGCGTGCGATGACGGCGTCGGGCAGGGTGCCGGCCAGCGCGAGGCGCAGATCGCTGGCCAGCTCGGCGGCGTGCTGGTAGCGCTGCGCGGGGGCCTTGGCCAGGGCCAGCGCCAGCACGGCGTCGAGCGCGGCGGGCAGCTCGGACCGCAGCTGGCTCGGTGGCGGTGGGTCGCGCTGCAGCGCCTCGTAGATCGCGGTCGCCGGGGTGCGGCCCGGGAAGGCCTCGACGCCGGTCAGGGCGCGGTAGCAGATGGCGCCCAGCGCGAAGACGTCGGTGTGCGCGCCGATCTCGGCCGACGCGCCGCGGGCCTGCTCGGGCGCCAGGTAGCCGGGCGAGCCGACCACCGCGGCGTGGGTCAGGGTCTGGCCGGTGGGGGTGTCGCTCAGGCGTGAGATGCCGAAGTCGAGCAGCTTGAGCGCGCTTCCGCCGCGCAGCAGGTAGACGTTCTGCGGCTTGAGATCGCGGTGCACCACGCCGGCGCCGTGAGCCGCCTCCAGCGCGGTGGCCAGGTTGCCGGCCAGCTCGGCGACCTCGGCCGGGGGCAGCGCACCGCGGCGGCGCAGGTAGGCGGCGAGGTCCTCGCCCTCGAGGCGCTCCATCACGATGTAGCGGGTGCCGTCCTCGGGGCTGCTGCCGATCTCGTAGAGCTCGGGGGCGTGGGCGGCGACGCGCTGCGCAGCCTCGGCCTCGCGCCGGAAGCGCTCCAGCATGGTGGCGTCATCATGCAGGTGCGCGTGCAGCACCTTGACCGCGACGGGCCGGCCGTCGGCGATGCGCTCGCCGGCATAGACCTCGCCCATGCCGCCGCGCCCGAGCAGCTCGATCAGGCGATAGCCGCCCAGCGTGCTGCCTGACAGGCGCCCCTGGCCGGCCTCGACCAGCGCGCGTACCACGGTGCGCCGCGCCTCGGCGCGCTCCAGCTCGAGCGCGTGGGCACCCGCGCGCAGCCGGTTGGCCAGCCACGACGACAGCATCCACACGATGCCCAGGATGACCACGGCCCACACCAGGCTGCCGTAGCGTGCACCCGGCGAGTGCTGGTAGCCGGTGCCCTCCAGGACCATGGTCGGGAACGGCCGCAGCATCCAGCCGGTGGCGTGCACCAGCGCGACGCCGACCAGCCCCACACAGGCCGTCAGCAGCGCCCACAGCCCGAGGCGACCGTCGAAGGCGATGCGGTAGAACGACACCGTGATGGCGAGCAGGAACAGGTTCAGCGTCAGCTGTCCGGGCATCATCAGCGACGTCGCCGAGGTCCAGTTCAGGGCTGCCGCGCTGACCATGGCGACGCCGCGGTGGCCGCGCTCGCTGCGCGCGCGGGTGAGCGCCCACAGGTTGCTCAGCGCGATGACGGCATGGCCGGGCAGGTTGAGCGTCAGGAAGCGCGCATAGGCCGCCTTGTCCAGCGGCACCCCGAGCACGCCGTCGAGGAAGTAGGGCAGCGTGTTGAGCAGCGCGAGGCCCAGCGGCAGCAGCATGCCCAGGCGCTCGACGCGTCGCCAGTGCGCCAGCGGGATGGGCTCGGGCAAGCCCGGCCGCACCGCGGCACGCAGCAGTCTCCAGACCCCCCACACGGGGCGGACTATACACAGGGGGAATGCCGCGTGGTGTGCTGCGGGCTACGGGAGATGCGTGACGGCGCGACGGCGCATGACGATGCGCGACGGCGCCCGCACGCGCGGCGACTACGAGATCAGCAGGCTCTTCAGACCGGTCGAGAAGCGCACCATGATGGTGTCGCGGCGAGCGTTCTCGACCTTGCCCCGGCCGTACTCGGGGTGCTCGATGATCTGCCCCGCCTTGTAGACCTCGCGGCGCACGAACGGGCGCACCTCGGTGGCGGCGGCCAGCTCGCGCGACAGCGCCACCAGCTCGTCCTGCTTCTTGCGCGCGTGCTGCTCGGCCGGGCTGAGCTTGCGCGTCTCCACCACGGGCTTGCTGCCGCCGGGCCCGCCGGCCCCGCTGCGCCCGGCCTCGAGGCGGTAGTTGTGGCGCGAGCCACAGGACTGACAGAGCACCTGCTTGGGGATGCCGTCGACCATGGCGATGACGATATGGGCGGAGATGCGCTTGCAGGGGCCACACCAGGCGTCGCTCTCGTGACCCACGCGGAACTTCGGCTGCTCGGGCTGCGTCATGTTCTCCTCAGGTTGCATTCAGACCGAGCAGCTCCTTGGCCACGATGCGGCGCTGGATCTGCCCGGTGCCTTCGAAGATGTCGTAGATCTTGGCGTCGCGGTACCACTTCTCGACCGGGTGGCCCGGCTCCAGGGCCTCCTCGCCGAGCATGGCCATGGCCCGCGTGGTGACCTCCTGCGCGGTGCGCGCGGCGTGCGCCTTGGCCATCGAGGCCCACTTCACGTTCTCGAGATCCTGATCCGCCATCCAGGCCGCGCGGTGCACCAGCAGGCGCGAGGCCGAGATCTCCATCTCCATCTCGGCCAGCGCGAAGGCCAGATGCTGGTGCCCCGCCATCGGCGTTCCGTGGAGTGAAGACGACTGCACGCGCTTCAAGACGTGCTCGTAGGCGGCCTGGGCGATCCCGACCGCCTGCGCGGCCACCACCGGGCGCGTGGCGTCGAGCATCTTCTTGGTGCCCGACAGCCCCTCCTGGGCGCCCGCGGGCACCGACGAGCCCAGCATCCACTCCACCGGCACGCGACAGTCCTCGAGGATGACCTGCGCGGTCTCCGAGGCGCGGATACCGAGCTTGATCTCCTTGCGCCCGGGGATCAGGCCCGGGGTGCCGCGCGGGACCACGAAGCCGCGCACCCCGCCGCGACCCAGCGACGGATCACACTGCGCCCAGACCACGAACACGGCGGCGCTCTTGCCGTTGGTGATCCACTGCTTGGAGCCGTTGAGCACCCAGTGGTCGCCGTCCTTGACGCCGGTGGTCTTGAGCGCCGAGATGTCCGACCCGGTGGCCGGCTCGCTGAGCGCCATGGCAGCGACCTTGACGTGACCGTGCTCGTCCTTGCCGGTCAGGCAGTCCTTGAACAGCTTCTTCTGGGCCTCGGTGCCCATGCGCGCGACCGGCGACGCCGCCAGGCCGGAGCCGCCGATGGCCAGCATGATGCCGGCGCAGCCCCAGGCCAGCTCCTCGGAGCCGACCGCGGCGAGCTGGCGGCCGTACTTGCGCTTCTTCTTTCCTGGAGGGGCATCGGCCGCGGCGGCCTGCGCCTCGGGCGGGCCGTCGGCCGACATGGTGTCGATGAGGGCGGTCTGCGCCATGCCGATGTTGGCGGCCTGCTCCATGATGTCCCACGGCATCGACTCCTCGGCGTCGTGCCGGGCCGCGGCGGGACGGATGACCTGCTCGGCGAAGGCGTGGGTGATCGCCTTGACGCCTTGGAGGATCGGGCTGTCCTGGAAGATGTCCATCACGACCTCGCCAAGGGGGCAGGAGAGTAGGTAGCAGCGTCCTGGCGCCGTGCCAGCACGCGGGTCAGGGCCTCGTCGCCGGCCAGGACCTCGAAGGCGCGCGCGTCGCGCATCAGCTTCTCGACCGGGAAGTCGCGCACGAAGCCGTAGCCGCCGTAGATCTGGACCGCGTCGATGCTGGCGCGGCGGACCACCCCGGCGGCGAAGTCGCGCGCGCGGCTGCACAGCTCGGTGGCCTCGGCGGTGGCGGCTCCGGCCGAGGCGTCGAGCGCGGCGGCGGCGCGCAGGACCAGGAAGCGGCCGGCCAGCACGGCGGTCTCGCTGTGGTCCTGCATGCGCGCCAGGGACTCGAAGGTGCCGATGGGCTGGTTGAACTGCACGCGCTCCTGGCTGTAGCCGGCCGAGCACTGCATCGCGAAGTCAGCCACGCCGATGGCCCGGGCGGCCAGCGAGAGCTTGTACCAGGACAGGAGCTCGTGCTGCGCCGCGGGGTCGCGGGTCAGCACGGCGGCGGCGGGCAGGCGCACCGTCTTGGCGTCGAGGCGGGCCCAGCGCGCGGCGCGCCAGCCCGAGGGGAAGACCGGCGTGATGGTGAAGGCGCTGGTGGGCGCCAGGATGACCACTGGACCGGCGGCGTCGCGCGCGGAGATCACGATGTGCGCGGCGTCGGCCAGCGCGGGCACCGGGCCCAGGGTGCCGTCGAGGGTCAGGTCACCGGAGGCGGCGGTCGTGATGGTGAGGCGACCGAGGGCGTCGTGCGTGGTGGTCGCCAGCGCGCCGCCGGCGAGCGCGCCGTGCAGCGCGGCCGCGACCTCGGGGCTGGCCCAGCGGGCGGCGGCCAGGGCGGGCTCGACGTTGCTCTCGAGCAGGGCGGCCACGCCGGCGCAGCCGCGGCCGAGCTCGAGGCCGCGCAGGGTGCGGATGGTGTGCGAGTACGCGCCGCTGAGCATGCCGCCGGCGGCCTCGGGGATGGCGTCGATGCCGACGCCGAGGTCGGCTGCCTTGGTCAGGGCGGTGCGGGCCGCGCTGGCGCCGGAGTCGTCGGACTCGTCGGCGTGCTGGCCCAGCTTGCGCGCCTCGTCGGCGAAGCGCCGGAAGGTCGCGACGATGAGCTGCTGTTCCTCGTCGAGGGAGAAATCCATGGGGCGCACAATAGGCGAAGCCGGACGAACAGGCTACAGGGGACAGGACACAGGCTACAGGCGACAGGCAATGGGGGAGGTGGCGGGCGTGGGGGGAGGGCGGTCGCGTATGCTTGCGGGATGATGAGGATGTTGGCTGTGGGGGTGGTGGCGGCGGGGGTGGGAGTTGGAGTGGGGGCTTGGGCGGGGAAGCCGGGGAAGCCGGTGCCGAGCACGACCACGAGCACGAGCACGAGCACGAGCACGAGCACGAGCACGAGCACGAGCACGAGCACGAGCACGAGCAAGGCGAGGCCGGGGGAGAAGTGGGGTGGGTTGAGGGTGATGCGGGTGCCGGCTTGGGATGCGGTGTGGGTGGGTGGTGTGGTGGTGGTGATTGATCGGGACTTCTTGTCGGCGTCGGGGTGGGGCGCGGATGGCAAGTTGAAGTGGCGGACCAAGGTGCAGGCCGAGGCGCGCGGGCGGCAGACGCTGAGGGTCGATGGTGGGGTGGTGCTGTGGTGGGGCGGCGCCACCGTGCATCGGCTGGAGGCGGCGACCGGGAAGCTGCTGGGGTCGCTGCAGTCGTCAGGCAATGATGGCTGTGGCTGGGACGACGTCGGGACCTCGTGTGCGATGTCTTGCGAGTGTCACTTCCAGCTGGTCGCGTGTGACAGCGGCAAGCCCCTGGGCGCGACCTACCAGCTGCGCTACATGGAGGAGTTCGACGAGGACGGCGGCGCGTCGGCGGGCTGCTGGGGTGGGCGCGGCGAGCTGCTGGCCAGCGCGGGTGGCATCGCGGTGGTCGAGGTCGATGGCGAGCAGGACGACTACGCCAAGGTCACCCTGGGGCTCGATGCGGTCACCGGGGCGGAGCGCTGGCGGGCGCCCACGCTGGGCGGCAGCTACTCGACCACGCGGTCGGGCAGCCTGCCCGGTGGGCAGTGCTATCTCGGCACGCTCGGTGGCAGGCTCGACGTCATCGAGTGCGCGACCGGCAAGCTGCTGTGGAAGCGCGCCGAGCCCAAGGGGCTGGAGCGCCTGGCGCGTCACCTGGTGCTGGCGCGGCCCGATGGGCTGTATCGCTTCATCGAGGGCGAGGCCACGCTGCATGATCCTGCGACGGGCAAGCCACGCTGGCGCGTGCGCAGCAAGCTCGGCTGGGCGGCGCCGGTGGATGCGGTCCTGGAGTCGTATGTCATCAGCGAGGACAAGCCGTTCGAGCTCGGGCTGCTGGACGCGCGCGGCAAGCTGGTGGCGCGCATCCCGTTCGGGCCCCACGAGTCGGGCTATCCCGACCCGGGCGGCGGTCGCTATGTCACCGGCCCCGACCTCGTCGCCTATGACGCCAGCGGGCGCGAGCGCGCGCGCACCCGCGCCGAGCCGCCCAACCCGGTGGCCGGCCTGGACTTCGTCGGCCTGTTCTCGGGCCAGCGCCTGCGCCTCTTGCGCCGCGCCGACCTCGCCGAGCTCGCCGATCTGCCCGGCAGCTGGGGCGTGACCTCGCTGGGCCGCCTGGCCGACGGCGTGCTCCTGCACCACTACGGCGACAAAGCCGACAAGCCCGGGGAGGCCGTCCTGGTCGTGCCCCAGGGCGCCGGGTCGGGGCCCCGCGCTACTCCGTGAGCAGCATGCGCACGCAGGCGTTGGCGCGCGCCAGCGACTCCGGCCCGCTGCCCGCCTCGGGCGCCACGAAGGCGCCACACACCCAGGCACCGTGGGGACTGGCCCAGGCGCGCAGCAGCAGGCGCACGCGCTCGCCGGCGAAGCACGGCTTCCGGTAGGTGATCTCGGCGTAGCGCGCGATCAGCCGGGTGCCGCGGCCGTGCTGGGCCAGGCGGCGCAGCGCGGCCTCCTCGAAGATGCGCGGATAGGCCAGCGAGTTGACGTGCTGGTTGGAGTCCGAGTGCATCAGGCCGAACAGCACCGGGACCTCGTCGTCCTTCACCGCGGCGTCGAGCTCGGTCAGGCCGGTCGCGCCGGCCGGCGGCGTCAGCACGTCGTCGTGCTTCATCCAGGGCAGGCGCAGCGGCGGCACCGCGGGCACGCCGTCGAGCTCCAGCCGGCGCACCTTGCGCGCCTCGGGCGGGCCGAACGGGCGCGTGAAGACGTGCTCGCCATAGATCTTGCCGACCAGATCCAGGGTGCCGGCGCCGTCGGGGGGCGGCCCGTGGGTGCGCGCGCGCGGTGCCCGCACCTCGGCGAAGGTGGCCAGCAGGATCCGGTTGGGCTCGCCGCCGGCGTCCACGGTGTGGCCCAGCACATAGCCGCCGTCGATCTCGAACGGACGCCGCACCGAGACCGGCCCGCCGTGGCCCTCGATGACGAGGCGCGTGAGCAGCGGCACCAGCCCCTGGTGCTGCGCCGCGCGCGGCACCGGGCTATCGACCATGAGCTTTTGCCACACCGCCAGCCCCATGGCGTGCGGCAGCGACAGCAGCATGACCCGGCCGTCCTGGCTGACGTCCTCGTAGCGCAGGGGCGACTGCGCGTGGGCGCGGTGGCTGGCGGGGACCTCGGGCAGGGGCGGGAAGGGCGACGCGGTCTGATCCATGGAGGCTTGGTTGCTCATTCCAGCACGCCGGTGTCACCCAGCTTGCCCATCTCGCGGTACTCGAGGCGAATCGCGCGCTCCAGGTGGTCCTGGGTCAGCGGTGAATGCTCTTCGGCGGCCAGGAAGGCGGCGCGCAGGGTGGCGTTGCGGATGTAGCCGCCCGAGAGCTGGAACTTGCGCGACAGCGACGCCAGGTCGAATTCGCCCGCGGTCGGCATCTCCGGCGGCAGGTGCACGCGCCACAGCTGCTCGCGCATCTCCTCGTCGGGGAACGGGAAGGTCAGGCGCAGCGACAGCCGGCGCTTGAAGGCCGAGTCGATGGAGCCGCCGAAGTTGGTGGTCAAGAGCGCGATGCCCTCGAAGGTGTCGAGCCGCTGCAGGAGGTAGTTGACCTCGAGGTTGGCGTAGCGATCGACGGAGCTACGCACCTCGGTGCGCTTGGCGAACAGCGAGTCGGCCTCGTCGAACAGGATGATGGCCTGGCCGTCCTCGGCGGCGTCGAACACCGAGGCCAGGTTGCGCTCGGTCTCGCCGATCCACTTCGACATGATGCGCGACAGGTCGACGCGGTAGAGGTCGAGGCCGAGCTCGCTGGCGATGACGCCGGCGACCATCGACTTGCCGGTGCCGGGGCCGCCCTGGAACAGCGCGGTCAGGCCGCGCGAGGTCGTCATGGTGCGGTCGAAGCCCCAGGCGTCGTACACCGTGCGCCGGTGCCGGATGCGCGCGATGAGCTCGAACAGCGAGTCGAGCACGTCGGTCGGCAGCACGGTGTCCGACCAGGTCGCCAGCCGGGTCACCCGGGTCGCGGTCTGCCCGAGGCGGGTCTCCAGGTGCTGGCGCAGCGCCTGGTCGAGCTCGCGCCCGCGATCGGCGCTGTCGGGCGGGCGGGTGTCGTTGGCGGGCGGGCGGCGCTCGTCGCCGGCGCGCGCGACCGCGGCCGCGACCTTCTCGATGACGCCGGTGCCGACGCGGTAGCGCAGCGCGATGTCCTCGACGTCCTTGACGATGAGGCCGTGGCGGTCGGTGACCGCGCGCCAGACCTCGATGCGATCCTGGTCCTTGAGCGGCGGCAGATCGACCTTGAGGTAGCCGGGATCCAGCGGCGGCTGCGCGTCCCACGACAGGCGCAGCGCCAGCGGCCCGGGGTGGCTGCGGAACAGCTCCCGCAGCTGCTCACGCGTGGCCTGATCGTCGCTGGCGACGTCGTCGAGCCCCTCGACGCACGGGATCCAGCCGCGCAGCACCACGCGCCGCAGCGCCACCCGCAGCGACTCCAGGCGGGCCTTGGGATCGCGCGACAGCAGCGAGGCGTCGATGACGCCGAGGTTGCGGTTGGCGTGCGCGGCCAGCGCCGCCAGCAGGGTGCGCCGCCCGCTGCCGATGCGGCCCTGCACCGCGATGCGCACGTGGCTCTCGGGCGCGCGCGCCAGCGCCGACAGGAGCTCGCGCTTGGTCAGCTCGGGCATGCGGATCTCGTGCAGGGTGCGATCGGCGACGCGCACCGAGATGGTCTCGCCGGGGTCGCCGTCCATCGACTCGGCGCGCAGCTGGCGGATGACCAGCGGATCGGTGGCCAGCGAGATGAACGGGCGCACCCGGCCGTCGCCCGGCCGCACCAGGCCGTAGCGATACAGCGGGCGATCGCGGTCGAGCTCGCGCGCGATGTCGTGGCGCTCGGCGCGGCCGCTCAGGATCTGGCACACCAGCAGCTCGTCACACAGCGGGCGATCGGGATCGTTGGCCAGGATGCCGTACAGGCGCGACAGCTCGCCCCACAGGGTGGGCGCCGCGACGATCATCAGGATCTCGTAGGCCAGCGGCGACAGCCCGAACTCGCGCGCCAGCGAGCCCAGCGGGGTCAGCCGCCCCGACACCTGCAGCTCGGCGTCGCGCACCGCGGCGGCGGCCTCGACGACGTGGGCCTGGGCGGCGGCGAGCTGCGGCTGGGCGTGGTTGCGCTCGCGGCCCAGGATGCCGGCGACCTCGGTCTCGAAGGGCAGCCTGCCCTCGTTGGGGTAGGTCAGGCGGCCGCGATCCCAGGCGGTGGCGATGGCGCGCTCGCACCAGGCGCCGACCAGCGCCAGGTAGCGCTCCAGCAGCATGAAGGACTCGGCCCGGCTGCAGCGCTGCGTCAGCGGGCGCGGGTTCAGGGCCAGGAACTGCTCGGGGATGCGCAGCTCGCCGACCGGCTGCGGCTCGGGCGCGCGCGGCGGCGGCGCCTCGCGCTTGCGATCGACCTGCGGCGGCACCGGCAGGGTGCGCGCGGTGGGCGCCCCGGGCGTGCTGGCCGGCGCGCCGTTGCCGGCGGCGCCGTTGCCCGCGCCCTTGCCCGCGCTGCCGTCGCCGCTGGGGGCGGGCTCGTGCGGGGCCGCGGCCAGGAGGTCGCGGTAGGTGGTGTGCACGGTCTCGATCTCGCCGTCGTCGCCGCGCAGGCGCATGGCCAGGTGCTGGGCCAGATCGTCGATGGCGACGTCGACCACGTCGCGCGTCTCGTCGAACTCCTTGACCACCTTGCCGAAGCGCAGATCGAGCGCGGTCAGCTTGCGCAGGCCGCTCAGCACCAGGGCGTAGCCGCGCCGGGGCGCGAAGCGCACCAGGGTGGTGCCGGTCAGCGCGATGCGGTGCTGCAGCCCGCCGTCGCGCGTGCTGAGGACCAGGATCTGGTGCTCGCTGTGGTCGCGGCTCTCGCACAGCAGCGCGATGGCGCGGGCGTCGAACAGCGGCGCGCCGTAGATCGCGCGCATCTCGTCGCCCACGTGGGGCGAGGTCCACAGCTCGTCGCCGGGCTCGCGCAGGGTGACGCGGGGGCCCTCGACGCTGAGCCAGCGCCGGGCCGACAGCGGCAGCACCAGATCGGCGCGCGGCAGCGTGGTCTGCGTGACGCCGCTCTCGTTGCTGGCCAGCAGCGTCGGCACCTCGGCCATCCACACCGCGACGGGGTCGCCGAACGGGCTGCGCACCAGACGTCCCGGCCCGGGCGGCAGCGCGGTCGGCTCGCCCAGCGCCCTGCCCGCCAGGTTGAAGCGCAGCAGCTCCGGCGTCTCGCCGTGGACCAGCCAGATCTCGGTGTCGAAGGCGACGAGGTCGCTGGCGTGCTGGGCCGCCAGCCGGATGGCCGCGTGCTGCCCGGCGACATCGATGAGGCGCACGCCGCTGTCGCTCGACACCACCACGCGCTGCCCGTCCGGCGTGAAGCGCAGGCTGACCGGGGACGACGGAGCCAGGGCGCTCGCGCTCGAGGACATGGCGGGATGATACTGCTAAAAGGTGATGAGCGGAGCGGGCGGCGGCAGCGCCAGCAGGGCGTCGAGCTCGTGCAGGCGGGCCCCGGCCTCCAGCGTCAGCAGGCCGAGGTGCACTGCGGTGGCCAGGCGCAGGGCGCCGACCAGCACCGCCGACAGGGTGGCGATGGGGCCCGACAGCAGCGGCACGCCCGGGCTGTGCCCCGGGGTGATGCGCGCGCTGCCGGCGTCGACGCTGAGCGTGACCGGCTGCTGGTTGTGCGGCAGCAGGGGATCGCTGGCGACCACGCTGACGCGGCCGCTGGCGGGCGCGGCGGGCAGCCCCGGGGTCAGCGCCGCCAGGCCGGGGTAGCCGCGGCCCTCGAGCGCCCGCGCCAGGTGGACGATGCGCACCATGGCGCCGCTGAACAGGCGCGCCACCAGGTGGTGCTCGTTGGGCATGTGCACCGGATCCTCGAGCGCGGGCAGCCCGCGGTTCATCAGGGCGGGCAGCGCGTGGTGCTCGGGCAGATCGAGCTCGAGCTGCTCGACCTGGGCGTCCTGCGCGGCCAGGAAGCCGGCCAGGGCGCGGGTGGCGGCGCCGTCCTCGGCGACCAGCTCGTGCACCACCATGGTCAGCGGGTGCGGGGTCGGGCTGCGCAGCTCGTAGATGAGGTAGCCGCTGAGCTCGTCGGTGACGTGGTCGCCCTGCACGCCGACGACGTGGCTGGTCTTGAGGCGCGCGGCCAGCTGGCGCGGGGTGCGTGACAGGCTGCCGTTCTCGCGCGCGCAGTGGCGCTCGTAGGCGCGCTGGATGCGCCCGAGATCGCTGGCGTCGGTGGCGGACAGCGTGCGCACGCGGGCGCGCTCGGGGCACAGCGGCAGCTCGGTGGGGGTGAGGTGCCAGCGCAGCACGCGGGCCATCGGGGCCCAGCCCTGCGCCGCGTAGAAGCGCGGCGAGTAGGGGTAGAGCAGCGCCCAGGCGACGTCGTGCTCGGCCAGCTGATCCAGGTGACGCGCCACCATCGCCGAGGCCACCCCGGTGCGGCGCGCCTCGGGGGCGGTGGCGACCGAGGCCAGGCCGCCGGCCGAGGCGCGTACGCCGCCGAAGCTGGCGCCGAAGGGCAGGGTCAGGAACTGCCCGACGTGGCCGGGCACGCCGGTGCGCAGCGCCAGCGTGTAGTCGGACGGGCTGAACCAGACCGACTGCCCGTAGGCCTGCGCGCGCGAGGCGGCGCTGTCACCGTTGCGCGGATAGGCGCGCAGCGAGAGTTCGGCCATGGCGAGGGCGTCGTCCGCGCTGGCCGAGCGAAAGCGAAGCTGGGGGTCGCCGCGACGCATCGGGGGGGCTGCAGTGTATACGAGTGAGGACGGTTCAAGAGGTCATCGGGGGCGCGAAAAGCGGGCTGACAATTTCGCCGCCCCTTTACGGCGCCGCGGCGTCGTGGTCGAGTGGACCGTGGCCGATAGCACCGAGCTCCTCATCGAGGGCGCCATCGCGGCGGGACTCGGGCTGTTCATCGGCCTCGAGCGCGAGCACAGCGAGCTGACCGGGGCGCCCGACGCCGACGATCCGCCGGCCGAGACGCGCGCCAGCGCGGCCGCCAGCGCCGCCGCCATTCTGGGCGTGCGCAGCTTCGCGCTGCTGGCGCTGCTGGGCTGGGCCGCCGCGCTGCTGGGCGAGCGCCAGGCCTGGCTGCCCATCGCGGGGCTGGTGGTCACCGCCGGCCTGGTCATGGCGCAATACCTGCGCGCCGACGCCGGCCACGGCCTGACCACCGAGCTGGCCGCGGTGATGACCTACCTGCTCGGCATGATGGTGCACCATGACCGCCGCATCGCGCTGGCGCTGGGGCTGGTGACCACGCTGCTCCTCCTGGCCAAGCCGTGGACGCGCACGCTGGTGCCCAAGCTGCGCCGCATCGAGCTGACCGCGGCCTTGCAGCTCGGCATCGGGCTGGCGGTGCTGCTGCCACTGCTGCCCACCGAGGCGCGCGATCCGTGGGGCGTGCTGTCACCGCGCAAGATCGGCCTGTTCGTGCTGCTCATCGCCGGGCTCGGCTTCGTCGGCTACGTGCTGCACCGCGTGCTCGGGCAGACCAAGGGCGCCGGGCTGGCCGGCCTGGTCGGGGGGCTGGTCAGCTCGACCGCGGTGACCGCGGCGATGGCGCAGGACGCCGCCAAGCGGCCCGAGCATCGCCTGTCGGGCCAGCTGGCCACCTTCCTGGCCAACGCCGTGATGCCCATCCGCGTGCTGGTGGTGACGGCGCTGCTGAGCCGGGCCATCACGCGCGCGCTGGCGCTGCCGCTGGGGGCGATGGCGGCCATCATGCTGCTGGGCGCGGTGTGGAAGTGGCGCGCGCTGGCGGCGACGGCGCCGGGCCAGGCCGACGAGCAGGGCAAGCTGCCGCTCAAGAACCCGTTCGCGCTGCTGCCGGCGCTGAAGTGGGGCGTCATCCTGTGCGCCGTGCTGGTGGTGTCGGCCATCGCCAAGCAGGAGTTCGGCGAGCGCGGTGTCTACCTGACCGCGGCGGCCTCGGGGCTGGCCGATGTCGACGCCGTCACGCTGGCGGTCAGCCGGGGCGCGCAGAGCGGCCAGCTCGGGGTCTCGGCCGCGGTGCTGGCCATCACCATCGCGGTCATCGCCAACACCTGCGTCAAGGCGGGGATCGCGCTGCTGGCGGGCAAGCGCGCCTTCGGGGCCCACGTCGCCGGAGTGCTGCTGGGCGCCGGGGCGGTCGCGGGCGGCCTGGCGACCCTCGGGCTGCGGTAAGCTGGGCGGATGCGGCGACTCGGCTGGATCCTGGTGGTGGTGCTGGGCAGCGCCGTGGGCGGCTGCGGCGGTGACGACGGCGGCGCCATCGCGGTCGACGCGGTCGAGCAGGAGTTCGAGGCCGCCCTGTGCAAGTGGTTGACACGGTGTAAAGGCTTCAGTGACGAGGCGACCTGCCGCAGCCTGACCTTCCTGTCGCCGGCGCGCCAGGTCGCGGGCGCCAAGGCGGGCCGCGCGCGCTATGACGCCGCGCAGGCCAGCAAGTGTGTGGCCGAGATCGAGTCGCAGGGCTGCGACGCGGCCAGCTTCATCAATGTGCTGACCGGGGTGACCTGCCGCGACGTCTTCGTGGGCCAGGTCGCGCAGGGCGGGGCCTGCGCGGTCAGCGACGACTGCGCCGCCGACGCGACCTGTGGCAACCGCATGGCGGGCTGCGATCCCGAGGAGGCCTGCTGCCTGGGCACCTGCGGGCCGCCGCAGCCGGCCATCGCGCTGGGCGCGGCGTGCGGGTTCGGGGCGCGCTGTGTCGACGGCGCCTACTGCAAGATCATGGGCACCAGCGGGGTGTGCACCGCGCCGAGCTCGACGGCGGGCGCGACCTGCGACAGCGACAGCGCGTGCGTGGCGCCGCTGCGCTGCCTGGCCTCGGCGTGCACGCTGCCGGTGCCCAGCGGGGGCACCTGCGACCCCGACGTGCGCGGCGCCTGCGCGCTGGTCTACGAGGTGTGCGATCCGGCGACGCGGACGTGCAAGCTGGCGCCCGCGGTGGGCCAGCCGTGCACCGAGCAGTGTCTCGGCCAGGCCAGCTGCGTGTCGGGCACCTGCGTGGCGCGACAGCAGGTCGGCCAGCCGTGCACCACGGTGGACTGCGCCGGCGACCTCGACTGCAACGAGGGCGTGTGTCAGATGCCGGGGCAGCCCGTGGTCTGCCCTTGACGGAGCGCCGCGGGCAAGCTACGAATGCGCTCGTAGGCCGGGCAATTAACTCAGTGGAAGAGTGCGACCTTCACACGGTCGAAGTCGCTGGTTCGACCCCAGCATTGCCCACCAGCTAGCGAGATCGAGACAGGCCAGATGACGATGCGCAAGGTCGTGGAGACTGCCGAGGCGCCCCGGGCGATTGGGCCCTACTCGCAGGCCATCGTGGCCGGCGGGCTGGTGTTCTGCTCGGGGCAGATCCCGCTCGATCCGGCCACCGGTCAGCTGGTGGTCGGCGACGTCGAGGTGCAGACCGCGCGGGTGATGGACAGCCTGGCCGCGGTGCTGAAGGCCGCGGGGTCGTCCCTGGCGCAGGTCGTCAAGACGACGATCTACCTGCACGACCTGGGCGACTTCGCCAAGGTCAACGCGGTGTACGGCAAGTACTTCGAGGCGGCGCCGCCGGCGCGCGCCACGGTGCAGGTCGCGGCGCTACCGCGCGGCGCGGCGGTCGAGATCGACGCCATCGCCGTCGTCTCGAGCTAGCCCCAGACCTGGCCGCTGGCGCGACCCGGGCAGGCCTGGCTGGGCGGCGGACACGCGAAGACGCCCAGCCGGATGGCCGGGCGTCACTGCGGGGTTGTCGGGTGAAGAAGGCGGAGCGAGGCGAAGGATCAGGCGGCCTTGATGACCTTGCCCGAGCGCAGGCAGCGCGTGCACACGCGGATGCGGCGCGGGGCGCCGTCGATCATCGCGCGAACCCGCTGCAGGTTCGGCTCCTGGGTCTTCTTGGTCTTGATGTTCGAGTGCGAGATCTTGTTCCCGACCATCTTGTTCTTGCTGCAAACGTCACACGTGAACGCCATCTTCGTGCTCCACTGTCGCGGAATTGAGGGCCAGTAGCTACCATTTCGCTGTGCGCTGTGCAAGAGGAGGGTTTGCCGGAGGTTTCGGCCGGCTGGCGGCGGTCTGGCTGGCCTGCGCCGGCCTGCTCGCCGGGGGGCTGGGCGGGGCCGGGTGCCGGCGCCGCGGCGGGGCGCGCGTCGTGGTGGCCGACGCGGCCGTGAGTGATGACGCGGGGCTGGCCGCGCAGGGGCCGGCGCTGCGCGGGCAGGTCACCGATCAGCACGGGGCGCCGCTCGGGCGGGTGCGCGTGCTGGCGCTGGCGGTCGATGGCCACGGGCTGGGGCTGGTCGATACCGGAGTGGATGGGCGCTTCGTGCTGCCGGTGCCGGCTGGGCCGGTGCACCTGGAGACGCGGGCGCCGGGGCGGGTGGCGCGCGCGGTCGACGTGGTCGCGCCCGGCGAGGTCGCGGTGGTGGCGATGGCGCCCGGGGTCGCGCTGGGCGGCGTGGTGACGGCGGCGGCCGACGACAGCGGCGTGGCGGGCGCCGGGCTCGAGGGGGCGCTGGTGGTGGTGCGGCCCGAGGCGGGCTGGCTGGGCAAGCAGTCGAAGGTCGCGGCGCCGGTGGCGGCCGTGGGGGTGTGGCGCGACGCCGAGCTGCGCAGCGCGCGCAGCGGGCCCGGTGGCGGCTTCGCGCTGTCGGGGCTGGCGTCGGGGTTCTACCGGGTCACGGTGCAGGCCGAGGGCTTCGCGCCGGTCGAGGTCCGTCATGTGGTCGCGCCCGGCCTGGGGCTGGAGGTGGCGCTGGCGCGCGAGGTCGTGCTGGCGGGGCGCGTGGTCGACGCCGCGGGGGCGCCGGCCGTGGGCGCGCGCGTCGAGGTCGCGGGCAGCGGGCTGTGGCCGCCGCGCACGGTGGAGACCGACCGCGCGGGGGCGTTCAAGGTCGAGCGGCTACTGGAGGGGATCTACGAGGTACGCGCGCGTCGCGGCGACAGCGAGGCCAGCCAGCCGCTGGAGGGCGTCGAGCGCTTCGGCGGCGGCGCGGCGGCGGGCGACGAGCCGGTGACGCTGGTGCTGGCGCCGGCGCGCGTGATGACGGGACGCGTGGTCGACGCGACGACGGGGCAGGGGGTCGCGGGGGCGCGGGTGTCGCTGGCGCGTGACGTGCTGGCCGCGCTGGCGGACCGGGTCGAGACCGGGGCGGATGGCGGGTGGCGGATCGCGGCGGTGGCGCCGGGCGAGTATGTGATGGCGGCCAGTGCGAAGGGGTATCTGCCGGTGTGGGGCGTGCGGGTGACGAGCACGAGCACGGGCACGGGCACGGGCACGGGCACGGGCACGAGCACGAGCACGGGCGCGGGCACGAGCACGGGCACGGGCGCGGGCACGAGTCCGGGCAGCGGGGACGTCACGCTGGCGCTGGTGAAAGGTGCGCGCGTCAGAGGCTTCGTTCGCGATGGCGCGGGGGGAGGCGTGAAGGGGGCCGTCGTCGAGGTGTTCGGCATCGGGGCGGGCGGGACGCTGGTGCCGGTCGGCGCGGGCGAGCGCAGCCTGGCGCAGGTCGCCAGCGGCGGCAGCGACGCCGGGCGACTGCGCGCGCAAGGCGAGCTCGGCGTGCTGACCGGCCCCATCCCCTATCCACCGCCCCGCGCCGCGGGCACCGCACCGGTGATGGCGCCGCCGAGCGCGGGGGGCGGACTGCTGACCGCCGCCGATGGCAGCTTCATGGTCGAGGGCATCCCGCCGGGTCGCGTGCGCGTGGTGGCGTCGCACCCCGACCTGGCCGCCGCCGCCAGCGCCGAGCTGGTGGTGACCGACGAGGCCGAGGTCACCCTGGTGCTGCGCACCGGCGCCGTGCTGGCCGGCCGCGTCACCGACGATCTCGGCCGCCCGCTGGGCAACGTCCTGGTCACCGCCGCGCTGGCCAGCGCGAGCGCCGACGCCGGCGCCGGTGCCGACGACGACGGCGGCGCCATCGCCGCGCACATCGCGCTGACCGATCCCGACGGCCGCTACCGCATCGCCGCCCTGGCCGGCGCCGTCCGCGTCGAGGCCTCGCTGCTCGGCTACCTGGCGGCGCGCAAGCGGGTCGTGATCCCCGCGGCCGCGGCCGACAGCGGCGCCGAGGTGGCGCTCGATCTCACCCTGACGCGCGCCGACCGCGAGCTCGGTGGTCGCGTCATCGATCCGCTCGGCTTCGCCCTGCTGGGCGCCCGCATCCGCGTCCTCGGCCTGCGTGACGCCAGCGCGCAGACCATCGACGGCGGCTACTTCACGCTGGCCCGCCTGGGTCCGCCGCCGTGGCGCCTCGAGGTCAGCCACCCCGACTACCCCGCGCGCACCATCACCGTCAGCGACGACCGCACCCGCGCCGAGCTGGCGCTGGCCTTCGGGGGCGGCCTCAGCGGCCGCATCACCGACGCCCGCACCCGCGCCGCCATCCCCGGCGTCGAGCTGACCCTGAGCGGACCCGCGGCCGCCCGCGCCCAGGCCCGCCCCGACCCGAGCGGCAGCTTCACCCTGCTGTCGCTCGGCGCCGGCACCTGGACCCTCACCGCCAGCGCCCCCGGCCACGCCCCCGCGCGGCGCACCGTCACGCTCCCGGCGGCGACGCGCGATCCACGCGAGATCACCCTGCGCGACGTCGACCTCGCGCTGGAGCCCGCCGCGCGCATCGCCGGCCGTGTCCTCGACGTGCGCGGCACCCCGGTCGCCGCCGCGACCGTGACCCTGACCCCGCGCGGCCGCAGCCGCGGCGGCACCAGCGCACCGCTGCCCAGCGCGCGCAGCGACGCCGCCGGCCACTACGTCCTGTCGCCCATCCCCGAGGGCGACTATGACGTCGTCGCCCGCTGGCCCCAGGGCCACGCCGACTACCTCGACCTGCGCCTGCACGCCAGCGACGACCTCACCAGCATCGACCTCCGGGCCCGCTGAGGCGCGCAGCGGGCGCCCTGCACGCGCGTGCCAGCACCTGCCCGTGGGGCGGCTGCCACCCGAGCCGGAAGGCGGATCGCGGCAGTCCACCTGCGCGGTTCGCGCAACCGCGACGCGTTCGCGCCGGAGTGGCGGTGAAGACGGCAACAGGTGCGCAGAAGCGCCAGCGCAGCCTTTGCGCGCACAGCTGGGTGCCGGCTGCGCGCGGCGCCAACATCTCACAACGTGACGGTTTGGGTGCGGCCGCGGGCACGGCGGTGGCCTCGCGCGCTGCGCGCCGCACGTGGACCGTCGCTTGCAAACGGTCCGCTGCATGGGAAAGCTGCGGCTCGTCGCCAGCACTGGCGTGCTCCTCGTTGGCTGTGCCTCGCTGCTGGCTCCGCCAGGGCGCAGGCTGCCCGACTCCCGCCTTCCGCCGATGGCGGTGCCGGCCGACAACCCGATGGCCGACGACAAGGTTCGCCTCGGCATGCAGCTCTACTTCGAGCCGCGGCTGTCGGCCGACAGCACCATCAGCTGCGCGACCTGCCACGTCCCCGAGGCCGCGTGGGCCAATCACAACCCCACCGACACCGGCATCGGCGGCCAGGTCGGCGGCCGGAACTCGGGCTCGATCATCGACGCCGCATACATGAAGTACCAGTTCTGGGACGGTCGCGCGGGCTCGCTCGAGGAGCAGGCCCTGGGACCCATCCACAACCCCATCGAGATGGGGGAGACGCTCGAGAACGTGGTGCGCAAGCTGCAGGCCATCCCGGGGTACGCCGCCCAGTTCGAGCGCGTGTTCGGCGGTCCGGTGACGACCGATGGCATCGCCAAGGCCATCGCCGCCTTCGAGCGCACCATCGTCTCGGGGCCGAGCCCCTATGATCGCTTCGCCGCCGGCGAGCGCGACGCCATCAGCCCGGCGGCGCAGCGTGGCCTGACCCTCTTCAACGGCAAGGGGCACTGCTCGCCGTGCCACAGCGGCCCGACGTTCTCCGATCAGTCGTTCCACAACCTCGGCGTCGGCATGGACGCGCCGCAGCCCAACCTCGGGCGCGAGGTGGTCACCAAGCAGCGCCGCGATCGGGGCCGCTACAAGACGCCTGGCCTGCGCAACGTCGCCCAGACCTATCCGTACCTGCATGACGGCAGCGCGCGCACCCTGATGGACGTCATCGAGCTGTACGATCGCGGCGGGGTGCCCAACGGCAACCTGGATCCCCTGGTGGTGCCGCTCGGGTTGACCCGCCGCGAGAAGCTCGATCTGGTCGCCTTCCTGGAGGCGCTCACCGGCCCGGTGCCCGTCGTGGCCGTGCCGGCGCTACCACCCGACCCCGCGCCGACGCCCGCCGGGCCCGCGCCAGTCGTCCCCGGCGCCGACGCAGGCCTCGCCCCACCCGCGCCCATTGGAGATCTGCGATGACCCGCTCACGGAGCCCTGCCCGCACGCGGCGCGTGCTGCTGTCCTGCCTCGGCCTGCTGGGGGTGCTCGTGGTGGCGCCCGGCTCGGCCGACGCCATCCCGGCGTTCGCGCGCAAGTATGGCTTCGACTGCTCGATGTGTCACTCGAGCTATCCGCGCCTGAGCGATCTCGGGGCGCGCTTCCGCGACAATGGCTACCGGCTGCCCGGCCTCGAGGCCGAGGAGCGCACCGTCTTCGAGGGGCCGACGCCGATCGCGCTGCGCACCAGCGTCGGGTTCGACCTGCTCGATCGCCCCGGCAAGACCGACGACCAGCGCCGCTTCGTGCTCAGCGGGCTGGATGTGCTGTCGGCGGGCGTGCTGTCGCCGCGGCTCTCCTACGTGTTCGTCTACACGCCACCGATCTCGGAGGCGCGCGGCGTGGCGGCGCAGGACGCCACGCTCGAGCTCGCGAACGTGGTGCTGGCCGACGTGCTACCCCGGCTGTCGGTGCGGGTCGGCCGCTTCGAGCCGGCCTACGTGGCCTTCAGCGTGAAGCGGCGGCTGACGGTGTCACCCTACGAGGTCTATGATCGGGCCTTCGCAGACGGCGCCCCCCTTAGCGAGACCCAGGAGGGGCTGGAGCTGTCGACCCGGCTGCGCCAGTTCGCCCTCAGCGCGGGCTGGGTCAATGGTGCCAGCAGCAACCTCACACGCGACGTGCCCAGCGACGTCTATGCCCGCGTCAGCGCGGTCTTCGGCGCCGGGGAGGGGCAGACCGCCGGGCAGCGGGTCGGGCTGTTCGGCTACCTGGGACGGGCGCGTCCAGCCAGCGCCACCGCGGTGCTGGCGCGCGAGACCTTCGCCCGGGTGGGGCTCGATGCCAGCCTGAACCTGCGCGGCGTGAACCTGGGCCTGGTCGCCATCTGGGAGCGCGACAGCGGCGAGCTGTGGCAGGCCAGCGCGGCGCAGAACAGCCTGGGCGGCCTGGCCGAGCTGAGCTACACGCCGACGCCGCGGGTGGCCGGCTTCCTGCGCTGGGACGCCGTGCTGCCCGATGACGCCATGGGCCCGGACCTCGCGCGCGTCACCGCGGGAGGACGCTATCACCTGGTGTCGAACCTGGCGCTGCACCTCGAGTACAGCCACAGCCAGCAGGGCAAGCTGGCGCCGTTCGCCGGCACCCGCCGCGAGGACTTCGCGACGGCACGCCTGGACCTGGCGTTCTGAGCTCCGCGCCGGCCGGATCGAGGTCGACTCAGCGGGCGAGGTGGAAGGCGACCCAGACCGCCGCCGCGCCGAGGGCAGCGAGCAGCACGCAGGCCCCGAGCCAGGCCCAGGAGGTGGCTGGGCGTCGCGCCGGCTCGGGCTGTTGCAGGGAGGCCACGCGCGCGGTGCGATCGATGGCGTCGAGCGCGGCTGCTGGACGCAGGGTGAGCGGGGGCTCGCGCGGCGCCAGACCCGGAGAGGCAGCGTCGTCCCGACCGGAGGCGCTCGAGGCGGCAGAGGCTGGCGGCAGCGCGGGCGGTGCCTGCGGGTGCTGGTCGGAAGGCGCCGGGGCCAGCGCGAGCTGGATCGGTCCCGACTCGGCGACGGCGATCATCTCGACGTCGGTGTCGAGCTCGTCGTCCTCGGGGCCGTGGCCCTGGCCCTGGGCGTCGTCCTCGACCTCGGTGGTCGGCTCGACCTGCTCCTCGTCGGTGGCGACCTCGAGCATCGCGGGCAGCGTGCGCTGCGCCGGGTACAGCCGCTCCATCAAGCGCGCCACGCCGACCTGCGACACCGGCAGCCGCGCCTGCAGCGCGAAGTCCTCGAGCGCGAGCTGCAGCTCCTCGGCGCTGGCGTAGCGCTCGTCGCGCTCGCGCGCCAGCGCGCGCAGCACGATGTGCTCCAGCGCGGGCGGATAGTCAGGCACCAGGCGGCTCGGGGCCGGCGGCTTGCCCAGCGCGATCTGGCGCACCACGTCCTTGTCGGTGGCGCCGCGGAACAGCCGGCGCCCGGTGGTCATCTCGTACAGCACGATCCCCAGCGAGAAGATGTCGCTGCGCCGATCGATGGGCCGGCCGCGGCACTGCTCGGGGGACATGTACGCGAACTTGCCCTTGATGGTGCCCACCCGCGTGGTCTCGTGCTGCGAGGCCGCCTTGGCGATGCCGAAGTCGACCACCTTCACGCAGCCGTCGTAGCGCACCACGATGTTCGACGGCGACACGTCGCGATGCACGATCGAGAGCGGACGCCCGCCCAGGTCGACCTTCTCGTGGGCGTGGTGCAGCCCGGCGGCGGCGCCGATGGCGATGGTCACCGCCTGGGCGATGGGCATGCGGCGGGCCGGTGTGCGCGCCAGGCTGGCCAGGAGCTGGTTGAGGTTCTTGCCGTGCACGAACTCCATGGCGAAGAAGTAGCTGCCGTCGTCACAGCCGATGTCATAGACCTCGGCGATGTTGGGGTGGCTGAGCAGCGCGGCCAGCCGTGCCTCGTCGAGGAACATGGCCAGGAAGTTGGCGTCGACGTCGAGCTCGGGCAGCACGCGCTTGACCACCACCAGCTTCTCGAAGCCCTCGAGGCCGCTGACCCGGGCCAGGAAGATCTCGGCCATGCCTCCCACCGCCAGCCGCTCGATGAGCTGGTAGCGACCGATTCGTTCCGGTGCCAGGGTGGAGGCCGAGGACAGCACGCGCCGCAGCGTAGGGCGAGCGGCGACGCGACGCGCTGTCACATCGGGTCACATTCCGGGCCGGCCACCGCCTCGAGCACGGTCCAGCGCTCGCCCAGCATCAGGCGATAGCCCCGCTCGGCGACCCCGATGGCGCGCGCCCCCAGCAGGCGGCGCAGGCGCGCGATCGACATCACCACCCGGCTGCGGTGGCGGAGCGGGTGATAGTCGACGTTCCAGGCGCGGCGCACCACGGTGTCGACCGCGACGGGGGCGCCGGGCGACGCTGCCAGCGCGCCCAGCACGTCGAGCAAGGTGCGGCGTCGCGACAGATCGATCGAGCGCCGTCCCAGCTCGATGCGGCCGCGCACGAGATCGACCCGGGCGCCGCTGCGGGGCAGCGCAGTGGCTTGCTCCGCGGTCAGCCAGCGCGTGCCCTCGGGGCCGCGGGCACGGCACACGATGGCGCCGCACAGCCCGAGCCGGCGCGCCAGCCGGACCCCCGCGGGATGCGCGCGTGGCCCGGCGTCGTCGGGCGCCGCCAGCCCGGCGCGCGCGGCCTCGGCCAGCGCCTGCAGACCGGCGCCGTCGGCCGCCGCGGCGACCTCACCCAGGCGGGCGCGGGCGTCGCCGAGCGCACCACGCCCGCGCAGCAGCACGGCCTCGAGCAGCCCCGCCAGGGCCAGCTCACTGCTGTAGCCCGCCTCCAGCGCGGCGTCGGCCGCGGCGCGCAGCAGCGCCTCGCCCTCGGCGTGGCGACCCAGGCGCAGCACCGCCTCCGCCTGGCACAGCGCCGCGCGGCACGCCAGCCAGCCCCAGCCCGCGCGCCGCGCCGCGGTGG
>JBGASF010000037.1:0-56973 GCA_044229835.1 Polyangia bacterium | reverse complement strand
CACCTGCCGCCGCCGCTGCGCCCGCCGGAGAACCCGCCGCTGCCGCGCCCGCAGGACCACCCGCGGTGCCACGCGCCACGCCCGCCGGGCCGCCGGCCGCCGCGCCCGCGGGACCACCCGCGGTGCCGCGCGCCGCGCCCGCCGGGCCCGCCGCTGCCGCGCCGGCAGGACCACCGGCTGCTGCCGCGGGACCGCCCGCCGCGCCCGCAGGCGCGCTGGCCGCGGCCGCGTTGGCCGCGCGCGAGTCTTCCATCTTGGCCAGCTGCGCCGGCGCCATCTTGGCCTCGACCGCCTGCGCCTTGGCCGGCGGCATGGCATCGAGCGTGCGCGAGGCCTCGCCCGGGTTGCTCTTGTCGAGCACCGCGGCGGCCTTCTGCGGCGGCATCGCCGCCATCACGGCGGCCGAGCTCTGCGGCTTCATCGCCTCGGTCACCGGCGCCGCGTCGCCCGGCGGCATGGTGACGACGATCGACGCGGCCACCGCCGGCGTCATGACCTCGAGCGCCAGCGAGCCGGGGCCGACCTCGACCTTGGCCAGGACCTCGCCGGCCTTCTCGGGCGGCATCGCCTGCAGCGCCTCGGCGGCAGTCTCGGGCTTGGCCTCGTTGACCGCGGCGGCCGCCTCCTCGGGCGACATCGCGGCGATCTCGGGCGCCGTGGGCGGCTCGGTGACCGTGCCGTCGTCGGTGCTGACCGTGCCGTCGTCGGTGCTGACCGTGCCGTCGTCGGTGCTGACGGTTCCGTCATCAGCCACCGTGCCGTCATCATCACTGACCGTGCCGTCGTCGGCCGGGGCCGCGCTACCCCCCGTGGTCGAAGCGCCACCGGCGTCGTAGGTCTGCGCCTGGGGACGGTTCTGCGAGGTGCCGCCCGCGCCGCTGCCGGCCGCACCTGCGCCGCCGCCACCACCGCCGCCACCGCCGCCGCCACCGCCGCCACCGCCGCCGCTGCCGTCACCGACGATGACGTTGCCGGAACCGACCACCATCTTGCCGCTGGCGCCGCAGTGCTGCTGGGCGTCGTCCTTGCGGTGCGCCGCCTTGCCGTTGATGAGGACGGTGTCGCAGCCCGCGGTGGCCTTCCACATGTTGGGGCCGCAGCAGATGGCGTGGATGCCGATGTCATCCTTGCGGATGGCAGGCATGCCATTCACGAACACGTTGGGCGAGCCGAGGATGGCCGGGCCGATGGCAGGATGCGGGCATGCGGGGCAGCCGTGCTTGTCCCCTGGTGAGTCAGCCTGCCCGTTGTCACCCAGCCTGCCTTGTCCTGGCATTTCAGTCCCTTCGCGGTCGGAGGTGCCTCAGATTTAGCACACTTGGAGCTTCGCCTGTTACGCCAAGGCGAGGCCCGTTCTCCCCTGTTTCGGCGGCTAGCGCGCCCCGGCGGCGGGCACCACCTGGTTCTTCAGGCGCCCCCGGTTGGCCAGCGCGATCACGCTGGCGAAGCTGAGCTCGGTCTTGCGCTGCAGGGCCTGCTTGATGAGGGCCAGCTGCGCCGGTGGGTGCTGGAAGAAGTTGCGCTCCAGGGCGGCGTCCTCGGCATAGCAGCGCGTGACCTCCTCCAGCGACCACTCGGCGGGGAAGCTCTGGTAGGCCAGCGCGGGCTCGCGCAGCCACCACGAGGTGAAGCCGAAGCGCTCGTGGTAGCGGTCGTAGATCTCGGTGCCGGGATAGGGCACCAGCACGCCGCGCGCGTTGAAGCCGCCGGCCAGCGGGGCGGCGCGCTCCATGAAGTCGAGGGTGGCCTGCAGCTCGGCCGCGGTCTCGTCGGGCCAGCCGAACATCAGGTTGAGCACGGTGTGCAGGCCGACCTCGCGGCACCAGGCCAGCACCTCGAGCACGCGCTCCACGGTGACGCCCTTGCCGATGCGCAGCAGCACGCCGGGATCGCCGCTCTCCATGCCGATGTCCACGCCACAGCAGCCGGCCCGCTTCATCTCGCGCAGGGTGGGCAGATCGAGGTGCCCGGGGTGCGCCGTGCAGGTCCACGCGATGCGCACCGGCGCCAGCGCCGCCGCCAGCTCGCGCACACGGCGATGGCCGACCGCGAAGGAGTCGTCGAAGAAGCTGAACGCGGTCTGCCCGCGCGCCGCCAGCGCGCGCGCCTCGTCGGCGACCCCGGCGGCGCTTCGATATCGAAAGCGCCGCCCGGTGACGTTGTTCGAGCAGAAGGTGCACGCGGCCGGGCAGCCGCGGCTCGACAGCAGGCCCGCGGGCGCCACCGCCGAGCTGGTGCCATACCAGGCTGGATCGAACAGATCGAGCGCCGCCAGCGGGTCGGCCAGGCCGTCGAGGTCGCGCAGGAAGTCGCGCCCGGGGTTGATGCGGACCATGCCGCGCTCGCGGTAGCACAGGCCGGCGATGGCGCTCACGGCGCCGCGACCGTCGAGCGCGTCACACAGCTCGACCAGCGACTCCTCGGCCTCGCCGCGCAGGACGAACTCGAAGCCGTGCGCCAGCGGCTCCTCCCAGCACACCGTGGGGTGCGGGCCGCCGGCGACCAGGCGGTGGCCGGCCTCGGCCAGCCGGCGCGCCAGCGCGTAGGCCGGCTGCACGTGCAGCGTCTTGATGTGCAGGCCGACCAGGTCGGGCGCGAAGGCGGCGACCTCTGCGAGCAGCGTGTCCACGTCGGGCGACTGCGGTGCGGAGGCCTCGCACAGCGCGACCTCGTGGCCGGCGCGGCGCAGCGACGAGGCCAGGTAACACAGCGCCAGGAGCGGTGTCTTGACCGGCTCCGGCGACGGGGGATTGATGAGGAAGACGCGCGCCAAGACCCCCATGATACGACTGGTTCGAGGGCGAGTTCCCGCCTAAAATGGGCCCGTGGCGACGACCGTCGAAGACATCCTGCAGAAGCAGCAATACCTCATCAATCTGGCGCAGAAGATCGAGGAAGAGGAAGACGTCGACGTCAAGATCCAGATCGCCAAGATCATGGCCGAGGAGGCCGCGCAGCTGGAGAAGGACGCCCTCAAGTTCGAGGCCGACTTCCTGGCCGAGCATCCGCCGCCCCCCAAGCAAGGCTTCGAGGTCGTGCTGACCCCCGACCAGACCGAGCGGATCTACATGGAGACCAGCATCGAGCTGAAGACCCTGTGGATCGACGATCCGGTCGGCACCACCAACGAGGCCATGCTGTTCACGCACAAGGATCACATCGAGATCCTGGCCATGGAGTACGCGCGCAAGCTGGCCCTCGAGAAGGCCGCCCACGAGGAGGCGGTGCGCTTCGCCAACGAGTGCATCGACGCCATCGAGAATGGCGAGGTCACGCAGGAGATGCTCGATCTGATCGAGGAGCTGAAGAAGGACCCGAAGTTCCTGAACGGGCTCTTGTACAAGGGCCCGCCGGTCAAGTAGGCGGAGGCGGAACGGAGACGGGGGGGCGGAACAGCGCTCCTCGAAGCTTGGCTTCGAGGGGGCTGCGCTTCGAGGAGGTGCTAGGCGATGCAGTGCCCCGGCACCGCCAGGTTGTCGCCGCCGACCACCGGGCCGACGGGGACGAACGGCGGGGCGAAGCTCGGGATGGGGCCCTTGCCCATGACCAGCATGACCTGCTGCATGGGCAGCCACATGGTGAAGCCCAGCGACAGCACCGTCGCGATGGCCTCGAACAGCGCCTCGTGCTGCTTGTCCTTGTCCTTGTCCTTCAGGCCGCCATCGAGCGCGTTGACCATCTCGGACTTGAGCTGCGAGGGCGCCATGATGTTGGCGCTCATCGCTGACGGGTTGGTGATGAGCGGCACCGGCACGCTGGGCATCGGCGGCGCCATCGGGCCGGGGAACGCGGCGAACGCCGGGTACAGCGGCAGGCCGGGGACCATGACCTTGCCCTGCCAGTCCTTGAAGCACTTGGACACGCCCTTGGCCACGGCGTCGCGGTACTTCTGCTTGTTGCCTGTGAACGACGCCGTCATGGGGGCGTTCTTGATGAAGTTCTCCAGCTCGGGTCCATCGAGGCAGCCGGGGGCGCCGATGGCGCTGACCGACATGACCTTGAGGTCCTTGAACTTGGCCTGCAGCTTCCACATGTTCGCGGCGTAGCCCACGGCGTCGATCATCGCGTCGTGGAAATCCTTGAACTCCTTGCCGATCTTGTCGCAGCTGTCCTGGTGATACTTGTTCGGGTTCTGGGGCATGAACCAGGGCGGGATCACCGTCGGGATGGCGATCTTGTCGGCAGGCTTCAGGGCGTCGCCGTAGTGCTTGGCGGCGGGATCACCCGAGGGCTGCTTCCACTCCGCGGTGGTCGGCAGCTTGAGTCCCTTGGCGAAGAAGGCCAGGTTGCCCAGGATCTTGATGAACGTTGGCGCCGGCATGCGTCCATTGTACTCGATCGGCGGCCGTCGTCTCCCCTGCGTGAAGGCTCAGAAGCGCTTCTGGGCGCGCAGATAGTGGGTGTCGTAGACGACCGCCGAGCGGGTGTCGCGGCGCAGCCACCAGCGCAGGGTGGCCTCGTCCTGCAGCGCATAGGGCGCCTCCAGGCCCTCGCCCGACTCCAGCAGCTTGCGCAGCGCTGCGGCCGGGTCACTGCCGGGCAGCCGCTCGTCCTCGTGGCTGACGTGGCTCTCCCACGAGTACGGCGAGGTCATCATCAGCTCGCCGCCGGGTTCGCACAGGCCGTCGAGCGCGCTGAGCAGCCCGCGCGGGTGGCTGACCGCGTCGAGCAGGTTGAAGGCGGCCACGCGCGCGAACGACCCCGGCGTCAGCGGCGGATCGAGGGCGTCGCCGCACACCAGCGCGACGTTGCTGGCGGCGCGATCGCCGGGACGGATGGTGGCGACGCGGTAGTGGCGGCCCGCGGTGCGCCGGCCGTAGGTCAGCTGCTTGCCCGCGAGCAGGCGGCGGGCGCGGCGCAGCGCGCCGAAGTTGGTGTCGAGACCGACCGCGAGATCGGAGCTGCGCGCCAGCTCGGCCAGGCCGCGCCCCACCGAGCAGCCCAGCTCGAGCGCGCGGCCGACCGGCGCCTCGCTGCGCGCGGCGATGCGACCGGCGATGGCGGCGAAGCCGAACTGCGGCGCCGGGCCGTCGCTGGCCGGCTCGACGCGGTCGCCCCACTGGGCGTCGAGGTAGATCGACAGCGTCTCCATCAGGCGCGGATAGGTCGCGCCGTCGGGGCCGGCCTCGGCCAGCACCGCGGCCACCGGCTGTGACAGGTCGCTCTCGACGATGGCCACCATCTGGTTGCCCAGCAGCGCGGCCAGATCGCGGGCCAGGATGGGGATGCCGGCGACGATGGGGTAGCGCTTGCCGCAGGCCGGATTGACGCAGGCGAGGACGCCCTCCTCGATCTCGCCGGTGTGCGCGTCGGGCACGCCGACCACGAGGGCGACGGTGTGCATCTCGCGGCCCGCGTCGGTGCGCCGCCGACAGGCCGGGCAGATGAGGGGCAGCTCGTCAGCTAGCGTGGCGCGCATCCGCCGGCCATTTCATCACACATCAGGCGCCGCCGGAGACCGCAATCACGAGCTGGCTGGCAACGGCGCGGGCCAGCACCTCGGGGGGAACGCCGGCGCTGACCAGGTCGGCCACGCTGCGCGCTTCGGACAGCAGGCCCAGCAGCTGGGCGCGCTCGGGCGTGATGACCAGCAGCAGCGGGTGGCGGCGACCGGGGCCGAGCGCGAGGTAGCCGGGCGAGGCCGCCGGCCACACCCGCAGCTCCGCGGCGGGCGGCGGCGTCGCGTCGCTGGCGGGCGCCAGCAGGCTGCCCAGCCAGCCGGTGTCATAGGGCGACTCGACCAGCTGCAGGTAGGGGTTGAGACGCAGCGAGGTCTCGCGCCAGCGCGCCTCGGCCGGCAGCGTGGGCAGGCAGAAGCGGTAGAACCACAGCGACTCGATGATGACGCGGGTCGGCCCCGCCTGCGCCGCCAGCTCGGTGAACCAGTGCAGGAAGGCCGCCCCGGCGGCGTCGAGGCCGCGCGAGCCCAGGCCGCTCTCGACCGCGGAGCCGACCAGATCGGCGACCAGCTCGGGCCTGCGCGCGTGGCCGGCCAGCACGGCGTCGGCGCCGGCGGGCCAGGCGCGTGCCAGCACCCGGGCCAGCGAGCCGCTGCGGTCGAGGCGCAGCTGGTAGGCGGCGCGACGGGCCGCGCGCAGCGGGGCCGGCTCGACGTCGTCGCCCGGGTGATAGCCGAGGGCGAACAGCTGCGCCGGGCCGAGCTCGGGCGCGGGCGCGGCGGCATAGTCGTGGTAGGCGGTGTCGAGCGCGACGGCGAGGCGCTCGGCGGGTGCGCCGGCGTGCAGCGCGCGCGCGGCGTCGGCCAGCGCGGTGAGGCCGACCTGGTAGCGCGTGGCGGCGGCGCCGGCCAGCGCTGCGGCGTGACAGAGGCGATAGCCGACATCCTGCGCCACGCGCAGCGCGCGCAGGGCGTCCTCGTCGCGCGCGGGCGGACGGGGCGGCGGCGCGCCGGGCAGGCCGAGCAGCGTGGTCAGGACCTGGCCGGCGCGCGTGGCCAGCTCGTCGTGGCTCTGCGCATAGTCGACGCCGGGGATGAGCAGTGCCTCGAGCCAGCGCTGGAAGGCGACGCTCTGCAGGCGCAGCGTGTTGACGCGGGCGTACTCGCAGGCCTCGCCCACGGTCAGCACCGGGCTGTCGGGAATGTCGAGGCGGCGTTCGCGCACGCCGGACGCGAAGGCGGCGACCTCCTGGCGCAGGAAGGCCAGGCCGTCCTGCTGCTGGGCCAGGACCTCGGGCGCGGCCAGGCGGGCCAGGCGCGAGTCGCGCAGCTGCACCGAGGCCAGCACCAGCGCGCACTCGGGGCAGTCGCTGGCCGACCAGTCGGCCGACCACACGCCGTGGCGCGGACAGGCGCCGCGGCCCAGCTCGGCAGGCCAGTACCACCACCAGGCCGCGACGCCCTCGCTGAGGCGCGCCGCGTGCAGCACGTCCCACGCCGTCAACCCCGGCCACCAGCCGAAGCCGATCAGGGCGTGCACCACCGAGTGGCCCAGCCACTTGGGCGAGGTGGTCAGCTCGAAGTCGGCCACCGGCGCGTCCTGCGCGAAGGGCCAGTACTTGGGCGCGCGCACGCGGTCGACGTCGAGCTCGACCGCGAAGTCGAGGCCGGCGTGCTCGGGCCCCAGCCAGTCGGGCGCGGGCGGCGGGAAGTGGCGCTCCAGGCGATCGAAGGCGAAGCGACCGTGCACGCGACCGGCCTCGCAGGCGCCCAGCATGTAGGGCGTGACCATGAGGTCGTCGCGCGCGAAGCCGAAATGGCGGCGCAACAGCGCCTCGCGCAGCGGATCGCGGGCGTCTTCCAGGCTGCGCGCCTGGGCCAGCAGCGCGCCCGGGGTCAGCGCGGCGGCCAGCGCGACCAGGCCGTCGATGCCTCCGGGCCCAGCAGGCCCAGCGTCTGTGCTCGTACCGGTGCCGGCGATCACGCGCCATCATAGCGCAGCGCGGCGCAGCGCAGCGCGGCGCAGCGGCGAGCGGTCGCCGAGGTCCGAGGTCCGAGGTCCGAGGTCCGAGGTCCGAGGCCCGATTGTCGTATGATGGCGCCGATGCGCTTCGCGTTTGGTGGCCACGAGGTCGACTACGAGGTCCGCGGTGAGGGTCGGCCAGTGCTGCTGGTGCACGGAGTGACCGGGGACCGGCGCGTCATGATGGCCAGCTACGAGGCCGCGCTGGCCGCGGGCGGCTGGCGCCGGATCTACTTCGATCTGCCCGGCCATGGCGCCTCGAAGGGCGACTGGACCCGGGTGTCCGCCGACGGCCTGGTCGACCTGGTGGCGGCGCTGTGCGGCGAGCTGCAGCTGGAGCGCCCGCTGGCCATCGGCTACTCGTATGGCGGCTACCTGGTGCAGGGGCTGGCGCGCGACGTCGCGCTGGGCGGCGCCCTGCTGGTGTGCCCGGTGCTGGAGCCCGACTTCGGTCGCCGCGTGGTCCCGGTGCGCCACGTCGCGGTGCGCGAGCCCGAGCTGCCCTTCAGCGACGACCCCCGTGAGCGCACGGCGTTCGAGGAGATCGCGGTGCGCCAGACCCGCGCCGTGCTGGCCGCCTTCCAGACCGCGGTCCATGTCGGCAACGTGGTGGCCGACCAGGACGTGGTCGGCGCCATCCGCTTTCGCTACGCGATGGCGCGCCACCATGCGGCGGCGCTACGTGATCTCGAGCGTCCCATCAGCATCCTGTGCGGGCGGCACGACCACTGGGTCGGCTTCGAGGACGCCATGGCGCTGGCCCGGCGACTGCCTGACGCCGAGCTGACGCTGCTGCCCGGGTGCGGACACCTGCTGCCGCTGGAGGAGCCGGTGGCGTTCGGGCAGGTGCTGGAGCGGTGGCTGGAGCGGTGCAAGAAGATCGGCTGAGGACGGGGACGGAGGCGGAACCGGAGACGGACAATTAGCTCGGCGAAGCCGAGCTAGTTGATATTGACGGTCGACCCCTTGACGGTCAGCTTGGCGCCGGCCGAGACCTCGCCCTCGCCGTTGGAGTGGATCGTCATCTTGCCGGTGGCCTTCATCTCGTAGTCGCTGCCGACCGTCATCTTGCTGGTCTTCGACGACTTGGTCTCGAGATCCTCACAGTCGAGGGTGATCTTCTTCTTGGCCTTCAAGAGGATGTCGCCGGTCTTGGTCTCCAGCGTGATCTTCTTGTTCTTGGTGTCGATGAGGATGTAGTTCTCCTCCTTGCCGTCGTAGATCTCGATCTGCGTCGGCGCGCCACCCTTGTCGTCGAGCACGATGCGGTGCTTCTGGCCCGAGGACAGCACGACCCGTGGGTCGGTCTTGTTGTCGTTGAACACCAGCTCGTGCTTCTGGCGCGAGCTGAACGAGCGGATGTCGTTCTTCTTGGCCTCGACCGGCCCGCGGAACTTGGCGTCGTTGGACTGGTAGCGGTCCGTCTTGCTGGAGGCGTCCTTGTTCGAGTAGGCCGGCTTGTCGACGCCGTTCCACAGGGTGCCGATGATGATGCCCTGCTGCACGTCACCGTTGTTGAAGACGACGAGGACCTCGTCATCGATCTCGGGCAGCATGAACATGCCCATGCCGTTCTTGCTGGCGCCATAGGTGCTGATGCGGCACCACCAGCTGGCGCCATCGCCGGGCAGGGTGGGGAAGCGCACGCGCACCTTGTACTCGCCCTCGGGGTTGACGTTGTCCGTCACCACCCCGATCACGGCGCCATAGATATGGCGACCGGGCGAGTTGTCGCTGTTTCCACTCGACTGGCGGAACATGACTACTTGCCTCCGGAGTTGCGCTTGAAGCGGATGGCAGACGTGAAGCCGCCGCCTTTGCCCGAGCCATCATTCATCGTGTAGCGGTGGCTCACCGCGGCGACGTAGTGCTTGCCGCCGAAGCGATCATCGCTGCCCAGATCCATGGTGACCAGGAGGCCGGGCTTGATGTTGATGTTCCCGATGCAGATACACTCGCCGGTGATGTAGTTCATCATCAGCTGATCGAGGATGGTCTGGGCGCGACGATCGGCCTCCTCCTGCGAGGTCACCTTGTCGTCGACCTCGTACTGGACGGTCGAACCGAACACGTCGGCGCCGTCCTTGGAGCCCGCGGTCTTGCCCATGGACTTGGTCGCGGACTTGGCCTTGCCGATGATCTCCTTGCGCTTGGCCGGATCCCAGCCGCGCACCTGGACCTCGGTGACCTGCACCGAGCTCGACAGCCGCGCGGTGTAGCGCTGGATGGCGTTGGCGGTGTCCTGCTTGCCCATCTTCAGCGTGATGCCCGAGTCCTGATCGTTCTTGCGCGGCTGGAACAGGAAGTCCTTCTCGCCGGTGACCGCGACCTCGTAGTCGATGCGCGAGGCGCGATACAGCAGGAACTCCAGGTCGGTCTGGTTGTGCTGGTAGACGTGCTTGTACTGGATCGCGACCTTGCTATCGACCTTCGGCGTCAGCTGGGCTTCCTGCGCGATCTTCTGCGCGATCTGCGCGTCGGTCATGTTCTCGAAGGTGCGCGACTTGCGGCCGCGGGTCAGGCGGTGCAGCCGGTTGAAGCAGCGCAGCAGCACGTTGCTGCGCCCCGAGGTGTCGTAGGTCGGCTCGATGCCGACGATCTCGCCCTGGAAGACCGAGGTCTCGGTCTGCCCAGTGAAGGAGATCAGGATGTCGACGGCGTCGCCCAGATTGTACGAACAGGCCGGCAGCGGCGAGCCCAGGTTGCGCACGCCGATCTGGCACATGTCGGGCTGGTCCATGTCGCGGTCGATGATGACGGAGTTGATCTTCTCCTTCTCGACCTCGGCGCCCTTGATCTTGACCTTTGGGTGTGCCGCGTCCGCCATGGCTAAGCCGGGGCCGTGCCACCGCCAGAACCGGCCGGGGGCGCAACGGTGTCGCTATTGTTGGCCTCGGCGTCGGCGCGACCGCTGTCGGACGCGGTGTCCTTGGCCATGACCTTGGAGGCTTCCTTCATCTTCAGCGTCACGGTGGCGCGGCACGGCGTGCCGTCGGCCAGGAACATGGTGTACTTGACGCCCAGCGACTCGACGACGCCCTTGAAGGTCGGCATCTTGTCGCCCCAGGTCCAGGTCACCATCGGGGGACGCTTCTTGTCGTCCTTGTTGATGATCTTGCACAGCTTGTCGAGCTTCTTGACCTCGTTGTGCACGCTGGTCTGCTTCTCGTAGGTATCGAACAGCAGCTCGACGCCGAGGGTCTTGGGCTCGGAGGCGGTGAACTCGAGGGTCGGGGCGTCCGACTCCGAGGTCTTGTGCTTCTGCCACGGGACGGACTTGTCGATGGACAGTTCCTTCGGGTTGAAGTGAACCGTCATCTGTTCGCCGGTGTCCTCGTTCTTGATCAAGGCACGAGTGATCTGACCTTCGTTTGGATTACCGGCAGCCATCAGCTTCCTCCCGTTCGCTCGCGCTGGAGATCCATCATGCGCAGAATCTCATCGTAAATCTGACGGGCCAGGGTTTCCAGGTCTTCGCCCCCGCCCTGCTTCTTGTTGCTTGCGCCGCTCGGACGGCCCCGACCCGGAGGGGGCGACCGCTCGTGCGAGTCCTTGGCGGCCAGCGGGATGGCCCGCGGCGCGGCGGTCTGCACGAACGCGAGATCCAGCGCGGTGAACTGATCGACAGGGCTGCTCGCCGCCTGCTTGGCGGCGGCATCGGCCAGCCAGCTGGGCAGCCCGCCGCCGACGGCGGTCGACACCGCGCGCACGACCTCCTCGCGCGACAGCGCCGGCTGCGACGGCGCTCCGCCGCGCACGGGCTCCGGCATCGGCGGGGCCGAATCGGCCAGCGTGGGGCGAGCCGGCGCCGGGGCGCTGTGGCCGATGGCGCCGGTGGACAGCTGCAGCGTCTCGCTGCGCGGCGCCTCGATCAAGGTCTGGTAGGGCGCCGCCGCGGCGCGACCGGCACCACGGTGCGAACGCGCGAAGCTGGCCGCCCGGGTCGAGTCGGCCGCCGACGGCATGCCGAACACCGCCAGCTGGGCCCGAGCCTGCTCGAGCTGCGCCACCGCGCGACCCTGCGGGCTCGCGGCCGGGCCACCCGCCTCGACCGCGGACAGCTCGAGCTGCTCGCTCGCGCCGAGGTCGTCACTGCCTGACCCGGGCTGCAGGTTGTCAGAGGCCACCAGCGGCACGCGACCCGGGGCCGACTGCGCCAGGGTCATCGCCATCGCCGCGGCGCGCTCGGGCGCGACACCAGCGAAGGCCAGCTGCGCCATCAGCTCCGAGGCGCCGCTGACCTGGCTGGCCAGCGTCGCCGTGAAGTGCAGCCAGCTCGAGGCAGGGCCGTCCGCGCTGGCGAGGTTCGTGGTCGCGCCGAACGCCTGGTTGCGGCTGGCCTCGACCGAGCGTGGCCAGGTCGTGCTGCCGCGCAGCAGCGTCATCGCGGGAGCCTGACGCGGCGCCAGCTCGTTCAGGCCGCCCTGGCTGTCGCGGTCGTCGCCACCAGCCAGGTACTGGAAGTCGACCGCGCCACCCGCGGCGTGCGCGGCGAACACCGCGGCCTGCGGGACCTGGGCGCCGGGCGCCAGGCCGGGCAGGAAGCTGGCGGGCACGCCCATCGGCACCTGGGCCGCGCGCTCGGCCAGCACCACGGTGGTGCCGCGCGAGGGCGCACGCCAGGCCGGACCCTGGCCTGGGCTCTCGGCGCCGTCGGGGGCGACGTTCAGGAAGGTCATCGCGAAGTCGGGGCCGCGCAGCGCCGCGGGGCCACCTGCGGCCAGGCGCAGCGCCGCCACCGACTCCAGCGGGCTGAGACCCAGCGCGCGGCCCTCGGCCAGCAATGCCGGGTCGACGATGTCGAGGGCCAGGTCGGCCGAGCGAGCCACCGTGCGATTGGCCATGGCCTCGAAGCGCGCCGCCATCGCGCCGGGGCGGCTCGACTCCAGGCTGGTCGCCAGGGGCAGCGTCCACGGCGCGGTTGGACGTACGGTGTCGCTGGCAGCCGGCACGGGCTGCGCCGGCGTGGCGCTGGTGACCGGCAGCGCGGGGCGCTCGTGACGGGTGGCGCGCTCGACCTCGAGCGCCACGTCGGCGTGCGCACGGGCCACTGCCTCGGCGTGCGCCTGGCGGACCTGGACCTGCGCCTGGGCCTGAACCTGGGCCTGGGCCTGCTCGGCGCGCTGGAGCTGCACCGCCTCGGCGCGCGCGCGGCTCTGGGCCTGGGCCTGAACCTGCGCCTGGATCGACGGCGCGACCTCGTCGGCCACCGCCAGCGGTACCCGCGACGGCGCCCGCGCGGCCAGCGCGAGGTCGGCCTGCGCGCGCGGCTGCGGCGCAGCTGCGGTCGGCTCGGCCCACATGCTGTGCTCGAGCACGCTGCTCGGCAGGGTGTCACGCAGCGCGGCCACACCGGCCAGGCTCGCGACGAGCTCGCTCATGGCCCAGGCGGGCGCATGGCCGCCCGCGCTGGCGGCCGGCACCGGGCTGGCCGCGAGGCCGGGGCTGAAGCCGGCCACGATGGGCGCGAAGCTGGCCGCCATGGGCGCGAACGGCGCCGCCGCGACGCTGGGCACGGGCCCGCCCGCGCTGAGCGCGGCCATCGAGAGCACCGGCATCGGCAGGGTCGCGCCCAGGCCAGCGTCGAACATGACCTGCGGCATCGTCGCGCTGGCCATCATCATCGGGCTGGTGACGGGCAGGCCGCCAGCCAGCACGCTGCTGGCGTCACGTGCCGCCAGCGCCGCCGGGGTGGCGGTGCGCAGGGTCGCGGCGGTCGCGGCCATCGGGACGTCGAGCGCGGTGACCATCGTCTGCGCGGGCGCGCTGGCGGCCAGGCGCAGCTCGCTGCTTCGCGCCTCGGGCTGCGGGCTGCGGCGCGCCATCTGCGCGTCGACCCAGTCGGTGTGGCCGATGGAGCGCGCGAAGCTGGGCGCCGCCAGCGGCAGCGCCATGGCCGCGAAGGGCGCCTGCGCGGCCGAGGCCGGGAGCATCGCGCTGATGCTGGTGGCCAGCTCGGCCGTCCAGGTCATGCGACCCAGGCGCGACTCGGTGGCAGTGCTGATCGGGGCCGCCGCGGCGATCGCGGCAGTGGGCGCGAAGGTCGGCGCCGAGAACACCGGAGCGCTGAAGGTCGGCGCGACGAACGCCGGCATGAAGGCTTCCGGCTGCGCGATGGGCGCGAAGATCTGGCTGCGCAGCTGCTCGACGGCGGGCGCGGCGGGCGCCGGCAGCGCCGACGTCATCGGCATCGGGGCCGGCGCCAGCGCGCGCGTCTCCGCCGGCGGCAGGCTGGCGACGGTCAGGCTCGACATCGGCGTCGCTGCCATCGCGGCGGGCGACATGCTGAGCAGCGAGGCCAGCGGCGCCAGCTGCGCGCCCAGGCTGGGCGTCGCGACCGGACGCGTGGCCGGGGCGCGGGTCGGCTCCGGCGCGCCATCGGGGCCCACGCTGATGAAGGCGGGCACGAAGCGCGCGGCGACATCGGCGAACGCCGGACGCGCTGCCTCGCCAGGCTGCGCGACCGAGGGCGCCTGACCCGCGTCCTGACGGGCCAGGATCCGGGTCAACGACTGCACGAAGCTCTCGGTGCGCGACTGCTGCGGCTGCGTCACCGACAGCGGCATCGTCAGCGACGGCGCGGCCCCGGCCAGCGTGGACGACGGCGCGCCCGCAGCGGTCTGGGTCGGCACGAACGCCGGCATGGCGTAGGCGGCCTGGAACACCGGCGCCAGCGAGGGCGCGCGCGACGCCATCGCCTCGCGCACCGGCAGCGCGAAGCCACCCGGGGCGGCCGCGCTGGTCAGCGCGCTCGCGACGGTGGCCGCGGGCATGGCCGCGGGCGGCACCAGCGCGCTGGCGAGATCCACCATCGACGGCGCCAGCCCGGCCACCAGGCCGGCGGGCGCGAACATGCGGGCATACTCGGGGGCCTCGGGGGCCGCGCTCGGCGCAGTCGCGCCCGCGGTGGGCGCGCTGGCCTGGAGCTGCGCCTGCACGATGGCCTCGTGCGCGCGCTGCGCGGTCGCCAGCTGCGCCTGCACGGCACGCGCCTGGGCGGAGCTCGCCACGGCCTGACGCGCCGGCGCCTGCTCGGCGCGCAGCATCGAATCGGACACTGCCAGCATGGTGCGCGGCTGGCTGGCCCCGCGCTGGGCGGGCGCCGACATGCGCGCCTCGGCACCGGCACCGGCGCCCTCCACGCTGGCGCCTGCGGCCAGCGCCATGCCGATGGCGCTGTGCACCAGCAGCGGTGACGCGAACGGCGCGAACACCGTGCCGCCGCTCGCGCTGGCGGCGAGGATCGCGGTCGCCAGCGGCGCGGGATCCCACTCCGAACGCAGCGCGAAGCCCGGCTGCGCGGGCATCGCCACCGACAGGCCGGCCGACTGCGCCGGAGCCTGGCGCTGCTGCTCGAAGGCAGCGCGCGCCTGGGTCAGCGCGGCCAGCTGGGCCTGCGCCGCCGCGGCCGGGGCCGCCACCATGGCTGGCGCCATCACGTTCGGCATCGCCTGCGGGAAGGCCCGCGGCACCACGCTGTGGACCTGCGGCGCGCTCTGGTAGCCGCTGAGGTCGACCCAGGCCAGCGCCTCGGTCGGCACGATCTGCGGGGCCACGTACTGCGTCGGCGAGGTAGCGCGCGCGAGCGTGGGCCGATGGCCCAGCATCATGCGCGCGGTCTCGATCTTGGCCAGCTCGTCAGCGAACCACGGGAACGGATACACGGCTGCCGGCGCGCCAACGCCCATCCGCGACGGACCCGCGGCGGCGCGCTCCGCGAAGCGCGACGACATCAGGCGCGGCATCAGCAGGCGGTCGGCAAAGCCGAGCGACCGCATGGAGATGCTGGTCGACGCCGCGGCCCCTTCCGGGGCATAGCGCGCGGTGATGGTGCTGACGGCGCGGTCGGCTGCGCCCAGACCTGGACTGCTCCAGGTGCTGGCCCCCGCAAGAGAGCCGACACCGCGAGCGTCGTTTCCGGAGCCGGTATGCGAGGTGGTCGCCATGCTATTCGATCTTCAGCCCTTCGTGAGCGATCTCGATCATCTCGACCGCGAGCTCATTCTTCGCGGCGTCGAAGTCAGGACCTTCCCACTTCACGACGATGCCGTTGTAGAAGGTCCACTTGCAGACCTCGTCCATGTTGGCGCCGAGCTGGATGATCGACCCGCTGACCCGGGCGCTGTCACGCTTGGCCTCGCCCTTCATGGTCTTCTGGTGCAGGTTCCAGAGCTCGAACGGCGGGCCCACGAAGCCCTGCTTGAGGACGATGTTCGGCCACTTGGTGCGCCCGATCAGCTTGCGCACGCCGTAGTTGAAGCCGCCCTCGAAGTGCTCCTGGACCTCGGTCTCCACCTTCAGGCCCGAGACGCTGCGGAAGAACGCGCACTCGATGCCGGCGATGGACACCTTGAAGGTGAACAGAGGGACTGGGTCTTTGCGATCGGCGGGACTCGGCATCGGCTGCTCCTTCTGGCTTCCTTGCTACTCGACCGAGCTATCTGCGACTGGCTCGTTCCCCATCACCTGAACCACCCGGACCATGATGAACTCGGCGGGAATTGCTGGAGCCACCCCCACATTGATCACCATCTGACCGAGATCGCGCTGATCGGACGGATTCGTCTCGGCGTCACATTGTACGAAAAACGAATCCTCGGGTTTCCCTCCCGCGAACATCCCTTTGCCCCACAGGGTCTGCAGGAACCCGTTGACGCTCAACTTGAGCAAATCCCAGGTGTTAGGCGTGTTGGGCTCCCACACCACCCAGCGGGTTCCATCCATCAGCGACCGCCGCAGCATGATGAACAGGCGGCGCACGTTGACGTAACGCCAGTCGGGGTCGGAGGCCAGCGTCCGCGCCCCCCAGACCCGGATGCCCCGCCCGGTGCTCATGCGCAGGCAGTTGATGGCCTCGGCGTCGAGGATCCCCATGTGATCCTCGGTCAGCTTGATGGTCAGATCCTGGGCGCCCTTGATGATGGCGTTGGCGGGCGCCTGGTGGACCCCGACCTCGCGCTCGAGCCGGGACGCGATGCCGCAGATGTGCCCGGAGGGCGGCACGGGAACCAGGTCGCCAGCCGGGTTGCGGATCTCGATCCAGGGGTAGTACAGCGCGGCATAGGACGAGTCCATGCGCCGCCGCCAGCGTCGCACCGCCTCGATGTCGATGGTGTTGGGCGCGTCGAGGATGGCGAAGCGGTCCTTCTCGTTCTCGCACAGGTTGATCATGGCGTCCTGCACCCGCTGCAGGGCCATCTCACCCGCCGGCCCTGGGGTGCGCTTCAGCCACAGCACCGCGTCGGGCACCGCGATCATGGCGGCGTCGGGCACCGCCACCAGCGACATCAGGCCGCGTCTATCCGCGGGGCCGTGATCCCAGCCGATGAGGTCGTCGGCGACCAGGGTGTCGGCGCCATCGCGGCCACCGACCAGCTTCTCCGCCGGGCGATCGATGGGCAGGAAGTGCGGCGGCGGCGACTTGGTCCTGAGGTCCTCGACGCGCACCAGGTGCGACTCGGCCTCGACCACGCGCTCGACATAGCGGCGCGACATCGGTGACAGCTGCAGGCCACGGTGGACCTCGCGCTGATCACGCAGCGCCGCGTGCAGCTCGAACTCGAAGACCTCGAGGTAGGTCGGGCCGGCGGCGCGGTAGCGGCGGCGCACCGGGGTGTCGGTGCTCCAGTGCAGCTGCCGGTTGGCCTCGTCGATCTCGGTGATGATGACGTAGTCGGCGCCGTCACGATCGAAGATCTTCACCAGCGCGCCGCGCTCGAAGCCACGGGTGGTCGACGCCTGCGCCACACCGGCGCCGACGTCGAGATCCATGGTGAGCAGCGCCTTGGCGCCGGTGGTCGCCGTGAAGTGCGTCCAGATGTTGTTGCCCCAGCGACCTTCGCTGCGGGCACGCACCTTCAGCGTCGGCTTGTCCCAGCCGTCGAGGTAGACGCGCTCGGCGCACACGGCGTGCTCCATGCCGGGGCGCTCGCCGTCCTTGGCGCGATGCGCGACGCGCACCACGTAGCAGGTCTCGCCGCCGTTCTGGAAGAAGCCCTCGACCGCACGCGACAGGTAGCCCTGCAGGTCGGTGCCGTAGTTGTCGACGAACTCGGTCCACGAGCGCAGCCGCATGGGCTCGTCGAGCGGGCCCTTCTGCGCCAGACCAACGAACGCCGCAGTCCGCGTGTCCGCGACCTGCAGCCCTTCGACGCGCATCTCGTCGCGCGCCGCATAGATGCCAGGGGGTCTCAGTTCACCAGCCGCTCTCATGTCCGCCCCACCTTGCTCAGCCGCGCTTGCGCGCCTCGTTGATCTCGCGGTTGATGTGCGCGATCTGCCTCAACCAGATGTGCCGCTCGTCGTGCTCCATGGACAGGATGTCCTCGAGCGGCCAGTGGAAATGGTATGCGATGTAGGCTACCTCCTGGTACAGCTGCTCCAGGGGGTAGCTAACTATCCCCCCTGACCTACGCGGCCCTCACCTCCTTCGGCACCTTCGGCGGGGGCGGCCACGACCTGGCCAGTGACCAGATCGATGTCGAACTCGTTCTCGCACTTGGGGCACTTGGCGTGCACCCGCGGCGAGCCCTCTTCGTTGATCTTGCGGTAGAACTCCTGCAGGTACGCCAGATCGGTCGAGAACAGGTTCTCGATGGTCTCGGTGTCGATGTACTTGATGTCGCCGAGCTTGGTGATCACGCGCGACAGCAGGATGACGACGAGGTAGGCGCGGTTGCCCTGCACGCGGTAGTCCTGCAGCGGAACGATCTCGTCCTTCGCCGTGGCCAGGCGCATGACGCCGTCGCGGTGCAGGTTGCCCTCGGGGTCGACATACCCGCGCGGCAGCTTGAAGCGGTACTCGGTCTGAAAGGCCATCTCGATGATCCTCCCCTTTGGCGTCCGCGGCACAGCTCGCGCTGCGCGCCGCCCAAGCCCGAAGTAGAAAACCCGCGAGGTCCTCCAGAACCTCGCGGGCCGCCATCATACCGGATCGCCCGGCTGGATCAGAATCGTTTGGTGAAGCTGGTGCTGGGCGTGAACTTGAAGTCCTCGACGTAGCACTCGACCTTGACACGCCGGATGCTCTCGTTCCCAGCCTCGCCCTTGTCGGCGCTGACGTTGAAGATGCCGATGCCGGTGAACTTGATCTCGCCCAGTGAGTCCTTGAGGTTTGGCGACAGGAAGGTCAGGGACCCGGTCTTCTCGTCAGAGTTCGAGTTGGTACCGTCGATCACGAAGCTCTGGTGCCACTTGATGATGGGCTCGGCGTACGCCTCCGGCACCGTGAAGACCAGGTTGGGGAACTCCAGCTTGCCGGGCTCGAGCTCGTAGATCCGCGCATTGCCCGACTCGAGCTTGACCACCGTCTGCTTGACGGTCATGGCCTCGACCTTGTTGCAGTGCTTGAGGGCCTTCTCCAGCCCGTCGATGGTCAGCCGGAAGTTGGCCGGCAGCCACAGCTTCTGGTGCTCCGAGAAGATGCCGCGCAGCTTCTCCCTGGTGACGGGCTTGGTGGTGATGCTCTCGGGCCGGAACTTGACGGACATGTAGCCGGCGTCCTTGGACGAGCTGTCGCAGGCGGGGAAGCCGACCTCGGTGATCAAGGCCTCCTTGAACTCGCGGTGCGACTTGATCTCGTAGTTGAAGTCCGCCGTGTACAGCGCGCCGTCCTGGCGCTGGTAGTTGTTGGCCCAGGAGCGCTGGATCCAGTCGTTCAGCTGCGGCGACGAGGACAGGCCGATCTGGAAGCTCACGTCCTCGATCTCGGGGATGCCGATGCTCTTGAAGACGGTGTTGTGGGCGCTGACGCCCTCCGTCATCACGGCAGACTTGACGTTGCCGCCTTCCAGCGACTTCAAGAACCCAGGCGTGCCACCCAGATCGATGGCAAAGCGGCTCGCGACGTAGGTCCTCGTGGTCAAGTTGCTCGCGCTCATCGGGTCCTCCAGCCTGTTCTCATCACGTCAACTGCAATCATACGCTGCTTCAGGAAGCGAAAAGCCCGCGGGAGATTGCTCCCCCGCGGGCTTTCCGGTGTCTAACCCACGTTGGATGCTGCGAGGGCTGCTTAGCCGACCTTCAGGGTCTTGCCGGAGTTCGGCTTGAACTCCATCCACTCGCAGTAGATCTCGATCTTCATGCGCTTGATGGCCTCGGCATTGGCCTCCGACTTGTCGGGGGCGATGCTCGAGATGCCGCAGCTCTTGAGCTCGATGGTGCCGAGCTCGTCCTTCAGGTTCGGGCTCAGGAAGACGATCGAGCCGTCCTTCTCGGCCGACTGGCCGTTGTTGCCCTTGATGATGAAGTCGTCGGCCCAGTCGATCCAGGTCTGGGCGTGCGACTCGGCCACGTACAGGGTGATGTTCGGGAACTCGAGCTTCGCCGGCTCCTTCTGGGCGTCGCGCGTGTCACCGGTGTCGCTCTTCGCGACCGTCTGCTTGACCGTGATGGCGTCGATCTTGTTGACCATCTTGGTGTTGAGGTCCGCCAGGGTGAAGCGGAAGTTCGAGGGCAGCCAGGCCTTCTGGTGCTCGGTGAAGGTACCCTTGACGACCGCGCCAGTGCCCTTCTCGAAGCGGATGGTCTCCGGCGACAGGCCGACCGTCATGTACGCCGGCTCCTTGGCCGAGCCGTCCAGCGCCGGGAAGCCGACTTCCGTGATCAGCGCCTCGGTGAAGGTACGACGGCCCTTCTCCTTGTAGTTGAAGTCGCACGCGATGACCGCGCCCGCCTTGCGCTGGTAGTTCTTGTTCCACGACTCGCGGATCCAGTCGTTGATGGCCGGCGACGACGACAGGCCGAGCTGCAGCTTGATGTCGCCGTACTCCGGCTGGCCGATGTGCTTGTGGACGCGGTTGTCGAGACCCGCCGGCTCCGAGATGACGTTGGCCTTGATGTCGCCGCCTTCGCAGGACTTCAGGAAGCCCGCGAAGCCGCCGTTCAGGTCCAGGGCGAAGCGCCCAGATACGTATGTGCGATCAGTAGCTCCCATTGACTCGTTCCTCCGCGTTCACTGTCCACCCAGCTTCACACGAGCGCTCACGCCCGAACCGTCCCACCCAACCCACCGCTGGCCCATCCTATGGAAGGCCCCGAAGTGAATTCTCGTGCCCCTGCTGAGCTACATCGCGCTCCAGAACCGACCACCGATTCTTTCGCGCACGACCTCTTACGAACAAAGCCGGGGCTTCCCCCCCTCCAGAAGCCCCGGCTCGTATTCGACCTACTTGTTACTCGTCGACGCCGCCGCCCGAGGGCATCTGGCCGATGCGGAAGATGACGAATTCCGCGGGCTTGACGGGCGCCATGCCGATCTCGACGATCAGCTGGCCAGCGTCCACGACCTCCGGGGGATTGGTCTCCGCGTCGCACTTGACGTAGAAGGCCTTCTCCGGCGACTCGCCCATGAGGGCGCCGTTGCGCCACACCAGGGTGAGGAACGACGAGATGGTGCGGGTGACGCGCTTCCAGAGCTTGTGATCGTTCGGCTCGAAGACGACCCACTGGGTCGCGCGCTCGATCGAGGTCTCCACCATGATGAAGAGACGACGAACGTTGATGTAGCGCCACGAGCTGTCCGAGGACAGGGTGCGGGCGCCCCAGATGCGGATGCCGCCGCCCAGCATCAGGCGGATGCAGTTGATGCCCTTCGGGTTGAGCAGGTCCTGCTCACCCTTCGAGATCGAGTAGCGCAGACCGAGCGCGCCACGGACGATCTCGTTGGCGGGCGCCTTGTGGACGCCGCGCTCGTTGTCGGTGCGGGCGTAGACGCCGAGCACGTGACCCGAGGGGGGAACGAAGATGTTGCCCTTCTCGGGGTCGTAGACCTGGATCCACGGGAAGTAGTAGGCGCCGTACTTCGAGTCGCGCGGGCGCACCAGGCGATCCACGCCGCCGTTGATGGTCTCGGGCGAATCCAGGACCGCGAAGCGATCCTTGCGGCTCTCGCAGTGCGACAGGATGGCGTCCTGCACGGCGGGCGAGGTCACGCCCGGCGCGGCGACGAGCGAGATCTCGTCGATCTCCTCGAAGCACTTCAGGCCGCTCTTCTGGCCCGGGCCGTTGTCCTTGCCGATGTACAGACCGTCACGATCGACCTTGCCGCCCGGCTTCTTCTCGGGGGCCTTCTCGCCCTCCTTGAGGGGAGCCGCGGGAGCCGCGGGGGCGTCATCGGGCGCGCCGACGTTGACAACGAAGCAGCGCGAGCCGCCGTTGTTGAAGAACCCGTAGACGCTGTGCGCCAGGAAGGTCGACGCCTGCGAGAAATCGCCGAACGCCTTGACGAACTGCGACCAGTTCGTGCACAGCACGGCCTCGTTCGTCGGGCCCTTGGCCGACTCACCGAGGAAGCCCACGGTGTTGGTGCCGACGGCCTCGATGGGCTTTGCACCACGATCAACTTCTTCGACGTATACGCCAGGAGAGAGATAGCTTGCGGCCATTGGTGATGCCTCCTCGTTGACTGCGTTGTGGTCTTACTTACCGAAGCGAGCAGAACTCGTGCAACGCGGACGTGCGCCAACCTCCCCCCGAGGCTGACGCGCGCACGCGGACTACCGTTTGTCGCCGGTGCCGGTCTTGATGTTGGTAGACAAGCCGCCACCTGCGGTCGGTGCCGGCTTGCCGCCGCCACCACCGCCACCGCCACCACCGCCTGGTGAACCGAGCGGATAGCCCGGCCCTTCCTCGGTGGTCTGATCGAGCAGATTCTTGTACCTGACTCCACGCTCCTTCACGCGCTTGAACGGCTCGAGCTTCTCTGGATAGATCGGGACCGAGGTCCAGGCCTGGATGGCAGGACGGATGGGCTGATTCAGGCTGCCCCAGAAGCGGGCCAGCGTGCCTTCGTCGAGGCGCGACGACAGCGTCACCGGCATCTCGTACTCGGGCTCGAAGGAGTCGCCCTTGAGGGTCTCGCCCGAGATGACCGGGTGCTCGATCAGCGCCTTGATGGCGAGGCCGAGCAGCAGCTGCTCGTCCTCGGGCGTCTGCGCCCAGGTCGACACCAGGTAGTCCAGGCGAACCCACATGGGGGCGTCGCGCTTGGTCTCGAGGATGCTGCCGTCGGGCTGCGCCAGCTCCAGGATCTCCTGGTCGCCGCGATGCGCCTGCACGCCGTCGTAGTCGAGGCCGAGCTGGTAGAGATAGACGCAGACCGCGGGCAGCTTGCCCTCGATCTGATCGGGCTTGGGCGCGTTGGCGACGATGTGCACACGCTTGTAACCGGCAGCCTTGAACTCACCGAGGAGGAGCTGAGACAGCGTCTCACTCGACTCTTTGATGATGTGATGCTGTCCCGGGATGATGTAGCCCACGCGTCCGCGACCTCCGAGCCGAGCGACCTTATTCGATCACCTGCATGTGGTCAAGAAGGAAACCATACAAAAAAGGCTTGAAACATAGGCCGCGCGGCGCGCGCTGTCATCGCAACGATTGCGCAACAAGTGGCCGCGCGCGGGCCCCTGAGCGCGCGCGTGGAAACAGATCAGGCTTCGAAAAATCGGCTTCGATCTGGAAGCGATCACGTCCAGCGGCGGCCCTGGCGAGCGCCGATGACACGTTGCGGCAAGCAATAGCCCTTGCCTGCTCATGCCGCCCTGAGATAGTTGCAGTGACCAAACGGGCGAGACGATGCAGCCGAGTTCAACGAGTGGCACTGCTGGTACGACGCATCTTGCGGTGGTCGACACCCGGCCGGCGACGCCGGGTGCCGAGGCGCCGGCGGCGCTGAAGCCTGCGGTCGATCCGTCGACGCTGGCGCACAAGCAGCTGCTCGGCGGCACCTTCTGGCAGCGCATTCCTGCCTACGCCGACGTCGACGAGGCGACCTTCCTCGATCACAAGTGGCAGGCCAAGCACTCCATCACCAACGTGCACAAGCTGCTCGCCGCGGTGAAGGGCCTGGTCAGCGCGGAGTTCGTGGCCGACGCCGAGGCCGGCTTCAAGGCCGCGCCGATGAGCGTGCGGGTGTCGCCGTACCTCTTGTCGCTGATCAACTGGGACAAGCCGTACGAGGATCCGCTGCGCCGGCAGTTCATCCCGCTGGGCTCGCGCCTGCTGCCGGATCATCCCAAGCTGGGGCTCGATTCGCTCGGTGAAATGGCCGACGCGCCGACGCCGGGGCTGACGCATCGCTACGCCGACAAGGCGCTGTTCCTGCCGCTCGACACCTGCCCGGTGTACTGCCGCTTCTGCACGCGCAGCTACGCGGTCGGCGTCGACACCGACGAGGTCGAGAAGGTGCCGCTGTCGGTCGACAAGGAGCGCTGGCAGAAGGCCTTCGCGTACATCGCGTCGCGGCCCGAGCTGGAGGACATCGTCATCTCGGGTGGCGATGCCTACAACCTGCGCGCGCAGCAGATCCAGGAGATCGGCGAGACCCTGGTGGCGATGCCCAACATCCGGCGCATGCGCTTCGCGACCAAGGGTCCGGCGGTGATGCCGCAGAAGATCCTGACCGATGACGCCTGGCTGGATGCGCTGACGGGCGTGGTGGAGAAGGGGCGCAAGCTGCACAAGGAGGTCGTGCTGCACACGCACTTCAACCACCCCAACGAGATCACCGCGATCACGCAGGCCGCGATGGACCGCCTGTTCGAGCGCGGCATCACGGTGCGCAACCAGTCGGTGCTGCAGCGCGGGGTCAACGACTCGGCCACGACGATGCAGCTCCTGGTCAAGCGCCTGGGCTACGTCAACGTGCACCCGTACTACGTGTACATGCACGACCTGGTGAAGGGCGTCGAGGATCTGCGCACCCGGCTGCAGACCGCGCTCGACATCGAGAAGACGGTGCGCGGGACCACGGCGGGCTTCAACACGCCGACCTTCGTGTGCGACGCCCCGGGCGGCGGCGGCAAGCGCGACGTGCACTCGTACGAGTACTACGATCGCAGCACCGGCATCTCGGTGTACACCGCACCCGCGGTCAAGCCGGGGCGCCAGTTCCTGTACTTCGATCCCATCGATCTGCTGCCCGAGGACAGCCAGCAGCGCTGGCGCGATCCGGCCCAGCAGCAGCAGATGATCGACGCCGCCATCGCGGCCGCCGCCACCCCGCGCTGACGGCGCAGGTCTCCTCGCAGGAGGCCTGTCACAGGGGGCTGTCACAGAGGGGCAGAAGCTGCCCCCGATGTGAATCCGCGCGCCTGCGCAGGTCGCCGCGCGCCAGGGCCCGGCACGCCGGCTGCTTTACCAGCTCGCACACCTTCTGAAAGCGAGGCTGGAGATGCGGATGTCGAAGCGAATTGCGAAGCTGCTGGCGAGCGTGGCGATGCTGGGCGCGGTGCTGGGCGCGGTGGGCTGCGCCAGCGAGCCGACCGAGATCGAGGGCGTGACCAGCGACGAACAGCTGATCACCGGCAGCGGCGCCAGCTCGGCGTCGCAGGGCATCGTGCTCTTGAACTTCAGCGGTGACACCCGCGTGCGCACCGGCGTGCTGGTGGCGCCCGACGTCGTCGCCACCGGCCTCGGCGCCATCCCGAGCGGCGCCAGCGCCAGCCAGTTCACCGCCGAGCACGGCAGCTTCCGCCACCCGACCACCGGCGTCCTGACCACCGGGCAGGTCCGCAACGTGATTGGCCTGCTGCAGCACCCTGATCAGCCGGTGGTGTTCCTGCAGCTGCAGAGCGCGTTCGGCGGCGCCTTCCCCGCCACCATGGACGGTCGCCCGGTGGCCAACCTGCTCAACCTGCCGGCGGTGTGCCGCGGCTACAACCAGAACCGCGTCATGATCACCGCGTTCCTCGAGGTCCGCTCGACGCAGGCGTCGACCTACATGATGCGCTCGCAGCTCGGCCACACCATCGCGGACGACGACGACGGCATCCCGTGCTTCGATCTCGGTGGCACCTCGCCGCTGCTGGGCATCGCGCGCTCGTCGGCCACCGTCAACGGCGTGCACGAGCACACCCAGGCCGCCGCGGTGAGCTTCCGCGACTGGCTGCCCATCGCACAGCAGCTGTTCCCCATCGCGCGCCAGAGCGGCCGCTTCGCGCTGCGCAACGCCAACAACAAGTGCCTCGACGTGCCGTTCGGCGCCATGGGCAACAACGTGGCGGTCAACCAGTTCGACTGTCACTTCGGGTCGAATCAGCTCTGGTACATGGACTTCCGGCAGAGCTCGACCGATCCGATGTTCGTGTCGGCGCGCAGCGGCAAGTGCATCGACATCCCCAACGCGGTCAGCACCGCGGGCACCGGGCTGCAGCAGTTCACCTGCCACGGCAACGCCAACCAGCGCTGGCGCTGGATGAGCCACAACGGTGGCGGCATGCCGGGCTGGGTGTCGAACGTCGTGTTCATCGGCAGCGCGCTGCTGCACCCGACCGCGGCGCACCGCTGCCTGGCGGTGCAGGGCCCGGGCAACACCACGAACAGCATCGCCAGCACCATCGCGGCGTGCTCGCAGACGACGCCGGCAGCGGCGGATCAGCAGTGGGGCTTCGTGTGGCGCTGAGGTGAGCGCAGCGTGACCGGCGCGGCTGGCGGGGTGACCCGCCGGCCGCGGCCATTTTCGGCGGCGGCCTACCAGGCCGGTACGTCGTAGGCGGCGGCGGCGCGGGCGGCGCGCTCGGCGACCGGGGCGCGCAGGCGTGCGAAGTCGGGGTGGGCGCGCAGCGGCGCCAGCAGCGGACAGCTGTCGAGCCACACGATGTCGATGAGGTTGCAGGCGTCGGCCTTGGCCAGCGCCTCGGCGGCCAGGTCGGCCTCGCCGTAGTAGCCCGCGACCTCGGTGCGCAGCTGGTGCATCAGCGCACGCTGGCGTGGGTTGGAGATGAGGGCGCTGGCCATGGTGTCGAGCCGGGCCACGAAGCCGCGGGCCTGGGCCGGATCATCGGCGCCGTCGTCCGTCGCGGCGAGCATCTGGCCGAGCGAGCGCGCCAGCAGCACCGGCGGCGAGTCGGTGCGGGTGCCCTGCAGGAGGCGCATGCACAGCCTGGGATCGCGGCGCCAGAAGGCGATGCGCGCGAAGGTCAGCACGCGCCCGGTGGTCTCGTTGTCGTTGCTCACCGGCTGCTCGAACTGGGCGTCGACCTCGGCGTGGTGCCCGAGCAGCTCCTGGACGCGGGTGATCTCCCAGCGCACCGCGGGCACGAAGGGATCCAGCGCCAGCGCCGTGGTCAGGTGCACGATGCCGGCGTCGGGGCGGCCGATCTCGATGAGGATGCGGCCCAGGAACTCGTGCGCGATGACCAGATCGGGATCGATGCGCAGCGAGCGCGACAGCTCGTGCACCGCCAGCGTGGTGTCGCCGTCGTGCATGTGCACGCAGGCCGAGGCCACCAGCGGCTCGGCGCGGTGCGGCGCCAGGTCGAGCGCGCGCCGCGCCGTGGTGCGCGCCTCGTCGGCGTGGCGGGCGCCCTCGGGGCCACCGATGAGGAACCACAGCCGCACGCAGGCCAGCGCATACGCGGTCAGGATGGTGGGATCGTCGGGCGCGCGCAGCAGGGCCTGGCGGTACAGCTCGGTGGCGCGCTCCATCTTGTCGCGGCGGAAGCTGTTGTACTCGTGGCGACCGCGCAGGTAGAGATCGAGCGCGATGGGATCTTGCGGCACCTCGCGGTGCGCCGGCGCGTCGGCGGTCAGCGCGCGCGCGATCTCGGTGGCCGCGAGGGCGTCGATGTCGAGCGCGGCGGTGGCCGGGCGGTCGTAGCGCTGCGCCCACAGCTGGAAGCCGTCGGCCACGCCGGTCAGGCGCAGCGTCACGCGCAACCCCGCCGGGCTGCGGCGCAGCGAGCCCGAGGCCACCACGTCGACGCCGAGCTCGTGGCCGATGTCGCGCGGATCGCGGGTGTCGCCGCGCAGGTGCAGCACCGCGCCGCGGCTGCGCACCTTGAGGCCGCGCGCCATCGACAGCCGATCGATGAGGTCCTCGCTGAGGGCGTCGGCCAGGTAGTCGTCGTCCGCCGGGCCCTGGTTGACGATGGGCAGCACCGCGATGGTGCGCGCGCTGGGCGGCGTGGGCAGCGGGCGCGGCGTGGCCGGCGGACGCAGCGCGGCGGCCGGCGTGGCGGCGGCGCGGCCGGGGCTGGCGAGCGCGCGCAGGCCCAGGCTGCTCGGCGTGCTGGTGGCGCCGGGCATCGGCGTCGGCGCCCACTGCAAGAGCGCGCTGTCGACCACGTCGAGCTGCGCGGCGACCTCGCCCGCGCTGCCATAGCGCTGCTCGGTGCGGCGCGCCAGGCAGACCAGGATCAGCTCGGCCAGGGCGTCGGGCAGCCCGCGGCGCAGGCGCGGATCGGGCGGCGGCTGCATCAGGCGCGCGGCGGCGACCGCGAGCGCGCCGTCACCGGGCCAGGCCCGTGCGCCGGTGGCCAGCTCGTACAGGATGGCGCCCAGGGCGTAGATGTCGGCGCGGGCGTCGGCGGGCGCCGAGGCGTCGACCTGCTCGGGCGCCATGTAGGCCGGCGTGCCGACGCCGGTGCCCAGGGTGGCCGAGGTCGAGCCGCCCGGCGCGGTCAGCGCGCGCGCGATGCCGAAGTCGGTGACCACGACGCGCTCCTCGGGGCCGAGCAGGATGTTGTCGGGCTTGAGGTCGCGGTGGATGACGCCGACGGCGTGGGCGGCGCCCAGCGCGGTGGTCAGCTGGCGCGCGATGCCAGCCAGGCGCGGCAGCGGGATCCCGGTGGGATGCTCGGCGACCAGGTGCGACAGCGGGCGACCGTCGATGAGCTCCATGGTGAGGAAGGCCTGGCCGGCGTGCTCGCCGAGGTCGAACACGCGCGCCACGTTGTGGTGCGTGACTCGGCGCGCCAGCTTGACCTCCTGGCGAAAGCGCTCGACCGCACCGGGGGTGTCGACGACGTCGGAGCGCAGCAGCTTGAGCGCGACGTGCTCGTCGAGCAGGCGGTCGTGCACGCGGTACACGCGGCCCATGCCGCCGACGCCGACCAGGCCGACGATCTGGTAGCGATCACCGACGGTCTGCGCACCCGCCGGCGGTGTGGTGACACCGTCGAGTGTGGTGGTGGTCACACTGGGGCTGGGGGCACCGTGGGGAGTGGTGGTGGCGACGGGCGCGGGCATGGCGGTGGACAGCCCGACCAGGGTGTCCTCGACGCCAGTGATGGGCTTGCCGCCGCGACCGTTCACATGTGCTCCCTCGACGACGGTACCCGAAATTGGCTGCGAATGTGCGTGGCGCAGGTATGGGATGCGCGCGAGGGCTGCGCTGGTTACAGGGATTCGGCCAGGGCGCGGGTCAGCGCGGCCAGCAGGCCCACCATGCCGAGCAGATCGTCGCGGTTGTGCGCCACGATGCCGGCGAGTTCGCTGGCGTCGCCGCTGCGCAGATAGGCGCCATAGATGGCGGGCGCCATCCAGCCCGGGGTGTCGTCGCTGCGCGGGCGGCCCAGGATGCTGGCCTCCAGCGCGGCCAGCCGGCAGCTCGGGACCCAGCGCTTGTACATGCGCCGCGCCGGGTGCAAGAGGTCGACCTGGGGCGCGGCGTCGGTCAGCGCGGGCGCCAGACGGCGCCGCGTCATGACATGGCGGGTGCGCAGCATCGGGAGGTCGAAGCTCTTGCCGTTGAAGGTGCACACCGCGCTGGCGTCGGCCAGCAGGGTGCCCAGGCGAGCCAGCGCGCGCGGCTCCTCGGCGGGCGAGCGCAGGAGCAGCTGCTCGGTGAAGAAGCGGCCGTCGTCACCCCAGCCGCCGACCCCGATCAGGAAGGGCAGCGTGCCGGTGCCGCCCGACAGGCCGGTGGTCTCGAGGTCGACGAAGCGGACGCGCGCGGGATCGATGGCGAGGTCGACGCGCGGGCGGTTGCGCGGCGCGGGGCGCCACCAGGCGCGGTGCAGCAGGCGACCGATGTGCTCGGGCGTGATGGCGAGGGCGTCGTCGAGGCGCAGGCGGCCGACCGCGGCGTGGGCGGCGTGGCTGCCGTGGATGGTGAGCAGGTTGCTGCTGGCGTCGACGCGGGCGCCGGGCAGCTCCTCGGCGGCGAGGCGGCGGGCGCGACGGCGCGCGGGAGCGCTGCGCGGTGCGTGAAGCTCGTGGCCGCTGGAGTCGACCGGAACGTAGGTCAGCTCGCGCATGCCGGGGCGCGGCGCGGTGGGGATGACGCGGGCCAGGCGGGCGGCGAAGTCGGGCGCGCTCACGGGCGGTCCTCGTGCTCGTGCTCGTGCTCGCGTTCGTCCTTGCCGCCGGGCAGCAGGCGCAGGCCGTGCAGGCGATCGGCCATGGCGCCGAGGATGACGACCGCGGCCTGCTTGCCGGCCAGGCCGAGCTCGCCGACCGGGCCGACACACGCCGGGCAGCCGAACTTGCACCCGCAGTGCTCGATCAGCTTGCGCGCACGCCCGACCAGCTCGGCGCGCAGGTCGAACAGGCGGTTGGCGTAGCCCATGCCGCCAGGCATGGCGTCATGCAGGAACACCGTCGGCCACGGGCAGCTCTCGTCACCGACGACGCGCCCCAGATCGTGCACGTCACACATCACCATCAGCGCGCCGACGTGGTGCAGCGCGTAGGCCGCGCCGCGGGTGCCGTCGGCGGTGGCAGCGCCTGCGCTGGCGCCGCGCGCCTCCAGGATCAGCGCGCGGGTGTGCATCTCCTCGTCGGGCTGCGAGACCTCGCCATAGCCGACGTTCTCGTGGGTGTGAAAGCGGATCTTCTTGAAGCCGACCACCTTGCTGCGCACGTGGATCTCGCCCAGCGCGCTGGCGCCGGCGCGCTCGAGCTCCTCCAGCACGCGCACCTTGGTGTTGGTCATGGCCAGCGTGTAGTGGTCGCACGCGACCGGGCGCACGAAGGCCTTGCGGGCCTCCCAGTCCAGGCGATCGACCTGGAAGGTGCGGCCCTCGACCTGGTAGATCGCGCTCGGATGCAGCGCCTGCGCGGCGTCGCCACGGTCGACCTCGGCGATGACCTCGTCGCCGTCGCCCTCGGTGTTCACGACCACGAAGTTCTCGTCGAGCGGACCGCGCAGCGAGACCTCCTGGGCGGGATAGGCGTCGCCGACCCAGTGAAACTGCGCGGCGTCGGCGTCAGCATCGCCGGGGCCCGCGTCGGCGCTCTCGTGCAGCGCCCCGGCGTGCGCCAGCGCGCGCAGCACCTCCAGCGTCTCGTCCACCCCGAGGCCACCGAAGCGCTCGCCGCGCGCGAACGGCAGCTCGAACGCCGCGCACTTCACGTGCGGCACCAGCACCGACAGGTTGTCGGCGTCGATGCGCCCATGTTCCGCGGGCTGGCCGAACAGCCACTCGGGTTCGCCGGCCACGTACTGATCCATCGGCTCGCTGCACGCCACCAGCACGACGGCGGCGCGCTCGCCGCGACGGCCGGCGCGACCGGCGCGCTGCCACACCGCGGCCCGGCTGCCCGGCCAGCCCGCGATGACCACGGCGCCCAGGCCGCCGACGTCGATGCCCAGCTCCAGCGCGCTGGTCGCCACCACCACGCGGGCGGCGCCGGTCGACAGCGCGCGCTCGACCTCGCGGCGCAGGTCGGGCAGGTAGCCACCGCGATAGCCGCGCACCTCCGACGCTGGCAGCTCGTCGTCGGCGTGATCGTGCAGCGTGCGCACCAGGACCTCGACCGCGCGTCGCGTGCGCGTGAACACCAGCGTGGGCACGCCGGCCACCGCCAGCTCGCGCGTGATGCGGCGGGTGGCCTTGAGGTACGACGCACGCAGCCCCAGCGCGGCGTCCACGATGGGCGGGTTGTACAGCCAGAACTCGCGCTCGACCTCGGGCGCGCCGCTCTCGGTGATGGCGTGGACCGGGGTCGCCGAGGCCAGCACGCCGGTGGCCAGCTCGCCCGGGTTGGCGATGGTCGCGCTGGTGGCGACGAAGCGCGGCGTGGCGCCATGAAACGCGGCGATGCGGCGCAGCCGGCGCATCAGGTTGGCCACGTTGGAGCCGAACCAGCCGCGGTAGACGTGCAGCTCGTCGACCACCACGTAGCGCAGGCCGGCGAAGAAGGCGGCCCACTGCGCGTGGTGCGGCAGGATCCCGGTGTGCAGCATGTCGGGGTTGGTGGCCACGATGCGCGCGCGGGTGCGCGCGGCGCGGCGCTGATCGGCCGGGGTGTCACCGTCGTACACCGCGACGCCGAGATCGGGCGCGCCGGTCGCCGCCGCCAGCGCGCGCGCCGACTCGACCTGGTCGCGCGCCAGCGCCTTGGTGGGGAACAGATACAGCGCACGCGCGTGCGGGTCGGCCAGCAGCGCCTCGAAGACCGGCAGGTGGTAGCACAGCGACTTGCCCGACGCGGTCGGGGTCGCGACCACGATGTCGCGCTCGGCCAGCGCCGCGATGGCCTCGGCCTGGTGCGACCACAGCGACTTGACGCCACGCGCATCCAGCGCCTGCGCCAGCGCCGGCGCGACCACGGGCAGCGCGACGGCACGCCCCGCCCGTGCCGGCATCACGCGCCGTTCGAGGAAGCTGCCCGGCTGGCGCTGCCAGCCCGCGAGGACGTCGTCGAGGCCCATGCTGAACAGTTGATCACGTTACACAAGTACAGTGCCCCGGGCAACTTCCTCTCTATATAGAGGAGGAGCGCCCTACAGGACGCTGGCCAGGTTGGCCAGGGCGATGCGGCGCAGCTTCAGGAAGCGCCCGTGATCAGCGCAGGCTTGCGCGGCCCAGGTGCTGATGCGCCCGGCGGCGCTACCGAAACCCGAGGCGAACGAGGTCGGCCAGTGCTGGCGCCAGGCAGCAACGAAGGCCGCGAGGGCATCGCGCTCGCGCGGCGCGAGCTGCGCGCTCAGCACGTGGTGCACCGCGGCCACGATCTCCGCGACCTCGGGCGCCGCGCCGATGCGCGTCCCGGCCAGCGGGACCCCCGCGCGGTGCAGGATTTGCCAATCATCGCTCACTGCGCCTAAGTTTAGCCGATGCCGCTCGATCGAGGACAGATCGCGGCACTGCTGGCGGCGGCGGCGGACGAGCTGACTGGCGACTGGCTGCTGGTCGGGGGTGCTGCAGCCGCGGTCTGGTTCGCCGCCGATCGGGTCACCGAGGACATCGATCTCGTCAGCCTGGCCGGGACGCAAGCCGACCGCCTGGCCCTGCTCGAGCTGGGCGAGCGCAGCGGCCTGGCTCCCGAGGCGCTCAACTCCGCGGCGGACTACTTCGTGCGGCGCATCCCCGGCTGGGAGCGCGAGCTCGAACTCCACCTGCGCGGACGCGGCGCGGCGATCCATCGCCCCAGCGTGACCTTGTTCCTCCTCCTCAAGCTGGGACGCCTGAGCGAGCAAGATCTGGCCGACTGCGAGGCGCTGCTGGCCTTCGCGCGAGCAGGCGGGGTCGGCTGGGATGCCGAGCGCGTGCGAGCGGCGATCGATGCGGCGGCGCCAACCAGCGACCTCGCGCTGCGCCAGCGCCGCGACCGGCTGCGAGAGCTGCTCAGCGGGTGAGGCGGCGGCGCAGGTGCAGGTTCTTGCCGCGGAAGCCCAGCCGTTCGTACAGGGCGCGGGCGCGCGCGTTGTCGGGGGTGACCTCGAGGGCGAGCGCGACCGCGCCGGGTGGACAGGGCGGCGCCGCGCGGGCCAGCGCCTCGAGCAGCGCGCTGCCATGGCCGCCGCCGCGCGCGGACGGCGCCACGTAGAGCTCGTCGATGCTGCACACCTCGCCGCCGAGCTCGTTCGACCACACGCTGACCAGCAGCGCGAAGCCGCACACCGTGCCGGCGCCCCTGCCGCCGCCCCCGCCGCCGCCGGCGCTGTCGAGCACCACGACCTGGCCGCGCGCGGGCTGGGCCCGCAGCGCCTCCAGCGTGCGGCGCGTGTGCGCGGCGGGCACCGGGTCGGTCGCGGGGTCCTCGACATACAGCGCCAGGCTGAGCGCGACCACGGCGTCGTCGTCGGCGGGCGTCGCGGGGCGCCACATCGGCGTCGGTGCTGGCACCATCGCCAGACGCTACCGCAGCCCGCGAGGTGCCGCTATAGTGACACCATGTCGCGCCACGCCGAGGTGGTCGCCGCGCTCGAGGCGGCCATCCTGCAAGGACCCGGGGAGACGTCGCTGGCCCAGCGCCGCGCGGTCGCCGAGGGCGACGCCGCCGCGAGCGCCAGCATCGGCCCGGCGCCCGCCGCGCTGGCGGCCTATCTCGACAAGGTGCGGCAGCACGCCTACAAGGTCACCGACGCCGACGTGGCCGCGCTGCGCGCCGCGGGCTACACCGACGACCAGCTGTTCGAGCTGACCGTGGCCACGGCGTGGGGCGCCGCCCGGGCGCGGCTGCGCGCGGGGCTGGCCGCGCTGCACGGAGGCAAGTCATGAGGCTCAGCAAGGTCGAGCGCGGCCACCGCTTCAAGCACAAGCTGCTGATGGGCCTGATGCGCGTGATGTCGGGCCATCCCGCGCCCGACGTGGTCAAGACCATCCTGTATCGCCCCGAGTTCTTCGGGCGCTACTTCTCCGCGCTGTGCCAGTCGAGCCTGCGCGGGCCCAGCACCTGGTCGGTCGGGGAGCGCGAGCTGTTCGCGGCCTTCACCTCGCGCCTCAACCAATGTCGATTTTGAACCGGTGCCCACGGCGCGGTCGCGTCGTTCGAGCTCGGCAATGACCTCACCCAGGCGGTCCTGAAGGACCACCTGAGCGCACCCATCAGCGAGCCGCTGCGGCTGATGCTGACCTTCCTCGAGAAGCTGACCGCCACGCCCGACAGCGTGACGCCGGCCGACATCGTGCCGCTGCGCGCCGCCGGCCTCAGCGACGACCAGATCGAGGACGCCATCCACGTGTGCACCTGCTTCAACCTGATCGTGCGCATCGCCGACAGCCTCGACTTCGCGGTGCCCAGCCAGGCCAGCTTCGACGCCAGCGCCAAGATGCTGCTCAAGCGCGGCTACACCCTGGGGTAGCCGCGCCCGCTACGGCGTCGCGGGTGGGATCTTGACCGGCTCGTACGCGGCGGCACAGGCGGCGGCGTCGGGCGTCGCGGTCATCCAGCCGTACAGACAGCGATAGCCAGGGTCGTCACGGCTGGGCCAGATCTGGGTGCCTTTGTGCGCGATCCCGCCCGCGGCCAGCGCCAGCGGCTTGCGCAGCAGCAGATGGGCGGCCGCGGCGACGCCAGGGTCGAGGCCGGCGACCGACTCGACGTTGAGGCGCTGCTCCTCGACGGTGATGGGCTGCCCGCGCAGCTCGGCGCGCAGGCGCAGCCCGAGCTCGGAGTAGATCCTGAGCGGCCGCCCCGCCATGCCGTGACAGTCCAGCGTGGCGCAGCGCGCGCCCACGTAGGGGTCGACCTGGGCCTGGTAGGTCGCGACGTCGAGCTCGGCCAGGGTGTCGGTCGGCTCGGCGCTCTGGCAGCTGGTCAGCGCCACCGCGAGCGCGAGCAGCCCCAGCGCCATCGCGCTCCACAGCAGCGCCCTCATGGCGAGTCCTCGAGGAAGATCTTCGACACCGTGTCGGTGCCGGCACCATTCAGGCTGTGGCAGATCGAGCAAGCGCCCTCGCGATGCACCGAGGTGCGCATCTGCTTTTGCAGTCCGCCCAGGCTGACCTTGATGCGCAGCGGGAACACCGGCTCCCAGGGGATACGCAGGTTGCCCTGGCGTCCGGCCTGCGGCGCGCCGAGGCCGCTCTGCACCTCGAGGTAGAAGTTGCCGGCCGAGTTGCTGGTGGCCACCATCTCGTGGCCGGCGGCGTCGGTGATGGCGACCGCGGCGCCCTGCACGCCGCGCCCGTCGCTGGCGCGCTGGTAGATCGTCCCGGCGATGGCGAAGCCGTGACACAGCAGGCAGGGCTGGCCGGGGCGATGCGTCGGGCTGCCGCCGCCGGTGTCGGGCAGCTCGGCCACGCGCGGGTCGTCATAGCTGCAGCCGACCGCCGGCGACAGCAGCAGCAGCACGACGGCGCCACGCAGCCAGCGCATCGTCATCGTCATCGTGGGTACCTCACGCCGAGCTGGCCGATCAGCGCCACCCGGCTGTCCAGGAACATGTAGTCGAGGTAGCGCGTGTAGGTGCCCTCGAGGTCGGCATAGAGGCCGAAATCGCCGAGGCCGAGCTCGTAGCGCGCGCCGCTCGACAGCGTCACGTAGGGCGACAGATCGCGATCCATGGTACGCCAGCGCGGGATGTCGCCCGGCGCGGTGACATAGGCGCGGTGCCAGAAGAAGGCGCCGGTCTGCTGGTGCACGCGGCCGCGCAGCGACAGCCGCGAGGTCTTGCCGATGGGGATGGCGAGCTCGCTCTCGAGCGAGTTGGCGAGCAGGCTCCAGGAGTCGGCATAGAAGCGGTAGTCGGCGCGCAGCGAGCCGTGGATGGCGCCGAGGTAGCGCAGCAGGCGCAGGCCGAAGGCGTGGCGGATGCGCAGCTCGGGCACCTCCTCGGGCGGGCGCTCGGCCTGGCGGTAGTCGTCGAAGTTGCCGAGGTCCAGGGTGACCCCGGCGGCGGCGTTCGAGGCCATCACGTCGGGCGTGAACAGCGGCACGTAGCGGTAGGGCTTCTCCTGGTAGCCGGTCTGCGCGGTCAGGGTGTAGACGCCGCGCAGCAGCGTACGCGGGCCGACCACCTGGGTCAGCGAGACCTCGGCGGTGTGGGTGGTCAGCCCGCGCGACCAGGTCGCCAGCGAGGTGCCCGAGCGACCGACCTCGTCGAGCGACAGGTCATAGCTGGCGCTGAGGGTGGCGTCGGGGTGCAGGCGGCGCTCGATGGCGGCGCCGAAGTCGTTCGAGGAGTAGTCGGGTTCGCTGGAGTTGCGGTAGTGCGCCGAGGGCAGCCAGGGGCCGAAGCGCTTCGACACCGCGAGATCGACCTCGGTGCGCGACTCCTGGAAGCGCGGCGTGGCGTGCGACACCACGTCGACCGAGGCCGCGCTGATGACGTCGAGGACCACGCGCGCGCTGGCCTCGCCGCCGTCCCGATCGAGCCGGCCGTGCACCGCGGCCTGCGGGCTGACCACCAGCACGCGGTCGCTGTCGGCGTAGACCAGGGTGTCGACCGCGAAGCGCAGCACCGGGTTGGCCTCGGCGTGGGCGCGCGTGGCCAGGGTCGCCAGGGTGGCGAGGGCGACGGCGACGGCCGTGGCGGTGGCGACGCGGGCGCGCATCAGTTGCAGCCGCAGCCTCCGCCACCGCCACCGAAGCCCCCGGCGGCGCCCTCGCGGGTGCCCAGGTAGTGATGGTGCAGCGCCTCGCGATCGGGCTCGGCGTCGGGCGCCATCACCGGGCGCGCCAGGTTCTCGCGCTGCCACGGCCTGGTGGTGCGGCAGCCGGCGGTCAGCACGCAGCCGCCCAGCACCAGCCAGCCCAGCACGCGGGCGCGGGCGCTCACTTCTGCTCCAGGAGCGCGGTCAGATCGGCCTCCAGACGCGCCAGATCGCTGGCGCCGTAGAAGCCGGCGTTGACCTTGCGCACGATCCCCTTGCGGTCGACGACGTAGGACGACGGCATCTTGGGGGGCTCGTAGCGCGCGACGACCTGGGCCTTGGGATCCAGCGGCACCGTCATGGTCAGCTTGGCGGCGGCGGCGAAGCGCGCGGCGTCGGCGCGATCCTTGTTGATGTTGATGACCAGGACGACCAGGCCGCGCCTGGCCAGCTTGGCGTGCAGCTTCTCCAGCAGCGGCAGCTCCTGCTTGCACGGCGTGCACCACGAGGCCCAGAAGTCGATCAGCACGACCTTGCCGCGCAGATCGGCCAGGTGGACCTGCTTGCCGTCGAGCGTGGGCAGCGTGAAGTCGATGGCCGGCTTGCCGGCGGCCAGCGCGTGCGCGCTGGGGGCGCCGGCCAGCAGGCTGACCAGCGCGGTGAGGGCGGCGAGGGCGAACAGCGGACGGGACATCACAGGGCTCCTTGCTGGGGGCGGGGGGATGCATCCACGGAGGCGGGGGTGGACGCGGAGGCGGAGGCGTGGGCGCAACCGGGGGCGCCCTCGAGCAGGTCGAGGAAGGCGCGCGGGCCGATCCAGGTCTGGGCGCGGCCGCGCTCGCGTCCATCGGCGTCGAGCACCACCACGGTGGGCAGCGTGCGCGCGCCATAGCGGGCCTTGAGCGCCTGCACCTCGGCGGTGGCGCGGGTGGCGTCGACCTTGACGGCGACGAAGCGCTGCATCGCGGCCCACACCTTGGCGTCGGCGAAGGTGTCGGTCTCGAACTTGGTGCACGGGCCACACCAGCGCGCGGCGAAGTCGATGACCATGGGCCGGCCGGTGCGCGCGGCCAGGGCGCGGCCGTCGGCCTCGTTCAGCCAGTGCAGGCGGCGCCGCGGCGCACCGACGTGGAGGATGAGCACGACCGCGCCGACGACCGCCAGCAGAAGGCCCGCTGTCTTGCGCAGCCGCTCGACGCGGCCGCCATGGAAGCTGAGGTGCACCGCGCCGAGGCCGAGGCCGACCAGCAGGGTGGCGGCGCCGAGCAGCGCGAACCACAGCTCGGGCGACGCCAGCTCGCGCAGCGCGGGTGGTGCAATGGGCAGCACGAAGTAAATCGCCATCACCATGAGGGCGATGGCGCCCACGCTCTTGACGCCGTCCATCCAGGCGCCGCTGCGCGGCAGCGACACCGCGAAGCTGCCGACCACGAAGAACAGGAGGCCCATGCCCAGCGAGAAGGTGCCCAGCACCACGAAGCCGAGCAGGGGATCACCGCTGCGCGCGACGAAGGCCAGCAGCGACAGCAGCGACGGGCCGGTGCACGGCGCCGCGGTCAGGCCGCCGACCATGCCCATGGCGAGCGCGCCGCCGAAGCCCTTGCCGCCCACGGTGGCCAGGCGCTGGCGCAGGCCGCTCGGCAGATCGAAGCTGTAGAAGCCCAGCATCGAGCCCGACAGCGCCAGGTAGAAGCCCACCAGCGGCAAGACCACCCAGGGATTGCCGAGAAATGCGCCGAACTCGGTCTGGCGGCCGGTGAGCGCGAAGATGACGCCGAGCGAGGTGTAGGTCAGCGTCATGCCGGCGACATAGGTCAGGGCCAGCGCCATGCCGCGACGGCGCGGGACCTCGGCGCCCTTGGCCCCGAAGATCGACAGCACGATCGGGATCATCGGGTACACGCACGGGGTCAGCGAGGTCAGCACGCCCCAGCCGAAGACGCCGAGCAGCGCCAGCGCCCAGCCGCCCTTCAGCGCGCGCTGGAAGCGGTCGGGCCCGGTGGCTGCGCAGCCCGCGCTGCTGGCGGCGAGCGCATGGTGCTCGAGCAGGATGACGGTGAGGGCGACCGTGGCGACGGCGACCAGCACGGGGAGGTGGCGCGACAGGGGGCGGCGGCGGGGCGGCAGGTGCGGGGTCATCGGGTCCTGGCGGCGACGCAGGTGTCGCTCACCGGATGAGTGCCCGCTGGGCGCGAGTCCTTCGCGGAGATCAGCGCGGCGGGGCGGCGGCGCGTCGCGTAGAGATTGTGGCGAGGCCCTTGTGCGCGCTGTCACGCACCGCGCTGGCGGCGTCGTCGGTGGCGGCGTGGAAGCGCAGCTCGGCCTCGTCGAGGTCGCCGCTCTCGAGCAGCAGCCAGCCCAGCATGGCGGAGGCCTCGCCGAGCCGCGGCGACGCCGGGAAGCGGGTCACGAAGCCGCGCAGCGCCAGCGTGGCGCGCTCGCGATGGCCCGCGCGCGCCAGGGCGACGCCGGCCCAGAAGCGCGCGTCGGCCGCGACAGGCTCGCGCACGTTGGCGCCGGCGCGGGTGAAGGCCTCGGCGGCGGCATCGTGATCACCCTCGCGCAGCGCGCGCCAGCCGGCCTCGAAAGCGGCCTCGGCGGGGGTCAACACCGGGCTCGGCGCAGGTTCGATGGAGGGGCTGGCGCTCGGCACGGCGGCCGTGCTCGTGCTCGGCCCCGTGCTCGTACTCGTGCTCGTGCTCGGCCTCGTGCTCGTGCTCGTGCTCGGCCTCGTGCTCGTGCTCGTGCTCGGCCTCGTGCTCGCGCTCGTGCTCGGCCTCACCACCACGGGTGGCGGCGCATCGACGACATCGCCCTTCTCGCTCGGCGACGGCGACGGCAACACCTTCTCGCTCGCCTCACTCCTCATCCACGTCTCCCCCGCTCCCAGCACCACGACGCCCGCCCCGATCACGCGCACCTCCACTCTGCCGTGCAGCACGCGCACCGCCACCAGCCGCCCCGCCTCGGCCTCGACGTCGAACGCCGTCCCGCGCACCTCGATCTCGGCATCACTCGTGATCACCCGGTAGCGCTCGCCCGCCGCCAGCGGCGACACCTCGACCGTCAGATGCCCCTGCGACAGCCGCACGATCTCGTCGGGCACGCCGCCGACCTCGACATAGCGCGCGCCATCGTGCGCATACACCGCGCCATGCGCCTTGACCGGCGCCGGCACCGTGACGCTGCCACCAGCCACCACGCCCTCGCCCTCACCAGCCCGTTCATCTCGGAACCACAGCAGGCCGACCGCGGCCGCCGCCACCACCACCGCCCCGAGCCCGAGCGCCACCACCCGCGCCCGCCCGCCCAGCCAGCCACGTGGCCGCGCCGCCGCGGCCGGGGTGCTCGCCACCAGCGCCGTGCGCAGCTCCTCGGCACGCGCGCGCGTCGGCCTCGCCGCCGGCAGCTGTCGCGCCAGCCCGACCAGCCGCCGCACGCTCGCGGCCTCGCTGCTGCAGCTGGCGCAGGTCGCCAGATGCTGCTCCAGCTCGCCGCCATCGCTCGCCGCACCGGACAGTGCGCGCGACAGCTCGAGCGCCGATGGACACCCCTTCATGTCCCCTCCCCCAGCGCCGCCCGCAGCGCCTTGCGCGCGTCGTGCAGCCGCCGCCACAGCGTGCCCTCGCGCAGCCCCAGCACCCGCGCGACCTCGACGCCGGGCACCTCCTCCAGATCACACATCACGAAGGCCACCCGCAGATCATGCGGCAGCTCCGCCACCGCCTCGCCCACGCGCGCCAGCAGCTCGCGCTGCTCCGCGCTGTCGTCCGGCCGTGCCGCCGCACCCTGCGGCAGCTCGGCCGCGCTGGCCACCAGCGAGCGCCGGCGCACCTCGCCGCGCACGTGATGGCGCGCCACGTTGGCCGCGATCCCCAGCAGCCAGGTGCGCATCATCGAGCGCCCGCGGAACGAGCCCGCCGAGCGGCGCAGCTCCACGAAGGTCGCCTGCACCAGATCATCCAGGTCGGCGTCACCCGCCCCGGCCAGCCGCCCCAGGAAGCGGTACACCACCTCGTGATAGCGATCGAACAGCTCGCCCAGCGCGGCGCCGTCGCCGACGCCGCACGCGGCCAGCAGCGCCTCGTCCGACAGCTCGGCGGGCGTGCCCGCGCTGCGTCGCAGCGGAAGCAGCTTGCCCCGGGTCACGGCGCGCCCCAGCGCAGCCCGAGCATGCCGCGCAGATACACCCGCGGTTCGCCGGGGATGGTGACGGTCTCGACCACATACGACTCGGTGCGCGCCAGCGGCGAGCCATCCAGCGTGACGCCGGCATCGATGCCCCAGCGCCCCACCAGCTTCATCGACACCGTCAGCCTCGCCGCCAGCCTGAGGCCCCCGCTGTCCTCGTCGATGCGCCGCTCCGACACGCGAAACGCGCCGTTGTGCAGCCAGCCCACGCCCGCCGCCAGCCCCGGCGTCAGCGTCACGCGCCCGAAGCGCAGCGGCAGCTCGGCGCCGACCAGCAGCTCGGCCGACCTGCGCTCGGCCTGGGCGTTCTCGCGGCGCTCCTCCGACTCCAGCTCGACGTTCCAGCGCGCCAGCGCACCGGCACACAGGCGCCCCAGCCGCACGCACGCCGCCAGCTCGAGCCCGCCCCACACCGAGCCATCGCTGGCCACCGCGCCCTGCGCCCCCAGCGCGATCCCCAGCGCTGGCAGCCCGGGCCGCGCGCCCTGGCGCACCACCACGGGCGCGCTCGCCGGCTCGGGCGCCCGCTCCGGCGCCGGCGCGACCGGGAACGCCAGCGCAGGCGACAGCAGCGGCGCGCTCAGATCGGTGCGCACCCACGACTCGATGAAGCTGGCCGCCGCAGCCGGAGTGCTGACCGTGCGCCGGCTGTGGCGACCGGCGACATCCTCCACGTCGATCATCAGCTCGGCGCCCGCCGCCGCGACCTCGGCCTGCGCCGCCGGGCAGCCGTCGACCGGCTCGCCGATGCCGCGCTCCGCCAGCCGATCACGCAGCTCGGACACCGCCAGCTGCAGCCGGAGCTCGTCGCCCACCGCCTTGACCCCGGCCGCAGGCGCGCAGCCCGCCGGCTCGGCATGCGCGCGCCCACCACCAGCTGCAACTGCAATGACGCCGCCCACCAGCGCGAGCAGCCCCACCCGCGCGAAGCGACCAACCAGCTGTGGCGACGTCCCCATTCAGTCGAGTCCAGTGAGTATGAGTGCCCGGCCGCACCGAAAGCTTCGCCGGCTCCGCAAGCGCACATCATTCCAATGGGTTATGGCGGTGCGCCGCCCTGTACACTACAGCGGTGACCGCACGGCCACCCGAACCCGCCATGGAGCTGGCGGACGATCACCGCAAGGCGGGGCCGCGCCAGTTCGTGTACCTCGACCGGCGCGGCCGCGTGCTGTCGCGGCGTGCGGTGCAGCTGCGCCGGACCCGGCTGCTGGCGGCCACCGGCGCGGGGCTGGTGGCGCTGGTGCTGGCGGCGCGCTTCTGGCTGGGGCCCTGGGCCTACGCGGCGCTGGCGCTGCCCGGCCTGCTCGGCCTGCTGCGCGGGCGCGCCGAGAGCCGCATCAACCGCGCCGCCGTGCTGGTCGCGCACCGGCGCTACCGCGAGGCCGAGGCCGTGCTGGCCAGCATCAAGCGGCCGTTCCGCATGCTGGCCCTGGTGGCCATGAACCGCGCCGCCATCGCCGAGGCCGAGGGCGATCACACCCGCCAGCTCGCCGAGCACCGCGAGGCCGAGCGCATCTTCGCCGCCGTGGCGCCGCGCCTGGCCCCGCACCGCGCCCTCAACCGCTGCGCCGAGGTCATCTGTCTGGTGCACCTCGAGCGCCTCGCCGAGGCGCGCGTCACCCTGGGCCAGCAGCCCGAGGGCGACTATCTGCGCCTGCAGTGGTGGACCGCCGAGCTGTACCTGGCCATGGCCGAGGATCACCACACGCTCGACGCCGCGGCGCTGGCTGCGCGCAGCGACGCCGCGCTCGCGGTCGCCACCGCCTCCGGCCTGCTCGGCGTGCTGGCGTGGGCGCACCACCGCAGCGGCGACGACGCCCGCGCCTGGCAGCTCCTGCGCACTGCCGAGGAGCGCCGCGACCGCAGCGTGCCCCGCACCCTGCGCCTGCTCACCGCCTTCACCGAGCGCCACGCCGCCAGCGCCGGGCTGACCGTGCCCTACCGCTGAGGCTCGACCGCGAAGATGTCGACCGCGGCCAGCCGCCCCTTGACCGGCAGCTGGCCCAGCGGCCGACAGCGCGCGCGCTGCGCGGGCGACAGCTCGGCGTGGAACTCCGCGGTCAGCAGCAGGCCGACGCCATGCTCCTTGCACAGCCCCTCGACGCGCGACGCGATGTTGACGGCGTCACCGACCACGGTGAACTCCTTGCGCTCGCGGCTGCCGATGGCGCCCTGCACGACCTCGCCGAAATGCAGCCCGATCCCCATCTGGAACGCCGGCAGCCCGTCGGCCTGCCAGCGCTGGTTCTGCGCCGCCAGCCGCGCCTGCATCTCCAGCGCCGCCGTGAACGCCGCCTGGCAGGGCGCCGCCACCTCGAGCACGCCGCCGAAGCACGCCATCACGGCGTCGCCGATGAACTTGTCGACCACGCCGCCGCTGGCCTCGATGGCGCCCACCATGCCGTCGAAGTACTGGTTCAGCTGCGCGACCACCTCGGTCGGCGAGCGCCCCTCACAGAAGGCCGAAAATCCCCGCAGATCCGAGAACAGCAGCGCGACCCGCCGGGTCTCCGCGGAGGCCCCCGCGCCCAGGATGCGATCGGCGACCGCGGGGCTGACATAGGCGCCGAAGGTGCGGCGCAGCAGCGCACGCTCGCGCTCCTCCCCCGAGATCCGCGTGATCAGCCCGCGCGCATACGTCGTCAGCGCCCCCGCCAGCAGCCCCGCGAACACCATCATCATGCCCTTGAACAGGTACATCGGCGCGCCCTGCACATCCTGGGTCATGGTCGGGTCGACGCCGTGGAACGTCGCCAGCCCGGGCCGCGCCAGCAGGTAGCAGCCCAGGTAGCCCAGCGCCGCGACCACCCCGCTGGCCTCGACCAGGCGCCGGTCGAAGGTGAACGCGGCCAGGAAGATCAGCGGGAAGTACAGGTACGAGAACGGCCCCGTGATGAACGTCGCCGCGCCCGCGGGATACAGCCAGTGCGAACCCAGGAAGAACGCCGTCGGCAGCGACACCAGCCCGAGCAAGGCCCCGCGCAGCCGCCAGCCGTGCAGCAGCCGGCGCCGCGCCAGCTGGTGAAACAGCAGCGAGTACAGCCCACCCGCGAACGCCGCCAGCGCGGGATACTCGAGCCCGCGCGCCAGCCCGAGCCCGATGACCCCCGCGAGCAGCGCCGCCGCCGAGAACCCGAGCAGCGCCGACACCCGGCTGCCGGTGACCAGGACCTGGTTGGCCTCGCTGGTCAGCCGCGCGGCGAGATCGACGTCGAGCTCGCTGCTCGCCCGGCCCGACGCGCCGCTGCCATGGCCGTCCACGTCGCGACTATAGCCGCGCGGGAGGGCGCAGCCTACCAGCAGCGGATCGCGGTGCCGATCATCTCCTTGAACGAGCTGTCCGCGGGGCGGATGGTGGCCGCGATCGCCACCCAGTCACGCAACGGCAGCGCGCAAAAGCCGGCCTCGATGTAGCAGTCGGGATGGCTGGCATACGCCGCTGTCTTGACGTCCGAGCAGGCTGCATCGGTGGCGATGCCGTCCTCCATCGCCCGCATCAGGCAGCGTCGCACGTCATGGGCGAAGCGCTGGCCCGCCGGCGACAGCTTCGGCGTCGTCACCGTGAGGTAGCGCTGGCAGTACTCGTAGCCGAAGCCGCGGTAGTAGCCGGTGGCGCCGCAGCTGGCAGGCGCGGCCGCGTCGCGGCACAGGTAGTAGTCGCACTGCGAGCAGTCCTCGCGCTCGATGTACGCCGCACAGCTGCGCGCCGGGGTCTTGGCCTCGCAGGCCGGGACCGCGCAGCGCGATAGCACGCCGAGGCGGCACAGGCTCGAGGACACCCAGTCCTGCTTCCCTGGTTCGATGAGCTGCGCGCACGACTGCTCGAGGACTGTGGCCGCGGAGTCGGGATCGCACTCCGTGTCGGCGGGCGCGGCGCCGAAGCACGCTGCGAGGTGAGATCGCGCCTGCGCGCACAGCTCGTCGGATGAGGCCGGCTCAGCGGCGCAGCCGCCAACGAAGGAGGTGACGGCGAGAGCAAGCGCGGTAGCCAGGGCAGACTGCATCGACGCCGTTGCAGCAACATCGGTACCAGCCTTGGTCTCCGGTCAACTCGCCGAGATCGCGCTCCAGGATCGCTGGCGCTGCGAGCAGCCGGCGGGTGTGGCAGCCCATGAACCGACTGGCCCGCCAGCCAGTGGCGCCGTCACGCTCACTCGCAGCCGACGTAGTACGACGAGGACGAGTCACCGCTCTTGGCGTTCACCGCCGCGCAGCCCTGGCCCACGAAGATGTTGTTGCCGCGCCCGTCGGTCCGATAGATCGAGTCGCCGCCCTTGCCGCTGGCCTGCGCCCGCTGCTGCGCCACTGCCATGATGTTGAGCAGCGCCGGGCCGCCCTCCTGCCCGGCGTTGCCCTGGGCATCGACCCACCAGCGCCCCGGATACACGTTGCCCAGCATCTGCATCAGGGTCTGGTAGTCCTGCGGATGGATCTCGCGCCCGTTGATGAAGACGCCGGTCAGCATCCCGTTGCCACCACCCGACGCGTTCGCCGGCAGCGGCCCGCCCAGCTGCAGCCCGGCCGGGATGATGCCCACCACCGGCCCGCCCCACACACCGGCGGCCCCGCTGACCGCGTCATACCAGTACGCCCCGTTGGGCAGCTGGCGCCGGTACATCTGCTCGAGCTGCGTGATCACCTTCCAGTCGGCCTCGGTCGCCGCCCGCCCGTTGAAGCTGATCTGGCGCATGCCCTGGGGGATCGCCCCGGGCTGCCCGGCCATCGGCTGCCCCGCCATCGGGGGCTGCTGCTGCGCGTAGTAGTTCGGCTGCTGCTGCTGCTGCGCCGGCACACACCCGACCGCCACCAGCACCGACAGCGCCCCCGCCATCATCATCATCCGCTTCATACCCATTGATATTAGCAGCCGCGATGCCAGCGCTGAACCCCATGCAATCGCCGACTTGCTACTCGCCAGGCTGCCCGTCACATGGGACTGCACCAGGGCGGCCCGGTTCATGGACCGCGTCGCCGGTCGACGTCGAACTGCGCGGACTTCGTCGCCGACCGCCTGGCCCTGCTCTTGCTGAGTCGTCGCGCATGACGCCTTCGCGCTCGACCTCCGCCGTGCTGCTCGCGCTGCTCATGCTGCCCGCTTGTGCCAGCGAGATCGATCAGGTCGGCAGCCACGAAGCTGCGCTCTCGGCCCAGGACTGGAGCGCCCCCATCGCCCTCGACCACGGCTCCAGCACGGTCTCGCTCGCCTTCCTCGGTGGCAAGGCCTACGCAGCCCTGGGTCCCTGGAACATCACCCTGCTCACGCGCCAGGCCAGCGGCTGGTGGAGCAGCTCGCAGCCTGTGCCAGGGCTGTCCGCGGGCGAACTCCGACTCGCCCCTTTCAACGGCAAGCTCTACCTCCTGAACCAGCCCTTCAACTCGACGACCCTGGTGCTGTCGCGCTTCGACCCGGCCACCATGACCTGGTCGCAACCGTCGCAGCTGCCGTTTCAGAGCAACGGGCTGCCCGGCTTTGCCGCGCAAGGCAACCAGCTCTACCTCCTCGGCACCCAGCCCGACTCGACCCACGGCCTGTGGCTGGCGGCGATGGACACCCAGGGCACCTTCCAGCCCGCGCAGTCGACCTCGCTCGCGGGCATCGATGTCTCGCTGGCGTCGCACGGTGGCCGCTTGCACGCCTTCTTCCGCTCCGTCGCGGCTGGTGCGGACAGCGGCGCCGTGCTGCACAGCGCGCTCGACAGCGCTGGCTGGACCGCGCCGGCCACCATCTCGATGGGCTTTGGCGGCAGCGTGCTGCGCGGCAAGCCGATGGCGGCCAGCTACGTCGGCGATGGCTACGACTGTCTGCACCTGACCGCGGTCGACGAGAACTGGAACACCAACATCGGCACCGTGTGGTGGACCTCGGCCTGCGGCGGCGCCGACTTCGCGGTGCCGGTCACGCTGGCCACCGTCAACGCCGCCTCGGTGAGCCACTCGCTGGCGGCCAGCACGTCCGAGCTGATGCTGGCCTACCCGACGTACGACTACCAGCTCAACCAGGTCGACATCCTGCGGCGCGAGTATCACTACCCGCGGGCCGATGGTCAGCCCTGCACCCAGGCCTCCGACTGCGCGTCCGCCGTGTGCACCACGTCCTTCGCCGACCTCGACGGCGACGGCTTCGGCAGCACCGCGAGCAGCGTCACCCAGTGCGGCCCGCTTCCCGCCGGGCGTTCGCTGACGCCCCGTGACTGCTGCGACCTCGACGCCCGCGTGAAGCCGGGGCAGTCGCAGTACTTCAGTACCCCCGGCGGCTGTGACGGCTACGACTACGACTGCAGCGGCGCCGCCCTGCCGCTGTACCCGCCGCGCGCGACCTCGGGCTGCACCAGCCTGGGCAGCTGCACCCTGCGCAACCGCAGCTGCTCCGGCCCGTACTGGACCACGGCCAACACGGCGCCCGCGTGCGGCGTGGCCGCCAGCTGGCGCACCTGCTTCCTGGAGTCCGCTTGCAAGGGCGGCACGGGCAGCGAGTGCGGCGCCATGGTCTCGTACAGCCAGACCCAGGCTTGCCGCTGAGCCAGCGGGCGCCCGTCCAGCGGCGCGGCGACTACTCGCTGAAGTTGATGACGCCGCAACCCTGGCGCTTGCCCGAGTTGCCCGAGGGCTGGGTCGCCAGGTCGTCGGCGTCGGCGTGCACCACGATGGCGCGGCCGACGACCGAGTAGTCGCCGGGGCTGATGGTCAGGCCCTGCAGCGTCAGCGTCAGCTTGCCGGTGCCATCGGCGCCGGCCTCGATGTTGCCCAGGTCTCCGCCATGGTGCGGGTCGGCGGTCGGCGCGCCGTGGTTCATCTTGCCGGGGTTGAAGTGGCCGCCGGCCGACGCCGCGTCGGGAGCGCTGCAGTCGCCGGTCTCGTGCAGGTGGATGCCGTGCATGCCCGGGGTGGCGCCGCTGATCTCGACCTCGACCATGACGCCGCCTTCGACCGCGCTGAAGTACGCCTTGCCGGCCAGCGTCGACTCGCTGCGCGACTCGATGAGGGCGAGGGCGTGTCCGCCGCCGCCCGCCTTGGCCGCGGGGCTGGCGCTGGGGCTTGCCTTGGGCAGCGCGTCCTTCTTGGCGCCACCACCGCCGCAAGCCAGGGAGTTCAGACCGAGGAGGGAGACCAGCAGGATGGATGCGCGCATGCGCGTACGATAGCCAGCGCGCGCAAAAAGTCTCGCGGAATCACCCGGGAGCCAGAGAGCCGAACCGCTCACTGGACCGAGCAGGTCGCGGGAGCATGAGGCGAGGTTCGGCGCACGTAGCGTGAGCAGCGCAGGCGGGCTGGTTGCCCGGTGAGCAGCGCCGCGCGAGTACGTCGAAGATCGCCCAGGATCTCGCGATCGTGCGACGGGAGGTGAGCGGTTCGACTCTCTAGTAGCTGAGCTCGAGGGTGCGCGAGGGCCCCAGCGCCGGCACGCCGGCACGCGACTCGTAGACCTGCAGCGACGGCAGCTCGACCGCGGTCAGGAAGCCGCCTTCGTGCCCGCACCCGGTGTCGACCCCGAGCAAGCTGGGACCAGCGAACAGGTCGGTGTGATCCTCCGGCGTGTAGCACGACAGCTCCTGGGGCAGGTACTCGGTCGAGGTGTGGCCGAACACCACCCGCTTGCCATGGTAAGTGCGAAAAAACGCCTCCTTGCGCTGCCACATGAGCGGCCTGGGATCGGCGACCTCGGCCGGGTGCAGCCAGCGGCCATCCTGCATCGGCAACCCCGCGTGGACGTAGATGGCGTGCTCGTCCTCGTAGTAGCAGGGCAGCGCGTCGAACCACGCGATGACGTCGTCGGGGAAGAAGCTGGCGGCCAGCATGGCGGTGAAGTCATCGCCGCTCGGGATCTCGTCGGGGCGAGGGGGCTGGCGGCCCTGGTAGGAGCGCAGCGTGGCCAGGCAGCCGTTGCCGGCCGGCAGCACGAACTCGACCCAGCCGCTGCGCCGCACCTTGAGCCAGGCGTCCTCGTGGCTGCCGCGAATGCAGACGATCCGCGACGGTGTCCGCCCCGGCAGCTCGCGCCGGATGAAGTCCACGACCTGGGCGGAGGCCGGGCCGCGATCGACATAGTCACCCAGGAAGACGATGGTGTCCTCGCCGTCCAGCGGCGGGAAGTGGCCGAGCACCGTGGTCAGGGCCGCCAGATCGCCATGGATGTCGCCGACCGCAAACGTGCGCCGTGCCATGGACGCATCTTACCGGAAGCGGCCGTCGTCCGGCCCCGCCAGCAGCTGCCCGGTCAGGCGGAGCGCGGGCTGCCGCCGTCGCTCGGCGCGGGTGCCGGGTCGCGGGCGGGCTTGCCGCCGCCGAAGTCGCCCATGGTCTCGCGGTCGATCCCGCGCTGCAGCTTGACGCACTCCTCGTGCGGCAGGTGCGCCCGGGCGTGGTCCCAGAACGGCCTGGACTGCGCGCGATCGCGCAGGAACTCGCGGTCGACGTCGTCGAGATCGCGGGTGCGATCGACCACGGCGGAGCGTTCACGCGACGTCGACGTCACGTCGGGCTGCAGCACGCCGATGGCATCGGTGAGCGCCTGGATGCGCACCGAGTTCACGACATTGACCCCGACCGGCAAAGAGAACCCGTCGACCATTTCGCGAAAGGCAGCGTCGGCGACATAGGTCGTCGCCACCCACGGATAGCTCGCGACCAGGTGCGCGAGGATGCGCTGCTGGCGCTGGTTGGCGAGGTTGGTCGGCTGGTCGACGACCTCGCCCTTCTCGTCGTGCGCGCTGATGGTGAAGTTGGTGGCCGGCTCGTCGGGCGAGCCGAAGGGGTCGTTCTTCTGGCCCGGGCCGCCGTCGCCGATCCAGTAGGCGCGGAACTCGCTGCGGTAGCTGTTGTGGGCGTCCTCGTAGGCGTCGACCACGGCGTGGCCCGCGCCCCCTTGCTCGTGCTGGTCGGCCTGGTGCTGGACCTCGTGCATGATGATGCCCTCGATGCGCTCGGGATCCATGCCGGGCCGCACGATGATGGTCAGCCGCCCGCCCATCATCCAACCCTCGAAGCCCGGCGGATACAGCCCGACCCCGGCATCCCCCGCCGCCGCGACCTCCGGATAGCTGCCCCCACTGCCCGGGTACAGGGTCGACAGATCGAAGACCGCCTCGGCGCCCGGCGCCTCCATCGCCGCCGCGCGCTCGGCGGCGTCATGCGTCGGCGTCAGCACGACCGTCTCGCACAGCCCCTTCTCGATCCACTCACACGAGTTGCGCAGCTGCGCCTGCTTCGACAGGAGGCCCTTGCGGATCACCTTGGCGACCTTGGCCTGCGCCTCGGCATGAAACGCCACCGCCGCCGACCTGCTGCTCAGCGGCCCGGCCGCCTGCTTGCCCTTCTTGCCGCCCTTGCCGCCATGCTTTTTCGTCCCCGCCTGCGCCACCGGCAGCAGCGCGACGACCTGCCCGACAAACTGGTTGCCGGCCGCCCCGTGCAGCTCCGCCAGGGCACGCTCGCGCTGCGCGTCCTCCATCGCCGCGAGCGCGTCCGCAACCGCCTCCGGATCCTGCCCATGCTCCGCCAGGACGTGCCGCGCCCCCGTGCCCTCCGCCTGGTCAGCCGCCGCCGCCCCAGGCGCAGGAGCACCCGGTTGGACAGCCGGCCGATTCAGCGGTTCGCGCACGTGACAATCCTAGCATCCTGCAGCGTCACTCCCCTGGCCCCTCGCGGTAGCCACGCCACGGCCGCCAGCCACCACCTCCTGACGTCAGTCAACGCGATGGTAAGCAGCATTGTCCCGCCAGTTCAGGCCAGCGAGGATCTGGGCAAGCTGATCGAATGGATCTCCGTCGTCGCCGAACCAGGCGAGGACGAGCTGTGTTCGTCCGAAGCCGGCAGCATCCGGCGGCCGCCATCGACTACTCAGTAGGCAAAGCACCCGCGTTGGCGGCAGGCGGTCCCCGTCACGGCGCTGGTCGCGGCCGATGACCAGGTGAGGCACCTCGCCCCACCGTGCCATGTCTCGATCGAGATGGCTGCCAAGGATGGCGATGTTGGCGAGGCGCGGCGAGCCTTCCCAGAGTGCATAGGTCTCGCGCCAACACAGTTCGACCAGTGTGATGTCGATCCCCTGAACATCGCGAAACACGCGCATCAGCCTGGTGTGTCCTGCCTCCACCACCAGTGCGTGGGCAGGCGTGCCTCGAGACCAAGCGTGGTCCGAGCCCGGTTCGGGCCCACGACGACAGCGTTGTAGCGAAGGCTCTCCGTGAAGGCCTCGTCGAGCGCCGCTGCGCGGTCCAGGTACGTGCCTCCGAGAAACGCGCCGACCAGCTCGAGTGTGGAACGCTGCCCCAGGACGATCAGCATCTCATCGTCGTTCAGCCCGTCGGGATCCGTGATCAGGCGCCGGAAGTAGTTGAACTTCTCCTCCCAGTACTCCGACAGCGCATGAGGGTCGCGGGCCATCATCGCGTCCAGTGTGGGGCAGTCGAGTTGGGCCCTCCATTTGGAGGAGATCAGCCCAGCGGCCTCTGCTGCACGAAGGGCAAGGAAGCTCGCGGCGATGATAGGTACTGGCCACGCCTTCCGGAGACCCAACAAGATCGTGTCGATCTCGTCCTGCGCCTCCGACTCTGGCTCCTTCCTCCTAGCGGCCAAGGGTAATCCCCATCTTCCTGAGCTCACGATACTCGACCTCGAGGTGCGTCAGGATTGTCTTGTTGTTGAGCGTGACGCCGGTGTACCTGAAGCGTCCGTTCTTGAGGTCGGTGATGTACGCGTTCTTGAACTCCCCATCGTGGTAGACCTTGAATCTCCGCCCGTGGTTCATGTTCTCGACGGCTTGCTCATAGTACTCAGGCGGACTCTCGGCAACCGGGTGCTTCCTGAAGTGGCCCTTGAGTCCACCACTCGCAGTGGATCGGCCGGGTTCACGAGGTGCGTTGCCCCACAGAACCCGCTTGCGGCCCGTGGTCTTGAAGCCGCGGCCGCCCTGGGGCGGCTTCTTGCCACCGATTCCATCAGCTCGCGCGGCTCGCCTCGCGGCCCTGCGCGCGCGGCGGCGAGTCGCTCTATCAACGGCGGGGTCGCTTCCCTCGGGCGCGGGCGCCTGGTCAGGGCCCACCTCTGGACCAGACGATCCCGCGTTGCGAGACGGAGCTTCCGCTGGCTCCTTCCCGTCGATCTCGCCAGTCGTGGAACCTCCTGATCCGTCTGGCGCCGAAGTCTTCTCAACTTGCTCCCCTGTCGACGACTCTCCAGTCTCGCCAGCAGTCGTGCCTGCTGGGTCCGAAGAGGATCCTTCGGCCGCCTCGGTCGTCGGTCCATCTGCTGCCTCGATCGCGGCGCGTTCGGCCTCCGACGCCGCCAGCGATTCCTCCGTCAGGACCGGGGGAGCCTTCCGTGGCAGCTCGTTCAGCGGGGTGGTCTTGGTCCAGGACTGGACGCCCTTGTGGAGCGCGTGGCCCAGGTATGCCGTCAGGACGCCCATGACCACGTCCGTGGCCAGACCGGCGCGCTCCTCGGGCGTCAGCTCGCGGCCGGTGACCAGGTCGCGCCCGGTGGCCGCCTCGGCCGCGGGCCCGACCAGGGGTCGCGTCGCCCACCGCCGCCGCGGTCGCCCCGACCACGCGCAGCGCTTGCTCGTACCAGGGCATGTCCCCGAAGCCCTGCACCTGGCCCAGGCTGCCGAGGCGCTTCACCAGTGCGAGCACCAGCATGGTCGCCATCGCCGACAGGCCAACCAGCTTCAGCGCCAGCGTGAAGGCAGCGATGCCTGTCGCGATGAGGGACAGCTCGAGAAGAGCCGCCACGCCCACGACCGCAAGGCCCGCCATGGCCAGGTACACCAGGTTCGTGCTCATGCTGTGCCGGATGGCCGCCCAGATGCGGTCCCCCTGCGAGAGCTGGGCCTCGGCCGCGGCGCGCTTGGCCTCGTCGCTGAAGCGATGGCCCAGCCGGCCGGTGGTTGCGGAGACCACGGCGACGGCGTTCTCCGTGTCGGCCGTCGTGGTGGCGATGGCCCGGTCGGCGTCGCTCCGCCACCGGGAGCGTGCGCCGGTGGCGTCGGCGCGGATGGACGCGACGGCCTCGAGCGATCGTTCCTGGACGGCACCGCGCAGCGCGGCCCGTGCGGCAGTGCCGTCGTGGACCAGCATCAGCGTCGCCTCGGCGAGCGCCCCCGCCAGCTCACCGCCGGGCGCCGCCGAGCGCTGCTGTGCAGCCGCACTCACAAGGTCGCGCCCCCGCGCGCCGTACGCCTGGACAGCCTCGATGGCCGGCGCAATCGCTGCCTCGTCCTCCTGACCACCTGGGGGCAGGTCGCGCAGCTGCGCACTGATGGCGTTCTCGGCTCGTAGCATCTCGGCGCCGATGGCTCGCGCCGTCGCACGCGCTCCAGCGACCTGTTGTCCCGCCTCGGCCGCACGAGACCCACGCGCCCGAGCCTCGAGTTCGGCGAACGCGCGCAGGCCAACCTCCTCGCGCTGCCCGATCCGGGCCAGCAGTGCCTGCTGCGCCTGGCCCCAGGCCCGCGAGATCTCCGCGCTGCGTCCATCGAGGCGGGCCACCAGGCCACGGGCGCTGGCCTGGATCGCGTCTGCCACCGCCGCCGCGTTTCGACGCACACGGAGCCGCTGCTGTTCGGCGCGCGCGGCGAGCTTGGTCACGACCTCGTTCGCAGCCGCCACGACGGCGGCCTCGACCTGGGGTCGGACTCGCTCCGGGATCGAGGCGCCGCGGGTGGCGGCGATCGCAGCGGCCGTGATCGCCGGCACCTGGAGCGCGGCTGCGACCGAGATCTTCTCGGCCTGCTCGTGCGCTGACTGCCGCACCCGTAGACTGTCTGCCTGGGCAGCCAGCAACAGTCCGCGCCGCTCCGCTGCGACCCCGGCGTCGAAAGCCAACCGTGCCGCTTCGATCTCGTTGCGGGCCAGCGTCCGCTGCAGCGCCGCCTGGGCCTGGAACACCACCCGCGCCTGCGCGATCGCGCCAGCCGGACCCTGTGCCACCTGCGCGCGCCCCGCCTCGGCCTCGCCGTGGGCGACGACCAGGGCGCGTTGCTGTGCCAGCGCCACCAGGAGAGGATGGGCGCCCGCCGCAGACGGCTGAGCCTGGCCGGCGGCGGCGTCGGGAGCCGCGGACGGCTCAGGAGTCTCGGTTCGTGAGACGACGCCGGTCGCGGCCGGCCCTTCACCTGCGTCGTCCTGCGAGGGTTGCGACGCAGGCGCCTCTGCGACCGACACACCCGCGTCCGTGGCCTCCTCGCCGGTCGGGGCGTCGACGGCGTCTGGCGCGCCGGCATCTCCCGCTGCGGTAGGGGTCGTGCTGGTCGCGGCCGGAGAGACTGGCTCTGCCGCTGGCGCCGCGCCCGCCCCGCGAGGCGTCCGCAACAGCCCCGCCGGTCCGCCAATCGGCAGGCCAGGCGCAACCGCTCCAGCCGCGAAGGCGTCGGCGAACTGCTCGGCCGACGCCTCGCTGGCGTCGCTCGGCTCGCTGACGCGCGGCCCTACATCGCCATCGACGACCGGAGCGACCGGATGCTGGATCGTGTGCGCGACCTCGTGCGCAATCAGCCGATCGCCCGATGGTGTGTCGGGACTGAACTCGCCCGAGCCAAACAAGATGTCGCGCCCCACCGCGAACGCCCGCGCGTCGATCTCGTCGGCCGCCCTGGCTGCCGACTCGTCCACGTGGATCCGAACATCCCCCAACGGCCGCGCCGTCATCTCCTCGAGCGCCACGCGCTGTCGCTCAGGCAGCGGTCGCCCGGGGCGCGACAGCGCGTTCATCACCTGGGGAACGCACCCGGCCGGCCGGCACGCAGGGGTTCGGGGCTCCGTGTGCTCCGAGCGCTGCGATGGAGGAACTGGGTGAGCGTACGCTTGCCAGGCGCCCGTTCGTGGTCGACCCGGTCGTCCTCACGCGGCGCGTCCTCCTCGTGAGCGACCGCAGGGCGGTGGCCGCTCGCGAAGTCTTCACCGTCTTTCCATCGCCGGCCGCCCACCGTCAGGCCTGGCTACCACGGACCCGCGAGGTACCCGTCGTGATCTCAAATGGATGTGGCGTCTTGCCGCAGCAGCAACCGAATGGTGTGCCCATGGGATCGACTCCGTCGAAGGCTCGATCCCTTCATCGACGGCATGGGCGGGTTGTTGCGGAGGAGTTCGATTGCGTGTCGGCGCGCGGTAGGCTGCGCACCCATCAACGCAACGGGGGCTCCCGTAGCTGCCGACGACCGTGCACGACAGCGAGCACCCAGACCACCGATGCCGCATGTCGGTAGATCAGGCGGTACGATCCGATCAGCAGCTCACGATAGTCGAGCTCGGGAAACTCGGGCAGCGACCGCCCCCTGTCCGGAAACACTGCCAGCTCGACGGACGCATCGATCAGCCGATCGACGGTCGCCTCTGCGGCACGCCTCGAGTCTCGGGCGATGAACGACCAGATGTCGCGAAGGTCGTCGCGCGCGCCCTCAGTCCACCTTACGGACGCCGCCACTCGGCAGCCTGGGCGCGAACTTCCTCGACCGATAGCGTCCGGCCCTCGGCCACCGCGCGGTCGGCCGCTGCCAGCTTCTCGCGGAGGTAAAGCCGCTCGATCAGATCCTCGACATCGATCTGTTCGGGGAGCCCTCGCACCAGTTCGAGAACCTCATCGCGCGGTACGGTCGCTGGCCTTGCCATGCCGTCAGCATAGCATCCGACACGTCCGGCAGCCCGGCGTCAGTAGTTCAGGATTCGCCCCAAATTGTCGCGTTCCCAGCGGCGGGCCACCGCGTAGTGCTCGAACTTGCGCTCTTCGGCCAGGAACTCCGGGGTGTGGAACTGGCGGCGGCCGTCCACGGTGGGGATGTCGTGGACCTGGTGCAGCATCTCGTGGAAGACGATCCACTCGATGAAGTAGCGCGGCACGAAGGGGCGGTCGAGCGTGGGGTGGATGCGGATCAGGCGCTCTTCCACGATGTACGAGCCCATCTTGATCGACGAGCGCCGCCGCCGCTTGCCGCCGCGGCGGCCCCAGCCGATGCGGGCGTCGATGCGGCCGCCGAAGTAGCGCGCGTTCAGGCTGGCGTAGAGCTCGCCGAGGTCATAGACCTCGCCGGCGGTCAGCAGGGTGTCGGGGCGACGCGAGCGCACGATGCGGTCGGTGTTGGCGTCGATGTGATCGCCGAGCAGGTCGGAGGCGGCGGCGTCGTTGTCCGAGATGTAGCGCGCCAGCGCCTGGATGATGGTGGCGTCGGCCTCGAGGAAGAGGTGGTGCAGTCGCACCCGGTAGGCCGGGCCGGGGTCGCGCTTGACCGAGATCATGGTCGAGCGGTTTTCGGTGATGGCCAGGTCGAGCGGCCCGGGTAGCTGGCGCCCGAGGTGCTGGCCCAGTCTTGCCGCGGCGCGTCGGCGGGCGACGGCCGGGTCATCGGCGAGCAGGTCGTTGAGGTACAGCTGGACGGCGCGCTCGGCGGCGCGGCGTGCGGGACGGGTGGACTTGCGGACCAGGCGCTGCTCGGGGGCAAGCGCCTGCTCGGCAGGTGCCTGGGTCGGAGCGTGCCCTGATGCTCCCTCCCCGGGCGCATCGGCACCCGGCGGAGCAAAGGCAAACGAAGTCTGTTGGAAGCCGGCCAAAAAAGCCCTCCCGTGACTGAGTGAGTCTAGCCTGAACCTCTGACATTGGGATCGACCGGTGGTGCTCTCGGCGACGCTCGTTGGCCGTCGGGGTCGGTCCCTGCTCTGGAATAAAATGCTATCGCGCTCTGGTGCGCGGGATCAAATTATCCACATGCAAACATCCGAACAGTGGTGACGCCCCCACCCAGAAACCCGAGGCTTCGCGCAAGGTTGTTGCATTGTCTTCCCGTTTTCACGTAAGCTCGGCCAATCCGACATTCACGAAGCGGAGGCGCGACCGCGCTCATGCGGTCAGCTCGCGCTCAATGGACGAGGTTGGCTTCACTTTGGGAGGAGATTTCATGCGGAAGAAATGGGTAGCAACAGTATTGAGCGCAACCGCACTGTCGATGTTCGCCGCCGGTTGCGGCGACGACGACGACGGTCCGGCGCCGGACTCGAGCGTCATCCCCGACTCGTCGGTGGATAGCGGCCGGGTGCCCGACGCGATGGTCGATGCGCAGATGGCCGACGCGGCGATGCAGTCGCACACGGGTACGCTGGTCGTGTCCGAGATCCAGGTCGCCGGCGCGGGCTTCCACACACCGTCCGCGTCCATGAACTTCGTCACCCTTGGCGGCTCGGCGACGGGCCTCAAGTACAACGAGCTCGGCACCGCCAGCCCCATCGGTAACTGCATCGGGCAGCAGTTCGATCTGACCCTGACCCCGCCGGTCGCCCCTCCGGCAAGCGTCAACGTTGGCACCGTCACCGTCACTGGTCACAAGACCATGGGCGCTGGCTGCACCGCGGTCACCGGGCCACCCGCGCTGGGTTGTGCGTCTGCCACCA
>JBGASF010000036.1:0-56988 GCA_044229835.1 Polyangia bacterium | reverse complement strand
GTCGCGAGCGACGCATAGATCGGGACGCGGCGTCGGACGCGAATCAGGTCGACCGCGCTGACGCTCCTGGCCGACGGACACGGGCCGACCAGCTCGCGGCCCCGCCCGGCGCTGCACGCGCAGATGATCGCCCACTCGGCTCCTCGGGCGGCGCCGTCCAGCTGCCCGATGGTCTTCGTGGCGCCGGTCCGGGCGTCGGCGCATCGTCGAGCCTCGGTGAGGCAGACGCCGACGCCCGGTTCGGCTCCGAGCCACCCCCGAGGACGAGGCGTCAGCCGCGCAGGACAGCACCCGCGTGGTGCAGCAAATGCTACCGCTGTTCCGCAACGACGCCGCCAGGTGGGCGCGCTTCATCAAGGGCCTCAAGGGCTTCGCGGCGAAGAAGCGCTTCGCCCAGGCGATCGCCGACACCTCCACCCTTGGCCCGAACTTCGTCGTCGAAGTCGCCGTCAAGTCCATGGGCACCCTGAAGGACGTGCGCGACGCGACCCCGACGACCACCGCCTCGCCAACGGGGTCAACGACACTATCCTCCAGCCAGCCAACAAGGCGGTCCTGCAGCCCGCCATCGAAGTCGTCGTCGACAAGTCGCGCCCCTTCCGCGACCCCGTCGGCACCACGGTCGACCTGGTTCGCGCCATCAAGGACACCTACGATCGCGCCGGCGGCGGCGGCGAGGGCCTGATGGCGGTCTGGGCCATGCCGGCCCTCGGCGTGCAGCACTCGCTCGAAGAGTTCCGCGTTGCCATGGAGAAGGGCGACCTCCGCAAGCTGTTCCAGATCGTCCTCAGCGCCGGCATCGACATCGCAGTCGCCTCCGCGATCACGGGCCTCGCCGAAGGCGTCATGACTGAGCTGCAGACAGCCCGCCGCGCACGCCTGGCAGCCAAGGCCGCCGGCGTGGAGGCCGGCGAGGCCGCGGCAAGCGCCCGTGCCGAGCTGCGCAAGCAGATGAAGATCAAGAACGACAAGAGTGAGAAGGCCGGCGAGCCCAAGCGTTACGAGGACCTCGACGAGTCGGTCGAGACCGCGATGGAGGGCAAGGCTGCCGCAGAGCAGCGTGGCTTCCCATACGGCTTCACCGACCTGCGACAGTTCGAGGCCTTCAAGGCGCAGCTCAAGGCAGGCCTGAGTGGCCAGGGACTCCCCCCGAACACGCCGGCGATCCAGGGCAGCTCGGTGTTCAACCCTGCCGCCAAGGATGTGGACATCGCGGTCCTGGTCTCCAAGAACGACTTCGAGCGCCTTCTCGAGAAGAGTTTTGGAACTCCGAATCCCGGCTCATCCGCTGAGTCCACGATGCTCCACGCCAAGAGGGTTGGAAAGATCACCGCGGGCAGGCTCAAGCCACGGCTCAGCGCGCTGAGGGATGCGCTCCAAGGCATCCTTGGCAAGAAGGTAGACCTGTCTATCATCCTCAAGGGCGGCGAGTTTGACGTCGGGCCCTTCTTTCCGCTCGGCGATGGCTGAGTCATGAGCGAGGAGATCACACCAGTGGCACCCACCATCGTCGCCGACGACGAGTATGTCGGCATCTACGTTCAGCCCCGGAATCCCGCCGACCCGGTCGAGATGTGGACGAACGAGTTGGCCGCCCTCCACCAGGGCATCGTCATCGACTACACCGAGAACGACTACTGGGACGCCGCAGCGCACCAGCCCTACGACGGCTTCCTGGGCTACCGGCACCTGGTCGAGATGTATCTCGCGGCCGGCGACACCATGTCTCAGGACGCCTTTATCGCGCACGTCGCAGATGTCATGCAGTTGTTCGCTGCGCGAGGGTGCGACGTCCAGGTGGCCTCGAGCTTTGAGAGCCACTTGCCGGGTGGGGGACGACTCCAAGCGGCCAACAAGGCGCACTGAGGACGAAGGACTGCGAGGCCATCGATGTCGAATCCCCAAACTGGGTGACGCCGTGGCCGTTGCTCGCTTCAAGCGCGAGGTGGAGTCGTTGCTGAAGGTGGACCACCCCGCGATTGTCAAGGTGCTCGACCACTCCTTCGACCCGGAACCCTACCTGCTCATGCCCCTGGGCATCCAGCTGGAGAAGTACTGGGTAGATCTTCGTGCCACCAAACCGGAGGAGCTGTTCGCCCGATCCCAGTCCCTTGTGCTCACCTTGCTCTCCGGGCTTGAGGCCGTCCATCCACTGGGCATCATCCACCGCGACTTGAAGCCAGGGAACGTCGTCGTCATTGACGACCAGCCCGTCCTGATCGACTTTGGGGTTGTGTGGCAGGATGGCGGGGCCGACCTCACCCAGCCGGACCACCCAGTCGGCAACAAGTTCATGGGACCGGCTGGCGCCGCCTATGGCGGCGTGTTTGATGAGTCATGGGACCTCATGGGTCTCGCGTGGCTCTGGGGCTGGATGATGGGCCGGGTCCAGCCCAAGGACATGCGCTTCTCGTGGAAGCATCATATGCTCCTCGACTTCGAGGCCGCGCCGCGCCTCCGGGCACTCCTTGCTGCCAGCTCCAGCGAGGAGCACTGTCCTCGAAGCGCTGGCGCGATGAGGAAGCTCTTCAGCTCCCTCGGGCTCGACTCCGCGAAGGCTGGCTCGCAAAGGGACGCCGCGCAAGGCTATGCAGACGCCATCGCCACAGCGCAAACAGCCGTGGCGCAGGAGACCATTGCGAAGGTGAACGCGGCCAACGTCTACGCAACGACGGCAGCCATGATCATCCCCAGCGTACTGTCGATCATCGCCGCGTTGCGGTGGCTTGCGGGTGAGGTCCCAGCGGGCATTGAGGTACGGTGCACTGGACCGGCTGCCGACGATCCCTCTGGGCTCGAGAAGGCGATCATCGCCGCCGGTGGAACACAGAACACCGTGCCCTTGCTGACCATGTCCTGTCGTATTGGAGATCGAGAGTTCTTCTCCGTGGGTCTCGTCCTCTACTGGCAGCAAGCCCCGAAGGCGTGCGACCCCTCAGGAAGGAGTCTAACGCTTGAAGGCTGGCTCCAGTTGCGTGGCATTCCTGGCTGGGATCCTACCTCGCCGGCGTACCGAGAGAAGTACGGTGTCGTGCTCAACTGGACCACGGAGGCGCAGCTATATTTGGGCCGCGGCTCGCAACGACTCTTGAAACCAGGCAGAGCCGAGGACGTGGCTGAAGTCGTGCGAGGCTGGCTTCAGGATGCTTCCCACTGGAAGTAGGTAGGGCCGGTAGGGCCCGCGCGCCGAGCTGGAGTCACGCGCGGGCCCAATGCATCTCAGTCGTCGGGGCCCAGCATGCCGAGGCGGCCGAGCGGGATGCGCCGGCGCAGCCAGGCGCCGCTGGCCGGGGCGAAGCTGGCCAGCTCGAGCGTCGATCCGCACTCGGCGCCGAGGATGACGCGATCGGACGTGCTGCCCAGGAGGTGGGTCGCGGGCAGGGGCACCTCGACGGGCGGCTGCAGCGACAGATCCGCGGCGATCCGGCGCAACCGGTACGTCCCGGCCTGACACGCCGGCGGGCCGTCCAGCGTCCACAGCGCTGCCGCGAACTCCAGCGGCGCGCCCAGGTTCGCCGGCACCGACACGCTGCGACCGCTGCCGACCTCGAGCGCCACGCCCACGCCTGCACCGGTGGCCCACCACAGGCGCCCACCCAGCACGGGCGTCAGGTCCCGACAGCAGCCGGGGATCTCCACCAGCTTGCTAGCGCCGTACGCGAGATCGACGATGACCACGCCTTCCGGGGTGGTCAGGAGCGCGGTCCAGTCGTCGACGAAGGCGACGCGTCCGCCTGGAACCAGCGGGCGGTCGACCGCGCGGCGCCCGGTGGCGACATCGCTGATCACGAGGTGCGCCAGCCCGGACCCGTCGCGACCCAGCGCGCCCCCGGCGACAGCGCCAGCAGGTCGAGGCCGTTCTCGGGCCCGGTCAGCTGCAGCACCGGTCGTGTCGTCGCGAAGCGCAGCGCGCCGCCGCGCACGGCGTCGTCGAGGTCGACCGTCGCGACCCCGCGCAACCGCGGAGTCATGATGGTGCCGCTGACCGGGAGCAGCGTCAGCTGGTCGCCGACCAGCGACAGCTCGAGGTCGCCGCACTTCGCGGCCTGCAGCGCGGGCGGCGTGGCGATGAGGAGCTGCCCGGTCGCCGGCTCGAACAGCCGCACCTCGCCGCCCGGGGCCAGCGCGAGGATGCCGCGTCCACCCAGCACCTCCTGCGGCCGGCCCGGGCAGCGCTCGCGGGTGAACTCGTACGGCGGCGCGGTGGTGCCCGCGGGCAACAGCCCCTGCAGCTCGAACACCGTGTGCGGGACACCGCCCTGCCGGAGCTGGCGCTCGTGCACCACCCACAGGGTGTGCTGCGCATCGTCGACCGCGACCACCTGCTCGACGACCCGGCGCGGCAGCTGCCAGACCAGCTCCAGGGTCTCCAGCGCGAAGCCCGCCAGCGTGAAGACACCGCCGCGCTCGTCGCGCGCCGACACGGCCAGGACCAGGCGGCTGCCCACGCGCGCCTGCTCGATCCGCGGCAGCGGCGCCGGCGACGGTCGTGACATGCAGCCGTTGCTGGCCAGCCACCCGGCGGCGACGCCGACGGCGACCGCCGCGCCGAGTGTCGTCATGGCGCCAGCCGCTGCCGCGAGGCCACGCCCTTGCGGCTGAAGAGCCACAGCGGCAGCCCGACCCCGATCGCCACCGCGGCGCCCGCCAGCGCGACCTTCTCGCCGCGCGACAGCGGGGCGCTGGGCCGCTCGTCGCCCGGACCGTCGCCGCCCCCGAGCGAGCCCAGCCCCTCGGCCGCCTTCTCGGTGCCCGCCCGCACCAGCATGACCGCCAGCAGCGTCCCGACGCCGACGCTGACCAGCCCCCGCCCGAGGCTCGGCAGCAGCGACCCCGCCGCACGCATCCGCACGCGCACGCCGCCGAGCGGCACCCAGATCTGGCTGCGCGCGGTGCGCAGCCCGCTGCCGCCAGTCGACACCGTGACGCGCCCGGTGGGTAGGTACAGCGTGCACGGCGTCCAGCAGCGCGCCTCGACGTCGGCGGCGTGCACACCGAGCGCCTGGCCCGGCGCATCCTCCGGCACCCAGCTCTCCAGCCGCACCCACTGGCGCCGGCCGGTCGACTCGATGAGCAGCGGCTCGCGCCCTGGCCCGGGCTGCTCGGCCTGGTCCAGCACCTGCGCCGCGCCCGCGGGCAACAGCCCCTGTGCGTCGGCCGTGGCCGCCGTCACACCCAGCAACCCGGCCAGCACCAAGACGACCCAGATTGCGCGCATGTCGCGCGCGAGTGCACCCGGCATGCCCGCGGCAGGCTCGCGAAATCAGCGCCGGGGAGTCGGATTTTCACCGCTTCAGCTGACGAGGGCTGGCGCGGAGTGTAAGAATTCGCCCATGAAGCGGCTGACTCTGGCGTCATGGATGGTACTCGTCGTCGTTGCCACGGGCTGCGACTCCAGCCCTGCCGCGGGTGACGACGACGCTGGCGGCGGCGGCGACGGGGGCACCAGCAGCGACGGCGCCGTCACCACCGTCGACGGCGGCACCGGGTACACCGAGACGGTGTGCAGCGATCCACTGGCGTCGCTGGCCGATCTGCAGGCGGCCTACCAGAACACCGCGGCGGGCATCCGCGCCGCCGCGCTGGGCATCGCGGATCGGCGCTACCCCATCGGGCGCCTGTTCATCGAGCACGAGACCGACAGCGACCTGGCGCGCTGGTTCCAGACCACCGCCAACTTCGCCGGCATCCTCGACGGCTTCGACACCGCGGTGCACGAGGGCCAGCACGGCTGGGACATCAGCATGATCGCGAACGGCCGCTGGCCCTACCGCATCCGTGAAGACCTCATCATCCGCCCGCTGCGCCTCAACAACTTCGCGCGCAGCGAGATCGTCGCGCTGCACGCCGACGCCGCCAACGACTTCTACCTCAACGTCTACCTGACCGGGCAGTCGGGCACCCAGGGCTTCAACAACCTGCTCGACGAGTACAACGCCTATGCGCACTCGCTGGCGGCGCGCTACTGCACTCGCGACAGCCTGCCCGGCGGCACCCGGGTCACCGCCCGCGACGGCATCCTGACCATGATGTACTACGTCGAGCTGTACCTGAAGGTCGCGCGCACCAATCACCCGGCCGACTACGCCGCCATCAAGGCCGATCCCGAGCACATCCGCCTCATCCTCACCATCTGGGACCGCGCCGAGTTCTGGCTGGCGCGCAGCGCGAGCACGGCCTCGCTGGGCATCAAGGACGCCACCATCCGCACCTGGGTCTACGACCCCGCCAACAAGATGGAGATCGACCTCCTGCGCACCCCCTGAGTCGGGCTACCATCGGGCCATGTCGGAGTCGGACGCCGGGGACGCGGGGGCAGGGCTCGGGCAGCGCCTCGAGCAGCTCGAGGCCTGGGTGCGCAGCGCCAACGAGCGCAGCGAGCGCAACGAGAAGATGCTGGCCGAGTTCGGCCGCATCCTCGAGACCTTGACCAAGATCCTGGCCGCGCGCGGCAGCCTGGAACCCGGCCACGTCAGCGTGCTCGAGAAGCTGGCCAAGCACGCCGTCCTGGTGCGCGAGCCGCAGCTGCTCCTCAGCGCGTACGAGGACAAGTACACGCTGGAGAACTCCGAGGTCGACTGCGGCGCGCGCATGCACCTGTGCCACGGCCGCTGCTGCTCGTTCAACGTCAAGCTGTCGGAGCAGGACCTGACCGAGGGCAAGGTGGCCTGGCGCATCCACCAGCCCTACCTGATCGCGCAGACCCCGCAGGGCTACTGCGTGTACCAGGCCCAGGACACCGGCTTCTGCGGCAACTATCAGTACCGCCCGGGCGCCTGCCGCACCTACGACTGCAAGGAAGACCGGCGCATCTGGCTCGACTTCGAGAAGATGATCCCGGCGCCGATGCCCGAAGGTCTGGTCACCATCAGGCGCACGCCTCCCAAGCCCGGGGCTTAGCCCCAGGTGTCGGAGACGCCCCCGACGTCGCCGCCCGACTCCGACGCCGGCGTGCGCCCGGCCCCCGACTTCGGCCCCGGCGGCGAGCCCGCGCTGATCGACATCCCCGCCGGTGGCTTCGAGATGGGCTGCAACAAGGCCATCCGCGCCACCTGCCAGGACGACGAGGGCCCCGCCCACATCGTCCGGCTGCCCGCCTTCAAGCTCACGCGCACCGAGATCACCGCGGGCCAGTACAACGCCTGCGTGGTCTCTGGTGCCTGCCGCTCGCCGCCGTCGTTCGACATGACCAAGGCCAGCTACCCGGTCACCGCGCGCACCTTCCAGGACGCCCGCGACTACTGCTCGTGGGCGCGCATGCGGCTGCCCACCGAGGCGGAATGGGAGTTCGCCGCGCGCGGCGTCTCCAGCTACGAGTTCCCGTGGGGCCACACGCCCAGCCCCGACTGCGATCGCGCCGTGATGATGGGCTGCGGCGGCATCGGCCCGGTCGGCGCGCTGCCCGCCGGGGCCTCCCCCGAGGGCGTCATGGACCTGGCCGGCAACGTCGCCGAGTGGGTCAACGACTGGTGGCAGCCCTACACCACCGAGCGCGACGACCCGCGCGGCCCGGTCTACGGCACCCAGCGCGTCATCCGCGGCGGCCACGCCAGCTCGCCCGCCGCCGACCTCCGCAGCGCGCGCCGCAACAAGGCCGCGCCCGAGCAGCAGTCGACCCTGGTCGGCTTCCGCTGTGCGCGCTGATGGCGCGCGCCTGCATCGCGCTGGGTGCCAACCTGGGTGACCGCGCGCTGGCCCTCGAGCAGGCCACCCTGCGCCTGGGTCGCGCCGGCCAGGTGTACGCGCGCTCGCGCATCCTCGAGACCGCCCCGGTGGGCCCGGTCGCCGACCAGCCAGCCTTCCTGAACTGCATGGTCGGCCTCGACACCGGCCTCAGCCCGCACACCCTGCTGGCGGTCTGCCTGGCCATCGAGCGCGAGCTGGGGCGCGACCGCAGCGCCAGCGCGCGCACGCAGGGTCCGCGCACCATCGACCTCGATATCGTCACCTATGGCGACCTCGTGCTGGCCAGCGCGACCCTGACCCTGCCGCACCCGGCCCTGCACCAGCGCGGATTCTGGCGCGTCGGCCTGCGGGAACTGGGTGTCCGTATCCCGGCTCGGGCACACTCGTAGTCGCTCCTGCCACGATCTCATTCCGGGGGGACTCCGCGTGCTGCAGTGCACTCGGTCGTTGCGAGCGATCCGGCCATCGCTCGCCCTGACGACCATCTTGTCTTGCGGCCTCCTCGCCGGTGCGGCTCATGCCGACGGCACACCTCCGGTCCTGACGGCGAAGACGCTGCCGGACGCCACCATCCAGCTCATCGATCCCGAGACCGGGACCTCGGCGGGCGGCGGCGGCAGCGACGTCCGTGTCGCCGTCGGTGACGTGATCCTGTTCAAATTCAAGTACGTACCGGTGCCGGACAACTACGTCCATGGCGTCAACGGCTACCTCACCGAGTACATCCCGGGCAACACCGAGGTGGTCGGCGTGCGCCTGACCGACGCCAACGGCCTGACCCGCAACGTGCGTCGCCCCGGCCTGTCGTACGATGGCTGCGGCGGCAACTGCGGCCAGGACTTCAGCCTGCCGTCCTCGACCGGCACGCGCACGGTGCTCGACGGCTCGCTGGCCGGCGTGCTGGCCGACGCCGGCTTCTTCTACTCGACCGACGCGCGCACCGCACGCAACCCCGGCAACGTCTTCATCACCCTGATGAACGGGCTGCCCATGAGCCCGACGCCGCAGTTCTCGGCCTCCATCGCCCTGCTGCTCGGCGCCACCGGCGGCCTCAACGCTCACAACGCCTGGGACCTCACCCAGGTCAACGCCTACGGCATCCAGGGCGCGGCCTCGGGCAACAGCGGCAAGGGCAACACCCCGTTCGGCTACGGCTCGCCAGTGGCCGGACCAGGCAGCCACTACCGCTTCGAGGCCACCGGCTTCGCGGCTGCGCCGACCATCCGCTTCAACGACACCGTGGGCCCCTGGCAGCGTGCGCGCTCGGCCGAGAGCTGGATCGGCACCGGCGCCGCGGCCACCAGCACCGGCCTCGACACCCGCGTCGACATCGCGACCACCACGTTCGACGCCGATCCGACCCCGCGCACCCCGCTGCCCTTCTCGACCACCGGGGGGCCGCACACCCGCGCCGTGCGGATCGCGCTCGGCGAGACCTACGTCGGCGAGCCCGGCTTCGCCGAGGTCGCGCTGCGCGTGCGCGCGCTGCCGCTCGACCCGGTGCAGAACGCCGACGTCGACTGCGGCGAGATGTTCGGCACCGACACCACGTCGACCAACGTCGGCGCCCGCGGCAAGGACAACTCGTGGGGCTTCTACCTGGGCTCGCCCGCCTGCGTGTTCCTGAACCTGCTCTACGACCTCTCGGTCGACCGCACCCTGGCCGGCAACGGCGACCGCCTGACCTACACCCTGCGCGCCAAGAACCTGTCGACCAATCCGGTCGGGCAGACCAACGTGCAGATGCGCCTGCGCTTCGACAGCTCGCGCATGGCCTTCGTGTCCGCCAGCGGCGGTGGCACCCAGGGCACCTGCGGCGCCTCGGCCTGCGTGATCTGGCCGACCATCGCGCGCCTGGCGCCCTCGGAGGAGCGCACCTTCACCATCCAGCTCGACGTCGGCGGCGTCGGTCAGAACACCAACGCGGTGTTCGCCGACTACATCTCGACCCAGATCCCGAGCTACACCACGCAGGCCATCACCGTGGTGCGCGACCTCTTCGTGCCCGCGCTGACCCTGGCCCCGCAGAGCGCCAGCGTGGCCAGCCCGGGCAGCGTGGTGCTGTCGGGCACCCTGTCGAACACCGGCACCGGCGGCGGCACCCTGCAGCGCGTGCGCCTGCTCTTGCCCGCGGGCGGCACCCTGGGCGGCTCGCCGGTGCGCCTGACCATCGGCGCCGTCCAGTACACCTGCGACACCAACTGCGCCGGGTCGCAGCCCGAGTTCCGTCCCGCCGTCTCCATCGCCGAGGGCGTCGCCCTGCCCTTCTCGTTCACCATGAACGTGCCCGCCGCGGTCGCCGCCGGTCTGTACCCGGTCACGGTGCAGCTCATCAGCGATCAGTCGATGGGCCTGTCGGGCGACTTCGAGCACAACCTCCAGAACCTCACCTACGTCCCCATCGGCCAGGCGCGCACCGCGGCGCCGGTGCTGAGCTGCCCCATCGACATGGGTGACACCGTCATCCGCGGCACCTCCAGCGCGCCCGATGGCACGCTGATCCGCGTCTTCTTCAACGGCATCGAGCGCGGGCTGGCCACCGTCGCGGCGGGCAGCTGGACCATGACCGGCTTCCTCGGCAGCTTCGGCTCGCTGTATGGCGGCCTCGAGATCCGCGCCAGCGCCGACGGCGCCACCACCCTGGAAAGCGACCTCAGCGCGACCTGCTTCGCGCGCCCCATCCCGGCCTGCGTCGACGGCAAGGACAACGACGGCGACGGCGCCATCGACTTCCCCGGCGATCCCGGCTGTGACTCGCCCACCGACAACGACGAGACCAACGTGGTCACCCAGTGCGCCGACGGCGGCGACAACGACGGCGACCTGCTGGTCGACCTCGCCGACCCCGGCTGCCAGGACGCCAGCGACACCACCGAGAGCGGCCCTGCCGCCTGCCAGGACGGCGCCGACAACGACGGCGACGGCCTGATCGACTTCCCGAACGACCCCGGCTGCACCAGCGCCACCGACAACAACGAGATCTCGTTCCCGGCCTGCATGGACGGCATCGACAACGACGGCGACCTGCTGTTCGACTACCCCAGCGACCCGGGCTGCCACTCGTCGAACGACAGCCGCGAGAACGATCCCGTGCTGGATCCGACCACGCCGCCGCGCCTGCTCTTGCTGTTCGACACCTCGGGCTCGATGAACCTCAACAACTGCGCCGCGCTGCCGGCCGCGCAGGGCTTCACCGGCGGTGACGGCTCGACCGAGTGCCCGGGCAGCGACGTCGCCTGTGCCACCTGCGGCGCCACCGGCTGCGGCAACATGCGCGCCGACGACGCCCGCCTGTTCCAGGTCAAGCAGGGCATCACCAATGCGGTGGCCGCCTTCGGCGAGGTCGAGTACGGCCTGATGCGCTTCCACCAGCGCGCCGCCGGCTTCAGCTGCCCCGGCGCCAACCTGAGCTTGCGCTCGGGCGGCTGGCAGGGCGCCGGCGCCTCGCCGTGCAGCGGCTTCGCCTCGGGTGACGCCGTGGTCGGCTTCAGCCCCGAGAACGCGCCCGATCTCTTGACCTGGCTCGACGGCCGCTCCAACTACCCCGGTACCCCGCCGCCCAGCATGGACTTCGAGCTGCGCGGCAGCGGCACCACGCCGCTGGCCGGCATCCTGTCGTCCGCGCAGACCTATCTCACCGGCGTGCGCGCCGCCGACCCGCGCGGCGCCTGCCGGCCCTACCGCGTCGTCCTCATCACCGACGGCCTGGAGACCTGCGGCGGCGATCCCCTGGCGGCCGCGCGCGCGCTGCGCACCGCGGGGTACCTGGTCCACGTCATCGGCTTCGCCGACAACACCCTGAAGGGCAACCTCGACGCCATCGCGGCCGAGGGCGGCACCACCTCGGCCATCATCGTCAGCGATCCGACCAACCTGTCGCTGGCGGTGTCGCAGATCGTGTCGAGCTCGATCCGCATCGAGATCTGCAACAACCTCGACGACAACTGCAACAACATCGTCGACGAGGGCTTCGTCAAGTACTGCAACCTGTCCGCCAGCCCCGCGGTGGCCACGCAGACGCTGTGCGCCGACCCCGGCGACCCCTGCAACGGCGTCGACGACAACTGCCAGAACGGCATCCTCGACGAGGTCAAGAACGCCTGCGGCCAGTGCGGCCCGGTGCCCGCCGAGATCTGCAACGGCCTCGACGACGACTGCAACGGCTTCGTCGACGTCATCCCGCCCGCCATCGATGTCTGCGCCGCGTGCCGCCCCAGCACCGAGATCTGCGACGGTCGCGACAACGACTGCGACGGCCGCATCGACGAGGAGGTCTCGCGCTCGTGCGGCGGCGCCGTCGCGCCGTGCAGCGCCGGCACCCAGCAGTGCATCGAGCAGACCGTGCCGCAGATGATGGGCGTCTTCGGCGCCTGCTCCGGCGTCGGCCCCAGCCCCGAGATCTGCGACAACATCGACAACGACTGCGACGGCGTGGTCGACCAGATCACGCGCGACTGCGGCACCGACGAGGGTGAGTGCGTCGCCGGCGTCGAGCTGTGCGTCGCCGGCAGCTTCGGCGCCTGCAACGACGTCGGCCCCAGCCCCGAGATCTGCAACGGCCTCGACGACAACTGCAACATGATGGTCGACGAGGGCGATCCAGGCGGCGGCGGCGCGTGCACCGATCCGGTGTGTGGCAGCGGCACCGTGCACTGCGTGGCCGGACGGCTGGTGTGCCAGGGCGCCATGATGGCGATGCCCGAGACCTGCAACAACCGCGACGACAACTGCAACGGCCAGGTCGACGAGGGGCTGCCCGACATGGGCGCCTGCGGCATGCCGGTGGGCGGCGAGTGCGAGGCCGGCCGCATGCGCTGTGTCGGCGGCACCTACACCTGCGTGGGCTATGTCGGCCCCACGCCCGAGGTGTGCAACTGCCTCGACGATGACTGCGACGGCATGATCGACATCCCGCAGAGCGGCGTCTCGCTGTGCCCGTCGGGCTCGACCTGCACCGACTGCCAGTGCGCGTCGCCGTGCGGCACCGGCGAGTTCCCCTGCCCCTCGGGCAAGCGCTGCGTCAACGGCTTCTGCGTCGCCGATCCGTGCAGCGGCGTCAACTGCCCGCCGGGCCAGGACGGCACCGTCAACACCTGCCGCATGGGGCGCTGCGTGACCCTGTGCAGCACCGTGACCTGCGCGGCCGATCGCGTGTGCCGCCCGACCGACGGCTCGTGCGTGCCCGACACCTGCGCCTTCTTCCCGAGCAAGTGCAGCGCCGGTCAGGTCTGTGTGGGCGACACCTGCGTGACCGACCCGTGCATCGGGGTCAGCTGCGATGCGACCCAGTTCTGCCGCGACGGCATGTGCCGGGGCAGCTGCGCCGGCGTCAGCTGCCCGGCGGGCCAGGCCTGCAAGGACGGCGCGTGCACCGCCACCGGCTGCGCCCAGAGCTGCGCGCTGCCGATGGTGTGTGACCCGACCCAGATGCGCTGCATCAACCCGCGCTGCAACGGGGTGATCTGCGACCCCAACAAGACCTGCGACCCGCTGACCGGCAGCTGCATCGCCGACCCCTGCGTGGGCGTGACCTGTCCGACCGGCCAGACCTGCAAGCTGGGCGACTGCTTCGATCCCTCGCAGCTCTTGCCGCCTGACGGCGGCGTCGATCCGGGCCAGGGTGACGTCAAGATCCTGGTCACCGGCGACGGCGGCTGCGCCTGCGAGACCGGCGCCAGGCAGCGTGGCGCACCGCCAGGAGCCTGGCTGCTCGGGCTGCTCGGCCTCGGCCTCGTCGTGCTGCGCGCGCGGAGGAAGCGCTGATGCGCGCGCTGGTCGGATTCGGGCTGGCCGCGCTGCTGACGCTCAGTGGCTGCGTGGTCGATCCCTACTGTGTCATCTGCGGCGACGCCGGGGCCGACGCCGGCAGCGACGCCGGTGATGGTGGCGGCGACGGCGGCGATGGCGACATCGTGATCCGCATGGACGCCTGCGTCGCGGCGCCCGAGCAGTGCAACGGCCTCGACGACGACTGTGACGGCCTGATCGACGACGGCAACCCCGGCGGCGGCGCCACTTGCTCGAGAAACGTCGGGATCTGTCGCGAAGGAACTACACAGTGTGTCAATGGTCGGCTCGACTGCATGGGCGGCGTGGTGGCCCAGGCCGAGACCTGCAACGGCATGGACGACGACTGCGACGGCAGCGATGACAACGGCGACCCGGGCGGCGGCCTGCCCTGCGGCACCGGCGTCGGCGAGTGCCGGCGCGGCACCGAGCACTGCATGGGCGGCACCCTGACCTGCACCGGCGGCGTGATGCCGATGACCGAGACCTGCGACGGCAAGGACCAGGACTGCGACGGCATGATCGACAACGGCGTCGCCAGCATGGGCACCTGCGGCAACGAGACGGGCGAGTGCAGCTTCGGCAGCCTCGACTGTGTCGGCGGCGGCTTCGTCTGTCGCGGCGGCCAGGGCCCGCGCACCGAGACCTGCAACGGCCTCGACGACAACTGCAGCGGCGCGCCCGACGAGGGCTTCGACCTCAGCACCGACGCGCGCAACTGCGGCAGCTGCGGCACCCGCTGCGGCGGGAGCGGCGCCGGAGCCATGGGCGCGGTGTGGCAGTGCGTGCCCGACGCGACCACCGTGGGTCGCTGCGCCGTCCGCTTCTGCATGGCCGGCTTCCACGACATCAACGGCGACCCGGTCGACGGCTGCGAGTACGCCTGCGACCCCGCCGGCGCCGAGATCTGCAACGGCCGTGACGACGACTGCGACAACATGATCGACGAGGGCGTCAGCGTCCCCGCCGGCCTGTGCCGCAGCATCGGGGCCTGCGCCGGCGCCACCGCCAGCTGCAACAGCACGCTGGGCCGCTTCGTGTGCAGCTACGGTCCCGACGTCGAGGTCGACGCCGCCGGCAACATCAGCAGCGAGTCGCGCTGCGACGGCCTCGACAACGACTGCAACGGCCTGGCCGACCTCGACGCCTTCCCGCTCAAGGGCACCCTGTGCGGCAACGGCACCGGCGCCTGCCGCACCACCGGCATGATGCGCTGCAACACCGCCGGCACCGCGCTGGAGTGCGGCGCCCCCGCGCCGCTGGCGGCGGGCACCGAGATCTGCGACGGCATCGACAACGACTGCGACGGCTCGGTCGACGAGGCCAAGCCGACCCCGGGCACGAACCCCTCCTACGTGGTCGAGCCGATGGCCCCGGTGGGCGCCGTCTACGTCTACGCCTACGAGGCCTCGCGCCCCAACGCCAGCGCGACCTCGGCCGGCACGCTGAACACGCGGGCCTGCTCGCGCGCCAACGTGATGCCGTGGAGCGACGTCACCTACGACGAGGCGGTGGCCGCGTGCGCCGCCGCCGGGGCGCGCCTGTGCACCGAGTCGGAGTGGCAGACCGCCTGCCAGGGCGGCACCCCGTGCGCCTTCGGCATGACCTCGTGCACCACCTACACGGCGGGCGACTGCAACGGCAAGGACTTCCCGGGTACCCAGCCCGACACCGACGGCGTCATCGCCACCCGCTCGCTGGCGCAGTGCCGCGCCGGCGCCGGCGGCATGTTCGACATGAGCGGCAACCTGCGCGAGTGGACCCAGGCGCGCTCGCCCGGCGTCCTGCCGCTGCGCGGAGGCTCGTTCGACAGCGTGCCCCTGGCGCTGCGCTGCGACTTCGACTTCACGGTCGCCGATGGCACCTTCCGCTACGGCAACACCGGCTTCCGCTGCTGCTCGTCGACCCCGCCGTAGCATCGTCCCGAGACCGCCCTGGTGAGGAGGCTGAGAGACCGACATGAAGACCCGACATGTCCTGGTGGTGGCAACCTGTGCGCTGGTCCAGACACTGCTGCTCGCGGGTGACGCAAAGGCGCGCCCGCGCTATCCGCAGGAGGACGTCAACGACAAGAACCACCTGCAGCGCATCCACGACGCGATGGATCCGGTGAACAAGGATCCCGCCCTGTTCGACGGCGCCAAGATCCCGGCGCCGGCCAGCGTCGACCTGGCCCAGGGCACCGCCTGGGTCGAGCGCGGCATCAAGGCGCTGCAGGAGTTCCGCTACCAGTGGGACCAGCTCACCGAGGTCGGCAAGACCTGGGACGACGCGGTCAAGCTCAAGGCCAAGTACGAGGACATCAAGCCGTACTTCGAGGCCGCTCAGCCGGCGTTCCGGCAGCTGGCCAGCGATCGCGCCGAGGCCAACGCCGCCCGCCAGCGCGCCGAGGCCGCCAAGGCCGCCGCCGATAAGGCCGCCGCCGAGAAGGCCGCCGCCGACAAGGCCGCCGCCGAGAACGCCGCCAACATCAAGGCCTCCCAGGAGTGCGCGACCGTCTCCAACGGCCTGCAGACCGTGGATGATCGCCAGGCCATGGCCATGGCGGCCTCGATCATGGCCGGCACCGGCTACCTCAACACGCCCCAGTACGTGACCCGGATGCGCGCGCTGCTGGAGCGCATCGGCAAGCTCTGTCAGGCCATCCCCGACCCCAGCAAGTGCGGCAATCGCATCGACGAGCTCAGGCTGCCGCAGGTCTGCGAGCTGACCCGGCAGAGCGCCACGATCATCCAGACCGGTGTGCTCGCCATGCTCGCCGGCGACGGCGGCCGCCCCATCACCGAGGAGCAGCTGCGCGGCCGCGACGGATGGATCGAGACCACGCAGCCGTTCTCGTTCGAGAAGGACCTGACCTTCACGCCCGAGGCGCGTGCCGCGCTGATCAAGCAGTACCAGCCCCTGTTCGAGGCCGCCGGCATGACGGTGCCCGAGAAGCACCCCATGTGGGACAAGATGCAGGCCACCAAGGACACCTCGCGCGCCGCCATCGAGGCGCTGGCGCCGACCTGGCCGGTGCCGGGCAAGACCTGCAAGGGCTACTGGTGCGCCAAGGCCAAGAAGGCGCTCAAGGAGTTTCACCCCAAGGCCAAGCTGCTCAAGGTGCTGATGGACGACACCGTCCACGTCACCACCTCGGGCGGCCGCGCCATCGAGGCCTACCTCAACGGCTGGCTGCTGTACCAGCTGCCGGGCGAGAAGTGGTGCCAGCTGCGCGCCTGGACGGTGACCGAGAACAGCCCCAGCCGCGCCGCCGGCGTGCCGCTCTACTTCGTGCGCATCCAGAAGTGCAAGTGACCGCTACTTGACGAGCTCCACCAGCTCGGCGGCGAAGCGCGGCCCGGTGCCGCCGTCCTCGTGCTTGAAGTAGACCACCGCGTCCGACCACTTCTGCGCCTTGATCCTGCCCGCCCACGCCCGCAGCGCGGCGGCGTCATAGTCGGCCTTGCGCAGGCGCAGGTAGCCCCAGCCCGCGGTCGCCACCAGCGGCGTGGTCAGCCCGTCGTCGTCGTCGGCCTCGGCGATGCACAGCGCGGCGTCACGCCCGCGCAGCACGTCATAGACCTCGTCGTCGAACCAGCTGTCATGGCGAAACTCGAAGGCCACCCGCGGCCCGCGCGGGATGCCGGCGACGAACTCGCGCAGCCGGGCCACGTCCTTCTTCATGTTGGGCGGCAGGCCGAACAGCAGCGGCCCCAGCTTCTCGCCCAGCTCGGCGCAGGCGCGCAGCATGGCCTCGGTGGGCTGGATGGCGTTCTTGAGCCGCCCGATGTGGGTGATGCGCCGGTTGGCCTTGACCGCGAAGGAGAAGCCCGCCGGCACCTGGGCGGCCCAGCCCGCCATCACGTTGGGCTTGGGCAGCGCATAGAAGGTGTTGTTGATCTCCACCGTGCCGAGCTTGCTGGCGTAAAACGGCAGCATCTCCTCGGGCTTGGTCCTGGCCGGGTAAAAGTTCCCCTTCCACTCCTTGTAGGCGAAGCCGCTGGTGCCGATGGCGATGCGCACCGCGCTATACTAGCCGCACTCGTGCGCCCGCCGCATCCATCGCAACCACCCCGGCCGTCACGGCCCGGACCCGGCGCGGGCAACTCGGGCCCGTTCGCGGCGCCGCCGCGCGAGCATCGCGAGAAGACCCGCCTCACCTTCACGGTGTTCGGCGATCGGCTGGCCTGCACCGTCGCGCAGGAGACGCTGTCGCACAAGTGTCTGGTGCCCTACGACGCCGAGCGCGTGGCCGAGGCGACGCGCACCATCGTCGGCACCCTGGCCCGCGGCAACCGCGCGCGCTCGCTGTCGGACGCCAACCTGCGCGACCTGCAAGGCGCCGGCGAGGAGCTGTGGCGCATGCTCATCCCCGAGCCGGTGCGCGACGACCTCGAGGGCCACGACGGCTCGCCGCTGCTGCTGGAGCTCGACGACGCCCTGGTGCCGGTGCCCTGGGAGCTCATCTACGACGGCAGCCAGTTCCTGTGCCGGCGCTTCGAGATCGGTCGCGCGGTGTCGACGTCGCAGCCCAGCCGCGCCGCCCCGGCGCGAAAAATCACGACACCTCCTGCAAAACTGCTTGTCGTGCTGTCAAACCCGCGGGGTGATCTGCCCGACGTCGACGCCGAAGGCCCGGCCATCCTGGAGGAGCTCGAGGGCCACGGCCAGGTCAAGGCGCGCCTGGTGGTCGGCCGCAACGTCGACTATGTGCGCCGCGAGCTGAAGGACTTCGACCTGGTGCACTACGCCGGCCACGCCGACCACGTGCCGCACGATCCCGAGGCCTCGGGCTGGCACCTCAGCGACGGCAAGCTGCCCGCGCGCGAGATCGCCAACCTGGCCGGCGGCCGGCCCATGCCGCTCTTGGTGTTCTCCAACGCCTGCCAGTCGTCGCACGCCGGCATCCCCGCCATCGCCTCCGGCCCCGCCGACGCCCGCAGCGTGTTCGGCCTGGCCAATGCCTTCCTGGTCAGCGGCGTGAAGTACTACATCGGCACCCAGTGGGAGGTCGTGGACGGCGCCAGCCGCACCTTCGCGCGCGCCTTCTGGGCCGCCCTGGTGCGTGGCCACTCGGTCGGCGGCGCCGTGCGTCGCGCCCGCGAGCGCGTGCTGACCCAGGACGGCGAGAGCGACCTCGGCTGGGCCAGCTACGTCCTCTACGGCGACCCCGAGTTCGTGCCCATCCCGCCCGAGCTGGCCCACGTCGAGGCCCCGGTGCCCACGCCCGCGGATCTCGCCATGCGGCAGTCGATCCGCCGCAAGGCCCCGGTCGGCGCCCTGGCGCGCGCGCACCAGGCCCACCACGACAGCGGCGGCTGGACCCAGCCGGTGGATCGTCCCGAGCGCGACCGCAGCGGCCCGCAGCCGACCCAGCGCCGCCGCCGCATGAGCGACCGCACCGCGTCGCTGCTGTGGCTGGCCGTCGGCGCCGTCGGCATGGCCGCCATGCTGGTCATCGCCTGGCTGATCTACAACGCGATGAAGTAGCTTCGCACCGCCCGCGAGCGACCAGCGACAGCGACGCTACCGGGCCAGGAACTCGGCCAGCGCCTGACGGTGGTTGTCCGACAGCTGGGTGAACGCGATGCCCATGCCGGCGCGCTCGCGCGCGCTCTGCACGTGGGCGATCCGCCCGCGCGCCAGCACCTTGGTGCCGCCGGGCAGCTCGAACGACAGCGCGACCTCCTCGCCGACCTCGAGCAGGAACTCCGAGCGCACGAACATGCCGCCCGGACACAGGTCCTCGGTCAGCGAGTGCAGCTTGGTGTCGGTGCGCTGAGCCCCATCCAGCAGGGCCACGTGAAGCTGAGCCTTCACGCGCGGATGGCGACGCTTTTCAGCGTCGACCTTCACCTTGGAGCTGGGCTGACCTGCCGGGGACGTCACGAGCACCTGGCCGCATTCTGGCCTTCCGGTGCGCACCAGATCCACAACATTTTGCGGCAACCTCATAGTACCTTCCCGCCCGATGCCAGAGACCCTGCGCCCGGTGGAGAAGCAGCGTGTCGCCGAGGAGATCGCCACCCAGCTCCGGCGCCTGATCCTGACTGGCCACTACGCCATCGGGGAGCGGCTGCCCCCTGAGCGCGACCTCGCCAAGACGCTGGGCGTCAACCGCGCCAGCCTGCGCGAGGCCCTGAAGAAGCTGGAGCACCTCGGCCTGGTCAAGATCCGCCAGGGTGACGGCACCCGGGTGCTCGACTTCATGCAGACCGGGGGCATCGACCTGGTCTCGCACCTCATCCCGCTGGCCGAGTCGGGCAACCTGGCCATCCTGACCGACGTGCTGGAGTTCCGGCAGATCTACGGCCGCGAGGTCGCTCGCCTGGCCGCCCAGCGCGCCACCAGCGAGCACATCATCCGCCTGCGCGAGGTCGCCGACGCCGCCGCCGCGCCCGAGCTGGCGCCCGAGGAGCTGCTGCGCCTCGACTTCGAGTTCTATGTCGCGCTGACCCAGGCCTCGGGCAACCGGGTCTTCGGCCTGCTCATCAACACCACGCGCAGCGCGGTGCTGGCCTCGGCGCCGTTCTTCGCGCAGCTGCTGGCGCCCGACGTGGTGCGCAAGCACCACCGCGAGCTCATCAAGGCCATCGAGACCCGCGACGCCGACGCCGCGGCCAAGATCGCCGACCAGCATCTCAGCCGGGGCCGTGACGTGCTGGCCTCGTTCGCACCCAAATAGCCAGGGGGGATCACATGGGGAAGAGATTCGCGCACTGTTTCGGGGTGCTCGCGCTGCTGGCCACGTCGGCCGCCGCGCAGAGCGTGACCGTGCTGGGCTGGAACGAGGACGGCCGGGTGGTGCTCAACGTCAGCGATCCCATCCAGGTCACCGACCTCGGCGGGACCACCGACGAGTTCCTGCTGGCGTGCACGCCGGCCGAGATCTCGTTCAGCAAGGACAGCTGTCGTGTCTGCGCCGACGCCGCCGACTGCCGCTACACGCCGGCCAAGAAGAAGCTCAAGCCCGCCAAGGCCGCGCCCGACAAGAAGTGGAAGCTCGGCAAGGACACCCGCACCTGCACCGGCCCCAAGAAGGCCCCCGAGGAGTGCATCCGCTCGATCGACCTCGGCGTCGCCGGCGTGGTCCAGATGACCGAGTCGAACCCGCGCCGGAAGGGCAAGCTCGAGGCCTATTTCCGCCCCGATTCGACGGCCGTCGCCCTGGTCCTGCGCGGCGACTCGGCCTCGGACGAGTCCATCATGATCGACGACGTCCGCGTGGTCTACCGCCCCGGCAGCCTGGGCAAGACGCCGCCCGCGCCGCCGCCCGCGCCCGCCGCGCCCGCCGCCGCCACCGCGGACTTCCTGGCCCCGCAGGCCGCCGGCGGCTGGTACCCGGTCAGCGTGGTGTCACGCGCCGGCGGCGAGGCCAAGGTGGTCGCCATCGACGGCGACGCCTGGAAGGTGCCCGAGAGCAAGCTGCGCAAGAACCCGCGCAAGTTCGCGGTCGGCGCCCGCGTGGTCGCGTTCTGGCAGGCCAGCCGCGGCTGGTACCGCGGCAAGGCCGACAAGGTCGAGGCCACCCAGGTCTTCGTGAGCTTCGACGACGGCGACACCGGCTGGATCCCGGTCGACGGCGTCATCCTGGAGTCCGACTTCGGCAAGTAGCCGGCCGCGCCGGCCCCCGCCTCAGAACTTGTAGACCGCGCCGAAGATCTTGCGCCGCATGGTCGGCGCCGGGGTCTCGCGCACCCAGGCCGCGACGCCGGTGCCCATGCTGCCCAGGCCGACGCTGGACTGGTTGTGAGCGTTGACGGTGTCGTCCTCCAGCGCATGCGCCGCGCTCCAGCCCGCGGCCGGCGCCAGCTCGCTGGCGAACACCGAGTTCACCGCCGCGGCGTTCTGATCCCACACCGCCAGCGCGCGCCCGGTGCCATCGACGCCGACCTCGGGGCTCGACACCGTGTTCTCGTCGCCCGACAGCTTGTCGGGCGGCTGGAAGGTCGCCCCCGCGAAGCGCCGCGCCCAGATCGCGCAGGGATTGCCGCACTGGCGGAACACGACCACGCCGGCGCCGGTCGCGTTGATGCTGATGGCGTAGTCACTGGCGCGCTGCCCCGCGGTGTCGACCGCCGCCGCGCCCGCCCAGGTGCCGCCCGAGAGCCGGTTCGACATCACGTGTGACACCGACGACGTCGAGTCGCGCTGCAGGAAGATGGCCATCGCGTTGCCGCTGCCGTCCATGGCCACGCGCGGGCTCAGGTGATCGAGGGTGGCGTCGGCCTCCAGCGCCTGCGGCGCCGCGGCGCTGCCCGCGTGCGTGGTCAGATCGTAGGTGATGATGCTGCCCAGGACGTTGAGGCGCCCGGCGTCGGACTGGTACCAGGCCGCCACCGCGCGCAGCGAGGTGCCCACGGTGGACAGGCCGACGTTGGTGCCGTTGCAGCTGGTGGTGGTGCCCGACACCTTGATGGCCGGCCGCCAGCCCTGGCCGACCTCGAAGAACACCACGTAGCCCTCGCGCGTCGAGCTGGCGCTGATGTTCTGGTCGACGCCGACCACCGCGTGGCCCGCCGGCGTCATCACCAGGCTGGTCGACTGGCGCTGGATCCCGGCCGCGCCCGCGTACACCGGATCGACGGTGCCCCAGCCCGCGGGCCAGCCCAGCGACGCCGTGAAGCGCTTGCCGAAGACGCCGCCGCCGACGTTGTTCGAGTACCAGACCACGACGCCGTTGCCGCTGCCGTCCATCGCCACCAGCGGGTTGACGCCGCTCGAGCTGGCGTCGTTGATCTGGATCAGGCTGTCCCAGGCGTCGCGCGCCTTGACGTAGCGCCGCGCCCACACGGTGCCCTGATCGTAGAAGGTCACCAGGGCATCGCCGTTGGCCGACACCGCGACCTTGGGGTTGAAGTTCGACACCTCGTTGGCCAGATCGTCGTGGCCGAGGCGCTCGAAGGCCGCCCAGGTCGGCACCAGCGGGCCGGCATCGATCATGACCGCGCCGTCGACGACCGGACCGCCATCAGTGGCCACGCTGGCGTCGACGTCGACGCCGCCATCGATGGGCGGGTTGACCACCTGGCCCAGCGTGATGGTCAGGCGCGTGGTCTCGCCGCTGGCGATGGTGCCGAAGTTGGCGCCCATGGCCAGCGCGGCGCCGCCGCTGTCGCGCGCGGTCGCGGTCGCGGTCAAGGTGCCGGTGCCCATCGCGATGCTGAACACCGCGGTGGTCGGCAGCACGATCTCGCCGCCCCCGGCCTCGCTCAGGGTGTGGGTCTTGCTCTGGCTGCCCAGGACCAGCGTGAGGTCGACCGCGTGCACGGCGCCCACCGCGGCGCCGCGCTCCACCGTGACCAGCAGGAAGGTGCCACCGTCGCCGCCCCCGCCACAGCCGGGGCCAGCCAGACACAGCGACGACGCCAGGACGAACAAGCCAAGTGTACGCATAGGTCCTCGCTAGAAGGCCGAGCGCACGGGAAAGTGCGCATCGGGTGCACTCGAACCATCATCACCAGTGGTCGCGATCACGATCGCCGTGGTGCCGATCGCGACCGCGCCGATGCCGGCCCAGAACCACCACTTCTTGTAGATCGGCCGCGAGCCGCCGCCATCGCGGGGCGCCGGCGCCGCGGGCGTGGTGTCGGCCTCGTCGTCGGCCTCGTCACCCGCCTCCGCGGTCTCGTCGGGCGACGGGATGCTGGCGCGGCCGTCACCTTCAGGTTCGGCGGTGCCCACCGGGGGCGCGTTCGCGGTGACCTGCTGCTTGGCCACCCACTCCTCCAGCTCGGCGATGCGCTCCTCGATCTGGGCCCGGTTGGGCGCGTCGGGAGCGTTGCGCAGGAACGACTTGTAGAAGAACAGCGCCTGCTTGAAGTTGTTGTTGAGCCGGTGCGACTGCGCGATGTTGAACAGGAACACCGGGTCGGGCTTGAGATCGTAGGCGCGCTCGTAGGCCTCGATGGCCTTGTCGAACTTGCCCAGGTTGTAGGCCTTGGTGGCCTCCTCGTAGGCCGCCTTGGCCGCGGCGTCCTTGTCCGACACCTTGGGCTTGGCGATGGCGGCGCCCGCACCCAGCGACAGCAGCATGACGGCCAGCAGCAGATGACGCATCTTCACTCCACCGGTTTGCAGACCCGTGATCATACCACCGGCAGTGTGCTAACACGCGCGCATGGCCATCACGCGGGACGAGGTGAAGGAGATCGCCGAGCTGGCGCGACTCTCCCTGTCCGACGAGGAAGTGACCCGCTTCACGGGGCAGCTGGGCTCGATCCTCGAGCACATCGATGCCCTGAGCGCGCTCGACACCACCGGCATCGAGCCGACCACGCACGCGGTGCCGATGGACTGCCCGCTGCGGGACGACGTGGCCGGCGCCGCGCTGCCCGCGGAGCGCGCCCTGGCGGCGGCCCCGGTGCGCAGCGGCGACTTCTTCGAGGTCCCCAAGTTCGTGAGCGGCTCGTGAGCGCGGCCAACCCGACCGGGACCAACCCGACCACGATGTCCGCGGTGGCGCTGGCCCGCGCGGTGCGCGAGCGCCAGCTGTCGGCGCGCGAGGTCGCGACCGCCCACCTGGCGCGCATCGCCGCCCACGACAAGGGCGAGCGCGGCCTCAACGCCTTCCTGCGTGTCGACGAGGCCGGCGCGCTGGCCGCCGCCGACGCCGTCGATGCCAGGGTCGCGCGCGGCGAGGACCCCGGCGCGCTGGCCGGCGTGCCGGTCGGCCTCAAGGATCTGTTCGTCACCGAGGGGCTGGAGACCACCTGCGCCTCGAAGATCCTGCAGGGCTGGATCCCGCCCTATGACGGCACCGCGGTGGCGCGCCTGCGCGCGGCCGGCGCGGTCATCCTGGGCAAGCTCAACATGGACGAGTTCGCCATGGGCTCGTCGAACGAGAACAGCGCCTTCGGCCCCTGTCGCAACCCATGGGATCCCACGCGTGTCACCGGCGGCAGCTCGGGCGGCAGCGCGGCCGCGGTGGCCGCCGGCTTCTGCCCCATCACGCTGGGCACCGACACCGGCGGCTCGATCCGGCAGCCCGCCGCGCTGACCGGCGTGCTCGGCATCAAGCCGACCTATGGCCGGGTGTCGCGCTACGGCGTGGTCGCCTTCGCGTCGTCGCTCGATCAGGTCGGCCCGTTCGCGGGTTGCATCGAGGATCTGGCCCTGGCCCTGGAGGTCATCTCGGGCCACGACCCGCTCGATTCGACCTCCATCGTCGAGGCGCCGCCCGCGCTGGGCCCCGCGCTGGCCGCAGGCGCCCAGGGCCTCGCCGGCCTGACCATCGGCCTGCCGCGCGAGTACTTCATCGCGGGCACCGACGCCGAGGTCGACGCCGCCGTGCGCGCCGCCATCCGCGACCTCGAGAGCCTGGGCGCTCGAGTGATCGACGTCTCGCTGCCGCACACCGAGCACGCGCTGGCGACCTACTACCTCATCGCGCCCGCCGAGTGCTCGTCCAACCTGGCCCGCTTCGACGGCGTGCGCTACGGCAGGCGCGTGCAGCCGCCCGGCGGCGACCTCGCCGACATGTACCAGGCCACCCGCGAGGCCGGCTTCGGCGACGAGGTCAAGCGCCGCATCATGCTGGGCACCTACGCGCTGCGCTCGGGCTACTACGACGCCTACTACAGGAAGGCGCAGCAGGTGCGCACCCTGATCGCCGACGACTTCCGCAAGGTGTTCACCACCTGCGACGCGGTGGCGACCCCGACCTCGCCCACGGCGGCCTTCAAGATCGGTGAAAAAACCGCCGATCCCGTGCAGATGTACCTGGCCGACGTGTTCACCCTTTCGTGCAACCTGGCCGGCCTGCCCGGGATGTCGATCCCGTGCGGCTTCACCAGCGGCGGGCTGCCCATCGGCCTGCAGCTCCTCGGGCGCCCGCTCGGCGAGGCCGCGCTGTTCCAGCTCGCCGCCGCCTACGCCGCGCGCACCGACCACGCCCGCCGCCGCCCCACGCTGGAGGCCGCATGAGCGCCACCACCACCACCGCCACCTCGGCTGCGACCGCGTCCGACTTCGAGGCCGTGATCGGCCTCGAGGTGCACTGCCAGCTGCGCACCGTGTCCAAGATGTTCTCGGCCGCGCCGACCCACTTCGGCGCCGCGCCCAACTCGCAGACCGACCCCATCGTGCTCGGTCTGCCCGGCGCGCTGCCGGTGGTCAACCGCCAGGCCATCGAGTTCGCGCTGCGCATCGGCGTGGCCACGCGCTCCAAGATCCGCGCGCGCTCGCGCTTCGCGCGCAAGCACTACTTCTACCCGGATCTGCCCAAGGGCTATCAGATCTCGCAGTACGACGAGCCGCTGTGCGAGCACGGCCTGGTGCAGTTCGTGCTCGACGGCCAGCCGCGCGAGGCGCGCCTGACCCGCATCCACCTCGAGGAGGACGCCGGCAAGAACACCCACCTGCCCGGCCGCGCGACCTCGCTGGTCGATCTCAACCGCGCCGGCGTGCCGCTGATCGAGATCGTCGGCGAGCCCGATCTGCGCTCCGCCGCCGAGGCCGGCGCCTACCTGCGCGCGCTGCGCCAGCTGGTGCGCTGGCTCGAGATCTCCGACGGCAACATGGAGGAGGGCTCGCTGCGCGCCGACGCCAACGTGTCGATCCGTCCGCGCGACCAGGCCGCCCTGGGCACCAAGACCGAGCTCAAGAACATCAACTCGTTCAAGTTCGTCGAGAAGGCCATCGAGCACGAGATCGCGCGCCAGATCGACATCGTCTCGAGCGGCGGTCGCGTGGTCCAGGAGACGCGCAGCTGGGACGCCGATCGCGGCACCTCGTTCTCGATGCGCTCGAAGGAGCAGGCGCACGACTATCGCTACTTCCCGGATCCCGATCTGCCCCCGGTGGTCGTGGGCGCCGACTGGATCGCGCGCGTCACCAGCGCACTGCCCGAGCTGCCGGCGCAGCGCCGGGCCCGCTACGTGGCCGCGCTTGGCCTTCCGGCACACGACGCCGAGGTCCTCACCAGCGAGCGCGCGCTGGCCGACTGGTACGAGGCCGCGGTCGCCGCGCCCGCCAAGGCCGATGCGAAGAAGCTGTCGTCCTGGGTGCAGTCGGAGCTCCTGCGCGTGGTCAAGGACACCCCGCTCGGCGAGTGCCCGATCAAGCCCGACATGCTGGCCGAGCTGGTCGCGCTGATCGACGCCGGCACCATCAGCGGCAAGATCGCCAAGGACATCTTCGCGCGCATGCTCGCCAGCGGCGAGCGCCCCCAGGTGATCGTCGACCGCGAGGGGCTGACCCAGGTCTCCGACAGCTCCGCCATCGAGGCCGCCGCGCGGGCCATCATCGCGGCCAAGCCCAAGGAGGCCGCCGCCTACAAGGCCGGCAAGCAGCAGATGCTGGGCTTCTTCGTGGGCCAGACCATCAAGGCCATGGGCGGCAAGGCCAACCCCCAGCTGGTGAACGATATCCTCAAGAAACTATTGGAATCTTGAGGCATTACCCACACCAGGATCATAAAGCCTTGACTTGCCGTGCTCCACAAATACACTGCGCATCTCGTTTTGCCCAAGCCTTCGGAGTTACTCAATGTACGCGGTGATCCAGACCGGTGGTAAGCAGTATCGGGTCGAGCCAGGTCGCACTCTTCGAGTCGAAAAACTCGAGGGCGAGGCTGGCAGCCAGATCTCGTTCGACAACGTCCTCCTGGTCGCCAACGGCGACACCATCAACGTCGGCGCCCCCACGGTCGCCGGCGCCAAGGTGACCGGTGAGATCCTCGAGCAGGGACGCGACAAGAAGGTCATCGTCTTCCACCTGCGCCGCCGCAAGGCCTACCGTCGCAAGAACGGCCATCGGCAGGCATTCACCGCGGTGAAGATCACCGCCATCGAAGGGTAAGGCACTCCCATGGCCCACAAAAAAGGACAGGGCTCGACCCGCAACGGTCGTGACTCCAATGCGCAGCGCCGCGGCGTCAAGAAGTTCGGCGGCGAGGTCGTGCGCGCGGGCAACATCATCGTGCGCCAGGTCGGCAGCGTCGTGACCGCGGGTCCGAACGTCGGTCAGGGCCGCGACTTCACGCTGTTCGCGCTGGTCGACGGTGTCGTCGCCTACAAGCGCGTCGGCAAGAAGACCCGCGTCTCGGTCCAGGCCGCTCCCGCTTCGGCCTAGCCTCCCCGGCGGCCCTCGCGGGCCGCACGGCGCCGGCTCCGGCGCCAGCCGCACGCTCCTCCCATGCAGTTCATCGACGAAGCCACCATCTTTGTTCGCTCTGGCAAGGGCGGCAACGGCGCCGTCGCGTTCAACCGCACCAAGACCGAGCTGGGTGGCCCCGCCGGCGGTGACGGCGGGCGCGGCGGCAGCGTCGTCTTCGTGGCCAACCCGCAGCTGTCGACGCTGCTCGACTTCAAGTTCCAGCAGCACTACAGCGCCGAGAACGGCCAGTCCGGCATGGGCCGCGAGATGGATGGCCGCAGCGGCAAGAACCTGATCATCCCGATGCCGGTCGGCACCGTGGTCTCGGATCGCGACGACGGCACCGTGCTGTGCGATCTCAGCGTACCCAACAAGGAGTACGTGATCTGCAGCGGCGGTCGTGGCGGCCGCGGCAACCGTCACTTCGCCAGCGCGACGCACCAGACCCCGCGCGAGGCCGAGCAGGGCGGCCCCGCCACCGAGCGCTGGGTCCACCTCGAGCTCAAGCTGCTGGCCGACGTCGGTCTGCTCGGCTTCCCCAACGTGGGCAAGTCGTCGCTGATCGCCAAGGTGTCGCGCGCGCGGCCCAAGATCGCGAACTACCCGTTCACCACCCTGGTGCCGCAGCTCGGCGTGGTCGGGCTGTCGGGCGGGCGCTCGTTCGTGATGGCCGACATCCCCGGCCTCATCGAGGGCGCCTCCGAGGGCGCGGGCCTCGGCCACCGCTTCTTGAAGCACGTCGAGCGCTCGGCCGCGCTGCTGCACATCCTCGAGGTCCCGCTCGAGGGCAGCGACGGCGACCGCGAGCCGGTGCGCGACTACGGCATCCTCAACAAGGAGCTGGCCAGCTATGACCCCGAGCTGGCCGAGCGCCGCCAGGTGGTCGCGCTGGGCAAGCTCGATCTGGCCGAGACCCGCGAGGCCTACCCCGCGCTGAAGAAGAAGTTCGCGCGCAAGGGCATCGAGCTCCTGGCCTTCAGCGCCGCCACCGGCGAGGGCGTCCCCGAGCTGCTCGAGGCGCTGTGGAAGCTGCGCCTGGCGACCCGCGCCGACGCCGCCGCGAAGTAGCGCCCCTCACATTAGAACGAAGGCCACGGCCTCGACGTCTACCCACCGGCGCGTTCGCTGCGTGGCGTGATCAAAAGCACCCTGGTCTCGCTGCGTTGATCGTGCCGGAGCCCCGTGATATAGCAGACATAGCATCATAGCGCCGTCCTGCTCGGGAGCCTTCCCAGGCCCCGTGTTGCCCGTCTTTTCTTGGAGAGCCCATGAGAACGCTCGCTCGTCGTCTGTCGCCCGGTGTCGTCCTTGCTTCCTCGCTGATCGCGCTGGCGGGGATCGCGAACGCGCAGACTCCGTCGCCGTCGCCGTCCCCGGCGCCCGAGCCAGCCGAGCCCGCGACGACGACCTCGGCCGAGCCGGCCGCCCCGACCACCCCCGACGAGCCCTACACCGTGCGCCTGCGCAAGCTGGAGCAGAAGGTCGAGGAGCTCAAGGAGCAGGCCTGGCGCGTCAAGGCCCGGGTCGGGATGCTCAAGGAGGCCGTGATCGCCGGCGGCATCGGCTCGCGCAGCACCATCGTGCACGAGAACAAGATGGGCGGGAACTTCAAGCTCATCAAGCTGGTGTACTCGCTCGACGGCAACCAGCTGTACGCCAAGACCGATGACACCGGGAAGCTGAACGACCAGAAGAAGATCGAGATCCTGTCGGGGCCGATCACCGCGGGCACCCACACCCTCTCGGTCCTGATGATGTACCGCGGCGAGGGCTACGGCGTGTTCCGCTACCTGCGCGGCTACAAGTTCAACGTGCGCTCCAGCCACTCGTTCACCGTCAGCGAGGGCAAGCACGTGCAGATCACCGTGACCGGCTACGAGCGCGGCGGCATGACCACCCCGCTCGACAAGCGCCCCAACATCGAGTTCAAGGACACCGTGGTGTTCGAGGGCAGCCCCGACTCCGCCAAGACGAGCAAGTAGCACGAGCATTCCGGCGCCATCGGGGGCCGCCACCGCGGCGGCTCCCCGGCACGCAGCCAAGAGGACTTGATGCGCAAGCTCGAGACAGCGGCGATCGCCGCATTTGCTTTGCTGGCAGGCTCCAGCGTGTCCCGCCAGGCTCTGGCGGACGACGGTCAGGTGGCGCTGTCCAAGGCCGAGACCGAGGCCCGGGACATCGGCGGCACCCTGAAGACACCGCCGCGCGTGGACCGGCGCTCGCCGGCGCAACGTGAGCGCCAGCTGCTCGACGCCCAGCTGGCCTGGCGCGTCGGCAAGCAGACCGGCCAGGTCACCAACTTCGAGAACGCCGCCCTCATCCTGTACGACCTCGTGGAGCAGAACCCCGACGGTCGCAACCTGGAAGAGGCGACCTACCTGCTGGCCGACTCGCTGTTCCTGAAGGGCGACTCGCGCACCTCGCAGAAGTACTTCCGCGATCTGGTGTCGAAGTTCGGCCCCACCGGCAAGCACTACCAGGAGGCGCTGATGCGCCTCATCGAGCTGTCCGTCAAGCTCAAGGACGACGACGGCATCGACCTCGTGCTGCAGGCGCTGGACAACGTGCCGGCCGCCGCGCGCAAGCCGGAAGTGCCGTATGTCCGCGGTAAATACAACTATTTCTCTGGACAGCTCGACAATGCCGCGGCCGCCTTCGACGGCATCGGCGCCAGCCACCCGTACTACTTCCGCGCGCGCTACTTCTCTGGCGTGGTGCGCGTGGCGCAGCAGAAGTACGCCGCCGCCGCCAAGGCCTTCGCCGAGGTGCTGCGCGCGCAGCCGAACACCGAGGGTGACCGCCGCGTCGCCGAGCTGGCCCGCCTCGCGGTCGGCCGCCTGTTCTACCAGACCGGCAAGCCCAGCCGCGCCATCGACGAGTACCAGAAGCTCGACCGCAAGAGCCCGTTCTTCGACGAGATGCTGTACGAGGTCGCGTGGGCGCACGTGAAGTCGCGCGCCTACGACAAGGCGATGCGCGCGATTGATCTGCTCACGCTGGCCGACCCGCGCACGGGGCTGATGCCCGAGGTGCGCCTGCTGCGCGGCAACCTGCTCATCCGCCTGGGCGCCAAGGAGCCCAACCAGTACGTCGCCGCCGAGAAGGAGTTCGAGAAGACGCGCGCCCAGTACGAGAAGCCGCGGGCCGCCCTCGAGGCCCTGCTGGCCCAGCACGACGATCCCAACCTGTACTTCCAGCACCTGGTGCACCGCCAGGGCGAGAGCTTCGACGTCACCGCGTTCCAGGTCCCCAAGGGGGTCGACGAGGCGGTCGCGCGCAAGCCCGACGTCGCCCGCGTCATCAAGCTGGTGCGCGACATCGAGACCATCCGCACCGACCTCGGCGCCGCCGAGACCCTGATCGTGCGCGTCGAGTCGGCGACCTCGCCGTCCGCGCGCGTCTCCATCTTCCCCGAGCTGGCGCGCAAGCGCGGCCGGCTGTTCGAGCTGCGCTCCGACGTGGCCCGCGTGCGCGAGAAGCTGGGCAGCGAGGAGCGTGCCATCATCGCGCGCGGCGCCACCCAGGCCGAGCAGGCCGAGCTGACCCAGCTCGGCGCCCAGCGCGCGGTGCTGGAGGCCTCGCTGGGCCAGCTGCCCAGCGGCCGCGATCCCTACGAGGTCCGCGTCAAGAAGGCGCGCGCCGAGGTCGAGCGTGTGGCCGCGCTGGCGTCGCGGGTCCAGGTCGAGATCGAGGGCATGCGCGCCAACCTGACCGCGCTGGAGAAGTACCAGGGCGATCCGCGCAACAAGTCCAAGCTGCCCAGCGAGACCTTCGACAAGGAGGCCGCCGAGCTGAAGGTCGAGATCGCGGCCCTGGAGAAGCAGTACGAGGGGCTGCGCGCCGAGCTGCAGTCGGCGCGTGATCAGGCCGAGGCCGCCGCGCTGGGTGCCGAGGAGGCCAACCTGCGCGCCGAGCTGGGCAAGGTGCTGGAGCGCGAGCACCTCATCGCGCAGCAGGTCGCCAGCCGGAGCGGCGGCGCCGACGCCTCGCGCATCAGCCAGATCGAGGCCGTCCTCGGCATGGTGACGCGCGCGCAGGCCGCCATCGACGCCTCCGACGCCAAGATCGACGCCATCCTCGACAGCCAGCTGTCGGACATCAAGCGCATGCTGACCCAGGAGCGCGGCCTGCTGACCGAGCTGCAGGGCCAGCTGGCCGCCTACGACGGCGAGGTCGGCTCGGTCGGCGCCGGCGCGGTGCGCGACGGCTTCGTGCAGGTGGCGCAGGACTTCTACAACATCGTGGTGCGCGCCGACGTCGGAGTCATCGACGTGGCGTGGGCCCAGAAGGAGGAGAGCTCGCAGCGGGTGTCGCGGCTCAACCTCCAGGTCGGTAACGAGCGGCGCAGCCTGCGCGAGGACTTCAAGGAGGTCCTCGAGGACAAGGAGAAGGGCAGCGGCGGCGGCACTGACGAGGACGACGACGGCTTCGGAGGGCTCAAGTGATCCGCCATCGCAACATCGGCTGGAAGAAGCGGCTGCTCGCCGGCGGCCTCGCCGGCCTGCTGGCTCCGGGCACCCTGTATGCGCAGGTGCCGCCGGGTGGCGGTGCGCCGGCGCCGGCCCCCGCGGCCGCGCCCGCACCCGCGCCGACCGGGCCCGGGCCCGGTGCCCCGGTGCCCATGAAGCGCAAGCCCGCCAAGGGCCCGCTCTCGAATCCCCTCGATCCCAACCTGGCGCCGACCCCCGAGGAGGCCGCCGAGCTGGCCGAGCTGGAGCAGGCCCACAAGCGCTACGCCGAGGTCTCGGCCGAGCACACCGAGCTGCTCAAGAAGATCATCCGCCGCGCCTTCGACGACAAGCTCAAGAAGCTCGAGGCCAAGTTCGAGAAGGCCATCAACCTCGAGGAGGCCGAGCTGGCGCGCCGGCGCCAGAACGCCATCGCGCGCTTCGAGGGCTTCGTGTCGAAGCACCCGCGCGACAAGCGCTGGACGCCCGACGTGCTGTTCCGCCTCGCCGAGCTGTACTTCGATCGCTCCAAGCTGGAGCTGACCGCGCAGCAGGACGCCTTCAACGAGCTCATGAAGGGCGTCGGCGAGGATGATCCGCTGCCCATCGATCCGGCCACCGGCCTGACCGTGGTGCCGCCGCGGCCGAACTACACGCCGTCGATCAACGCCTATCGCGACATCATCCAGAACTTCCCCGACTACCGCCTCATCGACGGCGCGCACTACCTCTTGGCCTACCTCTACGCCGAGCAGGGCAACCCCGACGAGTCCAAGCAGGCCTACCTCGGCCTGACCTGCGCCAAGCGCAGCGACGGCAGCCCCGGCTACAACGCGCTCGACATCCCGGCCTCGGTGCTGGCCGCGCGCGCCGCCGCCGCCGCCGAGGGCGACACCGAGCCGACCGAGGCGCAGCGCCGCGCCAAGCCGGCCGCCGCCCAGCCGGCCCCGCCGCCGCCGCCGTTCGTGGATCCCTACGCCGCCTGCCTGCCGCTGGTGAAGAACCGCAAGCTGGTCGACGAGGCCTGGGTGCGCATCGGCGAGCAGCACTTCGATCTCAACGAGCTCAAGCTCGCCGTGGCGGCCTACCTCAAGGTGGTCGACAACAAGGAGGGCGAGTTCTACGACGAGGCCCTCTACAAGCTGGCCTGGTCGTACTACCGCGACGCCGTCGGCATCGACGCCGGCTCCAACTTCCAGAAGGCCATCGACCGCTTCGACGAGCTGGTGGTGTGGTCCGACAAGGAGAAGGCCGCCGGCCGCGGCGCCTCGCCGCTGCGCAAGGAGTCGATCGAGTACCTGGCCATCTCGTTCGCCGAGAACTGGGAGTCGGCCGGCCAGCCCGACGCCGGCAAGGGCCTGGAGCGCATCCGCGAGTACTACCGCGCGCGCGCCGACGAGCTGCACGTGCGCGACGTCTACGAGAAGCTGGGCGACATCTACGCCGCGACCTCGCAGTGGGAGGCCTCGGTCACGGCCTACCGCATCGCGCTGGGCGAGGACGTCGGCGACAACGGCCCGCCGCACCCCAGGTGGGCGCTGGCCCGCGTCAACCCGCGCGTCTCGCGCAAGCTGATCCTGGCGCTGGAGAAGAAGGGCGATCAGGAGTCCAACGAGCAGGCCTACCGCGAGCGCGCGCGCCTCGCCGACCTGTACCGCGAGGGCAACCCGACCAACCCGACCGATCCGGCGAACCCGGCCAGCCCGTGGTGGCAGGCCAACATCCTCGACCGCGAGGCGCTCGACGCCGCGCGCGCGCTGACCGAGGGCAGCATCATCGAGTCGGCCAAGCACTTCCACGAGATCGCCCAGATCCGCCGCAAGCAGTGGAAGCTGGCGCCGCCGGGCCCACAGAAGGAGGCCCTCGACGCCGAGTACAAGCGGCTCTACAACGAGGCCGCGCGCCTGTACGGCGTGTACATCGAAAAGTACCCAAATAGCCGCGATACCTACGAGGTCTCGTTCTACCTGGCCGAGGCGCTGTACTGGTCGGGGCAGTACGCCGCCGCGGCGCCGCGCTACGCCTGGGTGCGCGACTCGTCGCTGGGCTCGACCTACCAGAAGGACGCCGCGCTGTCGTACGTGAAGTCGTGGGAGGAGGCCTACAAGCTCGCGCTGGCGGATCCGGCCAGCGGGGTCAAGGACCTGCCCATGCCGTGCAAGGAGCAGCAGGTCGGCTCGCCGCCGTGCGAGATCGTGGTGCAGCCGGTGACGACCATCCCGCTGACCGAGGTCGAGCGCCAGCTGCGTGACGCCTACGACCAGTACCAGCGCGCGCTCAAGAAGGACGACAGCTCGGCCGCCATGCTGCAGGCCGCCGCGCTGATCACCTTCAAGCACCGCGAGTTCGACGACGCCATGGTGCGCTTCCGCAAGGTCTACGACGGCTACTGCAACACCGCCGAGGCCGCGCAGGCCGGCCAGGGCATCCTGGCCATCTACCAGATCCAGGAGAAGCTGGACGAGATCCAGGCCTGGCTGGAGCAGATGCAGAAGGACGCCGCGGCGGGCAAGTGCCGCCTGGGCGGCGACAAGGGCCAGATGGCCAGCCTGCTCGACGCGGTGCGCTTCGAGAAGGCCAAGAAGCTGAGCGAGGAGGGCAAGTACGAGGAGGCGGCCAAGCTGTACATCGCCCTCTACAACGAGTCCAAGGCGCGCAACGCCCAGGATCCAGCCAAGAAGATCGACGACGACGCGCTGTGGAACGCCGCGCTGTCGTACGAGAAGATGGGCCGCCCCAAGAAGGCGACCCAGATCTACGAGCAGCTGGTCAACGAGGTGCCCGACTCCGATCACGTCGGCGACGCGCTGTTCCGCATGGCGCTCTCGTACAAGGCGGCCTTCGACTATGGCAAGGCGGTGTCGAACTTCCTCCTGCTGGCGGAGAACGACCGCTTCAAGAAGTACGAGTTCAGGAACGACGCGCTGTTCAACGCCGCGCAGCTGGTCGAGCAGGACCAGCAGTACAAGCGCAGCGCCGACCTGTTCCAGAAGTACGCCGCGGCCGTGAAGGTGTCCAAGCCGACCGACTCGGCCAGCGCCTTCTATCACTCGGCCGAGATCTACGAGAAGGCCGGCGACATCGACACCATGATCAAGACCCTGCGCCAGTTCATGAAGGACTACGGCTCGGGTCAGGGCGCCGGCACCAACATGGTCTACGCGCACTACAAGATCGCCAAGGCGCACGAGAAGAAGAACGACAAGAAGAGCGCGCTGGCCGAGTACAAGCTGGCCCGCGACGAGTTCTGGAAGCGCGGCCTCGAGACCGCGACGCCGGTCGCCAACGTGGCGGCGGAGTCGGCCTTCATCCTGGCCGAGGACGCCTTCGTCTCGTACAAGAACAACAAGTTCAAGTGGTCGAACATCAACGACGAGAAGAAGATCAACGCCGACCTCGACCGCCTGGAGAAGGACGGCAAGGACATCGCCAAGCAGTATCAGGACATCGACAAGTTCGTGACCCCGTTCGTGCTGGCGGTCGATGTCCGGCTGGGTGACATCTCGTTCGAGCAGGGCGAGAAGCTCTACAACACGCCCATCCCGAGCGAGATCGTGAAGCTCGACAAGAAGAACCCCGACCTCGGCGTCATCGGGCTGTACCAGGAGAAGCTGGAGTCGATGGTCAAGCCGTTCCGCGACGCCGCCCGCAAGCAGTGGGAGTCGGCGGTCACCAAGGGCCAGTCCAAGGGCATCCAGAACGAGTGGACGGAGCTGGCGCGCAAGCGGCTGCATGACCTCGATCCCGAGACCTGGCCGACGCAGAAGCCGCCCAAGACGGAGATCCAGGTCGAGGAGGTGCGCTGATGTCGGTAGATCGTGGCGCAGACCCGCGCGTTTTCACGACCATGTCGTCTTCCCGACTGTGGACGGTGGTGATCGGCGCGCTCGGCGTGGCCGTGATCTCAGCCGGTTGCGGCGGTGGCGGCAGCAGCAAGGCGGCCGCCAAGACGACGCCCAAGCCGTCGGCGTCGGCCAAACCGTCGCCCAAGCCGTCGGTGCCTGGCGATCCGTCCGAGCCGGGTGACCCGTCGGACCCCATCGCCGACCCGATGCCGAGCAGCAGCCCGAGCCCGGGTGGCCCGACGCCCGAGCCGCCCGCTCCTGGTCCGGCCACGGTCAAGGCGCGCGTGGACGCGGCCGATGCCTTCCTCAAGAAGGGTCAGTACTCGCAGGCCGAGTCGGACGCCCGCGCCGCGCTGGCCATCGATGAGACCCACGTCCCGGCGATGGCCGTCCTGGCCAACGTCTATTACGCCCAGGGCAAGTACGAGCGCGCCGAGTTCGTCATCGAGCGCGCCACCGAGATGTCCAAGACGCAGCCGCCGCCGCAGCTGGTGACGGCGCGGCTGGCCCGCCTGCGCGGCCTGACCATGCTCAAGTCGTCGCCGCCCAAGACCGACGACGCCATCGTGTCCTTCCGCGAGGCCACCGAGCTCGACGGCAACGACGCCTCGTCCTGGCACAACCTGGGCACCTTGCTGGTGGAGAAGAAGCTGTGGAACGAGGCCGCGTCGGCGCTGGAGCGCGCGGTGCAGATCCAGCCCCGCTTCGCGCGCGCCCACGTCTCGCTGGGCGCGGCCTACCGCGGCCAGTCGCTGGCCCACGTCGGTGAGGAGGGCCGCCCGCAGCGCGAGGCGCTGTACGTGCGCGCCAAGGGCGAGTTCGAGGAGGCCCTGAAGATCGCGCCCAACCTCTCGGTGGCGCAGTTCAACCTGGGCATCCTGTACCTCGACGCCGACAGCTTCCCGGGCATGGACACGCTGACCCGGCTGGCCACCGCCATCAAGCACCTGTCGCAGTACCAGTCGGCCGAGGGCGCCAAGCTGCCCAAGGACTCGCCCGTGGTCGCCTACATCGAAGAGGCGCGCAAGAACACCGAGAAGGAAAACAAGCGGCTCGAGCGCGAGAAGAAGAAGAAGGAAAAGGAAGAGGAGAAGGCGCGCAAGGCCGCGGAAAAGGCCGCCAAGGGCGGCGCCGCGCCGGCCCCGGCGGACGGCGACCAGTAGTCGATGCGTCGCAATGGAGCTACAATGAAGTCGATGGGGAGACTGCTGCTGTCACTGCTGCTGCTGGGTGCCCTGGCCGGGAGCGCCGCGGCCGACAAGGCCTGCCCCGACGAGGGCGAGGGCGGCGGCACCGAGGGTGAGGCGCCCAAGGTCGAGGTCATTCGCGGACCCAACGGCGAACAGATCATCCGCATCAAGCAGGCGTTCTGTATCGAAGGCAAGATCCAGAAGCCGAACGTGTTCTACGTCCTCGATCGCACCGCGATCGGGTACGAGTGGCAGAAGCTGACCCAGGACTTCATGCCTCGCATCCTGCGCTCGGTCGAGCGCGCGCCCTTCTGAGGACGGCGGATAAACCCATGCAACAGCAACCTCATCAGCAGGGGCAGTACCGGGGACAGCCGCAGATCGTGCTGCCCAAGATCCTGCGCATCGGCGTCGTCCTCGGCGGCAAGATCGTCGAGGAGAAGCTGATCCGGAAGCGCGAGACGGTCACCATCGGACAGTCGGCCAAGAACACCTTCGCGGTGCCGGCGCCGGAGCTGCCCAAGACCTTCCCGATCTTCCAGATGACGCCGCAGGGCTACGTCATGAACTTCGTCGACGGGATGGATGGTCGCATCTCGGACGGCGACAACGTCTACCCGCTGCTGCAGATGACGCAGACCGGCGTGGCGCGCCGCAACGGCGCCTACTGGTCGCTGCCGCTGGTCGAGCGCGCCAAGGGCAAGATCACCGTCGGCGATCTGACCCTGCTGTTCCAGTTCGTGGCGCCGCCGCCGCCGGCGGCCAAGCCGCAGCTGCCGCACTCGGTGCGTGGCAGCGTGATGGACCGCCTGGATCCCTACCTGGCCGTGGCCCTGCTGTTCTCGGCCGCGCTGCACATCGGCTTCATCATCTGGACCTGGCAGACCGAGAAGTCGAAGAAGCCTGACATCTCGCTGGTCAGCGCCGAGGACGCCCAGCGCTGGGCCTCGTTCAAGCCACCGCCCGAGCCCGAGCCCGAACCGGTCGCGGTGGAGCCCACCGAAGGCCCCGGCACCACCGTCGCCGAGCAGCCCACCAAGGGCAACGGCGGCCAGGATCCCAAGGGACCGGCCAAGCAGCCCAAGGGCGGCGACAAGGGTGACGGCGGCGACAACGAGCCGGGCGCCCGCGAGGCCCGCGTGAACCAGGAGATCGCGTCGAACAAGTTCCTGCAGACGCTGGGCTATCGCACCAACAGCGGCTCGGGTTCGATCTATGACTACTCCGAGGGGCGCGACCCCGGCACCGACACCGACAAGGCGCTGGCGCAGGGCGGCAAGATCGTCGGCCCCGGCACCCCGGGCGGCCCGCTGGGCGGCACCCGTGGCACCAACGAGACCGGCAAGGTCGCGGCGGGCGGCCCGGTCAAGATCGGCGGCCCCGCGGGCACGGTCGACACCGGCGGACCCAAGGAGGAGAAGCGCGTCACCAGCGTCAGCGGCGGCAAGGCCGACGTGGATGACGAGGACGCGGTCCCGGCGGCGTCGATCGCGGCCAAGATCCGCAGCTCGTACATGGGCGGCGTCAAGGCCTGCTACGAGCGCGGCCTGAAGCAGAACCCCGACATGGGTGGCCGCGTCGAGATCGAGTTCACCATCGGCCCGCTGGGCACCGTGCAGAAGGCGGCCATCGCCTCGTCCGACCTCGACAACCCCACCGTCGAGTCGTGCATCAAGACCGCCGCCAAGGCCTGGAGCTTCAACAAACCCAAGTCGGGCGAGCCGGTCACCGTGCAGTACCCGTTCATCTTCCGCTCCAGCTCCAAGTAGCCCCGCCTCACCTTCCCTGTATCAATCCAGAAACTGTGTTGTTCCGGGCGCTTGGCGCTCGAAAACTCTTTTGACACTACACCCACACACAACTAAGATTCTTTGAACAAGTAGCTTCCTCTCTCCACTAATGGGGCATGGCGATGAGTGCGTCCGACAGGACCCGCGCGAAGGCGATGGTCGCTCGTAGATCTCTGAGGTTCGCGGCGGGCGGTCTGATCGTGCTCGCGGGATCGATGGTGTTCGCGCAGACGCCCAGTGATGCGCCCGCGCCGTCGGACAGCCCGGCGCCCTCGGCCAGTCCATCGCCCTCGGCCTCCCCCGGCGTGCCCGACGAGGCGGTGCCTGGCGCCGACGCCCCCGGTGACGATCCGACCGGCGCCATGGGCGTCGATGTCGACGTCAGCTTCAAGAAGACCGCCAACATCTCGGCGTCCGAGATGATCGAGACCGGCAAGGGCTACATCGAGAACCTGCAGCAGGCGCTGTCGCGCATCGTGCAGCTGCAGGAGGTCGCCAAGAAGGCCGGCGACGTCATCAAGCTCAACTGCGTCAACGACAAGCTGCTCCAGATCAAGGAGCTGCTGAACATCGCCGAGGGTGCCATCACCAACATCACCGAGGCCATCGCGCGCAACGACGAGGACGAGCGCTACCACCAGTTCAGCCGCCTCACCATCGCCCACCAGAAGGGCGAGCAGGTCCGTCAGGAAGCCGAGAACTGCATCGGCGAGGATCTGGTCTATGTCGGCGACACCGAGATCGACATGGAAGTCGATCCCACCGTCCCGGGCACGGACCCGCTGGATCCCGTCGGCGTCGAGCCGATCGTGGTCGAGCGCCCGCCGATCTCGAGCTCGGACAGCTAGCCCCTACCCCCTTCGAAGCCCAGTAGAGAGAGACGAGCGACATGGCTTTCATGTTTTCGAGGAGGTTTGGGATCGCCGCGGCGCTGCTGTGCGCCGCCGCGCTGCCCGCGCGCGCGCAGGACGTGCAGGTCGCGCAGCAGGCCTCGCCGGGCGAGGTCAAAGGTGTGCGGCTGGGTCCGAGCCTCGTCCTCAACACCGGCCTCGGCGCCGAGCTGGGCTACACCTCGAACGTCTTCTACGAAGAGGACAACCGCAACCCCGACAGCTCGGCGATCGCGCGCCTGATGGCGTCGTTCGCGCTGACCTCGGCGCCGGTGCCCAAGGACTCGCCCAAGCGCTACGAGCTGCTGGCCTCGCTGTCGGCCACCTATCAGGAGTACCTGTCGGGGCAGGAGAAGATCACGCGCAACCGCGACGTCGCGGTCAGCGCCCTGCTGCGCGCCCTGGTCTATGCCGGGCAGCACGTCGCGCTGGGCGTCGAGGACAGCTTCACCCGCGCCATCCAGCCGACCGACTTCGAGGAGAACCTGAACCGCGACATCAACCGTCTGGCCCTGTGGGTGGGCTGGAAGCCGGGTGAGGGCGCGGTCGAGGTCAAGGCCGGCTATGCCTACAACTTCGACATCTTCGAGTCGTCGAGCGACGTGTTCGGCGCCCTCGATCGCAGCGCGCACGAGTTCTTCCTGAACGCGCGCTGGCAGTACCTGCCCATCACGCGCTTCTTCTTCGACTACAACCAGCAGATCACCAACCCCGACGCCGACAGCGGCCGCTCGGCGGGCGCCCCGATGAAGCTGACCGTGGGCGTGTCGACCCTGTTCTCGGCCAAGACCCACGTGCAGGCGCGCGTCGGCTACGACAACGGCTTCTACGAGGACCGCGCCGTGGCGGCCAACAGCGCGAACTACTCCAGCGTGCTGGCGGGCGTCGACCTGACCTGGCTGCCGACCCCGCTGAGCAAGCTGACGCTGTCGTACGAGCACAACTTCGCCGACTCGGTGTTCTCGAACTTCTATGTCGATGACGTGGTGCGGCTGCGCTACGACCAGAACACCGGTGGCCGCCTGTCGCTGCGTGGCAAGGCCGAGTACCGCCACCGCAGCTACGAGGGTCTGCCCGATGGCCTGGCCTTCAACGACACCCGCCGCGTCGACAACATCCTGACCGGCGAGGCGCTGGTCGACTACGCCCTGACCACGCGCTACTTCGTCGGCGCTGGCTACATCGTGGTGTCGGACCAGAGCGACTTCCGCATCATGTCGGGCACCACGACGGAGGATCCTTCGTACCTGCGGCACGAGGTGTTCGGCCGCTTCTCCGCATCGTTCTAGAGAACACTCCAGAGGGACAAGTGAAGGCGATCATCGGTACCGCGCTGCTGCTCGCGCTGGCCGGGTGTGAGACCCCGTATTCGGGCCCCTACAAGGGGTTTCCGCCCAGCGAGCCCGATCTGTCCTTCGGGCCCGGCGACACGTTCGACGTGCGTGTCTACGAGGAGAAGGAGCTCTCGGACACCTACCGGGTGGGCGCCGACGGCGCCATCGACTTCCCGCTCATCGGCGAGGTCCACGTCGCGGGCAAGCTGCCCACCGAGGTCGCCCACGAGCTCAAGGCGCGCCTGGCCGATGGCTACCTCAAGCGCCCGCACGTCTCGGTGTTGCCCAAGGAGTACAACTCCAAGCGCATCTCGATCATGGGTGCGGTGGCGACGCCGGGGACGTTCAACTTCAACGACCGCATGTCGATCGTCGAGGCCATCACGCGGGCTGGCGGCTTCTCGGCGCTGGCCAAGAAGGACAGCGTGGCGGTGACCCGCATCGTCGGGGGCGAGAAGATGAAGCGCACCATCCCGGTGCAGGCCATCAGCGCGGGCCGGTCGCCCAACTTCTTCCTGCAGCCCGGCGATCTGGTGTTCGTCCCCGAGCGGACCTTCTGAGTGGTGGGCTCTGGCGGCATCTCCAGCGTCCTCAAGCGTAGCTTCGACCTTGCCCTGGCGGTGCCGGCGCTGCTGGTGACAGGACCGGTGATCCTGGCCCTGGGGGCGGCGGTGCGCGCCACCTCGCCGGGCCCGGCGTTCTTCGTGCAGAAGCGTCTGGGCCGGGGAAAACGGCCCATTCTACTTTACAAGCTGCGCACCATGCGGAGCGACGCGCCGGGCACCGGGCCGGCGGTGACCGCGGCGGGGGATCCGCGCGTGACCACGCTGGGGCGGCTCTTGCGCGCCACCAAGCTCGACGAACTGCCGCAGCTGTGGAACGTGGTGCGCGGGGACATGAGCCTGGTCGGGCCGCGCCCCGAGGTCGAGCGCTATGTGGCCGGCTACCGCCCCGAGTGGGCCGCGCTGTTCAGCGTGCGCCCGGGCATCACCGACGCGGCGTCGCTGGTGTTTCGCGACGAGGAGGTGCTGCTGGCCGAGGCCGCCGATCGCGAGCGCGCCTATGTCGAGGCCATCGTGCCCATCAAGGCGCGGCTGGCGCTGGAGGGCGTGGCGCGGCAGTCGCTGCTGCACGACCTCGGGGTGCTGGTGCGCACCGCGACCTCGGTGCTGACCGGCCCGCCGGTCGATCATCCGGCGCTGGCCGAGGCCCGGCGCGCCATCGCCGCGCTGGGGAGCGGCAAGAACGGGGCTGGCGCTGGTGCACGGGCCAGCCGGGAGTCGGCATGAGCGTCCCCTTCTTCAGGCCGTCGATCACCGAGGCCGAGATCGCCGAGGTGGTGGCCACCCTGCGCTCGGGCTGGCTGACCACCGGGCCGCGCACGCGGCAGTTCGAGGAGAACTTCGCGCGCACCGTGGGCGCCCGGCACGCGGTCGCGGTCAACTCGTGCACCGCGGCGCTGCACCTTGCGCTGGAGGCCGTCGGGCTGCGCCGCGGCGAGCTGGTGCTGGTGCCGACCATGACCTTCGGCGCCACCGCCGAGGTGGTGCGCTACTTCGACGCCATCCCGGTGCTGGTGGACTGCGAGCCCGACACGCTGTGCATCGACGCCGCGCGCGCGCGCGCGACGCTGGAGGACCTCGCCGCCGGGCGCGCCACCGCGGGCCTGGCACCGCCGTATGGCAAGGTGCGCGCGATCATCCCGATGCACTATGGCGGTCAGGTCGCCGACGTGGCCGCGGTGCGCAAGCTGGCCGCCGAGTACGACCTCGCCGTCATCGACGACGCCGCGCACACGCTGCCCGCGTACTACCGCGACCCCAGCGCGCCCGACGGCTGGCAGATGGTGGGGCGCAGCGCCGACATCGCGTGCTTCTCGTTCTATGCCAACAAGTGCATCACCACCGGCGAGGGCGGCATGGCGGTGACCGACAGCGATGAGCACGCCGCGCGCATGCGCGTGATGTCGCTGCACGGCATGTCGAAGGACGCCTGGAAGCGCTTCACCGCCGAGGGCAGCTGGTACTACGAGCTGGTCGCGCCTGGCTTCAAGTACAACCTGACCGACATCGCCTCGGCCATCGGGCTGGTCCAGCTGGGCCGTGCCGAGGCGCTGTGGCAGGAGCGGCGCACGCTGGCCGCCGCCTACCACGCCGCGCTGGGTGACCTGCCCGGGCTGACCCTGCCGGTCGAGCGCCCGGATCGGCGCCACTCCTGGCACCTGTACGCCATTCGCCTCGACCCGGCGATCTGGGGCGAGCGCGGCCGCTTCATCACGGCGCTCAAGGAGCGCGGCATCAGCGCCTCGGTGCACTGGATGCCGCTGCACCTGCACCCGTACTACCGCGATACCTATGGCTATCGGCCAGGGCTGTTCCCGGTCGCCGAGGCCGCCTGGCCGGGCCTGGTCAGCTTGCCCTTGTTCCCCGGCATGACCATGGATGAGCTTGCCGAGGTGGTGGCGGCCTTCCGCGCCATCTTGACCAAACCGGTTGCCCAAACCCCCTGAGATCGCCTAGGGTTCCGACCTTGGCCAGAGTCCGTGAACACGGACCGGGCCTGCAGCAACGAATTGAGGCCCCATGGAGTCGCAAACCCCCGCCATCGAACCAGCGCAGGACGAAGACAAGAAGATCGACCTTCGTTACTACTGGGCCGTCATCAAGAAGCGTCTGTGGATGATCATCGCGGTCACCGTCGCGGTGACCACGCTGCAGGTCGTTCGCGCCGCGCGCAAGCCGAAGATCTACAAGGCCGGCGCCACCATCATCATCGACCCGCAGGCGCCCAACGTCCTCGGCGATCAGGTCGAGGTCGTGCAGCTCGGCTCGGGCAACGCCTGGATCAACGAGGAGTACTACAACACCCAGTACCGCATCCTGCTCAGCCTCTACATGGCCAAGCGGGTGGTCGAGACCTACCCCCAGCTGCTCAACGATCCGCGGGTGCTGCCGCCCACGCCGGGCATGAAGCCCGACGAGCGGCTGGAGGCAGTGGCGGGCGCCATCCAGGGTCGGCTGCGCGTCGGTGTCGGCAAGGACAGCCGCGTCTTCAGTATCCAGATCCGTGATCGTGACTTCAAGCTGTGCCCGGAGCTGGCCAACTACATCGCCGAGGTCTTCATCAACGACAACGTGCTGGTCAAGCGCGGCCAGACCATGGAGGCCAACCGCTTCGTGACCAAGAAGCTCGACGAGGCGCGCAAGGAGCTCGACGAGGCCGAGAAGGCGCTGATCGCCTACAAGGAGCACAACAACATCCTGTCGGTGTCGCTGGAGGACCGGCAGAACCTGCTGTCCAAGGGGCTGGAGACCTTCTCGACCGCGCTCAACGACGCCACCCGCCAGCGCATCGAGCTGCAGGGGCGGCGCAAGGCCATGGCGGCGCTGATCGAGGGTGACCCGCTGAGCGCGCCGTCGTCGTACTTCAACAACGCGCCCACCGCGGCGGCGCTGCGCGAGACCCTGCTGACCGAGCAGCAGAAGCTGGCCGACATCGAGGATCGCTACGGCGAGAAGATGGCGCAGACGGCGACCCAGCGTGCCCGCGTGGCGGCGCTGCGCGAGGCGCTCAAGTCCGAGGGCCAGTCGCTGCTGCGCGCGCTCGACGCCGAGCTGCGCTCGGTCAAGGACGCCGAGGCCAACTACCAGGCCCAGCTCAAGACGCTGACCGAGGACGCCTTCCAGGTCAACGCCAAGGAGGTCGACTACAAGAAGCTGATGCGGCGCGCGGTCACCGCCGAGGCCAACTACAAGCAGCTGCTGGAGCGTTCGCAGCAGAGCGGGCTGCAGGCGCAGGACTACGCCAACAACATCCGCATGCTGGACCGGGCCCGGCCGTCGTCGACGCCGATCGCGCCCAACGTGCAGGTGTCGGGGGTGATGGGGCTGATGATGGGCCTGGCCCTCGCGTTCGGCCTCGCCTTCGGCATCGAGTTCCTCGACCGCAGCGTCAAGACCCAGGAGGACATCGAGCAGGGTGCACGCATGACCTTCCTCGGCATCGTGCCCTCGCTGGAGGCCGAGGCCGGCCCCGGCAAGCCCGAGCTGTCGATCGCCAAGCACCCGGACTCGGTGGTGGCGGAGTCGTGTCGCGTCCTGCGCACCAACATCCAGTTCTCCAGCGCGGACAAGCCGCTGCGCACGCTGGTGGTGACCTCGTCCAGCCCGCGTGAGGGCAAGACCATGACCGTGGTCAACCTGGGCATCGTGATGGCGCAGGCCGGCCACCGCACGCTGCTGGTCGACACCGACATGCGGCGCCCGCGCCTGCACAAGGCGCTGGGGGTGTCGAACGAGGACGGCGTCTCGCGCATGGTGGTCGGCGCCACCGACCTCGAGCGCGCGGTCAAGTCGACCGAGGTGCCCAACCTGTTCCTGCTGCCGTGCGGGCCCATCCCGCCCAATCCCGCGGAGCTGCTACAGACCGAGAAGTTCGCCGCGCTGGCCAAGCTGCTGGCCGAGAAGTTCGATCGCGTCATCTTCGACTCGCCGCCCGTGCTGTCGGTGACCGACGCCGCGGTGCTGTCACGCGTCGTCGATGGCACCATCTTCGTGGTGCGCGCTGGTCGGACCACGCGCGACGCCGTGGCCAGCGCGCGCCGCGCCATCGTCAACGTGAACCCCTACATCGTCGGCGCCGTGCTCAACGACGTCGATCTCAAGAGCCCGCACTACCAGGGCTACGCCAGCTACTACAAGTACCGCTACCGCGAGGCCCCCAAGGTGGCCAGCGCGAGCACCGACCAGAACGCTTGAGCGAGACCGGCGCCCTCCGCGAGCTGGCGCGGATGGCGCTGGCAGGTACCGGCGTGGTCAGCCCTGCGCTGGCCGAGCTGGCCGTACGCGAGAAGCTGGCGCCGCTGCTGGGCGGGCTGTGCGTGGACGGGCGACTCGAGGCCGAGCCAGCGGCGCGCGTGCTGCTGGTGGAGGCGCACCAGGGCTGCCTGGCGCAGCAGCGGGTGGCCGAGCGCGCGCTGGCCGAGGCGGCGGCGGCGCTGGCGGCGCGTGACATCCGGCCCATGTTGCTCAAGGGTATGGCGCTGTCGCGACGCCTGTACGGGCCGGGGCGGCGCTCGATGCGCGATGTCGACCTGCTGGTGCCGGCGCGGCAGTTCCGCGCGGCGCGGGCGGCGCTGGAGGCGCTGGGGGCGCGGGCCGACGACGATGGCACCCGGCGGGTCACCATGTGGCTGTTTCACGAGGTCGATCTGCGCATGCCCAGTGGCGCCGCCATCGATCTGCATCGTGGGCTGTCGCCGTGGCCAATCTTCACGGTCGACCATGGGGCCGTGCTGGCGCGAGGGGCCCGTGAGGCGGACGGGCTGCTGGTGCCCGACCCCAGCGACCTCATGGTGATGCTGGCCATGCATGCGGCGGGCGATGGCTTCGCGGTGCCGCTGCGTGCCGTGGTGGATGGGCTGGCGCTGGCGCCGCATGCGCGGGCGCAGGAGGTGCTGGAGCGGGCGCGCAGCTGGCACGCGCGCCGGGCCACCGCGGCGTGGCTGGGGGCGCTGCTGGCCTATGGCTTGCCACCTGATGGGGGCGGCGGCCTGGGCTGGCGTGGCGTGGCCGAGGCGCTGGATGGCGGCGCGGGGGCGCGCGCGCTGGCGGCGCTGGTGCCGTCACGGCTGCCGCGGCGGCTGCGCATGTGGCACCTGCGTGCGCGCACGGCGCGGGCGCTGGACGGCGTGGCGCGACCGGCGGCGTTCTACGGTTGGCGCGGGCTGCTCTACGTCGGCGACTGGGTGATGCGGCGCTCGCGCTGAGCGGCGACGGCCTGGGCCAGCGGGATCACGTTGTCGCTGGAGGTGCGCTTGCCATACTCGGGGACCAGCAGCGGGATGAGGCGGCGCGCGGCGGGCTCGTCGCAGGAGTCGACGGCGCGGCGCAGCTCGGCCAGCAGGGCGTTGAGGCGGTCGTCGGCGACGCCCTCGCGCCGGGCGATCAGGATCTTGGGGTGCGTGGTGGTGTCGGCCTTCTCGACCTCGAGGTACAGCTCCTCGTAGAGCTTCTCGCCGGGGCGCACGCCGCTGAAGACGATCTCGATGTCGCCCGGGCTGAGGCCCGACAGCCGGATGAGGTCGTTGGCGAGGTCGAGGATCTTCACCGGCTCGCCCATGTCGAGCATGAAGATCTCGTCGCCCTGCCCCATGGCGCCGGCCTGGATGACCAGCTCGACGGCCTCGGGGATGGTCATGAAGTAGCGCCGCATGTCGGGGTGCGTGACGGTGATGGGGCCGCCGGCGGCGATCTGCTCCTTGAGGATCGGCACCACCGAGCCCTGCGACCCCAGCACGTTGCCGAAGCGCACCGCGGTGTAGCGGGTCGTGAACGGCAGGGTCTGGATCAGCTGCTCGGCGATGCGCTTGGAGGCGCCCATCACGCTCGACGGGTTGACCGCCTTGTCGGTCGAGATCAGCACGAAGGCCTCGGCGTCGTGGCGGCCCGCCATGGTGGCCACCAGCTCGGTGCCGAAGACGTTGTTGCGCAGCCCCTCGACCGGGTTGGCCTCGATCATGGGCACGTGCTTGTGGGCGGCGGCGTGGAACACGACCTGGGGGCTGGTCAGCGAGAACAGGGTGTCGATGCGGGTGGCGTCGGTGATGTCGGCCAGGTGGTACTTGATCGGCGTCTGCGTGGTCGCCTGCAGCGACTGCAGCGAGCGATCGAGGAAGAACAGCGCATTCTCGTCGTGATCCAGGCAGTGCAGCGCGGCCGGGCCGAAGCGCAGCACCTGGCGGCAGATCTCGCTGCCGATGGAGCCGGCGGCGCCGGTGACCAGGACGCGCTTGCCGTGCAGGAAGTGGTTGATGCCGGCGCTGTCGAGCTCGACCGGCGGGCGGCGCAGGAGGTCGTTGATGTCGACCTCGCGCAGGGCGCCCAGGCCGGCGCGGCCGTCGAGGACCTCCCAGGTCGAGGGCATGACCTTGAAGGGGACCCCGGCCTCGTTGCAGCGGTCGGTGATGGTGCGCATCTCGGCGCCCGAGGCCGACGGCGTGGCGACGATCATCTCGTCGATGCGGAAGCGCGACACGATGTCGGCCAGGTGCTCGGTGCCGTCGAGGACGGGCACGCCGTTGATGTAGGCGCCCTGCTTGCGCACGTCGTCATCGACGAAGGCGACCACCTGGTAGGCCATGCGCGGGCTCTGGCGGATCTCGCGCAGCAGCGCCTCTCCGGTGTCGCCGGCGCCCACGATGAGGAGGCGCTTGCGCGACTTGTCGCGATCGACCGGGACCTGGCGCCACAGCCGCACCGCCAGCCGGACGCCCATCGACAGGCCGACGACCAGGATGGCGGTGAGCAGGAAGATCGAGCGCGGGTAGCGCCGGCGATCGACCAGCATGGCGAACACGGCGTGGCCGGCGGCGCCCACGATGCTGGCCTTCACGGCGGCCAGGAAGTCGCCCATGCCGACATAGCGCCACCAGCCGCGGGTCAGCTTGAAGAGCTGGAACGAGACGTACTGCAGCGCGACGACGGCGGGCAGCGTGATGAGGAAGGTGCGGTGGTAGAAGCTCGGGATGGTGAGGTCGAAGCGCAGCAGGAAGGCGCCGGTGTAGGCCGCCATGATGACGAGGATGTTGGCCAGCACCGAGGCAATGGCCCGATGTCGGACCACGAAGTCGGGGAGTCTGCGGCGCGCAACCTTGAAGGGATTGGTCATCGGTGTAGGCGAGGTCTAGGGCAGCGCCGAGCGGAGGCGGGTGGCTTGCTCGAGCTCCCAGCGGTATTGGTGCTCGTTGCCGGCCTTCTGTTCAAGCGCAGCGCGGGCCTCATGTAACCTGATCCGGCTGGTCCGATCCAGATCCCAGGTGATGCGCTCGAGGCGCTTGCGGGCGGCGTCGATTTCGTTACGAGATACAAGCAGTTGTACGAGTTCCAGTTCGGCCTCGAAGAGCTCCGGGGGGTGCTCGTAGACCTGCTCGAGCAAGCTGGAGGCGGTGTCGGCTTGTCCTGCCGCCAGTTCGGCGCGGATCATCATCAGGCGCGTCGCAATCGAGCGATCGAGCTTCCACAGGGCGGCGGCATACTTGCGCCCACCCGGAATGTCGCCACGACGCAGGGCGAGGCGGGTGCGTCGATCCAGCAACAGCACATCCTCCGGCGCACCAGCCAGCAGCAGGCCGAGAACGTGGTCGGCGTCGGCGTCGCGCTTGTTGGCCTCGAACCAGGTCGCCAGCCCGAGCAGCGAGGGCCGGTTGTTGGGTGTCGCCGCGATGATCGCGTTGCGTGACGAGAAGCGGCGCGCGATCTTGTCCCAGATCCAGGGCTGGCCGAGGCCATTGGCGGCGATGCGGTACTCGACCAGCGCCTGTGGCCCACGGTTGTTGCTGGCCAGCACGGCGGCGGCGATGAGGTGCGCACCGGGATGGCTGGGGTTCAAGTAGATGGCACGGTTCAGCCACTTCATGGTCGCGGGGTGGCTGTCGCGGGCGAGGCGCTCTGCGACCACCGCCTGCAGGAACCAGTCAGCCGGGTGACGTTCGATCATCGGCTGTGCCAGGGTGATGAGGCGCGCGGCAGGCATCGAGCGCGCGGCCTTGACCAGACGGTCGCCATCGACGTCGGCGCTGGTCATCGTGAGGTAGGGCAGGATGGGCGCAGCCAGCAGCAGCGGGGCCAGCAAGAAGATCGCCCGGGTGCGGATCAGGCGACGACCCGGTTCCGGTTCGCTGCTCTTGTGACCGAACACGACCCCGACCAGCGCCAGCGCGGGCAGGGCGATGCCAGGCAGCTCGATGGAGAAGTCGACGACCTCGTGAACCGCGAGGCCAATCAGGGCGCAGAGCGGGCCTATCGCCAGCGGGTCGGGCGACAGGCGCCGGATGGCGATGAACAGCGCGGTGCCCGCCAGCACCAGGAGCAAGGTGGCGACCGGAACCCCCCAGTCGGCGAACGCCTGCAGGAAGCCGTTCTCGACCCAATGGTAGCGCTGCTCGCCGCCGTTCTCGGCCACCCGGGTGAAGGCGTGCTCGAAGGCGCCGCGCCCGGTGCCGGTCCACGGGTGCATCAGGATGAGCTTGCCGGCGCCGCGCCAGGCGTAGAACTTCGACATCGGGTTCTGGCCCGGCGCGGTCAGGTCGACGCTGCGCGTCGCGGCGACCACGCGTTCGATGCGGCTGGCGCTGAGGGCGATGGCGATGGCGATGGTCGCGACCACGGCGACCCCCAGTGCGGCGCGTGCCGAGGCGCCTCGGTGCTCCGAGCCACGCCTGAGCTGCCAGCGGTCGAGGCCGAACACCAGGATCTGCGCCAGCGGCGCGGCCACCAGCGCGGCTCGCGACAGCGACATGACCACGGCGATGTTGAGGACGATGACCGCCGTGAAAGCGGGGATGCGCAGGCGGCGTTCGCGCATGCCGATGGCCAGCGCACAGGGGGCGCCCAGGCACATCAGCGCGCCGAAGTGGTTGGGATTGACGAAGGTCCCGCGCACCCAGATCTCGTTCAGGATCTGCTTGTCGGGGTGGTAGAAGCCGAGGATGGTCCGGGTGTGCAGCGCGGCCTGCACGAAGCCGATCAGCGCGACCAGCACGGCGACCGCGGCGACGGTGATGACGATGCGGCGCCGGTTGGTGGTGCGCGAGGAGAAGGTCACGGCCGCGGAGAAGAAGGCGACGTAGGCCCCCAGCTTGGCCAGCTCGGCGACGGTTCCCGCAGGGTCCAGGGAGATGGCGTGCCAGCCATAGTCACCCAGAGTCGTGGTCAGGAGCTCGTGCGTGGCGGGTGCGATGCTGGACAGCAGCCCGGCCGGCAGGGGCACCAGCTGGGCCGCAGTGACCAGGAAGGCGATGCCGAGCGCCACCACCGGAATGGTGATGGGCAGCGGGCGACGATCGCGCCAGCGTTCGAGGAGGCTGAGGAGCAACGCCCCTGCCGCGGCCGCGAACAGCGCGATGCGGACCGGTCGGTGGACCCCTCCGATGGCCAGCGGCGCAACGCAGATCAGCACAAGCAACGTCCAGTCGCTGCCCCGCCTGAGTCGCGTCGCGGTGCTGCTGGAGATCACCCGGCCCCCCGGAGTGCCTTGTCATAGACGAGGAAATCACCGTGCTGGACGGCGGGCCGCCAGCCCATGCTCTCGTAGAGGCGACGCGCGGCGTGGTTGTCCGCGTAGACGTCGAGGCACACGCTGTTGAAGCCCCGCGCCGCGACGCGGGCCTCGAAGGCTGCGACCAGCTGCTGGCCGATCTTGCGCTTGCGGTGGCGTGGTGAGACGCCGATGCCCGTGAGGGAGAAGCTGGTGCTCGACAGCGAGGTCGACGCTGTCGGCGCGGCCTGCCCGCGCCGGGTCAACCTGCGCCAGGCTCCGAGCAGGCGACCGCGCGCCTTGCCCACGAAGTGGCGGTGCAGGACGATCTGCGGGTGGGTGACCGCGGCCAGCGCGACGGTCGGCAAGAGGTCGCGATTGAGCGCGGCGCCATAGCCGTCGGGGGCGCCAAAGACATAGCCCGCCACCTCACCCGCGAAGTCGAAGACCAGACAGACCGCCTCGGGCTGGGCCAGAAACCAGCGCAGAAAGTGCCGCACGTAGCGCTCCCCCAGCATGGGGCCGAGGGCGCCACGAAAGGCCTCGCGGTGCAACGGCACGACCTCGTCGAGGTCGGTCTCGCGGAGCTCACGGATCATGGCTGGCCACCTTGCGACCGGGGCTGGCGACCGGAGTGCGCCTGGGCGCAGGGGCCCACAGACCGTGGATGAAGCACAGCGCCATGGTCAGACCGAGTCCGATCGCGAAGCTTGGATTGTAGAGAATCTCGCGCGAGAACATGCCCCGCATCACCCACAGAGCCATCATCATGCGCACCAGCGCCAGGGCCTCCCGCCCCTCGGGTGTCCTCGCCGGGCGCCGAGGTCCTCGCAGCATCAGCAGTCCACCGAACAGGAAGATGGACGTCACGATGAGGCCGCAGCCGCCAACCAGATGGCCGAACACGTTGTGCGAGTCGATCTCGTCCATCGTGTTCTTGAGGCGATCTGCGAGGTAGTAGCGGAGTCGCGTGGGGCCGACCCCCATCACGGGGTGTTCGAAGCCGATCTCGAGCGCGGCGTAGAAGAGGCGCTTGCGCATGGTGTCGGAGTAGTTGCGGCCCACGGTCTGCTCGTAGCGGTGCTGCAACACGTTGCGGGTCGACTCCTGACGACCGACGAACATGTAGATCCCGCCGGCGACCACCGCGACCAGGACCAGCGCCTGCAACCGACGGCCTCGCGCCGCCAGCATCAGCCCGATGAGGATGATGCCGGCCCAGCCCGACCGATTCGCGGTCGAGAAGACGGCGAACGAGATGGCGAGCACCGAGCCGACGAGGCCCAGGCGCAGCCACTTGGGCGCGCGGGGATCGAGGGCCACATAGCCGCCGAGCAAGATGGCCGGCAGGGCGTACATCGAGAACGCATTCTTGTTGGCGATCTGCTCGAGCGGGTTGATGCCGACCAGGCCATCGCTGGGGCCACGCAACAGTGCTCCCAGCGACATGATGACGAGGGCAGCGTTGAGGGCCAGCACGGCGGCCCGGAAGTCGGGCTCGGTGCGGATGGCGAGGCCAATCGTGATGATGGTGAGGACGGAGGCGCCGACCTTCATGATCTCGGACAGCGCTGCGTTGGTGGTGCCCGAGATGGTGGTCAGCGAGTAGGTCAGGAAGAACAGCGTCATCGCGCGCAGGATGTCGGCGGGAAAGCGCTGCAGGCGAGGCATCGCCGACAGGAAGAACACCGCGATCATGGGCGGGAGGTAGGGGTGCACCATGAGGCTGCCGACGCTGAGGCGCGACCAGCGGAAGGCCGAGCCCGCGACCAGCAGGATCGACGCGAACATGATGAGACCGCGCGAGGTCAGAAACTGTGGCCGCCGACGCGCCGCAGGCGGGCCGCTGAGCGGACTGGCTGTGCTGCTGAGGCTCATCCGGCGAGGGCCCTCTGGTAGCTGTCCAGCACGCCGCGAGCGCATGCCTCGAGCGAGTATACCGACTCGGCGCGCAGACGCCCGGCTGCGCCAAGGCGGCGGCGCAACTCGGGGGCGCGCACCAGCTGCTCGAGGCAGGTCGCCAGCGCGCTGGGGTCGTCAGGCGGAGCCAGGAGGCCGGTCTCGCCATGGCTGACGATCTCGCTGGCGCCTCCACCACGCACGCCGACCACCGGGAGTCCCGCAGCCATGGCCTCGATGATGACGCGACCGAATGACTCGTTGTCGGCGGGATGCACCAGCACATCGAGCTCGGTCATGATCTCGATGGGATCGGCGCGAAAACCGGCGAAGGTGACGCGGTCACCGAGGCCCAGGCGCTCGACCTGGGCGCGCAGGCCGGCCACATAGCCATCGGAGGTGGCCTCGGCGCCATGGCCGAAAATGCGCACCTCGACGCGCAGGTCGGGTGCCAACCGGGCGACGGCGTCGAGCAGCAGGCCGTGCTTCTTGGTGCGCGAGGTCAGGTTGCCGACCATGCCGATGATCACTGGCGCGGGCGCCACCACGCGGGATGCGACACCACGAGTGAAGGCAGCGACATCGACCCCGTTGGGCACCACGTCGAGGCGCTCCGGCGCGGTCAGCCACGGGCGGAGCGCCGCGGCGCTGGCGTTGGAGTTGGCGATGAGGCGGGTGGCGCCGAGCGCCAGCAGGAGCCCCAGAGGACGCCCCTCGATGGGCAGCCGGAAAGGGTGCCCCGGGCCGACCAGCTCGCGAACGTGCCAGACGTGAGGAACCCCGAGCACGCGGGCCGCGAGGGCCCCCTCGGGGGTGGTCAGCGTGCTGGTGTGAATGAGGCCGACGTGCTGGGCGCGCGCGAAGGCGACGACGCGCGCCGTCGACTGGATGGCGGCGCCCGTGCGCAACAGCTGGCGCGCCTCCAGCAGCGGGCGCTTCCAGGTCGCCGCGCGCACCTTGCGGTTCCAGAGGTAGAGCGGGGTGAACAGCACGGCGCCCTCGGCTGCGTCGGTCAAGCGGAGCCGCTCGGCGGTGTCGCCCGATTCATGGCAGACCGCGCACGAGGTGATGCCGTGGCCGCGCAGCTCGCGCATCAGCGCGATGGTCGACAGGGCTGCGCCGCCGCTGGCGCCGTTCATGACGTGAAGGACGCGCACTAGCCTCGCCCTGCGGTGCGTCGGCTGCGCACCTCGGTCATCAGGCCCAGGCTGAGCCACTGCCAGACGTGAAAGCTGTTGTCGCCGCCGCGGCTGCGGTAGTCGTCCCAGGCGCGGGCCAGCGCGGGGCCGTCGAGCCAGCCGGCTGCGAAGCCGCGCTGCGCGATGGCCAGCTGGTCGGACACCCAGGGCGCCAGGGCGCCGCGCAGCCACTCGCGCTGCGGGGTCTGCACCGGGCGCTTGGGGGCCTCGTGGGTGGCGGGGGGCAGCAGGCGCGCGGCGATGCGGCGCAGCAGCCACTTGTGCACGCCGCCCTGGAGCTTGCGGCGCGCGGGCTGGCGCAGCGCCAGCTCGAACAGGCGGTGATCCAGGAAGGGCTCGCGCAGCTCGGTCGACGCCAGCATGGAGACCCGGTCGTTGAAGCGCAGCGCGCGCGGGATCTTGGTGAACATGGCGTCGGCCAGCTGCAGGTTGACCAGCTCGCTGGGGTGCGGCGCCGGGCGCGTCCACGGCTCGGCCAGCGCGGCGAAGGCGGGCGTCAGCACCTCGGGGGCGCCGGCGACCCGCGTCGAGCCCTGGACCAGGCCGTGGCCGGTGTGCAGGCCGGCGGCGGCGCGGGCGTAGTAGTCGTAGCCAGCCCACTGCTCGTCGAGGCCCTGGCCGTCGAGCAGGACGATGACGCCGAGCTCGCGCGCGCGCGCGAAGCAGCGCGACAGCGCCAGGGTGGGCAGCCCGCCGAAGGGCTCGTCCTCGTGGTCGGCGACCAGCGCGGCCAGCGCCGGGACGTCGGCGGGGGTCGTGATGCACGGGTGGTGCGGGTGCGCGGTGCCGGCCAGCATGCGCGCGACCCACGGCGTCTCGTCATAGTCGGGATCGCCGGTGGCGAAGGTGAAGGTGTGCAGCGCGGCGTCAGGGCCGAGGGCGCGGCGCACCAGCGCCAGCAGCAGCGACGAGTCGAGGCCGCCCGACAGGTTGATGCCCACCGGGACGTCGCTGCGCAGGCGCAGCCGGATGGAGTCGTCGAGCAGCGCGGTGTACTCGTCCTCCACGGTGGCGTCGTCGCGGCCGTCCTCGGAGTCCGGGGCGACCTGGTCGGACAGGCGGTACCAGGCGGCGATCTCGGGCGCGGCCCCGGGCTGCCAGCGCAGCAGGTGGCCGGGCGGCAGGCGGCTGACGCCGGCCCAGAAGGTGCGCGCGCCGTGATCATAGTGGCCGCTGGCGAGGTAGGTCGCCCAGGCCACCGGGTCGGGCTCGGGGGCGACGCCGCCGGCGTGCAGGCCGCGGATCTCGCTGGCCAGGAGCAGCGTGCCGTCGGGGCGCACATGGTAGTGCAGCGGCTTGACGCCGAAGCGGTCGCGCACCGCCAGCAGGCGGCGCTCGTGGGCGTCCCATAGCACGAAGGCGAACAGGCCCGACAGGCGCGCGAGGCCGGCCTCGCCCCAGCGCTGGTAGACGGCCAGGATGACCTCGGTGTCGGTGTGCGTGCGGAAGGCCGCCGCGCCGCCCAGCTCGGCGCGCAGCTCGAGGTAGTTGTAGATCTCGCCGTTGAAGCTGAGCCAGTAGCGCCCGTCGGCCGAGGCCATGGGCTGGTGGCCGGCGGGGCTGAGGTCGATGATCGACAGCCGCAGGTGGCCGAGGCGCGCGCCCGGCGTGACGTGCACGCCCCGATCGTCGGGGCCGCGCGAGGCCTGCGCGTCCAGCATCGCGGTCAGCGTGCCGGCGGCGTCAGGAGCGGCGGCGCCGGGGCCGACGATGGCGGCTATCCCGCACATGGCGCCTCCAGCAGCGCGGTCAGCGCGCCGGCGCAGCGGGCCGCCGCGCCGCGGTCGAGGAGATGGAAGTAGTCGCCGAGGAAGCTGGCGGCGCGCGCGCGCACGGCGGCGGCGGCGGCCGGGTCGCCGAGCAGCGCGGTCACGGCGCGCTCCAGCGCGGCGTCGTCGGTCACGTGCGCGGTGGCGCCGGCGCGGATGAAGTCGACGTCGGCATAGTCACCGGTGAAGTCCATGGTGACGACCGGGACGTCGAGCAGCATGGCCTCGAGGCCGACGGTGGAGGCGCCGGTCAGCAGCACGGCGGCGCCTTGCAGCCAATCGAGGATGCTGCCGGGCCAGCGCGGGTCGTCGTTGCGCACGACGCGCAGGCGCTGGCCGGGGACCTCGGCGGCCAGGCGCTCGTAGTGCGCGGGGGAGTCGCCGCGGTGCAGGCGAGCGACCACCGGGGTACCGGCGTTGCCGCCGAGGCGGGCCGACAGGCGCATCACGGCGCGGATGGTGCGCTCGTGCTGCTGCATGCTGACCAGGTTGGCGGGGTTGGAGATGGCCATCAGCACGAAGGGCTGCCCCGGACGCAGACCGAGGCCACGCGTGATCCGCGCATCCGGATGGCCCTTCTGTGTTGTCAGGCTGTCCAGATAAGGGGCGCCGGTGACGACCACGCGGGCGGCCTCGATGCCCTGGCGCTGGACCAGGTGGCGGCGGTGCGCGTCGCCGTAGACCAGCAGGCGGCTGGCCACGTGCTCGCCATGCACGGCGTCGAGCACGGTGCCGTGCATGATGCAGGCGCTGGGCACCCCGGCGCCGCGTGCGGCCAGCGCGAGGGCGCGCCCGGCCACGGTGAGGTCGTTGCCGACCACGACCAGTCGCGGCGCCAGCTCGGCGAGGATCAGCTCGGCCGCGCGGGCGAGGACCCCGGTGCGCTCGGACAAGGCCGTGCGGCTCCAGATCTCGAACGCCGCCTGGGCGCGCCCACCGGCGACGATGTCGAACGCCTTAGCGGTAAAGCGATCCATCGCTTCCATCTGGCCGCTGGCATCCAGATCGTGTCGCACCTGATTCATCTGCTGCGCCAG
>JBGASF010000035.1:0-59338 GCA_044229835.1 Polyangia bacterium | reverse complement strand
ACCCCGTCCGCATCCCGCAATACTGCCCCGCCCCCCACTCTCGGCCATACTCAAAACGCATGGCGAAGCCGTCCCGCGCCCACCCCGCCAACGTCCCGGGCCCCTGGTTCGTCGACGACACCTGCATCGACTGCGATGCCTGTCGCGACACCGCGCCCACCGTCTTCACCTCGTACGACCGCGACAGCCAGTCCATCGTCGCGCACCAGCCCACCACCCGGGACGACCTCCTCGCCGCACACCGCGCCATGCTGCTGTGCCCGACCGCCTCCATCGGCGTGCGCGCTCCGCGCCCCGACCTCGCCGCGCTGCCCGAGCCCTTCCCGCAGCTGCTGGCGCCAGGCATCTACCGCTGCGGCTACAACTCGCCCGACAGCTTCGGCGCCACCACCTACTTCGTGACCCGCCCCGGCGGCAACCTCATGATCGACGGCCCGCGCTGGGTGCCGTCCCTGGCGCGCCGCATGGCCGACCTCGGCGGCCTCGCTCACATCTTGCTGACCCACCGCGACGACATCGGCGACGCCGCGCGCTACGCCGAACACTTCGGCGCCCGGGTCTGGATCCACGACGCCGACCGCTCCGCCGCGCGCTTCGCGACCGACCTCTGGCGCGGCACGGGCGCCGCCGCCATCGACTTCGCGCCCGACCTGCGCGTCATCCCGGTGCCCGGCCACACCCGCGGCAGCGTGGTCTTCCTGCTCGGCGACGACACCTTGTTCACCGGCGACTCGCTGCACTGGAGCCGCGGCCTCGGTGCGCTCAGCGCGTTCGAGGGCGCCTGCTGGTACTCGTGGGCGGCGCAGGCGACCTCCCTGCAAGCGCTCGCCGAGCTGGCCCCGCGCTTCTCCTGGGTGCTGCCCGGCCACGGCGGCCACACCCACGGCGACCCCGCCGCGCTGCACCAGAGCCTGCTCGCGCTGGTCGCACGCATGCAGAGCGGCGTCGATCACAGCGAAGCGCCCTGGTGACCGCCGGCGCGGCGCGCACATTGCAACCGCCGGCCGCCCCGAGTATGGTGACGCAGCGATGAAGATCGACCTCAAGCGACGCCTGTTCATCGGCACCAAGGTGGACAGCAAGCTGCGCGAGTCCCTGGGTGGTATCGGTCCTGGCGAGCGCGGCTTCGTGACCAAGGAAGACGGCCCCTACCTGCGCCTGGTGGACGGCGATGGCGACACCTACCTGGGCAAGATCCTCGAGCCCGGCCTGCACCTCGACGCCGTCGACGACGTCCGGCGCAACATCGTCTCCATCATGTCGCGCGTGTGCGGCGGCAAGGTGCCCAAGCTCAACCTGTCGTTCTACTGCTGCGACGACGACAACCTGATCATCGCCGCCCCGCGCCCCGCCGCAGAGGCCGAGGACCGCGACCCCGACCGCGACGACCGCGACGACGGCGGCTTCCACAAGCGCTACTAGCCCCCCCTCGAAGGCAGCTTCGAGGAGGGCTCCTCCGGTCCGGCTCCGCAGCGCGCTAGGTCTCGCTGACGGGGGCGCTCGCCGGGCCGACCGAGTCGAACGCCATCGCCTGCACCGGCAGCAGCGTCACGTGCAGGAACAGCGCGGTGGTCGCATTCACGAAGTCGCCCTGCCAGTGCATGCGCGTCACCGCGATGATCATCGGCAGCGCCAGCGTGGCCGCCAGCGACAGCGCGAACGCCCACGCCGCCCGGCTGCGCATCAGGATCCCGATCGACAGCCCGGCCTCCAGCAGCGACAGGATCACGATGGCCGTCATCGGCATACCGCCACCGCCGAACCCGGCCAGCGACGCCGCCGTCCAGCGCCCATCGGTCAGCCCGGCGACCATCCACAGCACCGCGGTCGCCAGCCCGGCGCCGCCCGCCATCAGGCGCGGGTCACCGCCGAACGCCATGCGCGGCGCACACACCAGCTGCGACGAGAACAGCAGCAGATAGGGCAACAGCACGTACAGCCCCCGCAGCGGATCGCCGCCCAGCATGTTGACGCCGAAGATCACCGCGGCCGACACCAGCAGCGACCCCGAGATGGCCACCGCGAACACCCACGCCACCCGGTTGCGCCGGATGAGGCCATACATCAGCCCGAGCTGCACGATGCCGTAGATCACGAGCGTGGTCCGACCGCGCTGCCCGAGCACGTCCGACACCGGGGTCTCGACCAGCGCCGTCAGCAGCCACAGCGCGGCGATGGCAGCGCCATAGATCGCGGCGACCCACTCGGAGGTGAACTCGAACTGCGCCTTGGGTGCAGCGGGGGCGGCCATCACCAGAACCCTAGCACAAAGGCCGCGGCGCCCGTTGGCGTGTCCGGCCGGGCGTGGTAACAATGGTCTGCCATGGCACGTCCGTTCGCGAAGGAGATGGGGGCAGCGTTCCTCGCCAAGTCCCCGGCGGAGCTGACCGAGGCGGACATCATCTATGACTGGAACTCAGTCAAGAAGGTGGCGCCGCTGACGCAGAAGCGCATCACCTTCTTCGACGAGACCCTGCGCGACGGCATCCAGTCGCCCTCGGTGGTCGACCCCAAGATCGAGGACAAGATCCAGATCGTCCACCTGATGGACTCGGTCGGCATCGACCACGTCGACATCGGGCTGCCCGGCGCCGGCAAGCGCGCCACCGAGGACGTCGAGATCCTGGCCCGCGAGATCCTCGACGCCAAGCTGCGCATCAAGCCGGGCTGTGCCGCGCGCACCCACGTCAACGACATCCGTCCCATCATCGAGGTCTCGCAGCGCGTCGGCATCGAGATCGAGGTCATGTCCTTCATCGGCAGCTCGCCCATCCGCGCCTACGCGGAGGAGTGGGACCTGCCGCTGATGCTGGAGCGCACCGCTGCCGCCATCGACCTCGCGGTGTCGAACAACCTGCCCATCAGCCTGGTCACCGAGGACACCACGCGCTCGCGCCCCGAGGTGCTGGGCGCCATGTTCCGCTGTGCCATCGAGCACGGCGCGCGCCGGCTGACCCTGTGCGACACCGTCGGCCACGCCACCCCCGACGGCATCAAGAACCTGATCGAGTTCACGCGCAGCGTGATCGACTCCATGGGCGCCGAGGTCGGCATCGACTGGCACGGCCACAACGACCGCGGCTTCGGCGTCACCAACTCGATCCACGCCCTGGAGTTCGGCGCCGATCGCGTGCACGGCACCATCCTCGGCATCGGCGAGCGCGTGGGCAACGCCGCGCTCGACCAGATCATGTTCAACCTGAAGCTGCTCAACGAGCTACCCGACCGCGACCTGTCGAAGCTCCTCATCCTGTGCAAGTCAGTGGCGCGCGCGACCCGGGTGCCCATCCCGGTCAACTACCCGCTGGCGGGCGCCGACGCCTTCCGCACCGCCACCGGCGTTCATGCCTCGGCGATCATCAAAGCCGAACGCCGCGGTGACACCTTCCTGGCCGACCGCATCTACTCCGGCGTCCCCGCCGCGATGTTCGGCAAGGAGCAAGAGATCGAGATCGGCCACATGAGCGGCGAGTCCAACGTCGTGTACTGGCTGAAAAAGCGCGGCATCGAACCCGAGCCCGCGCTGGTCAAGCGGCTGCTGGGGGCGGCCAAGGGCACCGACCACATCCTGTCCGAGGAAGAGATCCGCCAGGTCATCAAGGAACACCGGGCGACCTGACGATTTTTTCGAGCAGATTCGAAGGCTTCGGCTAGAATAGCAACATTGCCGCACCTGGCGGCACCTCCATATCACGAGGACCGGGAGAGCATGGCTAACGACAAGAAGTTCAATGGGGTTAAAGTTTTCTCCGCAACCATGGCTCAGGAGCGCGACAACCTGGGCGAGAAGGTCACGGCATGGCTGCGCAACAACCCCAACGCGCACATCGTGGACACCATCGTCACGCAGTCGAGCGACCAGGCATTTCACTGCCTGGCGATCACCCTGTTCTACTGGGAGGACGGCCGCTAGCCGCCCCTCGCGGGCGGGTGGGCGCGGCGACCACGGCCTGACTCTCGGCTAGGTCGGCGCGCCCAGGCGGGCGGCAGCAGACGGCACCATCTCATGCGACGGCGTGGCCGAGGGCTGTGCCTTGTTGCGTTCGGCCTCTTCCTTGGCCGCCGCGGCGTTGATCGTGTTCAGCCTCGCGGCCATGCCGATGAAGGCCCACATGAAGCAGCCCAGCGACACGTACGAGAAGCGATCTCCAAACATGTTGGAGACCGCGTTGCCGATGACAAGTAAGGCTGCGCCGAGGCCCACCCCGCGCTGGAAGCCGTTCTTGCCTTCCAAAAAGAGTTTCCATCCGGTCCGGAACGCGGCGCGCAGCAGCAGGATCACCAACGCCAGGCCGACCAGGCCCATCTCTGCGAGCGTCCGGAAGAAGAAGTTGTGGGTGTCGAGCTTGATGCCGGTCTCCTCCTGGTGGCGCGGGATGTAGCACTGGTAGCCGACGCCGAGCGGGAAGCGGATGGTGCCGGCGACCGCTGCCCACTTCCAGAAGTCGAGGCGATGCGCGGCCGAGTCGTCCATGCCGCCGCTGGCGCGTGACGTCACCGACCCCGGCATCAGCGCGGGCGCCAGGAAGATGAAGCCGATGAAGGCGATCATCAGCCCCTTGGACTTGCGCGCGCCCAGGTAGCCGACGCCGGCGCAGATGGCCAGCCAGGCGCCGCGCGACAGGCTGAAGATGAGGCCCCAGCCCAGCAGCGCCATGTTGAACAAGAGGTAGATCCGCCAGCCGACGCTGCGGTAGCACACCAGCATGCCGACCATGAACAGGAAGGCGTTGGCGTAGAACGCCGCCATCTCGTTGGAGCCGATCTGCGTGAAGACGCCGGTGATCTCCTTGAGGTCCCAGGAGAACTCCTGGGCGGCGGCGGCGCCCGAGCCGCGATCCTGGTGGAACTTCACGTTGAGCACGCGGCCGGAGCGGCGGTCGTAGCCGAAGATGCGCACCACGCGCGGGTTGTACGAGGTCGGCTGCACCTCGTACTTGCGGCCCTCCCAGTCGGTCACCGACATCGAGTGCTCGTCGTCGAACAGCGGCTTGTCGTCGAGCTTGAAGTAGGGCGCGAAGGGATGGCCGGTGTTGTTGCCGATGTCGTCGTCGAGCACCACCTCGTCGGGCTGCAGCTGCGCGGTCTTGAGCGAGGTCGGCGCGTGATACTGCTTGTAGTAGACGTTGATGATGTAGGGCGTCAGCAGGCACATGCAGAACAGCAGGCGCTTGATGGCCTTCTCGTCCTTGAGGCAGTTGGCCACGATGAAGAACATGAACAGGCCGGTGGCCTCGTCCTTCCAGTGGATGAAGCGCTCGTTCGACATCGACAGCGGCAGGTCGACGGGCGCGAACAGGACGCCGTAGAACAGGGCCAGGAACGACCAGCCGAGGTACAGGCCCAGCCACTTGTTGGGCTCCGACGGCGACAGCATCTTGCGACCCTGGCGCGCGGTCGAGATCTTCCAGCCCACCAGCAGGATCAGGGTCAGGACGTTCTGGAAGTTGATGCCCGAGCCGAACTTGGGCATCGCGTCCGTCCACATCTGGATGGGCAGCACGCAGACCGCGAGGATGGCGAACAGCAGCAAGCCTAGGGCCTCGGCAGCTCGTTGCGCAGATCGCGCGGCAGCGTCTCGCCGCCGTGGTCGCGCCGCTGGATGGGCTCCTTGAGCGAGCCGGTCGTGCTGCGCTTGGCGATGAGGTAGATCGCCAGCGTGATGGCCAGCATGAGCAGCGAGATGATGGCCATCGGCATGGTGCCCCAGATCCCCTTGGGGCCGAAGAAGCGGCCGTCGGAGCGCGCCGACAGCGTGCGCTCGACGCGGGCGGTGAACTCCTTCTGGTCGGGCGCCTTCGCGGGGCGCTTGACCGAGGCGGTCTTGACCGCCTTCATGGCGTCCTCGAACTCGGTCTGCTCGCGACGGCACGGCTCGCACGAGGCCAGGTGCGCCGCCAGCTCGGCGTCGCGCTCGGGCGCGAGGGTGCCGTCGTAGCGGTCGCTGAACAGCTCCTGGGCTTGCTCGTGGGTGAGATCGTTCATGCCGCGTCCTCGATTATGGGCCAGATCCGGGGCGATTTCACACGCCCCGCTTGGCCAGCTTCTCCTTCAGGGCCATGCGGGCGCGATGCAGGCGGGACTTGACGGTGCCCTCGTTGAGGCCGGTGACCTCGCAGATCTCCTCGTAGGACAGATCCTGCATGTCGCGCAGGACCACCAGCAGCTTGTGGTCCTCGTCCAGGGTGGCGATGGCCTCCTGCACGATGGCGTCGAGCTGCTGGCCTTCCAGCATGCGGTCGGGGGTCGGGACCCGCGCCGCCAGGGGCTGCCCCCCGGCCTCGACCTCGGCGCCCTCGGTGGTGGGATCCAGCGCATCGGTCTTGGAGTAGCTGCGCCGGTTCAGGTACTTCATGCGGTTCTTGCAGGTGTTGGCGGCGATCCGGTACAGCCAGGTCGACAGCTTGGCGTCGCCGCGAAACTGATCGATGGCCTTGAAGACCTGGATGAAGACCTCCTGCATCAGGTCCTCGGCCTCGGAGGCGTTGCCGATCATGCGCACCAGCAGGCCGAAGACCCGGTTCTGGTGCTCGTCCACGAGCTGCCGGAACGCACGTTCGTCGCGCTCCCTGAGTCGCTTGATGAGCGTGGCCTCGTCGAGCGCCATGGCGGCCGCCACCTGCTGGCGGTGCGTGCAGGATACCCGGGATCGCGGCGGGCGGGGCTACATCTCGGAGGGGACGGTGGTCTGGTCGGTCGGCAGGTAGAACTTGAGGGCGACCAGGCCCACGGTCTCGGAGCCGCCCTCGACCTTCTGGCGGATGGCGACGTCGAGGCCGACCCGGGGCGACTGGTAGCCCAGGCCGCCGGTGATGTAGACGTCGTCGGCGTAGCTTCCCCAGATCACGCCGGCGCGCACCGGGTACATGTTGGCCAGCACGACCTCGGCGCCGCCGCTGACCTTGACGCGGCGGTCATCGCCGGGCGCCGACAGGTCGGCGCTCGAGGTCATGTCGACCACGCCGTCGAGCGTCATCATCGCGCTGTCGCCCAGGCCCAGGGCCAGGCCGCCGCCGAACGCGCGCGGGTACTCGCCGTCATGGGCCAGCAGGTTGTAGCCGACCAGGCCCAGGGTCAGGCGCGGGGCCAGGGCGACCACGCCGCCGATGTCGAGGTTGACGCGCCCCTCGCTCGACACGTTGCTGCGGCTGCCGTCGGCGGGATCGGTCAGGTTGGCCTCGAACGAGGTGTACTTGACCGTGGTGCCCAGGGCGAAGCGGTCGCTGAGCGGGAACGAGGTGGCGGCGCCGACCTCGTGGCGCACGCGGTCGATCTCGCCGGTGCGGATGGTGGCGCCCTCGCCGAGGACGTAGTCCCGGGTCGCGGTCATGTACGAGTAGTACAGGGCCATGGCCACGCGCGCGGTGGAGTCGGCCACGCTGGCGTTGACCTGGGTCTCGCCGTCGTCGGGGCGATAGCCGTAGCTGCCCTCGAGGGCGTAGGCCTTGACCAGGGCGACCCCGGCCGGGTTGAGCGGACCGGCCGAGCCGGTGGCGGCGCCGCGCAGCGAGGCCCCCATGCCCAGCGAGCGCGCGGAGAACACCTGCTCGAGCGCGTTGTCGGCGTGCGCCTGCTGGCCGGTGCCGAGCATGACGCCCAGTGCGAGCGCGACGGCGAGCGAGGTCTTGTGGGCGGCTTTCATCGTGGTCCTCCGGCTGGCCGCCATCATAGTCGGGTGGCTGCGCGTGTCCAAGAAAACGCCATTTCTTGCGCGGTGATTCCCCCTCCAGGCCCCTCGAACCGCAGGTTCGAGGAGTCCTGTTCTGGTTCAGGCTCCGATTCCGGCCTCTCCCCCCGCGGAATCGCCCAGGAGTGACCGGTAGCCCTCGGCGGCCAGCACGATGTGATCGAGCACCGGGACGCCGAGCAGGCGTCCGGCCGCGGTCAGCTGTCGGGTCAGCTCGCGGTCCTCCTGGGACGGGGTGGGGTCGCCGCTGGGGTGGTTGTGCACGAAGACCACCGAGGCGGCGTTTTCGCGGACGGCCTCGCGAAAAGCCTCGGCAATCCCGACATGGACGCTGGTCCGGGTGCCCAGGGCGACGTCGATCACGCGCAGCAATCGCCCGCGCGCATCGAGGGCGAGCGCGACGAAGCCCTCCTGCTCCAGCTCGACCAGGCGCTCGCCTACAGCAGCGACGACGTCGACCGGCCCTCGGATCGCGCGTCCCCGCTGCGCCGTGGTGGTCGCCAGCACCCGCCCGAGCTCCAGCGCAGCGGCAAGCCGGCGGGCGCTGCGGGGTGGCAAGGCCCGCGCGAGCTCGGCCGCGCTGGCCCGCCGCAGGGTGGCGACACCCGCGCGCCGAGCGGTCACCCAGCCGAGGACCGCACCCGCGAGGGCCCGCCCGCGCCGCCCCCCGCCGAGCGCGACCGAGAGGAGGTCAGTGATCGTGTCGGTGCTCGTGCTCGTGCTCGTGCTCGTGCTCGTGCTCGTGCTCGTGCTCGTGCTCGTGCTCGTGCTCGTGCTCGTGCTCGTGCTCGTGCTCGAAGGTGAGGTGGAGGCCATGACCGAGGTGAGAGCAGCTGTCATGCCGTACGCATTTCGAAGTCTTTCTAGCCAGTTATCCGGTCCCCGATTGTCCGGACGTCCGGCCTGCCGGACGGACAGGACGCATCGTTACCTGGTTACTTGGTAACGATGTTGGGGTAGAGTGGTCGGCATGCTGGACACGCACGGGGCGGGGGACGGCGAGCTCAGGGCACGTGGACACGCAGCCGATCATTGCTTCGAACGGCTGGCCAGGGCGCTGCTCGCGGGTGACATCGCGGCCGGCGACGAGCTGCCGCCCGAGCGCGTGCTCGCCGAGCGCTACGGGGTGTCGCGGCTGATCGTGCGCCAGGCGGTGCACCGGCTGGCCGAGGTCGGGCTGGTGCGGGTGCGCCAGGGCGGCGCCACCATCGCGCTCGATCCCGACCAGGCCGCCGACCTGCGCGTGATCGAGCTGCGCTACCGGCTGAGCAAGGTCGCCACCGGGGAGGAGCACGACCTGCTCGAGGTGCAGCTGCTGCGCGGGCACGCCCTGCTGCAGCTGGCGGCGCTGCACGGCGGCAAGGACGAGCTGGCGGCGCTGGGGCCGATCGTCGACCGCTATGCCGACGCCGGCGGGCCCGATGGCCGGCACATGCGCGAGTTCGAGGCCCAGTTCTGGGGCGCCGTCGCCCGCGCTGGCGGCAACCAGATCTACATCGTCGAGACCGCGTGGCTGTACCGCATGCTCGAGCAGCACCCCGCCGCCCAGCACCCCGCCATGGTGCCGCCCGCCCCGCGCATCCACTTCTATCGCGAGCTGGCGCGGCGCCTGGCCGAGCGCGACGACGCCCCCGCCTTCTACCTCGCCGTGAGCCGCCCGATCCTCGAGGGCGCCCGCAAGACCACGCGCCCGCGTCCGGCCCGTCGCCGCAGCAAGGAGACCCGATGAAGCTCGCCCGCCTCGCCGCCACCTGCCTCCTGACCAGCGTCCTCGCCGTGCAGCCCGGCTGCGACAGCGACGATGGCGCCGATGTCCCCGCCAACCAGCTGCGCTATCACCTGGAGGTCCAGCTGCAGCCGGGCGCCGAGGTGCATCGCTGCCAGTTCGTGACCACGCGCGACGTCGAGACCTTCGTCATCGGCGGCGCGCACAGCTACTCGCCGGGCAGCCACCACATGCTGCTGTTCCGCACCGACCTCACCGCCATCCCGCCCGAGCTGGCCGGGGTGCGCGACTGCTACGAGGGCGCCTCCAGCATCATGAGCCACATCCGCGGCCTGGTGTACGGCGCGCAGCAGCCCCAGGGCGACAGCGACTACCCCGCCGGCGTCGGCCTGCCGCTCGCCGCCAATGAGGTCCTGCTGATGCAGGCGCACTACATCAACGCCACCGGCGCGGTCATGAAGGCCACCGTCGACCTGACCCTGAAGACCGGCGCCGCCGCCGATGTGCAGCAGCGCGCTGGCTCGCTGTTCTTCTACGACCCCTTCATCTCGGTGCCCGCCGGCGCCGCCGGCCGCGCCACCATGAGCTGCAACATCCCCAGCCCGATCCGCCTGCTGACCGCGAACTCGCACATGCACAAGCGCGGCGTCGGCTACCGCGCCTTCCTCGACACCCCGGCCGCGCGCGCCACCACGCCGTTCTACACCACCGACTCGTGGGACCACCCCAGCCAGCTCGCCGCGCCCATGGATCTCGCGGCCAACTCGGTCATCCGCTTCGAGTGCGACTACCAGAACACCAGCGCAACACCCTACTTCCAGGGCCAGAGCGCCGACAGCAACGAGATGTGCATGTTCGTCGGGGTCTACTACCCGGCGCTGACCCAGGCCGACGAGTTCTGCACCGTGGGCCCGCACGATTTCGGCACCGGCACCGCCACCTGCGCCCAGACCCTGAGCTGCATCCAGCAGTGTCCGCCCGGCACCGCGCCCATGGTCGGCGTCGGCGGCACCGGCGGCACCACCATGGCCAACGTGCACGAGTGCTGGCAGAAGTGCTTCGCCGACTCCTGCCCCGCGGCCTGGAAGCCCTTCTCCGCGCAGACCAGGTGCGTGCGCGCGAGCTGCGCCACCGAGTGCGCCACCCCGGGCAGCACCGAATGTCAGAGCTGTGCGCTAGACAGGTGTGGTGCGGAACTCAACGCCTGCTTCACCAGCACCTGCAGCTGACCCGCCCGCCCGCGGCCGCGAACACGACCAGCACCACCAGCAGCACCACCAGCACCAGCACCGCGAACACCACCACCAGCACCACCGGCACCACCAGCACCACCGGCACCACCAGCACCACCACCAGCACCGCGAACACCACGAACACCACCCCGCGCATTCGCGCTACCTTTCGCGCATGCCCCCGGTGCTGTCGCTTCGCCACGTCGCCCTCAACGTCGTCGACCTCGAGGCCGCCGAACGCTTCTTCGTCGGCGTGCTGGGCTTCCGGGAAGAGTGGCGCCCCGACGCCGACAACCTCTACCTCATCTCCAGCAACGACAACCTGGCCCTGCACCGGGTCGCCGCGGTCAGCCCCGGCCCCGGGCAACTCGATCACATCGGCCTGATGGTGCCCGCGCCCGAGGACGTCGACGCCTGGGCCGCCCACCTGACCGCGCACGGCTTCCCGCCCGACAAGGCCCCGCGCACCCACCGCGACGGCGCGCGCTCGCTCTATGTGCGCGGCCCCGAGGGCGTCGTGGTCCAGATCATCCACCACCCGCCCATCAGGCTCGGCCCGCCCTGATGGCCGGCCCGCAGCAGCCCGAGCTACCACTGGGTCAGCTCGACGATCCCGGCCCCGACCCCGCGGCGGTCAGCGACGCCGGCGGCGACGCGCTCGAGGGCACCCTCGAGCGCGTGGTCTACAGCAACGCCGACACGCGCTGGACCGTCGCGCGCATGAGCGTCAATGGCCAGAAGGGCCTCGCGACCATCGTGGGCAACCTGGTCGACCTCAGCCCGGGCACCGCGCTGCGCCTGCGCGGCGAGTGGGTCACCGACTCGCGCTATGGCGAGCAGTTCAAGGTGCGCACCTACGTGACCCTGACACCGACCACCCTCGAGGGCATCGAGCGCTACCTCGGCAGCGGCCTGGTCAGCGGCATCGGCCCCGCGCTGGCGGCGCGCATCGTGGCCAAGTTCGGCAACGCCACCCTCGAGGTCATCGAGCAGCACCCCGACCGCCTGGCCGAGGTGCCCGGCATCGGCAAATCACGCGCCGACAAGCTGCACCAGGCCTGGACCGACCAGCGCGCGGTCGCCGACGTCATGCTGTTCCTGCAAGGGCTCGGGGTGTCGTCCGCGTTCGCGGCCCGGATCTACAAGCGCTATGGCGATCGCGCCATCGAGATCGTGCGTGACGATCCCTATCGCCTGGCGCTCGAGGTCTGGGGCGTCGGCTTCAAGACCGCCGACGCCATCGCCGAGCGCCTCGGGGTCGCGCGCGACTCGCCGCGGCGCGCCCAGGCCGGCGTGCTGCACCTCCTGCACACGCTGTCCGAGGACGGCCACACCTTCGTGCTCGCCGAGGAGCTGGTGCGCCAGGCCATCGAGGTGCTGGCCATCGACACCCTCATCGTCGAGGACGCCATCCGCACCCTGGTGGCCGACAAGTACGCCATCGCCGACGAGCTGCCCGGCCGCGGCCGCGCCATCTACACGCCCGAGCTGCACGACGCCGAGACCCAGGCCGCCGCCCACCTGGCCCGCCTGGCCACCTCGCCGGCGCCGCCGCTGGGGTTCGATCCCGACGGCGCCCTGCTGCGCTTCGAGGAGACCACCGGCATGCAGCTGGCGCCCGGCCAGCGTGACGCCGTGCGCGCCGCCATCGCGCACAAGCTGGTCGTCATCACCGGCGGCCCCGGCGTCGGCAAGACCACCGTGGTGCGCGCCGTGCTCGACGTGCTGGAGCGCGCCGGCCGCCTGGTCGCGCTGGCCGCGCCCACCGGCCGCGCCGCCAAGCGCATGGCCGAGGCCACCGGCCACCCCGCGCTGACGCTGCACCGCATGCTGGAGTGGCAGCCCGGCACCACCACCTTCAAGCGCGGCCCCGACAGCCCGCTGCCCTGCGACGCCCTCATCGTGGACGAGGCCTCGATGCTCGACATCCACATGGCGCACCGGGTCGCCAGCGCGCTGCGCAACCGCGCCCGCCTCATCCTGGTCGGCGACATTGACCAGCTCCCCGCGGTCGGCCCCGGGAACGTGCTGGCCGACGTCATCGACTCGCGCCAGGCCGCGGTCGCGCGCCTGACCGAGATCTTCCGCCAGGCCGCCGCCTCGCAGATCATCACCAACGCCCACCGCATCAACCAGGGCGAGCTGCCCGATCAGCAGGGCACCGACTACTTCTTCATCTCGCGCGACGACCCCGAGGCCGCGCTGGCCACCCTGCAGGAGGTGGTGTGCGAGCGCATCCCCAAGCGCTTCGGCCTCGACCCGGTCGATGACGTGCAGGTGCTGGCGCCGATGCATCGCGGCGTGGTCGGGGCCGCCAACCTCAACGAGGTGCTGCAGCGCACGCTCAACCCGACCGGCGCCAGCATGACCAGGGGCAGCCGCACCTTCCGCACCGGCGACAAGGTCATGCAGGTGAAGAACGACTATGACAAGGACGTCTTCAACGGGGACATCGGCCGCATCATCGCGGTCGGGGACGGCGACCAGGCCGAGATCCTGGTCGAGTTCGACGGTCGCCGCGTGTCCTACCCCCCCGAGGAGCTCGACCAGCTGGTGCTCGCCTATGCCGTCACGGTGCACAAGTCCCAGGGCTCGGAGTACCCCGCGGTGGTCATCCCCTTGATGACGCAGCATTTCATGATGCTGCAGCGCAGCCTGCTCTACACCGCCATCACCCGCGGCAAGCGGCTGGTCGTGGTCATCGGCCAGCCCCGCGCCCTGGCCATGGCGGTACGCACCCAGGACGCCCGGACCCGTATGTCGGCCCTGGGGCTGCGCTTGACCCGGGCCGTCGAACACGCCCAAGGTCCATGAACCCCTGGGGTTCTGATTGACAAAAGGGCGCTTCCGTCGAAAGGATCACGCCATGCGGATGACGAAGGTGATGCTGGGCCTCGGGGGCGTTGCCCTGCTGGTCGCGTGCGGTACTCCTCCCAAGCCGGTTCTGCCCGAGGCCAACAGCGGCCCCGACGCCACCTGGCAGAAACCCCAGAAGCTCGAGATCGATCCCGACACCCTCGAGGGCGAGGCCAGCGACATGGTCTCGTTCCCGCAGGGTGATCGCTCCGACTGGCGCCGCTTCAAGGCTCCCGGCGACGGCGAGCTGACCTTCACCCTGAAGGTGCGCCCGACCAAGCCGGGCCTCGACGTCAACTTCAAGGTCCTCGACGAGACCTACCACGTGCTGGGCACCGGCAAGGGCGACAAGGGCGGCCGCAAGAAGCTGACCGTCACCGACGTCGACGCCAGCAAGTACTACGTGGTGGTCTACGCGCCCGACAAGATGGACGCCGGGTCGTACAGCATCAAGGCCAAGTTCAAGCCCATCGACAAGCCCGTGGTGGGGGGTGGCCCGGCGCCGGCGGTCGAGATCGTGCCGATGCCGTCGCGCCTCGCCGCGGTGCCCGGCGCCGACATCAAGGGCCGAAAGCCCAGCAAGCCGCGCGTCCCCAAGGAGCCCAAGGAGCCCAAGGAGCCCACCCCGGTCAAGGAGCCCAAGGAGCCCAAGGATCCCCCCGAGGACCCCTCGAAGAAGGTCACCGCCAGCATCATCGACCTGCGCGCCGGCAGCTCGGGCACCATCCTGACCCTGAACAAGGGCGCCTCGTCGAACCTCGCGGTCGGCGCCAAGGGCTACATCATCACCCGCAAGGGCAAGTCGCTGTCGGGCGGCTCGGTGACCCTGACCACGGTCAACGACGGCTCCTCGCTGGGCAGCACCTCGGCGTCGCTGGACTCGATCGGCGATGCGCCCTACGTCATCTTCAAGGACGTCGGCGGCGAGCAGTAGCCGGCCGACCGCTCGCCCCTCCGATGCTCACGCTGGCCGACGTCCTCGGCGAGCTCCTCGGCACCCGCACGCGCAGCTTCCAGGCCATGGGCGAAGATCTCGCCCTGCTGCCGGGCGCGCGGCTGTCGGCGCTGGGCGCCGCCTGGCAGGCCGAGCTCGAGCGCACCGTGCCGGCCGCGCTGCAGGCGCGCTTCATCGCCGCGCAGGCCGCCGCCGCCAGCGAGGCGCACCGCTGGCTGCGCCGCCACAACCGCAGCCTGAACGGGCGCATCGCCGGCTACCTGGCGCTCGGCGAGCGCGTGGCCTGGGAGTACCCCTGGCCGGTGGTCGCCATCCTGGGGCTGTGCCAGGTGCTGAGCGGCGTGCGCAAGAACCGCCTGTATGGCGCCCTCGGCGCCGCCCTGGCGCGCGCCTCGAGCAAGCTCGAGCTGCTGGTCGACCTGTCGGATGACACCCTGCGCCGCACCAACCGGGGCATCTTCGCCGACTCGGTGCCCACCGTGCTGTACGCCATGCAGGCCCACGACCTGCGCCGCGGCGGGGACACCGCGCTGGCCGACGCCCTGCTGGCCGGCCCGCTGCCGCCCCTGATGGACGATGACACCCGCGCCCTCGCGCGCGGTCTGTACGACGGCCTGGCCATCCCCGACGCCGACCTCCGCTTCACCACGCTGGCCGCGCTGACGCTGCGCCACTTCGAGCGCGAGCAGTCGATCTTCAGCCACCACCTCGGCCCGCCACGGCGGCCCCCGGCCCCGCCGGGCCTGCTCGACCGCGTGTTCGCGCTGCGCGACGTGCCCGCCCCCGCCGTGGTCGGCGGCCGCCTGGTCTTCCGCGACTACCTGCTGCCCGCGGGCTTCGACATCCACGATCACGCCGCCCGCGTGGCCGCCTTCGGTCAGGCCTTCGTGGCCTCGGTCACCGCCAGCCGCGCCGACCACGCCATCGCGCGCGCCTGGGTCCAGCGCCGCTTCGCCACCGGCACGCGCCCCGGTCCCGGTCCCGGTCGATGATGGATCCGCTGCTCCAGCCCTGCCCGCGCTGCAAGCGCAGCGACGGCGAGTGGGTGCACTACACCTGGTGGGGCGGCATCATTGGCCCACGCCTGACCGGCCACGCGCGCTGCTCGTGCGGCGCGACCTACAACGGCCGCACCGGCAAGGACAACACGCACGCCATCCGCGCCTTCGTGCTGTGCTCGCTGGCGCTGGGCGCGGCCATTGTCTGGCTGATCTTGCGCCGGAGCTGACCCGGCGCAGCGCGCTACTTGGTCAGCAGCTTCTCGGCCAGCTTCTTGACGTCCGCGGCGTCGGCCTTGCCCTTGTGCAGCTTCATGAAGGCGCCCACGACCTTGCCGGCCTGCGCCGGCTCGGTGGCCCCGGCGCTGGCGATGGCCTCCTTGACGGCGACCTCCAGGGCGGCGGCGTCCATGCCCTTGGGCAGGAACTTGTCGCAGAAGGAGATCTCGAACTCCATCTCCTCGACCTGCTCCTTGCCCTTGTCGCCGCTGCCGGCGAACTCGCCGATGGCCTTCTGCAGCTGCTTCTTGTAGGCCGCGATGACGTCCTCGACCACGGCGTCGGTGACCTCGCCGGTGAAGCCCTTGGCGGTGCGCTTCTCCATCACCTTGGTCTTCAGCATGCGGACGACCCCGGCGGTCTTGGCGTCCTTGGCCCGCATGGCCTCTTTCAACATGTCATTCAGGAGTTGCTCGAGCGGCATGCGCGGACATATAGCATGTTCTGGTGCGCTCCGGCCTCGCCGTCCGCCTGCTGGTCATCGCCTTCGCCGCGGTGGGCGCCGTGCTGGTCGCGACCACGCTGCCATCGATCCACCTGTCGCCCACGCTGGTCACGCTGGCCCTCGCGGTGGCCTTCGCGGCCGCCGGCTTCGGGCTGTGGGCGGCCTGGTCGACCGCCAACGCCCTGCGCGAGCTGCGCGACTCGGTGCGCGCCCACAGCGGTCGCCCCGGCTCCGGCGCCGGCGCGGGCACCCCGCAGGGCACCGGCGAGCTGCGCGACATCGGCTTCGCCATCGGCCGCCTGCGCAGCGAGCTGGCCACCGCCCTCGACGGCCTGACCAGCGAGCGCGACCGCCTGTCGGCCATCCTCGACGGCATGATCGAGGCCGTCGTGGTCACCGGCGCCGACGGGCGCATCGTGCTGGCCAACGACGCCTTCCGCGGCCTCATCGGCGAGGTCGTCACCCTCGGCCGCGAGCCGCTCGAGGTGCTGCGCTCGGCCGACTTCGGCGAGGCGCTGCGCGAGGCCGCCGCCGGCGCCACCGTCGAGCGCGAGATCCACCTGCTCAGCCCGACGCGCACCCTGGTCGCGCACGCCGCCCCGCTGCCGCGCCGCCCCGGCACCACCGCCGACGACGACGGCGGCGCCATCTGCGTGCTGCACGACATCACCGAGCTGCGCCGCCTGGAGACCATCCGGCGCGACTTCGTCACCAACGTCTCGCACGAGCTGCGCACCCCGGTCACCGCGCTGCGCGGCTACGCCGAGACGCTGCTCGACGGCGCCCTCGAAGACCCCCGCAACGCGCGGCGCTTCGTCGAGATCATCCATCGCCACGCCGAGCGCCTGACCCGCCTCATCGCCGACCTCCTGACCCTGGCCCGCGTCGAGGGCCGCCAGCTCGAGGTCGCCCGCAACGACGTCGACCTCAGCCCCATCGCCGCCGCCACCATCCGCCTGGTCACCCCGCAGACGCGCGACAAGAAGCTCACCTTCACCGGCGACCTCGCCGGCATCCACGTCCTCGGCGACGCCGACTGGATCGAGCAGGTGGTCATCAACCTGGTCGACAACGCGGTCAAGTACACGCCAGCGGGCGGCACCATCAAGCTGTCGGCGGCACCGCACGCCGGCCGCATGCGCGTCGAGGTCTGGAACAGCGGCCCGGGCATCGAGGCCCAGCACCTCGACCGCCTGTTCGAGCGCTTCTACCGCGTCGACGCCGGGCGCGCCCGGGGCGACGGCGGCACCGGCCTCGGCCTGGCCATCTCCAAGCACCTCATCGAGGCCATGGGCGGCGAGATCGGGGTCGCCTCCGAGCCGGGAAATGGCGTCACCTTCTGGTTCGACCTGCCCGGCGCGCCAGCCTCTACCACCGCGGATCCAGCTGTGAATCCGGTCGCTTCCGATTCTTAACGGCTGCGTTTCGACCGTGTCACACGAATGTCACCTGGGCCCGCTAATCCCTGCGCTCGGAGGTCACCGATGCAGCGCAGCAAGAACCTGACGTGGATCATCTCGGCCGCCCTGATCGCCACCGTGGGCGTCGCCGGCTGCAAGAAGAAGTCGGGCGGCGGCAGCGCCGGCACCAAGGGCGGCAAGGCCGACACCATCACCATCGCCGGCTCGACCTCGGTGCAGCCGTTCGCCGAGAAGTGGGCCGAGGAGTACAAGGGCGGTCAGGTCGACGTCCAGGCCGGCGGCTCCACCGCGGGCATCAAGGCGGTCAAGGAGGGCACCGCCGCCATCGGCATGTCCTCGCGCGAGCTGCACGCCGACGAGGGCGCCGGCCTGGTCGCCACCGTGGTCGCGCGCGACGGCATCGCCGTCATCATGCACCCCTCGAACCCCGTCAGCGACCTGACCGTCGAGCAGGTTCGCGACATCTACTCGGGCAAGATCACCAACTGGAAGGACGTCGGCGGCGCCGACAAGGGCATCACCGTGATCACCCGCGAGGAGGGCTCGGGCACCCGTGGCGCCTTCGAGGAGCTGGTCATGGGCAAGGACCACCCCATCGCCGCCAGCTCCATCGTGCAGGGCCAGACCGGCGGCGTGCGCACCATGGTCACCGGTGACGAGGCCGCCATCGGCTACATCTCGATCGGCCAGCTGACCCCCAAGGTCAAGGCCGTCAAGCTGGGTGGCGTCGAGGCCACCGAGGCCAACGTCGCCAACGGCAGCTACGCCGTCAAGCGCCCCTTCCTCTTCATCACCAAGGGCGAGCCGACCGGCGCCGCCAAGGCCTTCATCGACTACGTGCTGTCGCCCGAGGGCCAGGAGCTGGCGCGCAAGGAAGGCCTGGTCCCCGCCAAGTAGGCCGGGCCCCGCCCCACCATGAAGGATCGCGTCATCGAGAAGGCCCTGCTGCTGGCCGCCCTGTCGGCGATCGGCATCCTCGCGCTCATCACCATCTTCATCTTCCGCGAAGGCCTCCCCGTCGTCTTCTCCAAGGGCCCGGGCGAGTTCCTCACCGGCACGGTGTGGCAGCCCAGCCGCGGCCACTACGGCCTGGTGCCCATGATCGTCGGCTCGGCCATCGTGACCTTCGGCGCGCTCATCATCGGCGTGCCGCTCGGCCTGGCCTGCGCGGTGGTGCTCGCCGAGATGGCGCCGCCGCGCGCGCGCAAGATCCTGAAGCCCACCATCGAGCTGCTCGCCGGCATCCCCTCGGTCGTCTACGGCTTCATCGGCATGATGATCCTGGTGCCCTGGATCCGGAACAACCCGGCGCTGGGCGGCACCGGCAGCTCGGCGCTGGCGGCGTCGATCATCCTCGGCATCATGATCCTGCCCACCATCATCGGCATCAGCATCGACGCCATCGAGGCGGTGCCGCGCAGCTACCGCGAGGGCAGCCGCGCGCTGGGCGCCACCGAGTGGCAGACCATCACCGGCGTCGTCATCCCGGCGGCGCGCTCGGGCATCGTGGCCGGCGTCATCCTGGGCATGGGCCGCGCGGTCGGCGAGACCATGGCCGTCATCATGGTGGCCGGCAACAGCGTGCAGATCCCCGACTCGATCCTCAAGCCGGTGCGCACGCTGACCGCCAACATCGCGCTCGAGATGTCGTACGCTTCGGGCCAGCACGAGCAGGCGCTGTTCGCGACCGCCATCGTGCTGTTCATCATCATCATGATCCTGAACTCGCTGGCCGGGCTGGCGCGGCGCAAGAAGAAGCGCAAGCGCAAGCTCAAGGGTGATCCGGCCGCCGGCGTGGAGGTCGCATGATCTCCCTGCCGCGCATCCTGCACCCGCGCCAGGCCCAGGTGGTGGCCAAGGCGGTGCTGTGGGCCATGACCCTGGCCACCGTCGGGGTGCTGTTCTACATCATCTACTTCGTCCTGCGCCGCGGCCTCGGCCACGTCGGCTGGGACTTCCTGACCGAGATGCCGCGTCGCTCCGGCTCGGTGGGGGGGATCTTCTCGACCATCGTCGGCACCCTGTACGTGACCGGCGTCGGCGTCGTGGTGGCCACGCCGATCGGCCTGGGCGCGGCCATCTACCTGGCCGAGTACACCCGTGAGGGGCGCCTGACGCGGATCGTGCGCTTCGGCGCCGAGTCGCTGGCCGGCGTGCCGTCGATCATCTTCGGTCTGTTCGGCTTCGCCTTCTTCGTGACCTACCTGCGCTTCGGCTGGTCGATCCTGTCGGGCGGGCTGACGCTGGCGTTCATGATCCTGCCCACCATCATCCGCACCTCGGAGGAGGCGCTGCGCGCGGTGCCCGCCAGCTACCGCGAGGTCGCGCTGTCGCTGGGCGCGTCCAAGTGGCAGGCCATCGTGCGCGTGGTCATGCCGGCGGCGGCGCCCGGCATCCTGACCGGCATCATCCTGGGCGTCGGCCGCTCGGTCAGCGAGACCGCGGCGGTCATCTTCACCTCGGGAGTCTCGCTCAAGATGCCGCACTCGCTGTTCGACTCCACGCGCACCATGAGCGTGCACTTCTACACCCTGACCATGGAGAGCATCTCGGAGCCCAAGGCCTACGCCACCGCCGCGGTCCTGGTCATCACCATCCTGCTCATCAACGTCGCGGCCTACACGCTGATGAACCGCTTCACCCGGAAGTTCAGATGAGCGGCGATTCAGGCACCTACGCGCTGGTCAAGATCGCGGCGCGCGACGTCGAGATCCGCTACCGCGGCAAGGTCGCGCTCAAGCCGGCGACCTTCGACATCCGCACCAGCACCATCCACAGCATCATCGGCCCCGCGGGCAGCGGCAAGACCTCGTTCCTGCGCTCGCTGAACCTGATGAGCATCGAGCTCGACGGCGCCGCCATCAAGGGTTCCATCAAGGTCGACGAGGAAGAGATCCTGACCATCAAGGGCGCCGAGAAGATGGCCAAGCTGCGCCGCCGCATCGGCATCGTGTTCGCGACGCCGCAGCCGCTGCCGCGCTCGATCTACGAGAACATCGCCTTCGGCCCGCGCATCGCCGGCCTGAAGAAGAAGGCCGACCTCGACGCCCTGGTCGAGGAGTCGCTGCGCTCGGCGCACATGTGGGACGAGGTCAAGGATCGCCTGGATCTGATGGGGACCTCGCTGTCGGGTGGTCAGCAGCAGCGCCTGTGTCTGGCGCGCACGCTGGCGCTCAAGCCCGACATCGTGCTGCTCGACGAGCCGTGCTCGGCGCTGGATCCCATCTCGACCTACAAGATCGAGCAGTCGATGCAGGAGCTCAAGGGCAACATCACCTTCGTGCTGGTCACCAACAACACCAAGCAGGCAGCCCGCGTCGCCGATCGCACCGCCTTCTTCCTGATGGGCGAGCTGGTCGAGGACGGGCCGACCTCGAAGATCTTCACCCGCCCCAACGACCAGCGCACGGGCGACTACATCGAGGGCCGCTTCGGATGACCGCCAAGCCGAGCATCAGCGTCGACGCCAGCTCGAGCGGCAGCAACACCGCGCTGCGCGGCCCGGCCAAGCTCGAGGTCCGCGACTTCGACCTCTTCTACGGCTCGTTCCAGGCCCTGAAGAAGGTCACCATGCAGGTCACCGAGCGGCGCATCACCGCGCTGATCGGGCCCTCGGGCTGCGGCAAGTCGACCCTGCTGCGCTCGATGAACCGCATGAACGACCTCATCCCGAGCGCGCGCACCGTCGGCGAGATCGTGCTCGACGGCAAGAACATCTATGCCCCGGGGACCGACGTCGAAGGGCTGCGCAAGCGGGTCGGCATGGTGTTCCAGCGCCCCAACCCCTTCCCGCTGTCGGTGTTCGACAACGTGGCCTACGGGCCGCGCGCCCACGGCGTGCGCAACCGCGCCGCGCTGCGTGACGTGGTCGAAAAGTCGCTGCGCTCGGTCGATCTCTGGGACACGCTGAAGGATGACCTGGACGACGACGCGCTCACGCTGTCGGGCGAGCAGCAGCAGCGCCTGTGCATCGCGCGCCTGGTCGCGGTCGAGCCCGAGGTCCTGTTGATGGACGAGCCGTGCTCGGCGCTGGATCCCATCGCGACCATGAAGGTCGAAGAGCTGATGCAGAAGCTCGTCGAGCAGTACACCATCGTGATCGTGACCCACAACATGCAGCAGGCCGCCCGGGTGTCGCAGGACACGGGTTTCATGCTGCTCGGTGACCTGGTCGAGTTCGGCCTGACCGAGCGGATCTTCACGCGGCCGACCGAGAAGAAGACCGAAGATTACATCTCGGGCCGATATGGGTGACAATTGGACGAGGACGGGGCGAGGCGAAAGGACCGGCAGTGAGTGACCACATCTTCAAGCAGTTCGACAAGGAGCTGAAGGCGCTCAAGGACAAGCTCCTCCTGATGGCCGCCAAGGTCGAGGAGCGCCTGAGCGACGCCATCCGGTCGCTGGTGCAGCGCGACCAGGAGCTGGCCAAGCGCACCACCGAGTCGGACCGCGACATCAACCGGCTGGAGATGGAGGTCGACGAGCTGGCGGTCAAGATGATCGCCCTGCGTCAGCCGGCGGCGCGCGACCTGCGCTTCATCACCACGGCGCTGAAGATCGTGACCGACCTGGAGCGCTGCGGCGACCTGGCGGTCAACATCGCCGAGCGCGCGGTGGCCCTCAACGAGGACGAGCAGCTCAAGCCGTACATCGACCTGCCGAAGATGGCGGGCGAGGCGCAGCAGCTGCTCAAGGACGCCCTGGACGCCTTCGTGAATGGCGACGCCGACAAGGCGACCAGCGTGCTCGAGCGCGATCAGATGGTGGACGATCTGTTCGTGCAGATCTTCCGCGAGCTCATCACCTACATGATGCAGGACCCGCGGACGATCACGCGCGCCATCGGCCTCATCTTCGTGGCCAAGCACCTCGAGCGCGTGGCCGACCACGCCACCAACATCGCGGAGCAGGCCATCTTCCTGGCCAAGGGCAAGGACGTGCGCCACGTGCACACCACGTAGGTCGAGCGCGGCAGGCCGAAAATGCGACGGGCTGGACACCGCGAGGCGTCCAGCCCGAGTCGCTTTCGGCGTCTGACGCCGGCTTACTTGCCGACGATGTCGCCCTTCATGCCGCCCAGGGCGCCCAGCAGCTCGTCCTTCTCGGCCTGCGCAACCTTGAACTTGTCGAGGGTGGTGACCAGGTCCTCGACCAGGGCGTTGAACTCGTCGTCGGTCAGGTTCATGCCGGTGTGGGCGGTGACCATGTCCTTGCCGCTGTACTTGCAGGGGCCGCCGGTGGCCTCGCAGACCTGCTCGACCAGCATGGTCTTGAGGTGCTCGATGTCGGCGTTGGCGAAGCGGCCGTTGATGCGCTCGTCGGCGGCGACGTTGCCCACGAAGTCGGCGATGACCTGCTTGATGGCGTCGAGACCGCCGAGGCGATCGTAGAGGCTCTTCTTCTTGGCGCTGGTGCCGCCGGTGGTGGGGGCGGTGGTGGTGCCGGGCTTCTTGGAGCTCCCGCCGCAGGCGGCCAGGGAAACCATCAGCGTGACCGCGATCAGAGTCGAAAACTTACGCATTGTGCAGCTCTCCTTGAACGAGACTTCGTTGAACAGCGTGTGCCCCACCAGAACGCCCGCCAAAACGCCCGCTTACGCCTCATTACGGCGCAGGGCGCGCTTCGGATCATGGGCTGCGGCTGTTTTATCGCCGTCCGCGCCAAGAATCCAGTTCGCCGGTCGGCGGCCGGTCAGAGATAGTCGACGAAGAGGAGGTACGGCACCCGATCGTCGGCGCGCTTGGCCGAGACGCGCACGAAGATCTTGGCGTTGGCGGGGGCGTTGGGCAGCAGGATGGCCTCCTCGCCGCGCGTGAAGGTCGAGGTGTCGGAGCGCTGCAGGAGCCCCCCGCTGCCGTTCATGAGATCGAGCACCAGGTCGCCGTCATAGTGCGTGAAGCGGATGGTGAAGCTGATCGAGCCATTGGCGATCGGCGTGGTGGTGTACCAGTCGGTGTCGAGATCGGTGCAGATCCCCACGCGGTCCACGCTGATGTCGCCGTGCAGCAGATCGGTCGCGCTCTCGCGGGCGTCGTTGGACTCCAGCGAGTCGGTGCAGGTGATGGTGTCGGAGTCGCGCATCGGGCGATCGCGCAGGTCGGCGTCCAGCGGCGCGGCATCGGGCGGCGCGGCCTCGCGCGGCGGGCCATCCACCGGCGCGGCGGCGTCGATGGGCACCTCGGGCCCCGGCCCACAGGCGGACAAGATCACGAGCAGCAGCAGGGCGACTCTCACTTGAGGTTCACCATGACCTTGGAGCGCTTGCCCGCGGCGATCACGACCTTGCTGGTGCGCGCCTTCAGCCCCGGGTGCACCAGCCGCAGCATATAGGTGCCGGGCGCCAGCTCGAGCTCGGCGATCGGCGTCTGCCCGAGGTGCCGCTTGCCCAGGTACACCTCGGAGTACGGGATGCTGTTCACCGTCAGGGTCCCGATGCCCTTGTCCTCGGTGGGCCTGCGCCCGACCGGCTTGCTCGTGCTCGTGCTCGTGCTCGTGCTCGGGCTCGGGCTCGGGCTCGGGTTCGTGCTCGGTGACGACGGCACCGGCGTCACCACCACCGACGGCGTCCGCGTCACCACCGGCGCCGCCGGCGCCAGCGCGATGTCCAGCGTCCTGACCTCGCCCGCCGCCAGATCCACCGCCCGCGTCACCCCGACATAACCCTCCAGCGACAGCGCCACCGTGTGCGGCCCCGCGCCCAGCTGCCCGAGCACGAATGGCGTCACCTGACCGTGCTGCACACCATCCACCACCACCCGCGCCCCCGCCGGCTCCGAGCGCAGCTCGAGCGACGCCGCCCTGGGCAGCGGCTTGCCACGCTTGCGCTGCTCGAGCAGCACCGCCAGACCCGCCGCCGCCACCATGAGCAGCACACCCGCGACGATCCACGGCGCCCGCCCCGGCGTCGCCGGCTTGCTCTTCTGAACCAGCGCGGTCGGCAGCACCACGCGCCGCTCGCCACTCTTCTTGGCCAGCAGCAGCGACGGGTTCGAGACCACCTTGGTTTCTGCCGTCTCGTCCACCTCGGCCGCCCCCGCCCCCGTGCCCGTGCCCGTGCCCGTGCCCGTGCCCGTGCCCGTGCTCTTGCTCTTGCTCGTACTCGGCCTCGTCCCCGCCCCGCGCGCGACCGGCTGGGTCCCCGCCGCCCGCTCCACCGGCTGCGTCCCCGCCGCCGCCACCGCCCCCACCGGCACCGTGCCGCGCCCCGCCGGCTGCGGCGCCGGCGTCACCTTCGACTCGCTGCGGTCACCGCGGAAGCGCGCCCTGACGAACTGCCCGAGCAGAATCGCGTTCGAAGCTGCGTGCGAGTCACGCAGGAACGCCTCCAGGTCGAGCTGCATGGCCGACGCCGTGGGGTAGCGCTTGTCGCGATCGACCGCCAGCGCGCGCTTCACGATCTTGTCCAGCGCCTCGGGCACGTCGGGCCGGTGCTCGCGCAGCGGCGTCAGGTTGCCCGACGTGATGTCGCGCCCGGCCTCGACCGGGTCATCACGATGGAACGCCGTGGTCCCGGCCAGCCACTCCCACAGGATGATGCCCAGGTTGAAGACGTCGCTGCGACCGTCGAGCTCGCGGCCCTGGCACTGCTCGGGGCTCATGTACGCGAACTTGCCGCGCACCACGCCGGGCCGCGTGCGCTGCACCCGCGCCGCCGCCTTGGCGATGCCGAAGTCGACCAGCTTGACCTGGCCATCCAGCCCGATGAGCACGTTCTGGGGCGACACGTCGCGGTGCACCAGCCCGAGCACCTTGCCGTCGGGCCCGCGCAGCGAGTGCGCATGGTGGAGGCCCGCGCACACGTCGGCCGCGATGCGCGCCAGGTGTTCACACGGCAGCGGGCTGCGGATGGCCTCGTCGAGCAGCTTGGCGCCATCGACGCCCTCGACGAACTCCATGGCGATGAAGGGCGAGTCGTCGACCTTCCCGAAGTCGTAGATGTGCGCGATGTTGGGGTGGCGCAGGCGCGCCGCCACCCGGGCCTCCTCGACGAACATGTCGACGAACTCGGGCGACTCCACCAGGTGCGGCAGAATCCGCTTCAGCGCGACCTCGCGCTCGAAGCCCTCGACGCCGCGCTGGCGGGCCAGGAAGACCTCGGCCATGCCCCCACGCGCGACCCGCTTGATCAGCGTGTAGCTGCCGAACGGGATGCCGTCGTCGCGCAGCCGGGGTGCCGCCACGCCTCGATTCTACCCTACCCGGGCGGCCAGCCCAGCGTCCGCCCACCCAGCACGTGCAGGTGGATGTGGAAGACGGTCTGCCCGGCGGCGGCGTTGACGTTCCACACCGCGCGCCAGCCGGCGTCGGCGTGGCCCTCGGCGCGGGCCACCTGGGCGGCGGTGGTCACCATGTGGCCGACCATGGCGTGGTCTGCCTCGGTGACATCGTTCAGGGTCGCCAGGTGCCGTTTTGGCACCACGAGGACATGTGTGGGCGCCTGGGGATTGATGTCCCGGAAGGCGATCACCTGGTCGTCCTCGTGGACCACCTTGGCGGGGATCTTCTTGTCGATGATCTTGCAGAACAGACAGTCGCCCATGAGGCGAGAGAATACAGGGCTTTCGGAGCGTTGCGTCATGAACCCGCCTGGTCACTGGCGTCCCCGCCGGCCATTCGAGGCGCCAGGCCAGCGCCGCCGCAACCTCGCGGAAATCGGCCGCCAGGCTTCGGCACGCGGTGTGCTCTAGCAAGGGGCCAGAGGTGATGAACATGACCGCGCGGGCCATCGACTTCGACATCGCCGAGCTGTTCCCCGAGGCCGACAACGACTCCGAGCTGGTGGTGACCATCCCGCGCTCGGCGCGCGCCTGCTACGAGCTGTTCGCCGACGTCGAGCGCCTGCCCGAGTGGCTGCCCATCATCAAGAGCGCCGCGGTGCGCCAGCGCGACGAGCACGAGCGCGCCATCGAGGTCGCCTACATGGCGACCCACGACCGCTCCACCGTCGGCTACCGCCTGCGCTACATCTACTCCGAGCGCGACCTGTCGATGAGCTGGTCGACCGTGGCCGGCTCCAGCATCCAGATCAGCGGCTCGGTGCAGTTCACCGCGATGGGTGAGAAGGCCTGCCTGATGCGCTACCACGTCGACGCCGACTTCAGCGTCATCGGTGGCATGGCCCAGATCGGGCGCGGCCGCCAGCAGGCCAGCGCGGTCATCGCCGAGTTCCGCGACTTCATGCAGCGCAAGACCCCGGTGTGGCCCGAGAGCAGCGCGCCCTCGCAGGCGCCGCAGCCGCCGGCGGACCTGGATGATCTCGACGAGCCGCTGACCAACAAGCGGTCTGGCAAGGCGTAGTCGCTAGGGCGACGGCGACGGCGACGGCGACGCGGCCGGCGCAACCGGCTTGTCCGGCATCGGCTTGACGGGCGGCGCCTTGGTGTCGGTGCCGCCCGGGACCTTGTTGTCGGCCAGGGTCAGGCGGCGCTTGATGTAGGCCTTCTTGCGCAGCTCGTCGATCCAGTTCTTGGTCTGGCGCTTGAGCTCGGCCTGGTACAGCTCCTCGCGGAGCTTCTCCTTGATCTCCGCCAGCGGCTTGAGCTCCTTCTTGCGGGTGTCGGTCAGCTTCATGATGTGAAAGCCGCTCTCGCCCAGCAGCGGCCCGCGGACCTCGCCGACCTTCATCTCGAACAGCACCTTGTCGAGCTCGCCGGGCAGCATGCCGTGGCCGATCCAGCCCAGATCGCCGCCGTCCTCCTTGGTGGCGGGATCCTCGCTGACCGCCTTGGCCATGGCGGCGAAGTCCTCGCCGCCCTTGGCGCGCACCGCCAGCGCCTCGGCGCGGCCCTGGGCCTCGTGCACGACGGCCTGATCGGCGGTGTCGGGCACCTCGATGAAGATGTGGCTGGCGCGCACCTCGGAGGTGGCGCCGCCCTGGCGCTGCTTGCGCTCGTAGGCCTCCTGGATCTCGGTGTCCGAGATCTGGATGCGGCTGCGCACGGCCACGTTGATGACCTTGAGGCGCAGGATCTGACGCTTCACGTCGGACCGGTACTGCGCCATGGTGAAGCCCTCCTCGCGCAGCGCGCGCTCGAGCTGCTCGGCGGTCACCTTGTTCTGCTTGCGCACCTCGTCGAGCGCCTTGTCGACCTCGGCGTTGGTGACCTTGAGCTTGAGCTCGGCGGCCTGCTGCGCGATCAGCTGCTCGGCGATCATCGAGTCGAGCAGCGCGTCCTCGAGCTGCCTGCGCCGCTCGGCCGCGGCCACCGGGTCCTTGAGCTCGTCGAGCTCGTCCTCGGCCGCGACGACGCGCAGCTTGAGCTCGCTCTGCAGGATGACGTCGTCGTTCACCACGCCGACGATGCGCTCCAGGATCTCGGCGCTCGCCGCCCTGGGCGCCAGCAGCGCCGCCAGCACACCGGTCACGATCAGCTTCCGCATCGAGGTTCCGACCCGTTCCTTCCCGCTGGGGTTGCCCAAGCGCTAGCCGACCGGCTGCGGCGCGGTGCCCGGGGCGACCGGGCTACCTGGCGCGACCGGCGGGGCCGGCGGGATCGCGGGCGACCCACCCGGACCGGGGTTCGGCAGCAGCGCCGGATCAGGGCCCGTGCCCGGCATGAGGCCGTTGCCGCTCGGGCCGGCGCCCGGCGGCGGCACCACGCCCGGCCCCACCGCGGGGTCGCCAGGCATCGGCGAGTCGCTGGGCAGCGAGCCCGTCATGTCGACCTGGATCTTCGAGATACGCTGGTCGAACACCTGCACCTTGGCGGCCTTGCGCAGCCCCTCGACGAAGTTGTCCATGACGTTGGTGCGCTTCTCGCGGTACAGGCGGTTCTGGATCTGGCGCTGGACCTCCTCGAAGGTGCGCGACAGCGCCTTGCGGCGGCCAGTCTGCTTGAGGATGTACATGCCCTTGGCGGTCTTGATGGGGCCGGCCACGTCGCCGACCTTCTCCAGCGCGAACGACGCCTTGATGACCTCGGCCGGGACCTCCTGCGAGGTCTCGTCGAAGTAGCGCAGATCGCCGCCGCGGACCTTGGACTCCTCGTCCTCGGAGTACTGCAGCACCATGTCGCGGAAGGTGCGGTTGTCCTGCCCCTTGGGGCCCTTGACCTCTTCGGCCAGGCGGTCGGCCAGCTTGCTGTCCTTCTTGATCACGATGGCGCTGACGCGGACCTGCTCGGGCTGGTTGTAGTCCGACGAGTGCGCCGTGTAGTAGTCGCGCATCTCCTTGTCGGTGATGTCCTCGACCTTGACCCGGTTGTCGAACTCGTCCTGCATCAGCTTCTGGATCATGACCTGCTTCATGGTGCGCACGACCTCGGGATCCTCCCCGAGCCCGCGGCGCTCGGCCTCCTTGGCCAGCACCTCGAAGCGCACCAGGTTGTCGAGGAACTCCTTCTTGCGCTCCAGCGAGGTGTAGCGCGCCCGGATGTAGGGCGACTGCTTGTTCAGGCGATCGCGGAAATCGGCCACCGTGATGACCACACCGTCGATGATGGCGACCGGCTCGGCGTCGGCCCCGGTGACGCGTGGACGCTGGGTCCACTTCTTGACGTCCTGTGGGTCGGCCTTGCTGTCCGAACACCCGGTGATCCAGGTGCTCATCATCATGGTCGTCAGCGAACCAGCGACGGCGCCAACCAGCGCCGCGACACGAGCCTTCGTGAGCTTCATGGGGTACCCCGCTGGCAATGGGCTAGCACGATCAGGTCGCGGATTCCAGCAGCTCTTTCACGGTCTTGCGCGCGGCACCCAGGCGATCCGCGGCCTCCGCCGGGGTGAAGGTGCGGACCAGCCTCATGTCGGGCGTCAAGCGGTAGACCGAGCGCGGCTTGCCGGGTCCCGGGTTGACCAGCGTCAAGACCTTCTGCGGGGACAGGGGGGTGTCCTCGGCCAGCGCCAGCGACAGGCGGTTGTCGGCCAGGTCGATGGCGGTGGCGCCCAGCTTGCGGGCGTCGGCCTTGAGGATCATCAGCTCGGCGTACAGGCGCACCTCGTCGGGCGGGGCGCCGTAGCGGTCGCCGATCTCCTCCATGATGGTGCGCACCTCGTCCTCGTCGTGCGCGGACGACAGCCGCTTGTAGAGATCCAGGCGCTGGCCGGTGTCGGAGACGTAGTCGTCGGGGATGAAGGTCGGCAGGTCGACGGTCAGCTCGGGGTCGCGCTCGCGGGTGATGGCCTCGCCGCGCAGCTCGGCCACGGCCTCGCCGAGGATCTGGGTGTAGGTCTCGAAGCCGACGGCGGCGATCTGGCCCGACTGCTTGGCGCCGAGGAGGTCGCCGGCGCCGCGGATCTCGAGATCGTGCGAGGCGATCTGGAAGCCGGCGCCCAGCTCGGTGAAGCGCTGCAGCACGGCCAGGCGCTGCTTGGCCTCGGGGGTCAGCGCCTCCATGGGCGGCACCATGAGGTAGCAGTAGGCGCGCTCGCGCGAGCGGCCGATGCGGCCGCGCAGCTGGTACAGCTGGGCCAGGCCGAAGTGATCGGCGCGGCTGACGAACATGGTGTTGGCGCGCGGGATGTCGAGGCCGGACTCGATGATCGTCGTCGAGCACAGCACGTCGCTGCGGCCGTTGACGAAGTCGACCATGATCTGTTCGAGAGATTCGGACTCCATCTGGCCGTGGGCGACGGCGACGCGCAGGCCGGGCACCAGGCGGCGCAGGTGCTCGGCCCACTCGGCCAGCGAGCGGTCGCCGCGCGCGCTGGGCTTGCTGCCTTCGCCGATGAGGTGCGAGACGAAGAAGATCTGGCCGCCGCGGGCGAGCTCGCGCTGGATGCCCTCGCGCAGCACGTCGTCGTCGGGGCGGCACACGAAGGTGCGGATGGCGCGGCGATCGACCGGCGGCGTGGCGATGATGGAGATCTCGCGCAGGCCCATCATGGCCATGTGCATGGTGCGCGGGATGGGCGTGGCGGTCAGGGTCAGGACGTCGACCTGGGTGCGCAGCTGCTTGAGGCGCTCCTTGTGCACGACGCCGAAGCGCTGCTCCTCGTCGACCACGATGAGGCCGAGATCCTTGAAGCGCATGTCGTTGGACAGCAGGCGATGGGTGCCGACCACGATGTCGAGCTTGCCCTCGGCGGCGCGCTTCAAGACCTCGAGCTGCTCGGCGCGGGCCTTGAACCTTGACAGGGTGTCAATCGAAACCGGCAGATCCTTCATGCGTTCGCGGAAGCTGACGCCGTGCTGCTCGACCAGGACCGTGGTCGGGGCCAGCACCGCGACCTGCTTGCCGCCCATCACGGCGCGCATCGCGGCGCGCATCGCGACCTCGGTCTTGCCATAGCCGACGTCGCCACACACCAGGCGATCCATCGGGCGCGGCGCCGCCATGTCCTCCAGCACCGCGTCGATGGCCTTCTGCTGATCCTCGGTCTCCTCGAACGGGAAGCGGGTCTCGAACTCCTGGAAGATGGCCTCCATGTTGGCCGGCATGGTGAAGGCGTGGCCGGGCAGGGCCTGGCGCTGCGCGTAGAGCTTGAGCAGATCCTCGGCGATCTGCTTGACCTCCTTGGACACCTTGGAGCGCGTCTTCTCCCAGGTGATGCCGCCCAGCTTGTCGATCTTGGGCTTGGCCCCGTCGGCGCCGACGTAGCGCTGGACCTCGGACAGCCGGTACACCGGCAGGTACAGCGCGCCGCCGTCATAGTCGAGGTGCAGGAAGTCGACCGCGGTGCCCTTGACCGGCAGCTTGACCAGGCCCTTGTAGACGCCGACGCCGTGGACCCCGTGCACCACATGGTCGCCCGGGACCAGTGACGAGAACTCGGTGACCTTGCCGAAGCCCTCCAGGCCGCGCTGCTTGGCGGTGCGCGCCTTGCGCTCGTGCGCGCGCGGGCCGAAGATCTCGTCCTCGGTGAGGACGACCAGCCAGTCGCCGGGCAGCCGGAAGCCGGCGGCCAGCGGCCCCATGCTGATGGTCAGCTGGGCCGTCAGCTGGGCCGGGTCGGTCAGCTCGGGGGCGCCGGGCTCGCGCAGCATGCGCGGCTCCAGCTTGTAGCCCTTGAGCAGCGATTCGAGGCGATCGGCGTGGGCGCGGTTGGGCGACACCAGGACGACGCGGTTGCCGTCGCCCAGCCAGGCGCGCAGCTGGTTGACCAGCGGGCGCAGCGGCTCCTCGAAGTGGTCCTTGTCGGCGCGGCGGCGGCGCAGCTCGGCCGACAGCTCGGTGTGGGTCTCGACCTGCAGCGCGGTGGCGACCTCGGTGTCGACCGGGCGCAGCTCCAGGCGCGCGTGACGGCCGAGCAGGGCAGAGGCCTCGGCGGGCGCGAGCAGGAAGTCCTCGGGTGGGAAGACCACGCGGTGCTCGTCGCGGCGCTTGGCGAAGCCGCTGGCGTAGCGCTCGCGCTCGTCGTCGATGGCGGCGCGCACCGCCTCGGGGTCCTCGATGACCAGGGCGGTGCCGGCCGGCAGATACTCCTCGATCGATCCCAGGCGGGCGTGGAAGGCGGGCGTCAGCGCCTCGACGCCGAAGAAGTCCTCGCCGGCCTCGACGCGCTCGACCAGGGCGCGGGTCTTGGACGACGGGTGCTCGGCGGCGTCGGCGGCGTCGAGGATGCGGGCGCGCGGGTCGGCGCCGCGGGTGCGCACGGTCTCGCGCACCGGGAGCAGGTAGACCTCGTCGAGCGAGCGCATGGTGCGCTGGGTGACCGGATCGAAGAAGCGGATCGACTCGACCAGGTCGCCGAGCAGCTCGAGGCGGACCGGGTAGCGGTACAGCGGCGGGAAGACGTCGATGACGCCGCCGCGCACGGCGAAGGTGCCGGGGTCCTCGACCACCGGGGTGCGGCCATAGCCGGTGCGTGCCAGCAAGGCGGCGGTGGCGTCGCGGTCGATCTCCTCCTCGGCGGCCAGCACGTCGACCAGGGCGGCGAACTCGGCGCGCGGGATGACGCGACGGGCGAGCGCGGCGGCCGAGGCGACCAGGACCTCGCCGCCGAAGCCCTGCGACAGGCGGAACAGCGTGGCCTGGCGGCGCATGATGGCGCGGCGATCGGGCGACAGCTCGGCGTAGGGCGAGGCCTCGACCGCGGGCAGGTGCAGCACGCGCGGCGGCGCGGCGGGATCGTCGGCGGCGGCGATGTGGGGCAGGAAGTAGCCGAGGTCGCGCGACAGCTCCTGGGCGCGCGCCTCGTCGGGGGTGATGACCAGCAGCGGGCGGCGCGCGGCGGGGACCTCCGCGGCGACGCGAGCGATGGCCAGCGCGGCGAAGCTGCCGGCGGCGCCGGTGGCGCGCGCGCCACGACCTGCGGCCAGCTCGGCGGCGAGCTCCGCGAGGGCGCGAGCAGTCGGAGAGGTCGACGGCGGCATGGGGCTGCGAATTCTTAGGTGACGCAGTGGCGCCTGGCAAGCGCGCCTGTACAATTCGCGCATGGCGAGGCTCGGCTGGTTCGGGTTCGGAGTGCTCCTGCTGGCGAGTCCCGTCCTGGCGCAGAAACCCGGGGCGAGCCCGGCCAAGCCCGCGAGTCCAGCCAAGCCGGCCAGCCCGGCGCCGTCGCCCTCGGTCGCCGCTCCTGTGCCGGTCCCCGCGCCGACTGGCCGCGCCTCGGTCGAGGCCCTGCTCAAGGAGACCGACGACATCACCGCCAAGGTGGTGGCGCTGCGCAAGCTGCGCGCGCGCAAGCCGTTCGGGCGCGAGGTGCTGTCCAAGCCCGAGATCGGCGCCCGCCTCAAGGACAAGATCGCCAAGGAGTACACCCCCGAGGAGATCGGCACCGAGGCGCGCATCCTGAAGCGCCTGGGCCTGCTGCCGCCCGAGCTCGACTACCAGCAGACCATCCTGTCGCTCCTGATGGAGCAGGTCGCCGGCTTTTACGACCCCGACGCCGGCAAGCTGTTCATCGCCGACTGGCTGGACTCGTCACTGCAGCGTCCCGCGCTGGCGCACGAGATCCAGCACGCCCTGCAGGACCAGCACTTCAACCTGAACAAGCTGATGAAGGGGCTCAAGGACGACAGCGACGCCCAGCTGGCGCGCTCGGCGCTGGTCGAGGGTGACGGCATGGGCGTCATGGTCGAGTTCATGCTGGCGCCCATGGGCCAGGACCTGTCGGCGCTGGCCAAGCTGCCCGGCGGCCTGTCAGGGATGATGGAGCAGGGCATGGCCGGCCAGTCGCCGGAGTTCGACAAGGCGCCCGCCATCCTCAAGAAGACCCTGCTGTTCCCCTACATCGAGGGGCTGAACTTCGTGGCCGGCGTGCGCATGCGCCAGCCCTGGTCGAAGATCGACGACGTGTTCCGCAGCCCGCCGGTGTCGACCGAGCAGATCCTGCACCCCAGCAAGTACTTCGCGAAGGAGAAGCCGGCCAAGATCAAGGGCGCCGAGCTGCCCACGCTGGTCGGCCAGAAGGTCCTGCGCGCCGACGTGGTCGGCGAGCTGCAGCTGCGCGTGATGCTGGGCGAGCACTCGGGCGACTCGGCCGACGTCGCCAATGCCGCCGCCGCCGGCTGGGACGGCGACCGCCTGGTCGCCTACGCCAAGCTCGGCGAGCCGACCATCAGCATCGTGCACGCGTCGTCCTGGGACGCCGAGGCCGACGCCATCGAGTTCTTCGTCGCCGCCGGCAAGCTGATCGCCAAGCTGTCAGGCAACGCCAGCACCGTGAAGTCGACCGACAAGGTGGTGACCTTCGCCGACAAGAACGGCGACCTGTGGAGCGTCGAGCGCAAGGGCATGCGCGTGGTCGCCCTGCTCGGCGTCCACGGCGCCAGCGGCAACGCCGACCTGGTGCGCGCCGAGGTCTGGCAGAAGTTCAAGTTCAGCCGGTAGCAGCGGCGGGCGCCGCCTGCGGCTAGGCCTCGTATTCGCCGGGTCGCGGGGTCGGCCTCGGCGGAGGGGTGTCGGCCGGCTCGAACCTGCGTGTGCAGGCCTGGACCTCGGCGCGGGTGGTGGCGCTCATGAAGCAGTCGTAGACCGGGCGCGGCATGTCGGCGTCGCACAGGAGGCGCATGCGCGCCATCGACATGCGCACCTGCTCGCTCTCGCGCGCCGCCTCGCGCGCTGCGGGCGATGACTCCGAGAAGGTGGTCTCGAAGATGTGGTCGACCAGGCTGCCGCACTCGGCGGCGCTGAGGCCGCTGTCGGACACCGACTGCGCGGCCGGCGCGACCGGGCGCGCCCGCGCGCCGCCACAGCCAGCCGCCGCAGCCCCCGCCCCGACCATGACCAGCATCGCGAGCAGGCACTTCCTCATGGCTCGATCGTGACACGCGAGACAGCCGGCGCCAACTGGTCGGGTATGATGATGCCGATGCCGAAGCAGACCCACATGGTGGCCGCTGTGCTCGTGCTGCTGGCCACGGTGCCGCTGGCCAGCGCGCGCGCCGAGGTCATCCGCGACGACAAGGCCAAGGTCACCCTCACGCTGCCCGAGAGCTGGACCCAGAAGGTGGTCGGCAAGGCGCTGTCGATCGACGACCCCGCGCGCGAGGTCAACTTCACCATCGTGATGGTCGACGCCGCCGACCTCAAGCAGGCCGCCGCCAAGGCAGCCACCATGCTGCAGAAGATGACCACCCGTCTCAAGCTGACCAAGGGCAAGCGGCTGTCGCTCGGCGGCATGGCGGCGATGGGCTTTCAGGGCACCGCACAGCTGGGCAAGAAGGCCATCAAGATCGCGCTGCTGGTCACGGTCACGCCGGCCAACAAGGGCATGCTGGTCATCGGCCTGGCCGAGGCCGCGAAGTACAAGGCGCACAAGGCCGAGGTCGACGGCTTCCTCGCCAGCATCGCCCCCATCAAGTGAGCTGCGGCTCGCCGTAGCTCACTTGTCCGGTCCGCGGTCTAGGTCGCGAACAGCCGGGCGCTGATCTGCGCCAGCGCCTCGACGTCGTGCACGTCGGTCCTGAAGAACGGCACCTTGAGGTAGAGGCCGCGCCCCCCGGTGCGCTCGGCCAGGCGCGCGATCGACACCGCGTCGACCTCGGCACGCGCCGCGGCGTCGAGCCGCGCCAGCTCCAGCTCGCCCGCGGCGTGGGTCAGGTCGTACGCCGTCATGCCCGCCAGCTCCGGCCGGGCCGCCATGGCCGCGACCGCCCGCTCGCGCGCCGGCGCCGTCCCCGGCGTCGGGTACACGCGGTTGATCACGAAGGCCACCGTCGGCATCTGCGCCGCCTGCAGCTTGTCGTGGAACATCAGCGCCTCGTCCATCGCCATCGGCTCGGGCGAGGTCACCAGCACGAAGCCGACCTTGGGATCGCGCATCAGCGCGTGCACGTTGCGCGCGCGCTCCTTGAAGGCCGCCAGCACCGACTGGAACTCGGTGAAGAACTTCGACACGTCATCGAGGAAGCCCGACCCGGTGAACTTGGCCAGCCGCTTGAGCACGAACGACGCCCCCAGCCCGAGCCCCTTGCCGCCGGTGCGCATGAACCAGGCGATGGCCGGCGAGTCCACGGCGTCGGTGATCTTCTCGGGCGCCTCCAGGAAGTCGAGCGCGTTCGCGGTCGGCGGGGTGTCGACCACGATGAGGTCGAACCGGGCCTGCTTGTCGACCGCGTACAGCTTGGCCATCGCGGCGTACTCCTGCGAACCCGCCAGCGACGACGAGATCTGCTGGTAGATCGGGTTGGCCAGGATGCGCTTGATCTGCTCCGGGTTGGCGGCGTGCTGCGCCACCACCTCGTCGAAGGCGGCCTTCTGATCCAGCATCATGGCGTGCAGCGTGCCCTTGACGGTGGCGGGGTCGCCGCCCAGCGCCAGCGCCTCGCGCGGGACCTCCTGCGGCGAGTTGTCGAGCGTCGCCAGCCCCAGCGAGTTGGCCAGCCGCTTGGCGGGATCGATGGTCATGACCAGCGCGCGCCGGCCGCTGCGCGCGGCGTGAACCGCAATCGCCGCGGCCGTGGTGGTCTTGCCGACGCCGCCCGACCCGACGGTGACGATGATTCGGCGCGTGCCGACGACCTGCTGGAAGTCTGCCATCGGGGCGTCTATATCACGCTTGCCAGCATGCTCCGAACCTCGGTAGATAGATGCATGCCGCAGCGCTTCTGTGCCGTCACCGCGGACAAGGTCGAACGGTGGGTCGAGATCGAGGCCACGGGCACCGCGGGCCAGTTCCAGGTCGTCATCGACGGCCGCGCCCAGCTGATCGACGCCCGGCGCCTGGAGGACGGCGTGTGGTCGATCCTCATCGGCGACCGCGCCTACGAGGTCGATCTCGACGGTGGCAACCCCGACGTCAAGCTGCAGGTGCGCGGCGAGCCCGCGGTCATCAAGCTGCTCGACGAGCGCACCCGCAAGCTGCAGGAGGTCGCCGCCAAGGTGGCCACCCGGCCCGGTGGGCGCGGCGGCTCGGCCGACGTGGTGTCCCCGATGCCGGGCCGCGTGGTCAAGGTCCTGACCAAGGTCGGCGACGCGGTCAAGACCGGCCAGGGCCTGGTCGTGGTCGAGGCCATGAAGATGGAGAACGAGATGCGCGCCACCCGGGACGGCGTGGTCACCGCCATCCCGGTCAAGGAGGGCCAGGCCGTCGAGGGTGGCCAGGTCCTGGTCAGCCTGGGCGACCCGCCGGCCTAGGCCCGGAGCCGGAGTCGGAGCGGAGCAGGCCTCCTCGAAGCTGCGCTCGAGGGGCCAGATTCGCCGAACGCCCCAAAATCCGCTAAGATCGGGGTATGCGGCGCTGGGTAGCGATCGTGCTGGTGGGCCTCGTGGCCACCGGCTGCAAGAGCAAGTCGAAGTCGGGGGCGGGCAAGCCGGGGGGTGGCGCGGCAGGACCCGACGTCAGCGCGGTCCTCGCGCAGAAGCAGCAGCTCGACGGCGAGGAGGAGGAGCTGGTCAACGCCCGCGGCGCGCTGCAGCGCGAGCGCGCCACCGTGGTCGAGGGGCGCCAGAAGATCAGCGACCTGCGCAAGGAGATCGACGGCGCGCGCAAGCCCGACCCGGCGCGCGTGGCCGAGCTGGCCGAGGCCGAGAAGGCGCAGAGCGAGCTCGAGCAGGCCTTCCTCAAGAAGCAGGACGACATCGACGCCAAGCTGACGTCGCTCTTGCAGAAGCGCTCCAACCTGGTCGATCAGGCCACCGTGGTGGTGTCGGCCGGCGGCGGCGGCGGGGGTGGCGGCGATCCCACCGCGGCCCTGCGCGCCCGCGAGGTCGCGGCCGCGGCGCGCGAGGAGAAGGTCGCCCGGCGCGAGGCCGAGTTCGCGGCGCGCGAGAAGGACATCGCCGCGCGCGAGGCCGAGCTCAACAAGGGCTGCCAGGGCGGTGGCTCCACCGTCATCGTGCAGGGCGGCCCGGTCGAGACCCCCAAGGGCACCAAGTACAACAAGAAGGACGTCGAGCCGACCTACGAGAAGGCGCTCAAGATCCTGTCGCAGAAGGGCATCCTCGACAGCGACCTGCCGCCCGGCGTGGCCAACCTCAAGGACGACACCCGCAAGGCCATGGAGGCCGGCGACTACGGCAAGGCCAAGTACACCGCCGATCAGCTGCTCGCCGTCGCCAACGGCCTCAAGGTCGATCGCGGCTTCCTGTCGGCCAAGTTCGCCCGCGTGTCGGCGCGCATGAAGGGCAAGACGCTGTCCTCGGAGGGCAAGTCGCTGTTCGAGGAGGCCACCGAGAACTATGGCGACGGCAAGTTCCCGTCGGCCAACAGCAAGCTGAACAAGATCATCGCGATGCTGAAGTAGCTACGGCGTCGTATCGAGCTGGACCTCGTCATCGGCGCCGATGCCCTTGGCGGACAGATAGACGATGGTGGTCACGGTGCCCAGCAGCACGGCGCCGCCGGCCACCGGCACCCACCAGCGCCGGTACCAGGGCAGCGGCTCGGTGATGATGCGGCGCGCGATCGGCGTCGGGCCGCCGGCCTTCATCTCGTCGGTGATGATGGGGTACTTGGCCAGATCGACGTCGAGCTGCACCGGCGCCTGCGAGAACGGCACGTCCACGAAGCGCAGCCAGTCGTGATAGGCCTCGTGGGTCACGCGCAGCGCGTGGGTGCCCACCGCGATGCCCTTGACCGGGACGCCCTTGCGCACCGTCAGCTTGCGACCATCCAGGTAGACCTGCGCGTCGGCGACGTCGAGCTCGAACACCAGGGAGCCGACATAGCGCTCCGGCGCCAGCAGGCGAAACGCCGCCGCGGTGGCCGCGGTCTTGCGCGCGTCGGCCGCGCCCTCCAGCGTCGCGGTGGTCGACGCCAGCTCGCGATCGAAGTTGGCGCGCACCGCCTTGAGATACAGGATCTGGCCGTCGCCGAGGCCGCCGACATCGCCGCCCACGACGCGCGCCGCGCCGACCAGGGTGGCCAGGTCGCCGAGACACCTGGGCGCGCCCTCGCAGAGCAGGAGCTCGGGCCGGCGCGCCTTCTTGACCGCCTTCTCGACCTCGGTCGCGCTGACCACGCGCACGTCGCCCAGGGCCAGGATGCCGGCCTCGACATGCTTCTCGGCCTCGCGCACCGCCTTCTCGTCGACGCCCAGCGTCCCGAACGGCGCCACCGCCACGGTGGCCGCCGGCCCGGTCGGTACCGGCGCAGGCGACGGCGGCGGCTGCGCACCAGCCACGCCCGCCACCACCCACACCACCAGCCCCACTCCGACCCGTGCCCGTGCCCGCGCCCGTGCCCGTTCCGATCTCTTCTCCGGCGCCCTCATGGCATGCACTCCGCAGGATTCGCCATGCAGTCCACCGGTTCGTCGTCCGCCAGCGCCCGCCCGATGACCACGCCCAGCACCACGGCGCCGACCCCGACCGCGGTGTAGAACCACCACCTGGTATAGAAGGGCCGGCGTTGCCGGCGCACGGGCGGCAGCTCGAGGCCGCTCGGCCCGGCGACCACGCGCTGCTGCAGCCGCACCACGACCTCGGTGGTCTTGCCGAAGCGCACCTCGATGTCGGGCTTGATGAAGTCGATGTAGCCCTCGGCGCTGATGCGCAGCTGGTGCAGGTTCTGGCGCTTGCCGTCGCGCTCCTCGGGGCGCGCGTCGAGGTTGCTGATGAGGTTGTTCTGCAGCGGGGTCTGCCCGACCAGCTGGCCGTCGAGGTAGACCTTGGCGCCCTTGACGTCGGCCAGCACGGCCAGGTTGCCGCGCACGCTCTCCGGGCTGACCAGGTTGACCAGGGCCACGCGGACCGCCTCGATGAGCTCGTTGGCGTTGCCCTCCAGCGGCACCTTGATGCGGTTCTTCTCGGTCGCGCTGGCGACGTCGACCAGCTTCATGTTGACGACATAGCTGTCACCCAGGCCGCCGACGTTGCCGGCGATGACCAGGTCGGAGCCCAGCTTCTTGCCGATGCCGACCAGACACTCGGTCTCGCCGGCGCAGTTGCGCAGCGCGGCGTCCTTGGCGATGGCCTTCTCGACCTCGACCCGCGACGGCATCGGCCGCTCCAGCAGGCGGTCGAGCTCGACCCGCAGCAGCGCCTCCAGCCGGGCCACGATCTCGGGCGGCATGCCCAGGGTCTCGAGCCGGAACAGCACGATGCGCTGGCCGGGCGGGACCACCGGGGTCGCCGCGGCCTGGCCCTCGGCGGTGGCGCGGGCGGGCAGCGCGCATAGCAGCGCGGCCGCCCAGATCAGAGCAGCCAGCACCCTCTTCGAGCAGCGTACCAAGCCAAGCAAAGATAAGCCCCAGGCGCCATTGTACATGGATTCACTGGCCTTGGGCGGGCCAGCTCAGCCCAGCCGCTGCGACAGCGAGATCCCCAGCCCATCGGGATCCAGGCACACCGCCAGCTTGATGCCTTCGCCGGGGCGCTCCTGGGGCTCCATCACGAAGCGCACCCCGAGCCCCTTGAGCCGTGTGACCTCGGCCTCGAGGTCCAGCGTGCCCAGCCCCAGGCTGGCCGTGCCCGCCGCGGGCGGACCGTGGCCGGCCGCAGGCGCACCTGGCTTGCCGCCCCCATGCAGCGCCAGCGTGGTCTTGCCGGTGTCGAACTCGGTCCACTCGGGCGACTCGAACTTCAGCTTCATGCCGAGGACGTCCCGGTAGAACGCCACCGACCGCTTCATGTCGGCCACCACCACCATCACATAGTGCAAGTGCTCGAGCATCCCCACCCCTCCCCTGCGACCTGCTACGCGGCCAGCTCCGAGGCCAGCTGCTGGTCCAGCATCCTTGACAGCATGTCCACTTCAGCGGCCCCGAAATCCCGGGCAAACAGCATGGGTAGCTGCGCCGTCGGCAGCGGCAGCTCCTTGGCCAGGCGCTCCAGGTGGTGCTCGTTGAGGCGCCGGCGCGAGCGCTCCAGCGCGCCCGGCCCGACCAGCGGGGAGAGCGTCGGGTCGACCTCCAGCGCGCCCAGCGTGCCGGCGTGCTCGAAGGCCTCCAGCACGCGGCGCGCGCTGCCCGGCCGGGTCAGCCGGTCGGGATACAGCCCGTTCACCACCAGCCGGTTGAGCGGCATCTCGAGGACGCCCTTGATCTTGCTGGCCAGCTCCAGGGTCTCGTTGACCGGCATGTCCTCGGCCAGGGTCACCAGCATGGTCGCGGTGCGGGCGGGATCGCGCAGCAGGTCGTTGGCGCTCTTGGCGTCCTTGGTCAGCGGCCCGGCGGGCACGGTGTCCAGGATGACCTGCGGGATGCGCAGCAGCGTCACCGAGTGGCCGGTCGCCGGCCCGTCCAGGATCACGAGGTCGAAGCGCGGCCTGCCGGCGGAGGTCTCGGTGGTGTGGTACCAGGCCTTGCCCAGCATCGAGTAGTCCTCGAGGCCGGGGACGGCGCGCAGGAAGTAGCGCACCATCTTGTTCTCGAACACCGCGTTGTAGATGGTCTTGTACTTGAGGACCATCATGCCGTACTCGCGCAGCGCGGCCCGCGGGTTGGTGTTGACCGCCCACAGGTTGTCGCGCACGTGCACGACCTCCTCGCCCACCGGACCGCAGGCGAAGAACTTCGACAGACGCTCCTTTGCGTTGGTCTGGAGCAGGAGGGTGCGCTTGCCGTGGCGGGCGGCCGCAGCGGCGAGCGCTGCAGCAACCGTGGTGCGGCCGACCCCCCCCTTGCCCATCACGATGATCAGGCGCCGGTCGAACAGGGACATGATGTCGGGCCACGGTAGCAAATCGGTCCTCCCTTGGGGCGTCATTTCGATGCCCGGCGGGCCCGAGTCGTGCTAACGAGCAGCCAACCGAACCCGGGAAGCCGGGCTCGGTTCGTCCGGCTCCGATGCCGAGCTTCTCACACGAATCTGAAGGACCCCATGATCACCCTGACAATCAAGCGCGGACGCGCCAAGCCGCTGTGGTACGGACACCCCTGGGTCTACTCGCAAGCCGTCGAGGGCGAGCGCGACGACTACGAGCCCGGTGACGTCGTCGAGGTGCGCGACTCCGAGGGCCGCTATATCGGCCGCGGCTTCGCCAACCCGCGCTCCAAGATCCGCGTCCGCATCGTGACCCGGCGCGACGAGGCCGTGGACGCCGCCCTGCTGCGCGCCCGCGTCGCCGAGGCGGTGGCCCTGCGCGCCAAGCTGGGGCTGCCCTCGGCCGAGACCAGCTGCTACCGCCTCATCAACTCCGAGGGCGACGGCCTGCCCGGCGTGGTGGTCGACGTCTATGGCGACGCGGTGTGCGTGCAGTTCACCGCGCTGGGCATGAAGCGCATGGCCCAGGAGCTGTTCGACGCCCTCGAGGCCGAGCTGCACCCGAAGACGATCTACCAGGCCAGCGCGGGCGGCTTCGCGGCCCTCGAGGGCTTCAGCGCCGAGCCCTGCGTGGTGCGCGGCGAGTCGCGCAGCAGCGTTCCCTGCGTGGAGAACGGCGTCAAGCTGGAGATCGAGCCGCTGTCGGGGCAGAAGACCGGCGCCTTCCTGGATCAGCGCGAGAACCGCGCCCGCATCGGCTCGCTGGCCCGCGGCGCCAAGGTGCTGGACTGCTACTGCTACGTCGGCGGCTTCGCGCTGGCGGCGGCGCGCGGCGGCGCGGCCTCGGTGACCGGGGTCGACGTCTCGGCGCGCGCGCTGGAGAAGGCGCGCGCACACGCCGAGCTCAACGGGGCCCTGCCCTTCGAGCTCGTCGAGGCCGACGTGTTCCGCTACCTCGAGGGGGCGCGGGCGCGCAGCTATGACCTGGTGCTGGTGGATCCGCCCAAGTTCGCGCGCGCGCAGAAGGACCTCGAGGCCGCGCTCAAGGGCTACCGGCGCCTCAACGCGCTGGCGCTGGCGACCTGCAAGGAGGGCGCGCTGTATGCGACCTCGTCATGCTCGCAGCTGGTCGACATGGCCGAGTTCGAGCGCATGCTGGCGGGCGCGGCCCAGGACGCCGGCCGCCGCGTCACCGTGCTGCACGGGGCGTCACAGGGGCCCGATCACCCGGTGCCGCCGGGCTTCCCCGAGGGGCGCTACCTCAAGTTCGTGCTTTGCCGCGTCAGCTGAGCTAGCACGGGGCCGGAACCGGACAGCTGACCGCCCGTCTTCCCGTGGGACGAGCGCTCAGCTGCGCGAGGCGCCCGTCGCCGGTTCCGCCATCGGGACCAGCGGGGCGCCGTGGAACGTCAGGTGGTAGACGCTGTTCTCGGTCTCGACGTACAGGGTGTCGCCATCGGGCTCGCCCAGGACGCGCTTGACCGGGGTCGTGATCATGCGGTGGCCATGGGGATCGCGGAAGATCACCATGCCACGGCCCACGACCGGGTAACTGATGAGGTAACCCGTGTAGACCTTGCTGCCCGAGTTGGCCCCCGAGGCGCGTTCGCGCCCCTGGTGATCCCGGATCTTTCGCGCCGTGACGCTGACCATCGCGATCCTTGTACGCATGAGGATAGCTCCCCGGCGCACCTCCGTCACGGAGTTTTCTGGCAACCGGCTTACCCCTGGATGTCCCCCTGGGGCAGGCTGCGGCATCCGATACACTGCAAACCATGCGCACTCCCGAACAGCTGGCTCCTGGCGTCCAGCGCGTCGAGCTGCGCTCGCCCACGCTGCCCCCTGCGACCCACACAAGCGCCTGGATCCTGGGCGGACCCGAGGTCATCGTGGTCGACCCGGCGAGCCCGTGGGACGACGAGAAGCAGGCCCTCGACGAGGCGCTGGATGGTCTGGCCGCTGCCGGTCGGCGTGTGCGCGCGATCTTCCTTACGCATCACCACGGTGACCACTTCGCCGGTGCCATGCACCTGCGTGAACGGTTGCAGGTGCCCATCTGTGCCCACGCCACCACGGCGGCGCTGCTGACCGGCCTGGTCAGCGTCGATCGCCGCATCGCCGAGGACGAGGTCGAGGCCCTGCCCGCCGGCGCCGGCGCCCCCGCCATGGAGCTGCGCGCCCTGCACACCCCGGGGCACGCTCCCGGCCACCTGTGCTGGTTCGACGCCGGCACGCGCACGCTGATCGCGGGCGACATGGTCGCCGGCCTCGGCTTCATCGTCATCGACCCCGACGACCACGGCGACATGACGCAGTACCTCGACTCGCTGCGCCGGCTGCGCGCGCTGCAGCCCGCGCTGCTCCTGCCCGCGCACGGCCCCGCGCCAGCCGGCGACGCCGCACCGGCCAAGCTCGACGAGTACGTCACGCATCGGCTCGGGCGCGAGGCCAAGGTCGAGGCCGCGCTGCAGGGCGCCTTCGCGTCCGGCGGGCCCGCCACGCGCGGCGAGCTCTTGCCGATCGTGTATGCCGACGTGCCGCCCGCGATGTACTTCGTGGCCGATCGCTCGCTGGCGGCGCACCTGTCCCGCCTGGTTGCCCTGGGTCGCGCGCGCCTCGACGGCGACCGCTACGCGCCGGTGTGACGACTGACCTCTGATGCTGCTTTCCGCGCCTGCTACGGCACGCGCTCGCACACGAAGGCGTAGTTCATCGCGCAGGGCCGGTCGTCCCAGCGCCCGGCCTGGCCGGCGCGGTTGGTCAGCGCGCAGTCCTCGCCGTTCTGGCCGCCATCGTTGGGCTCGCCGGGGGCCCAGAAGGTGTACGCCGTCGGCTCGCCGGTGACCCACACGAAGTTGCCCTCGACCATGCTGTCGTCGAAGCCGATCCAGCCCTCGCTGGCGCCGAGCAGGGTGTTGACCCGATCGGTCTCGGCCTGGGTGTTCAGCGTGGCCAGCTGCGTGCGCGGGCCGAGGGCCGCACAGGCCATGCGGGCGTCGATCCAGCTGCGCGTCACCGTGGTGTACGCGATGAAGCAGTGGCCGGTGGCCGGATCCAGCGAGGCCCCGTCGCCGCCGGTGCAGGCCGGCAGCGCGGCGTCGGCGGGCGGCGCCACGGTGGCGTCGGGCAGCTGCACGCGCGCGTCGGGCGTCGGCGTGGCCACCATGGCGTCCTGCGTCAGCGCCTGGCTCTGGGCGTCCACGCCGGTGCCCTCGCCGTCCATGATCACGCCCCCCGAGGCACACCCGGCGGCGGCGACGGCGAGGCTGGCGATCAGGACTCCGAGGCGCATGACCAGGGCCATTGCAGCCGCCTGGCCAGCCCTGGCGACGCTCCGGGGAACGGAAGTTCGCCAGGTTGCACGCGCAGCGGCGGGAGCGTCCGCCCCACCACTCTGGTCAGCCGTCCCCGGCGACAACCTGCGCACCTGTGGGTGCGTGGCGGCCGAAACAGCTACGGGGCAGGCTCCTTGTCGGTCTTCTCCTCGGGCGTGACGCAGTCGCCCGGGACCACCTCGAAGCTGCCCATCGACCCCTTGATGGTGTAGATGCACTCCTCGGGGCCGCGCACGCGCACGTACTTCAGGGTCAGCTTGAGCTCCTGCGTGCCCGGCTTGGTCTTGGACGGCTGCGACGCGATCTTGCCGCTGACGTCGAGGCCGGGATCGAGATCCAGCGTCTCGCCGGTCAGCGCGTCGCCCATGCGGATGACCAGCTGCCAGGGGCAGGTGTCACAGGGGCCGTCCTCGCGCGGCTTGAGCTGGAACACATAGTCGTCCTTGCGCCCCGCCTTGAGGACGCACGCGCTCAGCTTCTGCGCCGCCTCCAGCGCCTTGTCCTCGGCCGAGTCGGTGGTGACCACCAGCGGCGCCTCGCCGGGCGGCGCGTCGCACACCTTGACCGGCGGCCCCGACGTCCCGGCGTCGGCCGCGGCCGCGATGCCCGGCTTCTTCTTGCCCTTGGCGAAGAACAGCTTGTACACGCCGAAGCCGACCGCGCCGACCACCAGCAAGATGGGCAGCATCAGGTTGAGCAGCGTCGAGTGCTTCTGCAGGAACGGCTTGGGCGCGTTCGGATCGAAGGACGCCAGCTTGGGCACCTTCTTCGGCGGCACGCCCTCGGGCAGCGGAGGCAGGTTGCTCTCCGGCTTGGGCGGCGGCGCCTTGGGCATCTCGAACTTCGGGATCTTGGGGATCTTGGGACCCTTGGGCGGCTCCATTGCGCGCACTTTATCACGTCGTTGATCTCGGGGGCCTGCCCGGGCACCATGCGGGGCGCGCGGCGTCCCGCCGCGGTGTGGGTGGAGGGCTTCGACGATGCCAGCCAGTTTCCGTGAACGGTTCCGCTACAAGTCGGACGAGTTTCTCTCCAGTGGCGCGGGCAAGCAGCTGTTCCTGCTGTTCGTGCTGTCGATGGTCGTGGTCCTGGTGCACACCGGGCTGGCCTTCGCGTTCTCGCTGCACAACCCCGAGAACACCTTCGGAGGGCGCTTCTGGTTCTACTTCACGCGCATCCTCGACGCCGGCACCATGGGCAGTGACGAAGGCACCGCGGTGCGCGTCATCTCCACGGTCGACACCATCCTCGGCGTCATCGTCGCCGGCCTGCTCATCTCGTCGCTGTCGGGCAACTTCCAGGAGCGCCTGGAGGCCATCAAGAAGGGCGGCTCGCCGGTCATCGAGGAGGGCCACTTCCTGATCCTGGGCTGGTCCGAGAAGATCTTCTCGGTCATCGACCAGCTGTGCGAGGCCAACGACCCCGGCCGCAAGGGCAACCTGACCTTCGTGGTCATGGGCGAGGGCGACAAGATCGAGATGGACGACGCGCTGCACGACAGCGTGACCCGGCCGTGCAAGCTGGTGGTGCGCTCGGGCAGCTCGGTCAGCCTGAGCGATCTGCAGAAGGTCGCCTTCAGCGACGCCCAGGCCATCGTGGTGCTGGTCAACGACGCCGACGCCGAGGATCCCAACAAGGCCGACGGCCGCGTCATCAAGACCCTGATGGCGCTGTACAACCACGACAGCGGCAAGGGGCGCATGGACAAGATGCGCGTCAGCGCCGAGGTCATGCTGGCCGCCAACCGCGAGATCGCCGAGATCGCCAGCGATGGCCGCGCCTCGGTCGTGAAGACCAACGACATCATCTCGAAGATCATCCTGCAGACCTCGCGCATCAGCGGCCTGTCGCTGGTGTACGAGGAGCTGCTCGCGTTCGAGGGCAACGAGTTTCACATGTTCCCCGCGCCGCAGTGCGTGGGGCAGAGGTTCGGCGACGTGCTGCTCGACTTCCCCAACGGCTGCGTGGTCGGCACCGCCAAGGCGGACGGCACGCACCAGCTCAACCCGCCGGCCGACTATGTCATCGCGCCCGACGACACCCTGCTCATCCTGGCGCAGGATCCCGCCATCGCCTACGCGCCCAACCGCGCCATGGGCCTCGCCAACATCAGCATCCCGCCGGTCGGCGCGGCCGAGAAGCCCGTCGAGCACATGCTGATCCTGGGCTGGAACGAGAAGATCTTCCCCATCATGGAGGAGTTCGACAACTACGTCGGCCCCGGCTCCAGCGTCACCATCGTGTGCCAGATGGCGGTCGAGGAGCAGCAGAAGCTGCTGGCCGAGAAGGTCGGCAAGCCCAAGCACGTCGACGTGCGCTGCATCGACGGCGAGTTCACCAGCCGCAAGCTGATGGAGCAGCTGCAGCCGCAGCGCTACCCGACCGTGATGGTGCTGGGTGACAAGTCGGGTGGCGGTGGCAGCGAGGACGCCGACACCCGCGCCATCATCGCGCTGCTGCTGCTGCGCGACTTCCGGCGCCGCTCCGGCCTGCACACCCAGGAGGTGTGCAGCGAGATCCTGGATCCCAAGAACCGCGAGCTGGCGGCGACCACCGAGATCAAGGACGTCGTCATCTCGAACCAGGTCGTCAGCATGGTGCTGGCGCAGATCACCCAGGTGCCGCGCATCCGTCCGGTGCTCGAGGATCTGTTCCAGAGCGAGGGCAGCGAGACCTACCTCAAGGACATGGCCAACTACGTGCCGCTGGGCCAGCCGACCACGTTCGAGCACCTCATCCTCGCCGCCAAGGTGCGCAACGAGGTGGCCATGGGCTTCCAGGTGCAGTCGGACGACGCTGCGAACAAGTACGGCCTGGTGCTGAACCCGGCCGACCGCCGCGCCCCCATCGTGCCCAAGCAGGGCGACCGGCTGGTCGTGCTGGCCGAGGATGATGGTTGATGCGGGTGGGTCTGACGGTTTGCGTCAGAAACTGGTCGGACCTTTGAGTTAGCGGCATCGATTTCAAGTAGTTACCGATGGCACCGGACCCGCAATGGGGACGGTCATGAAGTTCCGAACCGGCAACCTCGCAGTCGTCCTCACCACCATCATCATTGTCGCCGCCAGCACCGCAGGGTGCGGGCTGCACAGCCAGTCCGTCATGGTCAAGCGGCCCAGCAACAAGGCGCTCGACGAGGTCGTGACCAAGCGCTGGGCCGCCGAGGTGCGCCTGCACGCGCAGCAGGGCGACTGGATCCTGACCCGCTCGTACACCAAGCTGTCGGACGCCATCGTGCTGCTGACGTCAGGTGACGAGTTCAGCCACGGCACCATCTACGACGCCAAGCGCGACCTCATCATCGAGGCGGTCGACACCGGCGTGCAGGAGATCCCGCTGGAGCAGCTGGTGCGGCGCACCAACGACCTCATGATCGTGCGCCCCAGCGTCAGCGCCGCCGACCGGGCCCGCGCGGTCGAGCGCGCGCGCAGCAAGCTCGGCGTGCCCTACGACGTGCGCGGCCTGTTCGGCGTCGAGGACCCCGACCGCTTCTACTGCAGCGAGCTGGTGTACTGGTCGATCGATCCGCGCGCGCACGGCATGGACACGCCGCTGGTGATCAGCCCGGCGGACCTGATCCGGGCCGGCCATGTGGTGTGGTACTCGGGGTCGCGGGCGGATGCGCATGCGACGCTGGGCCGCAAGCCGGACAAACAGGCCACAGGCCACAGGTCACAGGCCACGGGCGACAGGCAATGACCGGAGTGACGGGCTACTTGCCGGGGACGTCGATGCTGAGGCCCTCGGCGGCGACCACGATGCGCATCTCGGGGGCGTGGGCCTTGGCCCAGGCGGCGGCGTCGGCGGCGATGCGATCGAGGCCGGCGTCGTCGCGATCGGGATCGTGGTGGTGCAGCGCCAGCACGCGCGCCTCGGCGGTCTTGCCCAGCACCAGGACCTCGTCGATCTGGGAGTGGCCCCAGCCGTGCTTGTGCGGCAGATCGCTGGGCAGGTACTGGGCGTCGTGGATGAGCAGGCCGGTGCCGTGGGCGAAGCGCGCCAGCTCGCCCAGCGTGGTGGTGACCGGGCCGGGCGGGCTGAGCTCGTTGTCGGTCAGGTAGCAGATCGAGGCGCCGTCGGCGTCGTCGATGCGGAAGCCGTCGGCGCCGCCGGGGTGGTTGAGCGGGATGCGCGTGACCTGCGCCGAGCCGATGCGGATGAGCTCGCCGACCAGGGGCGCGCGCTCGACGGTGGCGGGGATGTCGGCGGCGCGCACCGGGAAGTGCTCGCCGTCGAACAGCACGCGCTTGCCGAAGCGCTCGTGCGCCAGCTGGGTGAAGGCGTGGAACAGGAGGTGCGCGTCCTTGCGCCAGATGGGGGCGAAGAACGGGGCGCCGATGATGTGGTCCCAGTGGCCGTGGGTGACCAGCAGGTGGATGGGATCGGGCAGCGGCCCCTGCATGAGCTGGTTGCCGAGCTGGCGGATCCCGGTGCCGGCGTCGAGGATGATCAGGGTGTTGTCAGCGAGCCGGACCTCGACGCACACGGTGTTGCCGCCATAGCGCACCGTGGTCGGGCCAGGGGTCGGCACCGAGCCGCGAACGCCATGGAAGGTGACGCGCATCTGGGGAAATCATAGCGGTGTTCTGCTGAAGTCACAAAAAAGGCAGAAAACCATTGCCGCGCGCGACGTCGACCAGGCGCACCAGGGGCGCCATCATCTCGGGCGTGTAGTGGGTGAAGTCGTCGGCGTGGAACAGCTGGTGCGCCAGCGATTTGCCCACGCCGGTGCCGCACAGATCACGCATGGCCTGGCCGAAGTCCTGCTGCAGGCTGCGCTCGATGAGACCGTGGGCGACGATGAGATCGTTGGGGATGGCGGGCGTCCACTCGATGACGCGCATGGGGCGCGCGGTGGGCACCTCGAGGAAGCCGGCGCGCTGCACCGGGCTGTTCACCGCGGGCTGGATGGCGTAGGTCGCGCCCACGTCGGCGCGGCCGTCGTGCACCGCGCGCACCACCTCGGCGTGCGAGCCCAGCAGCAGCTCGGCGCCGAAATGGCCGTCGGGATCGATGCCGCGCGAGGCCAGGTGCAGGCGCGGATACAGGTAGCCTGCCGCCGAGGTGCGATCGACCCAGGCCACGGTGCGCCCCTTGAGCTCGGCCAGGGCGCGCACCGGCGAGCCCTCGTGCACGAACAGCACGGCCTTGTAGTCGAGGCGATCCTCGCGCACCGCCGCGCACAGCGGCTGCAGCGCCAGGCGCTCCTGGGCCAGCACCAGCAGCACCGGCGGCATCCAGGCGAACTGCAGCTTGCCGCGCTCGAGGGCGGACACCAGGCCGCTGTACGACTCGGTCTGCACCCCGACCACGCGGCGGCCCAGCGCCTCGCTGAGGTAGCCGGTGAGGTGCTCGAGCGCATGCTGGTCAGAAGCCGAGCTCGCCGGCACCACCCCGAACGCCACCGTCTTGCCCACGGTTCATCTTACAATGGCGCGGCATGACGCGGGCGGCGAAGGTGGTGACGATTGCGCCGGAGGCCTGCGCCGGCCCCGTGCTGGTGTCCGCCGATGTGCACGGCAACCTGGCGGACTTCGAGCGTCTGCGCGCGATCTTCCTCGGCCTGGTGGCGGACGGGCGGGAGCCGCTGTGGCTCAGCGTGGGTGACTGGGTGCACGGGCCTGACGACGGTGGGCGGCGCGACGTGCTGGGGCGCGACGGGATGCCGCTGTACGACTATGCCGACGAGACGCCGGCGCTGCTGCGCGGGCTGTTCGCGCTGATGGACGCGCACCCCGGGCGGGTGCTCAGCATCTGTGGCAACCACGAGCACGCCCACATCGGCGGGCGGCGCACGCGCAAGTTTCACGATGACGAGGCGGCGGCGCTGGAGGCGCGCATGTCGGCCCCCGAGGTCGCCGAGCTGCGCGCGCGCTTCGCCAGCTGGCCGATGCTGTTCCGGCTGCCGGCGCTGGGCGTGGTGGTGACCCACGGCGCGCTGAGCGCGGAGCTCGACGCCGCCGAGCAGCTGGAGGAGATCGTGTATGCGGGGCCCAACCAGGGCCGCGCCGCGGAGCTGCTGCACAGCGCGATGACGCGCTATGGCTTCAGCCCGGGCGAGGACGAGCGGCTGCTCGAGCGGCTGGGGGCGCCAGGGCAGTACCGCGTGCTGGTGCACGGGCATGATCGCGAGGAGGAGGGCTGGTCGCCGAGCGGCGCGCGCGCGGGCCTGCTGTGCACGTCGTTCGGGGCCCGCCGCGAGCGCAAGGCGTACCTGCAGCTGGAGCGGCCGCTGGCTGGGCTCGACGATGTGCGCGAGGGGCTGGAGCTCAGGCGGTTGTGGGGATGACGTGCGGGCGCGAGCGAGCGGGGGCGCTGGCGGGCGTGGCACGAGCGGGCGTGGCACGGGCGGGCGTGGCACGGGCGCGAGCGGCGCGGCTGGCGGCGCTGGCGGGGGCGGCGCTGGCGGCGCTGCTGCTGGCGGGCTGTGGCGACGGCGGCGCGCTGCGCCTGCGCGCGTGGCGCCTGGCCGGGCAGCCGGTGCTGCTGCCGGCGCACCTGTCGGTGGGCGGGCCGCGCTACCAGCTGGAGCGCACGGTGGAGCTGCCGCCGGCGCTGCGCGGGCGCAAGCTGGTGTTCGCCATCCCGTACCTGCCCGCCATGGTGCGGCTGCTGGTCGACGGGCGCGAGCGGCCGTCGATGGACAACGCCGAGTGGGACGTCTACCGCTCCAGCGGGCCGCACCGCTTCCAGCTCGAGGCCACCGAGACGCTGCGCGAGCGCCTCGAGCTGGCGGTCGTGGTCGACAACCAGTGGACGCAGAGCGCCTGGGTCGATTCGGTGCCGCGGCTGTCGCGCGCCGAGGAGCTCGACTGGGAGCTCTTGCGCGCGCGCCTGCTGCACCTGTGGGTGCCGGCCTTCACCGCGGCGGCGATGTTGCTGCTGGCGCTGGTGCACTTCCTGGTCTGGGTGCGCGACCGACAGCGCGCGACCTACGGCTGGTTCGCGCTGCAGACGGTGACCGCGGCGCAGTTCCCGCTGTTCAAGCTGGGGCTGACGCAGCTCCTGTGGGGCCGGCGCGACGCCAGCGTGCTGCACCTGTCGCTGTGCGTGTCGCTGGTGGCCAGCATCTACTTCCTGCACGCGCAGTTCAGGATGAAGCGGCCGCCCGCGGCGGTGTGGAGCATCGCGGCGGTGGGCCTCCTGCTGGCGCTGCTGTCGGGCGGGCCGATGCAGGCCACGCGCTGGTCGCCGGTGATCGTGGTGCTCATCCTGGGCGTCATCGTCTACTACGCCTGGGTGTCGCTGCGCCTGCTCGGACTGCCCGACCCGCCGATGAACACGCGCACCGTGATGTGGTGCTGGCTGGCGCTGGGCATCCTGGGCTGGCCCGACTTCGCGGCCTGGTCGGGCGCCGGCGGCATGCTGGGGACCTGGCACGGCGCCAGCCTGGGGCTGCTGGTGTTCATGGTCTTGCAGTCGAGCGCGCTGTCGCGCGAGCACAACCACTCGCTGACGCAGGCCGACCGGCTCAACGCGCAGCTCAGCGCCGAGCTGGCGGCGGCGCGCCAGCGTGGCCTGGAGATCGAGGCGCTCAACCAGGAGCTCAAGCGCCAGATCGAGGCGCGCGCGCGCCAGCTCGGGCAGGCGCTGACGCGCCTCCTGGCCAGCGGGCCGCCGGCCAAGCTGGCGCCGGGGCGCATCCTGTCGGAGCGCTACCGCGTGCTGGGCGCGCTGGGCAGCGGCGCCATGGGGGCGGTCTACGAGGTCGAGCGGCTCGACGACGGCGCGCACCTGGCGCTCAAGGTGCTGACCGGGACCGGCACGCCGGCGGCGCTGGCGCGCTTCACGCGCGAGGCCGAGATCGCGGCGCAGCTCGATCACCCCAACCTGGTGGCCATCCGCGATGTCGATGTCACGCGCGAGGGTGAGCTGGTGCTGGTCATGGAGCTGGTGCGCGGCCCGTCGCTGGATCACGAGCACGCGCACTATGGCGACCCGGCGTGGGCGCTGCCGGTGCTGCGCGGGGTGGCGGCGGGGCTGGCGGCGATGCATGCCCGCGGCGTGGTGCACCGCGACCTCAAGCCGGCCAACGTGCTGCTGGCGCCGGGCGACACGGTGCAGCCAAAAATTGGCGATTTCGGCATCTCCAGCCTGCAGGGCGCGCCGCTGGGCGCCGAGGCGGAGCGCGCGCTGGCGATGCAGGAGACCGCGAACTCCGACGCCGGCCCGAGCGATGGCGCTGGCGCCGACACGCCGGCGCTGACGCGCACCGGCAACCTGCTGGGCACGCCAGCCTACATGGCGCCCGAGCTGTTCGGCGGCGCGCGCGACGCCAGCTCGGCGGCCGACGTGTACAGCTTCGCGGTGATGGCCTACCAGCTCCTGACCGGGCAGCTGCCCTATCGCGAGCCACCGCTGCTGGCGCGCATGCGCGGGCGGCCGGTGCCGGCGCTGCGCACGCTGGCCGAGCTCGGGGCCACGCTGCCTGCCGAAATTGTCACCGCGCTGGAGCGATGCCTGGCAGAAGATCCCGAGCAGCGGCCCAGCGCGGCCGAGCTGGAGAAGGTGCTGGCGACATGACGAGGCGAGAGCGGACGGGACAGGCGAGGCAGCTCTGGGCGATGTGCGTGCTGGCGCTGGCGAGCGCGGCGGCGCTGGTGACCAGCGGCTGTGGCGGCGATGACGATGGCGGCGGCCAGCCGGCCTGGATCGAGTCGGCGGCGATCCTGGTGCCTGGGGTCGGGGTCGACAACAAGATGTGTCGCGTCGATCTGTGCCCGCACCACGAGAACACCGATCTGATCACGTGGAACGGCGCCATCTGGCTGGTGCATCGCAGCGCGGTCAGCCAGATCCTCGGCCCCAACAGCGCGCTGCACGTCTACAAGTCGACCGACAGCGGCGTCAGCTTCGTGCACCAGGCCAAGATCGATGCGCCGGTGGATCGCGACATCCGCGACCCGCACTTCTACATCGTCGGCAGCGAGCTGCACCTCAAGGCGCTGACCCGCCTGCCGGTGGTGTCGTCGCGCGACAGCGACGTCGACACCATCGCGGTCAACGCGCACTCCAGCGACGGCGTGACCTGGAGCGCGCTGACGCCGATCGGGCCGCCGACCTGGAGCTTCTGGAACATCGAGAAGCACGGCGACACGCTGTACACCGCGGCCTACGAGGACGGCGACAAGAGCGTGGTCATGTACAGCTCGACCGATGGGCTGGTGTGGACGCGCGGCGCCCTGGTGTATGGCGTCAGCGCCGACACCCCGCTGGAGACCGAGCTGGTCTTCATGCCGTCGGGCAAGTTGCTGGCGCTGGTGCGCATGGATGGCACCGACGAGGAGCTGCTCGGCGGCACCGGGCGGCTGCGCACCAAGGTGTGCTGGGCCGACCCGCCTTACGCGCAGTTCGCGTGCCCGGACGAGCTGACCGGGCAGCGCCTCGACGGGCCGGTGAGCTGGTTCTGGAACGGGCGCCTGTTCGTGCTGGCGCGCAAGCACATCGCGGGCACGCGCAAGCGCACCGCGCTGTTCGAGATCACCGGCACGCTGGAGGGCGGGCCCATCGGCATCCGCGAGTGGGGCGAGGTGCCGTCGGCGGGCGACACCGCGTATGGCGGCGTGGCGGCGCTGGGCGGCAGCCGCTTCGTCATCACCTGGTACTCGGGAGAGCTTGCGCGCAACGACACCTGGGGTGTCGGCATCCTCAGGCCGACCGACATCTGGAAGGCGACGCTGGATCTGTCGAAGCTGGAGTAGCGGTCTTTCGGCCTATCTGGGCCGGTAGCGCAGGACCAGCCGGGGGCGCTGGCCGGGGTCGGGGTCCTCGCGCGAGACCACCGTGGCGCCCTGGTCGGCGCTGCCCTCGACCACCAGGACCAGGCCGAAGTTGTGGCCCGGGTCGGCCAGCCAGCCGGCGACCAGCGCGGTGGGCAGGCGGATGACGTGGTCGCGATCGTCGCGGCGCGCATCGACCTCGCCGACCGGGCTGGCCGAGCGCGAGGCCGGGCCGACCCCGGCGGCGCTCCACGGCGTGCCGGCGCTGCGCAGGGTCCAGGTCGCGGCGTTCTCGTCCCAGGCCTCGGTGATGGCGTACAGGCGCAGCGTGCCGGCGTCGAGCTGGCCACCGGCAGGGATGTGCAGGCGCAGCTCGGCGCGCCGCAGCTCGGCGCCCGCGGGCAGCGTGGGCTCGAAGCGGATCAGGCCGCGCTGCAGCGGCTCGGCGTCGATGCGCAGGGTGTGCGGGTTGCCATGCGGCATGCCGGGGCTGCTCTGGTCGATGAAGGTGTCGGCCTGCGCGGGCTGCGGCGGCATCTCGAGGCTGTCGTCGGCGTCGGCGCTGCCGGCATCCGAGCCCGCGGTGGCGCCGACACAGAGGTTGGCCAGCGCGCCGGGCGACTGCTCGCCGAAGCGACGGCCCGAGCCGCAGGCGGGATCGACGAAGCTGCAGTAGCCCTCGGGTTCACACTGGCCATCGCTGCCACACTGATCGGTGACCTGACAGCGAAACGGCCGCACCTCGCTGCAACCAGCGAGCAACAGTGGCAGCAGCAGAAGCCGCGCGAGCACACCCCTCATGGGATCAGCGTAGATGGGCGTGCGCGGCGTGAACAACGACGGAGGCGACTGTTGCCGCGCTGACGGACGCGCGCTGATGTAGGTCGGCGGCGCCGGGATGGGCTAGGCTTCGGCGTGGACTTCGGGCGGCTCCCCAGCCTCGATGGCGTGGTGTTCAAGCTGCCGCCGCTGGAGGCGCGCAGCCGCGAGGTGCTGGCGCGCGGCGGCGGCGCCGGGGTGGTGCGCATCGGGGCGCCGGCGTGGGCGCGCAAGGACTGGCTGGGCAAGCTGTACCCGCAGGGCACGGCGCCGCGGGACTTCCTGCGCGAATATGCCCGCCGGCTGGGGGCGATCGAGCTCAACGCCAGCGGCTATGCGCTGCCCGAGGCCAGCGTGCTGGCGGGCTGGAGGGCGCAGACCCCGGCGGGGTTTCGCTTCTGTCCCAAGCTGCCGCGCGCGCTGACCCACGAGGGCATGCAGGCGGCGGGGGCAGCCGGCCCGGAGGGGGTGGCGGGCGCGGCCGCGGCGGCGCTGGCGGCGGGCGAGGCGGCGGCGCGCTTCGCGATGCTGGGCGAGCGGCTGGGACTGGGGCTCCTGCAGCTGCCGCCGTGGTTCGCGCCCGATCGGCTGGCGGGGCTGGATGCGCTGCTGGCCGCGCTGCCGATGGCGGTCGCGGTCGAGCTGCGCCACCCCGGCTGGTTCGACTTCGGGGCCCTGCGTCCGCGCGCGCGAGAGGTGCTGGAGCGGCGCGGCGCGGCCACCGTGATCACCGATGTGGCCGGGCGGCGCGACGTCTGCCACGCCTCGCTGACCACGTCGCGGGTGCTGGTGCGCTTCGTCGGCAACGGCGGGGCGGCGGTCGATCTGGCGCGCCTCGACAGCTGGGCCGAGCGCGTCGCCGAGTGGCGCGCGGGCGGCCTCGACGAGCTCTACTTCTTCGTGCACCAGCCCGACGACCTGCTGGCGCCGGAGCTCCTGGCCGAGGTGGTGACGCGCTTCAACGCGCGCGCCGGCACCGCGCTGCCCGCCCTGGTGCTGAACCAGCCCCCGCGCCAGCTGCGCTTGCTGTAGCCGGCGGGCGCAGGTGTAGGTCCGGCTCCGTGGGAGAGCACTCCTGGAAAGCGAGGGGAAAGTCTCCAGATCCTGGGTTCCAGTGCCGACGGAACCGTGCAGTGTCGGCGGCTTGGATGGGGTCCGGGTGCGGCGCGCTGGTTGCAAACGCTGCCGCCGACGGATGTCGAGAAGATTCGGGAAGTACAGGATGGACAAGCTCCTCGCACGAGGCGCGCGGAGCGAGGTGTTCCTTGCGGTCGAGCTCGGCGAGCTAGCCGGCGAGCGTCACGTCATCGTGAAGCGGCTGCGCCAGTCGGCGGCCCAGGACGCGATCAGCCGCAACCGCTTCCTCGAGCGCAGCCGGATCGCGCTGGCGCTGTCGCACCCCAACCTGGTGCGCGCGCTGGAGTCGGGCGCCGAGGGCGGCGTGGTCTACCTGGCCCTGGAGTATGTGCGCGGCGGGTCGCTGGCGGCCGGGCTGCAGTATGGCGCGGCGGCACGGCGGCTGATGTCGGTCGACCTGGTGCTGTGGGTCGGGCGCGCGGTGGCGGCGGCGCTGGAGCACGTGCACGGCGCCTGTGACGTGCGCGGGATGCCTCTCGGGCTGCGCCATGGCGCGGTATCGCCGGGAAACGTGCTGCTGGGCTTCGACGGCATCGTGAAGCTGGCCGACTTCGGCATCGCCAGCGTGGCGCTGGGCGAGAACGAGCCCAGCCGCGCGGCCGACGTGCACCCCGCCTATCAGGCCCCCGAGCAGGTCGCCGGTGGCGGCGTCGATGCCCGCGCCGACCTGTTCGGGCTGGGCGTGGTGCTGCACGAGATGTTGACAGGGCGTCCACTGTTTCGCGGGAAGAATGACCTCGATACCATGACGCGGCTGTGCGAGGGTCGCATCCCGTCCCCGCGCGAGCTGCGCCGCGACTGCCCCGAGGAGGTCGCCGCCGTGGTCATGAAGGCGCTGCAGCGCGACCCCGCCGAGCGCTACCGCAGCGCAGGCGCCATGCTGGCCGAGCTCGAGGCGGCGGCGCTGGGGGCGGGCGGCCTGCTGGCGATGCGACGCGAGATCAACGCGGTGTTCGAGCGCGAGGATCGCGGCGATCCGACCATCCCGAAGGTCAAGACCGAGGCGGCCCCGGCGGCGATCGGGACCGCGGGCAGCGTCGCGGGAGGCATGGCGGCGCCGGCCCCGGCCGCGGCGGCGGTCGAGGCCGACGCGCACAAGAAGCCGGTGCGCTTCGACAGTGACTGGCAGACCAAGCCGGTGGCGGCGATGCCGGGGCGGCTGGCGCTGCCGTTGCCGGCGCCCGAGGACACCCGGCGCAGCCGGATGCCCAGTCGCCCCAGGGCCAAGGCCGAGGCGGACATCGTGCCGCTGACGCGCAAGCGCGAGGCCAGCGTGCCGGCCCCGGTGGCCCCGGTGGCCGCGCCGACGCCGCTGGCCGGCGCCCATGCGGCGTGGCCACAGGCGGCGCGGCTGCGGCCGCAGGCCGACCTGGTGGTGAAGCCCGAGCTGCCGGCGCGCGGCGACACCCTGACCGCCAGCGCCCATCGCGGTGCGACCCCGCGCGGCGAGCGCCGCACGCCGAGCGCCGAGCGCAGCGGTGGCGGCGGTGGCGGGGGAGGCGGCGGCGCCGGCCTGCGCGTCGACCCCTGCTCGAGCACGCCGATCGCCGGCATCGATCCGGTGCGCGCCGGCATGAACAGCTGCTGCACCAAGGGCGACGCCCACTGTGTGCCCTCGAACGCGGTGTCGAGCCGGCTGTCGGCGGCCTTCAGCGACTGCGAGACCGGCGACGGCTCGGGCGGCATGTGTCTGCCCGACGCCGTGCTGCGCGCCGGCAGCGACTACCAGCCGCCCGCGTGCGCGTCGCTCAACGGCGCAGCCGGCGTTTGTCTGTCGAAGTGCATCCCGCAGGTCGCCGACAACCCCAACGCCGTGCTGCTGCCGCAGGCGACCTGCCAGGAGGACGAGCTGTGCGTGCCCTGCGTGAACCCGCTCGACGGCAAGCCGACCGGCGCCTGCACCCTGCGCGAGAGCCTGTGCGGCGGCGACACCGCCACGCCCCCCGCGACCGACGGCGGCAGCGCCGGCCCGATGTGCCCGTACACCGGGCCCGCCCTCATCGACCCCGCCATGTTCCCGGCCTGCTCGCCCAGCTGCGGCGGCGCCCACTGCGTGCCCGCGGCCCAGGTGCCGGCGGCGCAGCGCAGCCTGCTGGCGGCCTGCAGCGGCGGCTACTGCGTGCCCGACAAGATGATCGCCGCCGCCGGCAACAACGTGCCGGCCACCTGCGCCCCCTTCGCCGGGGCCGCCGCGGAGGGCCGCTGCTTGTCAGCCTGTCTACCCAGCGTGTCGTCGAAGGCCGCTCAGCTGCAGAAGGCGACCTGCGACACCGGCGAGCTGTGCGTGCCCTGCAACGACCCGCTGACCGGCATGTCCACCGGCGCCTGCTCGACCTCGTGCGACATGCCGAAGCAGCCAGCCTACAAGTTCCCCGACTGCTGCGAGGCCAAGGCCACCTGCGTGCCCTCCGCCCAGGTGCCCACCGCCCAGCAATCCAGCCTCGAGCAGCGCGAGTGCAGCACCGGCATGCTGTGCGTCCCCAAGGAGAACCTGCCCGGCTCGACCGTCGCCCCACGCACCTGCACCGCCCGCCTGGGCCGCGGCGCCTGCGTCTCCAGGTGCGCCAAGCTGCCCCTCGGCGGCGTCATCTTCCTGCAGGACGTGTGCACGGCGGATCAGGTCTGTGTGCCGTGTGCGCTGGCGTCTGGGGTTCCGGGCTGCGAGTGAGCCGGATCTCGGACAAACAGGCCACAGGTGACAGGAAACAGGTAACAGGCAATTAGCAATGCCGGAGTCGTCACCGATCTGCCTGGTCT
>JBGASF010000350.1:0-1000 GCA_044229835.1 Polyangia bacterium | reverse complement strand
CGGCCTCATCCTCGCCAACGTCGAGCAGTGCGACGACGGGGTCAACAACGCCAACAACAAGGCCTGCAAGGCCAACTGCACCAAGAACGTCTGCGGCGACGGCTTCGTCGGCCCCGGCGAGGCCTGCGACGACGGCAACATGGTCAACGACGACGACTGCACCAACACCTGCGCCCTCGCCTCCTGCGGCGACGGGGCCCCGCAGCCCGGCGAGCAGTGCGACGACGGCAACATGCTCGACACCGACGCCTGCCTCAGCACCTGCCTCGCCGCCACCTGCGGCGACGGGGCCGCCCAGGCCGGCGTCGAGGAGTGCGACGACGGCAACCAGAGCAACAGCGACGAGTGCACCGTCGCCTGCAAGCTCCCCACCTGCATGGACGGCCTCAAGAGCGGCAAGGAGAGCGACATCGACTGCGGCGGCGGCACCTGCAACGACTGCAACAAGGGCAAGGCCTGCGCCGCCGACACCGACTGCGTCACCGGGGCCTGCGTCAACGGGGCCTGCAACCTCCCGACCGCCTGCAAGCAGCTCAAGAGCGGCCTGCCGATGACCGCCAGCGGCGTCTACACCCTCGACACCGACGGCGACGGCCCCAAGCAGCCCTTCGACGTCTACTGCGACATGACCACCGACGGCGGCGGCTGGACCCTCGCCGGCCGCTCCCGCAACACCCCGAGCTCCCCCGGCTGCGCCAGCACCGACGGTCAAGGCGGCTTCGGCTGGCGCACCGCCGCCGGCAACCTCGCCGACGACGGCCAGGCCTACGCCCTCGACGTCGCCGGCAAGGGCCTCGCCTTCACCCAGGTCCTGTTCGGCAACCACGCCGGCAGCAAGAGCTTCGCCGGCAACATCTACCGCCACACCGTGCAGGCCAACTTCATCGACGTGCACATCAACAGCCACTACGCGATCGGCGAGCCCGCCACCGTGCAGGGCGCCTGCGGCGGCGGCACGACCAGCATGTTCAACTGGATCGGCTTCACCGGCTACACCAAC
>JBGASF010000034.1:0-60369 GCA_044229835.1 Polyangia bacterium | reverse complement strand
GAGGTCCCGAACAGCTCGCCCGGCGCAGGCACCGCGGCGTCGACCTCCCGCGCCATCGTGCCCGCCCCCACCCCGGCGTCGTCGACGCCCGGCGCGCCCACCACGGGCCCCGGCAGCGCAGCGTCGACCGCCACCGGCGTGCCGCCGCCATGGGACTTGGGCTTGGGTCGCGACAGCCAGTAGAACACCCCGCCCGCCGCCAGCAGCACGACGCCGGCCAGGATCAGGAGCAGCCCCTTGCGGCGCCGGCCGTCATCCGCCGGCGCCGGCGCCGGCGCCACCGCGGCCGCCCGCGGCCGTGGTGGCCGCCGCGCTGGCGCTCGCCCCCGCGTCCCCTGCGCCCCGCTTGTCGCCGGCACCGCCGCCGTTCGCGGCCGGCTTGCCGCTGCCCTCGTCATGCGCGGTGATGCGACGCCCGCCCGGGCCCAGCGACTTGCTCGCGGCCGGCGCCGGCTTGGCCCCGGTCTCGCGGCCATAGTGCAGCACGGTGACCGTGATGTTGTCGTGGCCGCCGCGCTCGTTGGCCAGATCGACCAGCGCCTGGGCGCCGTCCTTGGCGGTGCGCCCGCCCACGGTCTGCGCGACCTCGACGTCGGTGACGCCGTCATACAGGCCGTCGGTGCACAGGATCAGCGAGTCGCCGGGGCGCAGCTCCAGCGGCTCCTCCTGCACCTCGGGCTCCAGCGCGGTGCCGTCGGCCAGCTGCGCGAAGCCGAGCGCGCGGCTGACCACGTTGGCGTCGGGGTGATCCTTGGCCTCCTCGGCCGAGAGGATGCCCATCTGCACCATCTTCTGGACCCGGGTGTGATCGGTGGTGCGCCAGATCAGCGCGCCGTCGCGCACGTGGTACAGGCGCGAGTCGCCGACGTGGGCCACGAAGGCGCGGTTGCCGCGCACATAGGCGGCCACCGCGGTGGTGCCCATGCCCTCGACCTTGAGCCGCTCGGCCTCGCTGACGATGCGCTGGTTGGCGACCAGCATGCCGTTCTTGAGCTTGTCGCGCGGGTCGGGCGCGGGAGAGTTCTGGAAGATCTGGCCCAGCGCCTCGACCGCGATCCGGCTGGCGACCTCGCCGTTCTCGTGGCCGCCCATGCCATCGGCCACCACCAGCAGGACGCCGCCGTCGCCGAGCGCATACTCGGCGCGCGAGTCCTCGTTGGCCTCGCGCTGGCGACCCACGTCGGTGACCGAGTGGTAGTAGCGGGCGACCTCGGTCACGTCAGCGATTCCCCGGGTCGAAGCGCGTCTTCTTCTTGTCGGGCTTGGGCGGTCCGGGCTCCGGCGCCACTTCGGGCGCCTTGGCGCCACCCGGGCCGGCCCCGCTCAGCCCCTTGTCGGAGGCCACGTCGGGCGCGGCCTCGACGCCGGGGCGCACCACGCGCAGCATCAGCTGCTGCGACAGCTTGATCTGATCGCCCGGCTTGATCTTGCAGCGCTCCTTGGCGACCAGCTGGCGACCGTTGACCCAGGTGCCGTTGCGCGCGCCGAGGTCGGTGACCCAGATGTCGCCGCTGGGGTAGAGCTCGAACAGCGCGTGCTTGGACGACACCTGCTTGATGTCGAACACGATGTCGTTGTCGCCGGGGTCCTTGGAGCCGCCGACCGCCATCTTGGGCTTGAACAGGCGCCAGCGCTCGCCGGGGGTGATCCAGCCCGAGACTGCCTCGAGGTGCGTCTCGGGCAGCGGATCCAGCACCGGGCCGGTGCCCACGGCGGGACGCGGCTCGGGCTCGGGGATGGGCTCGGGCGGCGGTGGCGGCGGCGCCTCGAACACCGGCGGCGGCGCCGGCTTCTTGCGCAGCAGCACCAGGGCCGCCAGCAGCAGCAGCAGGGCCCCACCGCCCGCCAGCAGCAGGATGAGGTAGCGCTGCAGGAACGACTTCTTGGCCGGGCCACACACGCCGCCGCTGCAGCGCGCGCCGCCACACTGCTCGTCCGCGGTGCAGGCCCGCGCGGTGCACGCGCCGCCGACGCAGTCCTGCCACGGCTTGCACCCGGTGCAGGCCTTGGCGCACTTGCCGCCGCTGCACATCGCGCCGCCCGGGCACGGCGTCGCCGCGCTGCACGACAGCGCCGCGCACACGCCGGCGACGCACTCCTCCCAGGCCGCGCAGGCGACCGTGCACTGCGACGGGCAGGCGACCTGGGTGGCCGGTGGCCAGGCGCTGGCCTCCAGCGCGGTGGCGCCGCTCCAGGCCTTGCGCTGGCCGCCCACGGCGTACTCGGCGCGCACGTTGGCGCCCGCGCCCAGAACCATGCCGCACAGGGTTCCGTCCATCACCAGCCAGGTCTTGGCGGCGGCGCGCGCGGCCTTGAGCTTGCTGATGATGTCGGGGACCTTGCTGGTCTCGTCGTACATGCCGGCGGTCTCGGCGACCAGCGCGCCGAGCTTGTTGCGCACGGCGTTGAACAGCATGGGATCCATCTTGGTCGGGATGTGATCCGAGATGATGATGCTGATGCGCACCAGGTGCTTGCGCGCCTCCGCGCTGACGCGCTTCCACTGCGCGTCGTCCATCGGGGTCTCGTCACCGGCGTCGGAGAACAGGATGATCTCGCGCTGGCCCGGCTCGGCCTCCTTGCGCAGCGCGTCGATGGCAGCCAGCAGCGCCGGGGTCAGGTTGGTGGTCAGGGCGCGCCCCCTGGGCGGGATATTGGCGACGTCCTTCAAGAAGTCGGCGCCATTGCCGCGCACCACCACGGGGGACTGGCGCGAGCCGAACAGCATCAGCCCGTAGCGGTCGCCGGAGGCGGCGCCGACCACGGCCTTGATGACCGGATCGGCCACCGTGTGCATGAGATCGGGGTTGCCGTCGCTGCCCCAGTACGAGCCGCTCTCGTCGACGAGGATGACGGTGGCCTGCTTGCGGCTGCCGTTGCGCACCACCTTGACGTCGCGCGCGGCGCCCAGGTTGAGCCAGATCGTGAAGTTGGCGGCGGCCGGACTGGGCCCGATGGCGGCGTCGTGCGGCGCGTCGGCGGCGACCAGGAGCTGCACCTTCTCGGGCTCCGGGTTCGACGTCATCTTGATGTGCAGGCCATTGTCCTGCAGCTGCGCGACGGCGAGCGTGGGCCACGCCAGCAGCGCCAGCGCGGCGAGACGGGCGGGACGCCTCACGCCGGCTTCCAGAGCTTGGTCACCTTGTCATGGTCGAGCAGGCGACAGATGAAGCGGGTGCGCCCGATGCGGATGATGTCGCCATCCTTGACCTCCTCGGGCTGCAGCACGTCCTCCTCGTTCAAGAACGTCCCGTTCTGCGACTTGTCGTCGGCGATGCGCGCGCGACCGGTGCGCCAGACCAGGACGGCGTGGCCGCCCGAGATCATGTCGTCGTTGCCGATCACGATGTCGCAGCGCTCGGCGTCGCGGCCGAGCAAGTTGCGCCCCTCGCGCAGGGTGAAGGTGAGGCCGTCGGGGGCGTTGTCGAAGGTGATCATCCAGCCCACGATGCGGCGGCCGAGGTAGCGCTCGTCGTTCTGGCCGGGCTGCGCGGCGGGCTGCGGCGCGAAGGGGTCCTTGCTGTCGAACTTGGTCACGCGCTTGGCCGCGGGCGGCGCGGCGGCGTCGGCGGGGCGCATGGCGGGGCGCTGGCCGGGCGCGATCGAGGGCGGCTTGAAGGGATCGAAGGGATCGTCGCCACCGCCGAAGGGGTTGCCGGCAGGCAGCGCCGGCCCGGGGGGCGGGGCCTCGAACTCGGTGCGCCGCTTGGGGGCGCCGCCGTGCGCGGGCGCGCCGCCACCGCCGCCGACCTCCATCTCGGTCTTGCGCTTGCCGGCCGCCGCGGCGCCCAGCGGGGTGCCACAGTAGTCGCAGAAATCCAGCCCCTCCGCGTTGTTGCGATTGCAACCCGGGCAAATCATCGCGTTCCCCCCTGAGCCACGCCGTGAGATGACGACAGCGCGCGCGGCCCCGAAACAATCCCACCCGGCGCGGGCAGGCGTCAAGCACCCGGCATCCGCCGCCCGCCCCTTTGCGGGCGGCGCCTCGATGGCGTAGCTTGCATCGGCATGCTCGCGAACGGGGATCGCGTCGGCGACTACATCATCGAGGCCGAGCTGGGCGGTGGCGGCATGGCCACCGTGTACCGGGCCCGCCACGCCTTCCTCGAGACCGTGCATGCGCTCAAGGTGCTGGCCCCCGAGTACCGCGTGCAGCCCGAGGCGCGCACCCGCTTCCTCGACGAGGCCAAGCTGCAGGCCAAGCACCTCGATCACCCCAGCATCGTCAAGGTGACGACCATCGTGGCCACCGCCGAGGTCGCCGCGCTGGTGATGGAGCTGGTCGACGGGCCGTCGCTGGAGAGCTGGCTGGCGGCGCGCCGGTCGCCGCCCAGCCCGGCCGAGGTGCGCGCCATCATGATGCCGGTGCTGGCCGCGGTGCGCCACGCCCACGAGAGAGGCGTGATTCACCGCGATCTCAAGCCGGCCAACATCCTGCTGGCGCGGGCGCCCGATGGCCAGATCTGGCCCAAGGTGACCGACTTCGGCATCGCCAAGGTCACCGGCGGCGGCGGCGCCGCGGTGAAGAAGAAGTCGACCCACGCCGACGCCCGCATGGGCACGCTGGCCTACATGGCGCCCGAGCAGATCCGGCGCGCCAAGGACGTCACCAACCGCTCGGACATCTTCGCCCTGGGCGCGGTGCTGTACGAGCTGGCCACCGGCCAGCCGGCGTTCGAGGGCGACAGCGACTATGACGTGATGGAGCGCATCGTGAAGGGCAGCTTCGTGCCCCCGGCGCAGAAGCTGGCCAGCCTCGACCCGGTCATCGCGGCCGTCATCGTCAAGGCGCTGGCACCTGACCCGGCGGCGCGCTTCGCCGATTGTGGCGAGATGGCGCGCGCGCTGGAGGGGCGGCCCGGGCTGCCTGCCGGCGCCGGCGCGGTCGCGGGCGCGGTCGCTGCCCCTGACCTCGGCCCGGCGGCCAGCGGCGCGCGCATCCCGCCGCCGCTGCTGGCGAGTCCGCCGCCGCGCTCGGCGGTGCCGTGGAACGCCATCCTGCTGGCCGGCCCGGTGCTGCTCGCGCTGCTCGCGTATGGCGGCTGGCGCCTGCTGCGCAAGGGCAAGCCGGCGGCCTCGACGCTGGTCGCGGCGCCGGGCGATCCGACCTATGCCGGCGATGGCAGCAAGGGCACCGTCGTGATCTTCACCAGCGCGACCGGGTGCGCGGACTGCGCGGCCCAGGAGCTGGCGCTGCAGGAGGTCTGGAACTTCCCCGGCGTCAAGCTGGTCATCAAGCTGCTGCCGGGCGACGCCCCCGGCAGCGAGCTGGCGACCGAGGCCGTCCTGGCGGCGTTCGAGCAGAACGCCTTCACGAGCTACCTCGATAGCGTGCGCAACCTGCGCACGCTCGACCGCAACGCCCTGGTGCTGGCCGCGGTGCGCCTGCCCGACAGCTTCGACATGAAGCGCTTCGGCCAGGCCCTCGACGACCACCGGCTGCGCGGCGTGATCACGCGCGCGCAGGCGCTGGCGCGTACCCACAAGGTCACCACGCTGCCGGTCACCTTCTTCGGCGACCGGCGCGTCGATGGACTGATGACCGACAAAGCCGTCTTCGACGCCCTGGCCAGGATGACCGGGGACGCGGCCGGGTCGGCGCCGCCGTCGCGCAACACCGGCCCCGGTGGTGGCGGCGCCGGGGCGCGCCCGCTGCAGCTCGGCTCGCCGTCACCGACGCCGACCGCGTCGCCGTCGCCGTCCGCGCCGCCGGCCCCGATGCTGGGTGCCGGCAAGTCCGATCCCTACCAGGACGACAAGGTGCGCCCGGTCCCGGTCGGCCTGTCCCCCACCCTGGGCCCCGACGACGCCCCGGTCACCATCATCGAGTTCAGTGACTTCCAGTGTCCGTTCTGCTCCCGCGTCGCCCCCACCATCGCCGAGCTGATGAAGAACCACCCCGGCGAGATCCGCCTGGTCTACAAGCACGTGCCGCTGCCGTTCCACCAGCAGGCGCTGCCCGCCGCGCGCGCCGCCATCGCCGCCGCGCGCCAGGGCAAGTTCTGGCCCTACCACGACGCCCTGTGGGCCGCGCAGTCGCGCCTCGGCCAGGAGCCCTACGAAGATCTGGCCCGCGATCTCGGCCTGAACCTCGGCAGCTTCAAGGCCGATCGGCAGACCGCGCAGCCCGACCTCGATCGCGACGCCGCAGACGCCAAGCTGGCCGGCGCCAGCGGCACGCCGAGCTTCCTCGTCAATGGCCGCCTGCTGGTCGGCGCGCAGCCGCTGGACTCGTTCGAGAACGCCTTCACCGAGGCGCGCGCCCGCGCCCGCGAGCTCGAGGCCCGCGGCATCACCGACCACATCTACGAACGCCTGGTCGGCCTCCTGTGACGGCCGCGCCGGCCTCGCGGCGGCGGCGCTGGCTGGCGACCCACGCGCACTGGCTGATCATCGCGGCGCTGGCGCTGCTGCTCGGCGTGCTGGCCGACCGCGTGCTGCTGGGCTACCCGCACTCGGGCGACGAGTGGGCCTACCAGTTCCAGGCCCAGACCTTCCTGCGCGGTCGCGTGGTCAACCCGCCGCTGCCGGATCGCGGCAGCTTCCACCAGAACCACATCATCGACGGGCCGCGCGGGCGGCTGTCGAAGTACCCGCCGGGCTGGCCCGCGGTGCTGCTGCTCGGTGAAGCGGTCGGCGCCGGCGACCTGGTCAACCCGCTGCTGTCGGCGCTGACGCTGGTGCTGGTGTACCTGCTGGCGCTGCGCGTGAGCGACCGGCGCATCGCGCTGGTCACGCTGGTGCTGACCGGGACGGCGCCGTTCTTCCTGCTCAACGGCGCCTGTCTGTTCGCGACCCCGCTGGCCGGCCTCAGCACGATGGCGGGGCTGTATGCGCTGTGGCGCTACGCCGAGACGCCGCGGGCACGCTGGGCCGCGGCCGGCTGCGCGGCGCTGGGCGTGCTGGCGCTGACCCGCCTCTATGACGCCGTGCTGATGGCCGCGCTGGTGCTGCCCCTGTTCGTGCGCCACGCCTGGCGCAGCCCGCGCGTGGCGCTGCGCAGCGGGCTGGCCGGCGCCGCGGTGCTGGCGGCGGCGGCGGCGCTGCACCTGCTCTACTACGACGCCGCGCTGGGGTCGCCGTGGAAGTTCGGCCACACCGCCTATGACGCCTTCGACACCGTGCACCCCGAGAGCCTGTGGACGCTGGCGGCGACGGTGCGACGCCTGGGCGAGTACGGCGCCATGGCGCTGCCGGTGTGGGGCTTCGTGCTGGCGGCGTGGCTGCTGCGCGGCGGTTTCGGGCGGCTGGGGCGGCTCGAGGTCGGCGTCCTGTGTGCGCTCGTGGTGGTGATCTGGCTGGGCTACCAGGCCTATCCGCTGGACCTGCCGCCGCGCTACGGCCCGCGCTACGTCGCGGCGACGCACCCGGTGATGGCCTTCTTCATCGCGGCGGCGCTGTGCCGGCTGCGCGGGCGCGACCTCGGCGTCGTCCTCGGGCTGCTGGTCGCGGTGCAGGGCTACCGCCTGGTCGGCTTCTCGCGCGCGCTACACCACGACATCGACACCGGCCTCGGCCTCGAGCGCAGCGCGGCCGCCCTGCAGCGCGCCATCGCGCCGGCGCGCGCGGTCATCGTGGTCAGCGCCCCGTCGGGCCCGGTCATCGTCAGCGATCTGCTGCGCAACCCGCCCGATCCCGACGTCCCCATCATGTACGTGGCCGCCTCGGTGGCGCCGGTGACGCGCTGGCGCGGGCTGGCGGAGCGCGCGGTCTACTACTGGGATGGCCTGGCCGGGCCGCCGGTGCTGTGGACCGCGGATCCCGCGCAGCCGGTCCAGGCCGTGGTGCTGACCCGTGACGGCGCGCGGATCGTGCGCCGCACCCCGGGGGCCGCACCCGAGGCCGGCTGGCTGGCCACCAGCGGCAGCGACGCCTGCGCGGGGCCGCCGCGCGACATGCCCGGCCTGCGCGAGCTCGAGTACGGCCCGCTGCTGGGCTGCCAGCACCCGGGCCAGCTGCTCGGCACCGTGCCGGCGCGGGGTGACCGCACCCTGGCCGAGGCCAGCGCGCGCGGCCACGGCACCGTGCAGCTGCGTGGCTTCCTGCACGTGCCCGCCGCCGCCGAGCATGTCTTCGTGCTGGCCGCCGACGACGGCGCCCAGCTCCGCGTCGACGGCCGGGTGGTCGCCATGGTCGACCAGGACACCGGCTTCGAGGTCGAGGGCCGGGTCCGCCTCGAGCCCGGCACCCACGTCATCTCGGTGTCAGCCTGGAACCACGCCCGCCCCGGCGGCCTCGCCGTGCACCCGGGGCGGCGCCCAGGCCAAGGACGCGACGGTGGCCCCGACTGGACAGCCTACCTCCATTCACAGCCTTGACTCTGCGCACGGTTGCGTTAGTTTCTCTGGCGAGTTCGTGAGCAGTTCGCGGGCGTAGCTCAGTTGGTAGAGTACGAGCTTCCCAAGCTCGGTGTCGCCGGTTCGACCCCGGTCGCCCGCTCCAGGTTCGAAAAACAGCGTCATTCGTCGCCGTGGATCTTGTCAGGATATCCACACAGCGCGCGTGACGCCTGCATGCCGCCCATGACGGCGGCCTCGACGCAGCCGGCGTCCATGCCGGTGCGTAGCCAGTCGCCCGCCAGCACCAGGTTGGCGAAGCCGGACTCGTCGGCGCGCATGCGCAGGCCGATGCTGCCGGGCTCGGACAGCACATAGCGCTCGGTGGGTGACACGTTGGCGCGCCAGTACTGGCTGTCGAAGCGGGCGCGCCCGCTGCCGCCGGCGGCGTCGTGCAGGTGGTCCCACTCGAAGCCGCCACGTCCGTCGGGGAACTTGGTGGCGCCCGGCCACAGCCCGCCGATGTAGGTGTCGAGCCACTCCATGGCCAGCTCCTTCACGCGCGCGCTCTGGCGGGCCTGAAAGTCGCTGGCGCCGGGCGGCGGCGTCGGCCCGAGGTCGAGCAGCGGCCCGCAGAAGTAGGCCAGCGCCGCCGGGGTCGCCGCCGCCGGCCAGCTCTCGCGTTGCAGGAGATGCGACAGATCGGCCCAGGTGTTGAACGGATCCTCGTAGGCGTCGAGCACCGGCGGTGCCAGCTTCCAGCCCAGCTCGGTCGGCGTGCGCGACAACCACAGCTGCATGGCCTGGGTCTGCACCGTGGTCACGCCGCGCACCATGGCGGCCCAGCGCGCGTCCGCCGCGATGAGCTCGCTGCATACGCCGCCCAGCGCCCCCACCGGGATGCCCAGCACCAGCCGATCGAAGTCGACGCCGGCGCGCAGCGTGCGCGTGCCGACCCCGGGCCAGTCGCTCCAGGGCGACTCCAGGTCGACGCCGCGCGCCTCCAGCTCGGCGCCCTCGACCAGCTCGGACCAGCGCGGCGTGCTGGGCCAGCACGGCAGGTCCTTGATGGTCACCAGCGGGTCGTAGCCGCGCACGCTGTCGCGCGGGGTGGCCTGCCGGGTCAGGTGCACGGCGCCGATGGCGCTGCGATCCGCGGTCAGCTCCAGCCGCTCGACGCGGTGCATGAACTCGAACTTGACCCCGCGCCGGCGCAGCACCTCGTACATGGGCGCGAACACGGTGTCGCCCATGCCGGCCTGCATCTCCCAGAACACCGCGTGCTCGTAGGTGTAGACCATGCGCAGCAGGCCCCGCGTGGCCACCCCGGCGGCGAAGCGCCCGGGCTGGCTGGTGTCACCGCGCGGATAGGCGAACACCAGCTGGTAGATCCCGCGCACCACGCCGGAGTCGACCGTCATCGGCGCCGCGCCGTGGCGCGCCAGCCAGTCGGCGAAGTCCTCGCCGTCGATCGAGTGCCAGCCCTTCAGCGGGATGGCGTCGAAGATGATGCCGCGCACGATGGCGGTCATCAGATCGAGCAGGATGTAGCCGCGGCGGATGGTGTCCAGCGCCGGGAAGCGCGGCAGCACCGCGGAGGCCAGCCAGTCGGTCAGCGAGTCGAGCACGTCCAGCGCGTCTTCAACCGGCCCGCGTGCGCCGCCGCCGCCGAGCGCCCAGTCGCGCAGCCGCTCCAGCGCGCGCGCCATCATGCCGCCGGCCAGCTCGAAGGCGCCGACCGCCGCGGCGCCGCTGCGCAGCAGATCCCCGATGAAGCCGATGAGCCCCTCGGTGCGCGGCAGCTCGTCGAGCTCGAGGCCGGCCTCGCCGAGCACGCTCTTCCACAGCGCGGCCATCGACTCCAGCAGCTTCTGCACATAGTCGACCGGCCCCAAGAGGTGCACGCCATCGCCGGGCAGGCCGGGCAGCTCCGGGAACTCGAACGGCCACGGCTTCCAGTCGCCGCGCACCTTCTCCATCAGGACGACCAGGTTGTGCGGCTTCCAGGCCTGATCCCAGGTCGAAAGCGGGGCCTCGGGCGGGCGCCCCAGCTCGGCATAGCAGCGCCGCATCACCGCGAAGGCGTTCTCGTAGAAGCCCATCCAGACGTGCAGGCCGTGCTCCTCGATGCGCTCCGCGTGCGCCGGGTTGCGTCCGCTGGCGCCCTTGCCGCCCAGGCGCCAGCCCTGCTGGTACACCGTGACCTCGAAGTCGCGCTCCCAGCCCGCGCGCTCGGTCAGGAGGTATGCCGCGGTCATGCCGCCGCAGCCGCCACCCAGCACGGCGATCTTCTGCCGGGGCGCCGTGCGCGCCGCCGCGCTGGTCGGGCTGGCCTTGGCCTCGTGCAGCACGGTGCCGGCGTGCATCTCGAAGTCGAAGTCGACCCAGAACGGGTGCCGCCCCGGCTGCACCCCGGTGGTCAGGCCGAGGTCGCGCGCGATGGGGTGGCTGTCGAAGTGCGGCACCTCGACCTCCCAGTCTTCATCCAGCAGACCGGCGCCGCGAAAGCCGGTCGCGCGCGCGGGCGCCTCGCACACCGCCAGCGAGCACGCCTCCAGCGGCTCGGCGATGTCGCGAAACTCCTTCAGGAAGGTCAGCGCGACGTCGGGCACCAGCGAGCCCAGCACGTCGAAGCTGCCGATGCCCGGGATCGACAGCGCCGGCAGCCCGCCCAGCAGGCGACCCAGGAGCTCGCGCCCGACCTCGGCCACCGAGCCGAACTGGGTCCCGCCCGCGGCGCCGCCGCGGGTGACCACCCGACGCGCCTCGAACAGCTTGTGCGGCGCGAACTGCGCCGAGAAGCCCTGGCGCGGGATGGCCGTCGCGGTCACCGACAGCGGGCCGATCTGGGGCAGCGCGCCGGTGAACGACGGCTGCGAGACCTGCTTGTGGAAGCCGAAATTCTCGCGCCCGATGGCCATGGCGTACGAGGTGTCGACGAACACGTAGGGCAGATACCAGGTCAGCTTGGGCAGGCCGTCGCCCAGGCGCAGCATGGGCACCCAGAAGCCGACGTCGATCTCGGTGGTCCAGCCCAGCTCGCGATCACGCGCGTCCATCGACTGCGCGCGCGCCATGCTGGCGTAGATCAGCATCACGCGCGGCGCCAGCGGCAGGTAGCGCACCGCGCCGGCCGCCGGCACGTTGAGCTGTCGATCGATCAGCGCGCTCAGCGCGGACAGCTCGGCGTCGAGCACGAAGCCCTGCAGGGTCGCGCCGCTCAGCGCGATGGGGTGGCGGATGGCCTGCTCGCCACCCCGGTCCACGTACAGCGGATTTCTGGCCACGTCGCCTCCGGATCACCTACTGCGAGAGGACTGCGTCCGTCGTTGTCAGCGTCGTCAGCGCCGCCTCCAGGCGACGCACCTCGTGCGGCATGCCCAGCCGGCGCGCCTCGCCGAGGCCGCGCTGCCAGCGCTTGCGCGCCTCGGCAGGGTGGCCGGCCAGCACGTGCAGGCGCCCCTCCAGCAGCGCGGCGCGCGGCACCCCGATGGGGAAGCGGCGCGCGAACAGGCCGAGGTGGCGCACGGCGAGCCGGGCGCGCTCGCCGAGCTCCGCCGGCCCCCCGGGACGCGCCGCGGCCAGCACCGCGGCGTCACCCGCGCTGGCGCGCTCGACCAGCGTGACGAAGACCTCGGCGGCCCCGGCGTAGCCCTCCAGCGTCGAGAACACCGAGGGCTGCTCGCCCAGGATCCGCGTCAAGGCGGCCTGTGCTGCTTGACGGGCTGACAAGTAGCGGGACTCGCCCAGGTGCAGCACCGCGAGCAGGCCATAGGTGATGATCTCCGACGGATGGTCGGGGTGTGCGCGCAGGAGCTGCTCGGCGCGCTCCAGCTGCTCGCGCGCGGCGGCGTGGCGCCCCAGCGGCATGCCGGCCTCGGCCATGGCGTACAGGCTCCAGGCCTCGTGCTGCAGGTTGGCGATGGCGCGCGCGCGCTCACCCAGCTCGGCGAACTGCTCGTGGGCGTCCTCGAAGCGGCCGCGGAAGTAGGCGCTCAGCGCCACCAGGGTGCGCGTGATCTGCAGCTCCTGCTGGTCGCCGACGCGGCCGTACAGCGCCATCGCCTCACCGAGCTCGCGGTCGACCTCGTCCCAGGCCCCGGTGCCGATCAGCGCCAGGCCGCGGGCGAAGTGCACATAGGCGCGGTCGCCGAGATCGTCGATGGCCTCGGCCATCGCGGTGGCGCGGCGGAACAGCCCGCGCGCCAGCCGCGGCCAGCCGCCGATGTGCAGCATGGTGCCCGCCAGCGCGGCGTGGCGCGCCAGCCGCGGCGCCGGCCCGGCGCGCTCGGCCAGGTTGAGCGCGCGCAGCGTCGCCGCCAGCATCGACAGCGGCTGGCGCTCGAAGTACAGCCGCTCGGCCACGCGCCCGGTGGCGTGCGCGGCCTCGCGCAGCTCGTGTCGGGTCTGCTCGCGGCGCGCCACCACCAGCCGCCCCAGCACGCGGTGCCACAGCTGGCGCAGCGCCCCGCCCAGCAGCGACCAGCGCCAGCCCGCGCTGGAGCGCGGCACCGGCTGCTGCAGCAGCACCAGGCTGCGTGCCATGTGATCGCCGCAGGCGCCGAGGTCGCCGACGCCCCACAGCGCCTCGCCGAGCTGGCGCTCCAGGCGAGCGCGGCGCAGCCGGGTGGCGGCGTCGTCGGCCGCGCCAGGCACCGCCTCGGGCAGCTGATCCAGCGCGCGCGCGAAGTAGCCGTGCGCCTCGCGGTAGGCCCCGCTGCCCAGCGCCTGCGCGCCCGCCTTCTCCAGGTAGTCGAGCGCGCGCGGGCTCTCCTCGGCCAGCGCCCAGTGGTGCGCCAGCAGGGCGAAGTAGGGCGACAGCTCGGCGGCGTGCTCGCGCTCGTAGCACTCGGCGACGGCGCGGTGCAGCTGCCGGCGCTGCGAGAACAGCATGAGGTTGTAGGACACCTCGTGGGTGATGGCGTGCTTGAACAGGTAGCCGAGCTCCTCGGGCTCGGCCAGGAGGAGGTCGAGGCGGGCGATGCGCTGCAGGTAGTCGCCCAGCTGCTCGCGATCGGCGGCCACCGGGTGCACCGCGGCCAGCACGTGCACCGGGAAGCGGCGCCCGATCACCGAGGCCACCTTGAGCGCCAGCTGCTGCGGCGGCGCCAGCCGGTCGATGCGGCTGATGATGACGCCCTGCACGGTGTCGGGGAAGCGCAGGCTGCCGAGATCGCGCGCCTCGGGCGCCAGCGCGCACACGCCATCCTCGACCGTCAGCACGCCGGAGTCGCGCAGCGCGTAGGCCAGCTCCTCGCTGAAGAAGGGGTGGCCCTCGGCGCGCCGGTGCACGAACTCGACCAGCGGATCGGGCAGCGTGCGCGCGCCCAGGCAGCGCGCCAGGAGCTCGCGCGTCTCGCCCGCGATCAGCGGCCCCAGCGGGATGCGCAGCGCGTCCTCGGGGCCGACCAGCTGGGCCTGCTCGGGCGGCAGCGGCGCCGGCAGCGGCCGCGTCACCAGCACCAGGAGCAGGCCGGGCACCCGCCGCGCCGCGCGCCCGGCCAGCATCCACGCCGCGGAGTCGGCGTCATGCGCGTCCTCCAGCACGATGACCAGGGGGGCCTGCACTGCCGCGGCCTCGAGCAGCCCGACCAGCAGCTCGTGGGTGTTGTCGGCGCGCACCTGGCCCTGCATCTGCGCGGTCAGCGCGCTGTCGGGCGCCTCCAGACCGAGGATGGGCCCCAAGAGCGGCGCCAGCGCGGGATCGGGCGCATCAGGGCGCGCCAGCAGCGCCGCCCAGCGCGCCTCGGGCCCCTCGGCGGCGGCGGGCAGCGCCAGCAGCTGCTCGAACACCGGCTGCCACGCGCACAGCGGCCCGCCCACGGCGTCGGCGGTGCCGACCGCGACCTGACAGCCCAGCTCGCGCGCGCGCACCGCCAGATCCAGCGCCAGGCGGCTCTTGCCGATGCCGGCCTCGCCCTCGATCACGATGACGCCGCTTCGGCCCTGGCACAGCGCGGCCAGGCGCTCCTCGCAGAGCTCGCGCTCGCGCTCGCGCCCCACGCTGGCGCCGCGCGCGCGCACCGGCTCGACGATGCGCTCGCCGCGCACGCGATGCGCGATGACCGGCGTGGCCTTGCCCTTGACCGTCAGCGGCGGCAGCTCGTCGAACACGAACTGCCCGCGCGCCGCCGCCTGCGTCACCGCGTCGCACAGCAGCTCGCTGCCCGCGCTCTGCATCAGGCGCGCGGCCAGGTTCACGACGTCGCCGAGGATGGTGTACTCGCGGCGCAGATCGCTGCCGACGAGGCCGCAGAACACCTGGCCGGTCGCGATCCCCGCCGCGCTGGCCACGCCCTGCGCCGCCAGCTCGCTGCGCAGCTCCAGCGCCGCCTCCAGCGCGCGCGCCGGATCATCCTGGTGCGACAGCGGCGGCAGCCCGAACGCCGCCACCAGCACCAGCCCCTTGTCGTCGACCAGCAGCTTGGCGACGGTGCCCTCGTGGCGCGCGATCACGCTCTCGGACGCCGCCGCCGCCGCCTGCAGCCGGGTCAGCGCGTCGTCGCCGTCGCACGCGGCCAGGCCGCCGAGCTCCATGAACAGGACGGCCACGCGGCGCAGCTCGGCCAGCCAGCGCTCCTGCCCGGCGTTGAGCCGCGCCAGCACCGCGCTGGGCAGGTAGGCCGACAGCACCGCCTCGGCGCGCGCCGGCAGCGTGAGGCGCGCCGCAGCGTGCGGCGTCGGCTCGGGGCCGGTGGCGCCCGCCTCCAGGCGCACCGCGCGATCGCGCGCCACGCCCGCGAAGCGCCCACTGGCGCGCACGCGCTCCCAGGCCGGCAGCGTCAGCACGATCTCGCCCGGGTTGGCCTGCGGCAGCGCGACCGCCAGCTCGACCAGCGGCTGCCCCGCGGCGATGAACTCCCAGCGCCCCGCGACGCCGCCGACATGCGCCAGCACGATCTCGCCGGCCCCCACCGCGACGCGCAGCGACAGCCGCTGCCCGGCCGCCACGTGGGCATGCAGCCGCGACTGCACCGCCTGCGCGCACTCGGTCGCGCGCAGCACCGCGCCGGTCAGCCCCAGCGCCGCCGGCAGGTGGCCGCTGCCCGTCGCCAGCCCGCCGCGCGCGTTGGCCGTCGCGGCGTGCGCCGCACCGGCCCCCGCCGCCGGCCACAGCGCCAGCAGCGCGTCACCGGCGAACTCGACGACCTCGCCGCCGTGAGCCACCACCAGCTCGATGAGGTGGCCGAAATACCCGTTCAGCAGGCCCGACAGCGTCTCCACGCCGCCCGGCCCCTGGCTGGCCAGATCCTCGGCCAGCGCGGTGAAGCCCGAGATGTCGGCGAACAGCACCGCACCCGGCAGCCGCTCGGCCTCGGGCCCGCACACCGGCTCGGCATCACCCGAGATGCGCCGGAGCACGGGCGGCGGCAGCAGGCTCGACAGCGTGCTCAGTCGCTCTTGCTGGCCCCCCACCGGCGCGGATCGTATCACGCGGCAGAAAGGCTCGCGCGCCCAGCGCCCAGGTGCACGTGGGTCTGGTGGCCTCGCATATGCACCACCGGTGGTCGGCCCCGGAGGTCGGGAAGATGTCTAGCTCGCAGCCAGCCCGGCGACGTCGCTCGCGCAGGAATTGCGTCGTGAACTGCGGCTTGTGCGCATTGGCGACCCTCGTGGTCGCCTGCAGCGGGGGTCCGGGCACCGAGGATGCCGGGCTCGACGCGGCGCCCCCGGACGCCACCAGTCCCGACGCCGGCGACCCTGACGCCGCCACCCCTGACGCCGCCATCCCTGACGCCGCGATCCCCGATGCCGCGACGCCCGACGCCGCCACCCCCGACGCCGCGATGCCCGACGCCGCCACCCCCGACGCCGCGATGCCCGACGCCGCCACCCCCGACGCCGCCACCCCCGACGCCGCCACTCCCGACGCCGCCATCCCTGACGCCGCCATCCCTGACGCCGCCATCCCTGACGCCGCCACTACCGACGCCGCCACTCCCGACGCCCCCACCGACGCCGCCACTCCCGACGCCACGACCGCCGACGCCGGCCTCTTCTGCGCCACACCTCCACCACAGAACTTCGTCGGCCACTACGCCGGCGTCGCCACCATCACGGTCTACTGGGTCGACACCTCGGGAGGCCCCAGCGTCTGCATCGAGCACCGAGGCACCACCACGTCCGCCGCCATCCTGGACGTGCGCCGCGACCCCGGCTACGCCATGACGCTGGCCCTGCCCGGCCACACCCCGGCCGCGCACGAGCTCGCCCTCGATCTCCCCGGCGTCAGCCACAACTACACCCACTCGCTGGCCTGGGACGCCGCGGGCGCATCGCTCACGACCTGGGACGCCTGCTTCATGGGCACCTACTGGGAGCCCAACCCCGCCAGCTTCACCCGCAATTTCAGCACCGGCACCGCGCAGCTGCGCACCAGCTGCACCGCGTCGTGGCTCGACCCCTGTTCGTGGCCCACCAACGAGCAGACCGACTGGACCATCGATCTGACCTTGACCTGCGTCCCTGGCGCCACCACCTGCATCGACGGCGCCATCGTCACCTGCGACGCCGCCGGCGTGGTCACCTCCAGCGTCGCCTGCGGCGCCCCGTGCAGCCCGTGCCGGGCGCCGAGCCCCGACGTCTGCGGCACCCCCGCGGCGCCGCTGTGCACCGACCTCGACACCGACCGCGGCAACTGCGGCCAGTGCGGCCACGCCTGCGACCCCGGCGAGCTGTGCGCCACCGGCACCTGCGTCACCGCCTGCGCCGGCGGCGCCAGCTGCCCCACCAGCAGCCCGACCTACTGCGCCGACATCCTCACCGACGAGGACAACTGCGGCGGCTGCGGCGCGGTCTGCCCCGCAGGCAAGAGCTGCATCGACGGCCGCTGCACCTGCCCCAGCGCCACCCCCAGCGCCTGCGGCACCGGCGCCTCCGCCTACTGCACCGACCTCACGCAGGACGAGAGCAACTGCCAGAACTGCGGCTACGCCTGCCTGCCCGGCAAGACCTGTAACAACGGCTCCTGCGTGCCCTGACCCGCGCCCGCGCCCGCGCGCCCAGCCTCAGTCGGTCAGCCGTCGATACGCCGACAGATGGCGGATCGCCGCCGCCGTCCTGCCCTGCCGCTCATACAATCGCGACAGATTGTAATGCGCATCCGCACAGCCCGGATCGGCCGCCAGCGCGCGCCGGTACGCCGTGATCGCGGGCTCGACCCGATCCTGATCCTCCAGCGCGACGCCCAGGTTGAACGCCGCGGTGGCATCCCCCGGCGACAGCGCCAGCGCGCGCCGGTACAGCTTCTCGGCCGCCGTCAGGTTGCCGGCCTCGTGCTCCAGCCGCCCCAGGTTGACCAGCGCATCCAGGTGCTCGCCATCCAGCTCGAGCACGCGGGCATAGGCCTCGCGTGCGCCGGCCGGCGCGGTGCGCTCGAGATCCAGGCCGCGCGCATACCAGCCGTCGATGTCGCCCGCCTCGGGCAGCTCGTCCAGCACCGGCCCGACCACCGCCTCCAGCTGCGCCGCCGCAGCAGCCCCCGCGGCCGCCTGTCGCTCCGCCTCCAGCTCGGCATCCGCCGCCGCCGCCGCGGTCTCCGCCGCCACCGCCCGCTTGACCCGCGCCTGCAGGGTCGACACCACCACCCCCTTGCCGCCCTCCCCCCGACCCGCACCCGCCGCACCCGCGCCCGCTCCCCCCGCACCCGCCGCTGCACCCGCGCGGCCAAAATCGAACAGCGCCTGCCCCGACTCCGGCTGCCACACCACATGGCCGTCACGCACCACCACGGTGCCGCCCAGCGCCTCGATGCTGAGGCCACTCAGCGGCCGCCCCTCGGGCAGCTTGGCGCGCAGCTGCTTGAGCGCCGGCGCGAACGCCGCGTGCCAGCCTTCGGCGGCCAGCAGCGCCCGCGCCGTGCGCATCAGCACCAGATCCTGGAACGAGAAGCGCATCTCGCCGCGCGCCCCGCGCGCCGGCGCCAGGAAGCCCGCGCGCACCAGCCCCCGCACCTTGGCTGGCGAGAGCTCCAGCAGGCGCGCCACCTCGGCTGACGTGTAGCCTTCGCCGGTCACGCAGGCCCTACCATAACAAACCGCGCCCGCTACTTCTTGGAGGCTTTCTTCTTCGGCGCCCGCTCGGCCGCCGCACCCGCCTGCGCGACCGCCACCGCCGCGGTCGCCACCGCCGCAGCCGCCGCCGGCGCCGCGTCATCCTTGCGCTTGGCCGGCCGCCGCTCTTCACTCGCCGGCGCCGCCCCGGCATCCCCGCCGCCCGCACGCTTGGCCAGCGACGCCTTGAGCGCCTCCATGATGTCGATGATCTGCGCCTTGCCCTGCTCCGCCGGCGCCGACGTGATCTCCTGCCCGGCCACCTTCTTCTCGATCAGCTCCTTGACGCGCGTCCGCACGTCGTCCTGGTACTTCTCGGGTTCGAACGCCGGGTTCGAGGTGGCCTCGACCAGCTGCGCGGCCAGCTTCAGCTCGGCCTCCTTGACCTCGACCGTGGGCACATCGACCTCGTCCCACGAGCGCACCTCGTCGGCGTACATGAGCTGCTGCATGACCAGGCGGCCCTGCTTGGGCCGCAGCAGCACCAGGTACTGCTTGCCGCGCGCGGCGTAGCGCGCCAGCGCCGCCTTGCCGGTCTTCTCCAGCGTGGTCGCCAGCAGCGTGTAGGCCTTGTCGCCGCCCTTGTCGGGGCCCAGGAAGTAGGGCTTCTCGAAGTAGATCGGATCGATCTTCTCGATGGGGATGAACTCGCTGATCTCGATGGTCTGCGTGCTCTTCTCCTCCAGCGCCGACAGCTCCTCGGGGGTCAGCATGACGTACTGGTCCTTGGCGAACTCGTAGCCCTTGACCATGTCGTCGCGGTCGACCTTCTCGTTGCAGGTCTGGCAGACGTACTGCTGCTTGAGCCTCGAACCGTCCTTCTTGTGCAGCAGGTTGAAGGAGATCGCCGCCGAGGCCTGGGTGGCCGAGTACAGCTTCACAGGGATGGAGACCATGCCAAACGACACGGTGCCGGTCGCGATTGAGCGCAGCGCCATGGTTTAATGATACCGCCCCGGCGCGCCCGCCGCGAACTTCATGCCCAAAAACCTCGACGAATACCGGGCCAAACGTTCAGCCGGCGCCACCCCCGAGCCGTTCGGCCGCCTCGACGCCCGCCAGGGCGCCACCGCGCCCACCGGTGGCGAGCTCGGCACCCCGCGCCTGTTCGTGGTGCAGAAGCACGACGCCACCCGCCTGCACTGGGACCTGCGCCTCGAGCTCGGCGGCGTCCTCGTCAGCTGGGCCGTCCCGCGCGGCCCGTCCTACGATCCCGCCGAAAAGCGCTTCGCCATGCACGTCGAGGATCACCCCGTCGAGTACGCCGACTTCGAGGGCGTCATCCCGGCCAAGAACTATGGCGCCGGCCCGTCGATCTGCTGGGACCGCGGCTCCTGGCTGGCGCTCGAAGATCCCGAGCAGGGCATGACCACCGGCAAGCTGCTGTTCGAGCTGCGCGGCTACAAGCTGCACGGCATCTGGACCCTGGTGCGCACCAGCGGGCGCCTGAAGACGCGCGCGCGCGGTCGCGACGACGACGGCGGCGACCAGTGGCTGCTCATCAAGCACCGCGACGCCTACTCGGGCCCCGGCCGCGACGACTTCGTGCAGCAGTCGATCCTGTCGGGCCTCACCGTCGAGGAGCTGGGCGCCGGGGTCTCGCGCGGCCCCGCCCTGCACGCCGAGCTCGCCGCCGCCGGTGCCATCACAGCCGCGCGCCCGGTCGACCTGGCCAAGATCGAGGTCATGCTGGCCGACACCGCGGCCAGGCCGTTCTCGCGCCCGGGCTGGCTGTTCGAGCTCAAGTACGACGGCTTTCGCCTGCTCATCGAGAAGTCCGCCGCCGGTGTGCGCCTGCGCTACCGCAGCGGCAACGACGCCTCCCGCGCCTATCCCGAGCTCGTCAACGCCGCCGCCGCGCTGCCCGCGGCCTCGTTCATCCTCGACGGCGAGGTCGTGGTCCTCGGCGACGATGGCCGCCCCAGCTTCAACCGCCTGCAGAAGCGCATGCAGATCCAGCGCGACGCCGACCTCGAGCGCGCCCGCGTGACCATGCCGGCGACCTGGTATGGCTTCGACTTCCTGGCGCTGGACGACCTCGATCTGCGCAAGCTACCGCTGACCACGCGCAAGGCCGCCCTGGCCCGCCTGCTGCCGCCGGTCGGCCCGCTGCGCTACTCCGAGCACTTCGAGCATGACGGCGAGGCCCTGTTCGAGCGCGTGCGCGGCCTCGGCATGGAGGGCATCGTCGGCAAGCGCGCCGACGGCCCCTATCGCAACGGTCGCTCCAAGGACTGGCTCAAGGTCAAGGCCGAGCACACCGCCGACGTCGTCATGGTCGGCTATGCGCTGCACGGCTCGCGCTGGGGCGGCACCGGGTCACTGCACGTCGCGGCCTGGGACGGCAGCGCGCTGCAGTACGTCGGCCGCGTCGCCAGCGGCCTGGACGAGGCCAAGTTGAAGCAGATCCACGCCATGCTCGATCCGCTGCGCGTGCCCGCCCCGCCCTGCCTGGGCGCGCCCACCAGCGGCGACCACATCTGGGTCAAGCCGCAGCTCATCATGGAGATCCGCTACCTCGAGTCCACCGCCGACGGCATGCTGCGCTTCCCCGTCCTCCTCCGCTTCCGCGACGACAAGAAGATCGAGGAGTGCATCCTACCCGCCCGCCACACCGGCGCCACCGACGACCCCACCCTCGCCCCATCCCAAGACCCCGCCCCCGCCCCCGCCTCCGCCTCCGCCCCCGTGCCCGTGCCCGTGCCCGCGCCCGTGCCCGATCCGAGCCTTTCTCCGTCTCCGTCTCCGCCTCCGTCTCCGCCTCCCACCGCCCCTCGCCCGTCCACCCTCGGCCGCGCCACCCTCACCAACCCGAAAAAAATCTTCTGGCCCGACGAGGGCTACACCAAGTCCGACCTCTACGACTTCTACCGCGCCGTCTCGCCATACCTCCTGCCCTACCTGCGCGACCGCGCCCTGGTCATGACCCGCTACCCCGACGGCATCACCGGCAAGTCGTTCTTCCAGCACGACGCCCCCGCCTACGTCCCGCAGTGGGTGCGCACCATGCGGATGTGGAACGGCGACCGCCAGTCGGAGTCGTCCTACTTCATCTGCGACGACGTCGACACCCTGCTCTACATCGCCAACCTCGGCTGCATCCCGCTCCACGTCTGGGGCGGCCGTGTCAACGCCGCCGGCCCCGACTGGACCATCGTCGACCTCGACCCCAAGGGCGCCCCCTTCAAGGACGTCGTCCGCATCGCGCGCGCCGTGCACGACCTGTGCGATCGCATCGAGCTTCACTCGTACATCAAGACCAGCGGCGCCACCGGCCTGCACGTCATGATCCCCATCGCCGCGCTGGCCAGCTATGACGAGGCGCGCCTGATCGCCGAGCTGATCGCCCGCGTCATCGTCGCCGAGCTGCCCGACATCGCCACCACCGCGCGCATGATCAACGCCCGCGGCGGCAAGGTCTACCTCGACACCGGCCAGAACGGCCACGGCCGCACCGTGGTGTCCCCGCTGTGCGTGCGCCCACTGCCCGGCGCGCCGGTCTCCACGCCGCTGGAGTGGTCCGAGGTCAACGCCCGCCTCGATCCCCGCAAGCACACCATCAAGACCGTGCTGCGCCGCCTCGACAAGAAGGGCGACCCGCTGGCCCCCATCCTGACCGACCGCCCCGATCTGCCGCGCGCCATCAGCCACCTCACCGAGCTGGTGCGCGCCCTCGGCTGAGCCGCCGCCGCGCGCTACCGCCCCGGCCGCCGCGCGCTGGCCCGCCGCGCCGCGATCGACGGCCGCGTCGGCACCATCCTCAGCACCAGCTCCTTGCTGCCGACCTCGACCGCGCCGCGCTCGATCGCCATCGCGCGGCGCACATCATCCAGATCGTAGTGATCGCGATGAAACCCGCGCGGCGGCACCCCCAGCGCGCGCGCCATGGCGTGCAGCTCGTCCAGCCCCTGGTCGCTCACCATGTGGCACCACAAGCGGTCCGGCCACCGTGAACCGTCATACTTGCGCAGCCCATCGACCAGGATCACGGCCCCACGCTACACGTGACGCGCCGCGGCAACAAATCGTCGTGAAATCGCCCTTTATTCGCCGCGATTTTGATCGATACTGCCGCGCATGAAGTGGCTTCAGACGCGAACTGCGATCCTGGTTTCGGTGCTGGCGGCGACGCTCCTGTCGGGCTGTGGTCCCGACCACGCCGGCGGCGACGACGACGACACCACGGGCGACGGCGGCATCGCCGCAGGCAGCCTGCGCCTCACACCCGCCGATCACTCGATCACGGTCAACGGCAGCGCGGTCACCGTGCCGTACAAGGCCTTCCTGGTGAAGCCGGGCGGCGCCGAGACCGACGTCACCGCCGACGCCACCTTCACCATCGATCACCCGGTGCTGGGCAGCTTCAGCGGCGCCACCTTCACGTCGTCGACCGCGGCCGGCGGTCGCACCACGGTGCGCGCCACCGCGCGCGGCGCCAGCGGCGAGACCTCGCTGACGGTGCGCCTCGAGACCATCGTGCTCGGCCCCAACGTGCCCGCCAACGCGGCCACGCTGTTCGGCGGCCCCACCACCGGCACCGCGCCGCAGCTGGTCTACCCGGCCGACGGCGTCCTGGTGCCGCCCAACCTCAACGTGATGGAGTTCCACTACATGCCCGGCTCGGGCAACGGCCTGTTCGAGCTGACCTTCCAGGGCGCGCGTGTCCAGCTCAAGGCCTACTTCACCTGCACCACGCTCGGCGCCGGCTGCCAGTACACCCCCGAGGCCACCACCTGGGCCATCCTCGCCATGGCCGAGCGCGGCGGCGATGCCATGAGCTACACCCTGCGCGGCATCCCGATGGGCGCCGCGGCCGGCTCGCCGGTCGGCATGTCGGCGACGCAGAAGATCTCGTTCGGTCAGGAGGACATCGTCGGCGGCTTGTACTACTGGAACGCCAGCCCGGGCAGCGTGAAGCGCTACGAGTTCGGCCGCGCCAACCAGCAGGCCGAGAACTTCATGGACGCCGCGCGCGCCGGCGCCACCCAGTGCGTCGGCTGCCACGTGCTGTCGCGTGACGGCAAGAAGATCGCGGTCGGCCTCGATATCCCGTCGCCCGCCATGTACAAGGTCTTCGACGTCGCCAGCCGCACCATGGTGTACTCGAAGGGCTCGATGTTCGGCGGCGGCGGCGCCAACTTCTTCTCGTTCTCGCCCGACGCCACCCAGCTGCTGTACTCCAACGGCATCTCGACCGGTCTGGCCGACTCGTCGACCGGCACCGACATCAACGCCAGCCTGATCGCCAACGGCACCATGCCGGACTGGTCGCCCGACGGCACCTCGATCGTCTACGCCAAGCCCGGCATGGCCGTGCCGTGCTTCCCGGGCCTCGCCTGCGGCTCTCCCGGTGTTGACAAGGCGTCAATCGAAACCATGGTCAAGTCAGGCGGATCTTGGGGCCCCGGCCCGACCCTGGTGTCGTATGCCAGCGGCAACAACAACTTCTACCCGACCTTCTCGCCCGACAACCGCTGGGTCATCTTCAACCGCTCGCCCAGCGAGGCCAACTCGTTCGACGCCATGGACGCGCAGGTCTGGGCCATCAGCGCCGCCGGCGGCAACCCCATCCGCCTGGCCACCGCCTCGACCGGCGGCGACTCGTGGCCCAAGTGGGCGCCCGACGCGCAGCCCTACCGCGGCAACACGCTCATGTGGTTCACCTTCTCCAGCCGCCGCGCCTACGGCCTGCGCCTGGCCGCCAACACCACCGCCCAGATCTGGATGGCCGCCTATGACCCCACCAAGTCACTGGCCAACCAGGACCCCAGCCTGCCCGCCTTCTGGCTGCCCTTCCAGGAGCTCGGCTCCGGCAACCACATCGCCCAGTGGGTCACCACCGTCGAGCGCCAGATGTGCACCATCGACACCCAGTGCGCCAACGGCGAGTTCTGCCAGGGCGGCCGCTGCCTGCCCCGCATCGACTAGCCCCCTCGAAGCGCAGCTTCGAGGAGGCTATTCAGGTCCGTCTCCGTTCACTCGTCGCGCACCGCCGCCAGCACCGCCTCCAGCTTCGCCATCAGATCCTGCCCCCGCGCGAACCCACGCTCCGTGATGAGCGTCAGGTTCGCGCGCACGACTGCCAGGTCCAGGGTCGGGTTCATCGCGATCAGGTTCTGAGCGTCGCTCCGATCCTGGAAGCGCCGCTCGGTCATGGACAGGACCTTCATCGCCAGCAGCTCTTCCGCACGGGCCACCGGGACGGTGCCCGCACCGCGGATCAGCAGCGGCTCGGAGCGCGCGACGATCTCGGCCTCGATTCCGCAGCTGGCCCCGATGAGATCGACGACGACTCCGGACGGTGACACCAGCCGGGCGGTCGCCAGACGCCCGGCTGACCGGTGCTCGACCGTGGCGGTGACCTGGTACGCGGTCGACGTCAGTGCGAAGATCAGCTGTTCGAACTCGGCGTCGCTCGCGACGGCCACGGCCACATCGACGTCGGCGGTGAACCGCGGCTGCGTCCGCGCACCCGTGGCCACCCCCCCGACCAGTGCATACGGACGCCCCAGGCCAGCGAGCGCGTCCGCGATGGCGCGAAGCGCCGCCGACCAACCGACCTCACTCACGAGCCAGCAACCACGCCCGCAAGCGCTGCTCGATCTGCTGCTCGCTCTCTTCGGGATGGCGCCGCTTCAGGAAATCGCGGTGCATCTCGATGCCGACGTCCATCAGCTCGAGCGTGCGTAGCAGCTTCTCCTCCGGCGGGGTGGAGATGGCTCGCTCGATGTCGTCTCGCCTGAGCGCGTCCACTCCGAGATCATATACGATGCCCCGCATGCTGCCCATCACGCGGGTCGTCCTCTACAAGCATGGCGTCGGCTACTTCGAGCGCCAGGGCAGCGTCTCCGGCGTCGCCTCGGTGGACCTCCACTTCAAGGCCAGCGAGATGAACGACGTCCTGAAGTCGCTGACCACGCTCGACCTCGGCAAGGGGCTGATCTCGTCGATCTCGTACGAATCCACCCGCCCCATCGAGCGCCAGCTCGATGACGTCGCGGTGCGCCTCGACGACGCCAACGCCATCAGCGGCCTGCTCAACCAGGTCAAGGGCGCGCGCGTCGCGGTCGAGATCGGCGGCAAGTCCATCGAGGGCGCCGTGCTCGGCATCGAGTGGACCACGCGCAAGGAGGGCGACACCGCCATCACCAGCGGCCGTGTCGCGCTGCTGGTCGACGGCTCCACCATGCAGAGCTACGACCTGCTCGAGATCCGCGCCATCCGCTTCCTCGACGAGTCGCTGCGCAAGGACCTCGGCCACCTGCTCGAGATCCTGATCTCGTCGAAGAAGAAGGATCTCAAGAAGCTGACCATCTTCGCCAGCGGCGAGGGCGAGCGCCAGCTGTTCGCCAGCTACATCGTCGAGACCCCGGTGTGGAAGACCTCGTACCGGCTGCTGCTCGACACCCCGAAGCCGGAGCTGCCGCCCGAGGCGCCGCTGCTGCAGGGCTGGGCCCTGGTCGACAACACCCAGGACGAGGACTGGGACAGCGTGCGCCTGTCCCTGGTCGCCGGCCTGCCCATCTCGTTCGTGCACGACCTCTACGCCCCGCGCTACAAGCAGCGCCCCATCGTCAAGGTGCAGGAGGAGGCCGCCTACGCCCCGCCGCAGCTCGAGGGCGCGGTCGAGTACCTGTCCGACTCGATGCCGCAACCCGCAGCCGCCCCCGCCGCGTTCGGCGCTGCCGGCTACGGCGCGCCACCCCCGCCCCCCGCGCCGGCCCCGATGACCGGCGGCCGCATGCGCGCCCAGGCCGCGACCTCGGCCCCGGTGCAGACCCGCACCGTCGAGACCGGCGACCTGTTCCAGTACGAGCTCAGAAACCCGGTCACCGTGAAGCGCGGCCAGTCCGCCCTGGTCCCCATCATGCAGTCGCCCTTCGAGGGCAAGCGCGTCGCGGTCTACAACCAGGACGTCCGCGCCAAGAACCCGATGTCCGCCGTGCTGTTCAAGAACACCACCGGCGCCACGCTCGAGGGCGGTCCGGTCACCGTGCTCGAGGACGCCACCTACGTCGGCGAGTCGATGCTGGAGACGCTCAAGCCGGGCGAGGAGCGCCTGGTCCCGTACTCGGTCGAGCTCGGCTGCGTGGTCAGCATCGACCCGCAGTCGGAGACGCAGAACGTGCACTTCGCCCGCATCGTCAACGGCTACCTGTACCTGACGCGCTACCGCCTCGACCGCCGCACCTACGTCATCCTCAACAAGGGCAGCCGCGCCATCGATCTCTTCCTCGAGCACCGCTTCAACCACGGCTGGACGCTGCAGGGCGACGCCACCGACGGCAAGCCCATCGAGCGCACCGAGAACTTCTACCGCTTCCGCCTCGACGTCCCCGCCGGCAAGACCACCCGCTTCAAGGTCACCGAGCGAGGCGAGCTGTCCGACCACTACGCCATCCTGGGCCTGGCGCGCGACCAGATCGGCGTCTGGCTGCAGAGCCGCTGGATCGACGCCGCCACCCAGCAGCTCCTGCTCGGCCTCGCCGATCTGGCCGACCAGGCCGCCAACCTGGGCCGCCGCGCCGCCCAGCGCGAGGCCGACGTCGCCGAGATCTTCAAGAACCAGGAGCGCCTGCGCCAGAACCTCCAGGCCCTGGGCGCGACCCAGGACGAGCGCGGCCTGCGCGAGCGCTACGTCGGCGAGCTGTCACGCGAGGAGGACCGCCTGCGCGAGCTGCGCGAGGCCATCCGCAAGGACAAGGAGGACAAGGAGGCCGTCGAGCGCGAGCTGCGCGAGCGCGTCGCCAAGCTGGAATTCCAGACCGCCGTCTGAGGCCATCCGGGATGCTGGAGCTCACCATCGCCCTGGCCCTGGTGGTCGCCCTCGCCGGCGGCACCTTCGTGCTGGCCATGGTGTCGTGGCAGAGCCAGATCTGGGGCGGCCTCGGCCTCATCGCCATCGGCCTGGTCATCAGCCTGCCGGCCGGCTTCTGGTACCACGTCAAGCTGTGGCGCGCGCTGTCGCCCCGCGGCGCGCTGTCCCCCCGCTGGTGGCTGTTCCCGACCCGCGATCACGGCAACCTGACCGCGGCCGAGCGCCCCGGCGTCATGCTGTGGTTCCGCATCGGCGCCGTCTTCTTCGGGGTCGCCCTGCTCGGCTGTGCGCTCCTGCTGGCGGGCGGCCTGCGCGCCCGGTAAGGTTGCGCCATGAAGCTGCTCTACGGGGTCGTGGGTGAAGGCATGGGCCACGCGATGCGCTCGCGCGTGGTGCTGGAGCACCTCATCAAGGAGGGCCACGAGGTCGAGATCATGGCCTCGGGGCGCGCCACCGACTTTCTGGCCAAGCGCTTCGAGGGTGTCAACCGCATCCACGGCCTGCACATGATCTACGACGAGAACCGCGTGCGGCGCGGCGCCACGCTGTGGTCCAACGTGCTCGGCGGCGTGACCGGGGTGCCCGACAACATCGCGGCCTACTTCGAGCTCATCCACGGCTTCAAGCCCGAGGCCGTCATCAGCGACTTCGAGAGCTGGACCTACTTCTACGCCAAGGCGCACCGGCTGCCGATCCTGTCGATCGACAACATGCAGATCATCAACCGCTGCAAGCACCCCGACTTCATCACCGAGGGCCACTTCGCGGCGTTCCAGTTCACCAAGGCCTTCGTGAAGTCGAAGCTGCCCTTCTGCGACCACTACCTCATCACGACCTTCTTCCGTCCCGAGCTGCGCAAGGACAAGACCACGCTGTTTCCCCCCATCCTGCGCCCGGAGATCCTGGCTGCACGCGCCAGCCGCGGTGATCACCTGCTGGTCTACCAGACCGCCGAGGGCAACGACGACCTGGCGCGCACGCTGCAGGCCACCGGCCTGGAGTGCCGGATCTACGGCATGCGCCGCACCATCACCGAGGAGCAGGTCGAGGGCAACCTGCGCTATCGCCCCTTCAGCGAGGCCGGGTTCATCGAGGATCTGGCCAGCGCGCGCGGCGTCATCGCGGGCGGCGGCTTCACCCTGATGGGCGAGGCGGTCTACTTGCACAAGCCCATGCTCTCGGTCCCGGTCGAGGGCCAGTTCGAGCAGATCATGAACGCGCGCTACCTCGAGCTGCTCGGCTACGGGCGCCACGCCGCCACGCTGGCCGATCCGAAGACGGTGCACGACTTCGTGGCCGCCATCCCGAGCTGCGAGGACAAGCTGGCCAGCTACAGCCAGGACGGCAACCAGCTGCTGTTCGACGGCCTGAATCACCACCTCGACTGCGCGGCGGGCGGCGTCTACTAGGATCTGGGCTGCGCGCGCAGCCGGGTGCTCGACACGCTGGCCGGGTTCAGCGGGCGCTCGGCGCCGTCAGGGTACGACACCAGGTTGGGGCGCTTGCCCCTGGCGAAGCCCCACAGGTAGAAGCGCCGCGGATCGCGCGCGTGCACGACATACGCGATGTCCCCCGCCGCCGGCGTGAAGCCCAGCGTGGTGATGTTGCCTTCACCCATGAAGTAGTCGCGCTCCAGCTTCTTGCCGTCGGGGGTCAGGAACTGGTAGCGCACGTGCAGCTGGGCGGCGTCCTTGCGGCGCGAGAACACGACCTCGCCCACCGCCGGAGTGCCATAGCGCAGCAGCGAGCGCATGCGCAGCGCCCACAGGATGATGCCCAGGCCGACCAGCTGCAGGAAGCCGGCGCCCAGCAGCGCCGCCAGCCGGGCGTGCTCGGGCAGCCAGCGCGCCAGGAAGCCCTCACCGCGCACCACCAGCCAGGCGCTGGCGCCGATGCCGACCGCCTCGATCACCAGCGGCCACAGCAGCGACGGCGCGAACCGCGGCAACGGCCGTGGAACGGATGCCCGGAGGTCGCTCGGCAGCTCCGACACGGGGGCTATTCTACTCCCGCCAGCAGGGCGTGCTACACCCGCGACGTGGGCAGCCCCCGACCAGCCTCGGTTTCATGACGCGGCGCTCCGCATATGTGACCCTGGCGGCGGCCCTGCTGCTGGTGTCGACCAGCGGGCCGTTCATCGTGATGGCGGCGATGGATCCCTGGGCCACGGTGCTCCTGAGAACCGCGCTGGCGGCGCCGCTGTTCCTGGGATTCGCGTGGTGGCGCGGGCAATTGCGCGTGCCGGCCGGGCTGCGCCTGCGGCTGGCCGTCGGTGGCGTGCTGCTGGGGGCGCACTTCCTGCTGTGGGTGAAGGCGTTCGACCTGACCGACTATGCGTCGAACCTGCTCCTGCTGGTGGCGCAGCCGGCCATCGCCGCGGTGCTCGGCGCCCGCCTGGGCGAGCGCGCGACCCGAGCGACCTGGATCTCGGTGGCGCTGGCGACCCTGGGTCTGGCGGTGATCGCGGGCGGTGACCTGGCCCTGGGCTGGCGCGCCATCCTGGGCGACGCCATGAGCATCACGGCGGGCCTCGCGATCGCGCTGTTCTACGTGGTCACCCGCAGGGTCCGCGTCGCGCTGCCGCTGGCGCCCTTCATGGGCTGGACGCTGGTCGCCTGCGCGCTGACCGCGCTGCCGGTGGTGCTGCTGACGCGCGCCCCGCTGAGCTACCCGGCCGAGCAGTGGGGCTGGCTGGCCGGCCTGGTGGTGCTGACCACCGCGGCGGGCCACGGCCTGATGAACCTGTGCGCGCCGCATGTGCGCCTGTTCACGTTGAACGTCGTCATCGTGCTGGAACCAGCCATCGCCATCGCCATGGGCGCCGGCCTGTTCGCTGCCCGCGTGGACGCCCTCCAGGTCGCGGGTGGCGTGGTGCTGGCCGCCGCAGTCGTGATTGGCGTCAGGCAAGAGACCCGGGCCGAGGCGCCATTGGGTACAATCGAATGATGCGCTTCACCATCGCTTGCTGTCTCGCCACGGCCATCTGGTCGACCGGTTGCACCACCGACAACACCGTCGACGAGCCCGACAGCAGCGTGCAGGTCGACGCCGAGGTCCCCGACGTCGACGGCGGCCCCGGCGTCGACGGCAGCACGACCAGCGACGGCGGCACCACCATCCCGCCCGCGACGATCACCCCCGGCGCCGCCGACCGCTTCCTCTTCGTGGGCACCGTGCTGACCCCGACCGGCCCGATGGCCGGCGAGGTCCTGGTCGAGGGCGTGCGCATCACCTGCGTCGCCGCCTCGTGCAGCACCATGGCCGGCGCCACCGGTGCCACCGTGGTGCGCACCAGCGGCGTCATCTCCCCCGGCCTGGTCGAGACCCACAACCACGGCCTGTTCAACATCTTCGACGAGGGTGACTGGAACCCCGGCCGCTTCTACCAGAACCACAACAACTGGACCTCCGACGCCCGCTACGGCCAGGTCGTCGACGCCAAGCAGTACATCAACGGCGAAGGCTCCCCGGTCGACTTCACCTGCGAGCTCGACAAGTACGCCGAGGTCAAGGCGCTGATCTCCGGCACCACGTCGTACCTGCTGGCCCCCGGCGCGCAGGAGCCGGCCTGCTACGACTCGGTCATCCGCACCATCGACACCCAGCGCAACGACCTCGGCTTCGATCGCATCCGCACCTCGATCTCGGTGCCCGACATGGCTGGCGCCGTCAGCGTGTGCAACAGCTTCAACGCCGGCACCACCACCGCCTATGTCGTCCACGTCGGCGAGGGCGTCGACGGCACCGCGCTCAACGAGTTCACCACGCTGTCGGGCCGCAACGGCGGCTGCCTGCTGTCGCCGCACACCACCATCGTGCACGGCACCGCCTTCGGCATGCCGCAGTTCATGCAGATGGCGATGTCGGGCATGCGCCTGGTGTGGTCGCCCAAGTCGAACCTCTTCCTCTATGACGGCGCCGCCAAGATCGACCTCGCCATCGCCGCCGGCGTGTCGGTGATCGCGCTGGGCCCCGACTGGTCGATGGGCGGCAGCATCAACCTGCTCGACGAGCTGCGCACCGCCGACATGGTCGACACCATGCGCCTCGGCAACATCCTGACCCCGCGCCGCCTCTATGACATGGTCACCATCGACGCCGCCCGCGCGCTCAGCCTGGAGGCCGAGGTCGGCTCCCTCGCGGTCGGCAAGCGCGCCGACATCGCGCTGTACGCCGCCAACCCCGCCGATCCCTACACCGCCATGCTGGGCCAGCGCCCACAGACCGTCGAGCTGGTCATGGTCGACGGCCGCGTCCTCTACGGCGACCGCGCCTTGAAGGCCGCCGGCCCCGCCGCCCCTGGCTGCGAGGACATCGACATCTGCGGCGTGCCCAAGTTCCTGTGCATCGCCGAGTCCTCGACCCTCAACAAGCTCGACCAGACCTTCGCCCAGGTGGTCAGCACCCTGAACACCGCCATGCAGGCCTACGACGCCATGTTCCCCGCGCAGGCCCCGATGTTCCCGCTGGCCCCCCTGACCAAGTGCAATTGAGTCGGGGGGACCAGCGCGGCGCGTGCTCGCTCAGTCGACCGTGAAACGCAGCGTGTTCGACAGCGCGTCGGACCAGCCGTCGTGGAACACCACGTCGTAGGTGCCACGGGGCGCGGTCGGGACGTCGAAGCCCACCTGGGTCTCGGACAGCACGCGAATGGTGGCGCGATAGCGCGCGCTGCCGCTCTGTAGCTCGACCCAGTCGGTGGCGCTGTCGGCGGCGCCGAAGACGCCCGTCATCGTGACGCGCACGCCGGGGACGGCGTGATCGAGGGTTGACGCGTCGACCCGCGGCGCGAAGTCCGGCCGCCACTCCAGGACGACCTCATTGCTGGTGCTGGCGGTGGCGCGCAGCGTGACGCCCGAGCTGGTGCCATCCTGCCAGCGCGGCGTGCCGGCGCTGCCGAGCGGCCACACCAGCCCGCTCCCCGTGGGTGACGGCAGCGCGACGACCTCCCAGCCCTGGGCGCCCGCCGGCCCGTATAGCATCGGGTTGCCGTTGGGTCCCGAGAGGCGCACGTCCCACACCACCAGACCGCGCGCTGGCACGTTGGCGTCGTAGCCGGCCTGGTCACGGTACTCGACCAGGAGATAGCGCGTGCGACCACCCGAAAGCCGCGGGTCGTAGAGCAGCACGGGGCGGCTGTTGTCGCTGATGGTGGGGCTGCGGCCGGGGGCAGCCAGGCGCACCACGGCGGCGGGCTGGTCGAGCCGGTGGATGCGCGGCAGCGCCCAGCCGAGGTTCATCTTGTGCCAGGGGTCCAGGTGATAGGTGAGGTTCCCCGCCGTGCAGCCCATCAGCGTCACGTTGCTGTTGCTGCAGAACGGTGGGTACAGATCCCACGCTCCCAGCAGGTGCGTCATCTCGTGGGCCACGGTGGCGAAGCCCGAGTTCTCCATCACCAGCGAGCCCTGCCCGCACACCTGATAGCCGCGACCAGCGTCGAAGCAGCCGCCCACACCCGCCACCGTCCGCGTCGACGCGCTGGCGCCGACCTGCTGCGGCACCATCACGATGAGGGCGAACTCGCCATCGGTCACGATGTGGTTGCCGTCGACATCGAAGCGACCGAGGTCGACGCCGCCCGCCACCGCGCGGCGCACGGCGTCACGCAGGATGTGGCCCACGCTCATGCCCTCCGAGAGCCGGAACAGCTGGCGCGTGGTGGCGCGGGCATCGACCGCCCCGCCGCCGCCGCCCACCGCCTGCAGGTAGTGCGCCCCGGTCGACGTCTTGAAGCTGACCTGATCGCCGGTCTCGACCACGTTGCCGGCCCCGGCCTGGCGCTGCAGGATGAAGACGGCGTCGCCACCCGGGGTCAGGGTGTCAGCCAGCACGGCGCCGCCGCCGCCGTTGACCGCGCGCAGATACTGCCCTTCGGAGGCGCGGATCCGGATGCGATCACCGTCCTTCAGCGGCGCGCCGTCGATGTCCACGATGGCGAGCTCGTGTTCGAAGCCGGCGCCGGCGCTGCTGGCCAGCACTGCACCGCCGCCGCCGTTCTGCGGCCCCACGAAGCAGGTCGCGCCGCCACAGAGGGCTGCGGTGGTCTGCAGTACCGCCCACGCCAGGCCGCTACACGTGGTCGGCTCCACCGCGCAGGGCAGCTTGCTCTCGTCGCCCGGGGTAGCGGCATCATCGGCGATGCGATAGGGCCCGGCCACGCTGCCGAGGTTGATGCTGTAGCGACCCTGCGAGACCTCACTGTAGTAGGCGCGCACGTTGGGGAAGGCAGGCCCGACCAGGTTCCTCGACAGCGTCGTCGGATCGCTGAACTGCTTGTCGCTGTAGTCGAGCATGATCCCGAGAGTGAGGCGCGTGCCAGTCGCGGCGCGGCCCGCGACCTTCATGCCCCCGACGTTGAAGTCGGACCGCTCCATGACATCGGAGCTGACGTCGTCGACCGAGCCGATGACCACATAGCCTTCGTCGCGGTAGTGCGCGTAGCCACCGCTGCTGCCGCCCAGCGCGGCGTCCCACGCCGGCGCGCTGGTGGTCAGGTTGTCCTCGCGCCCGCCGTGCCACCAGCTGGTCAGCTTGAGGGTGCTGGCGCGTGCGGTCGGGAACAGATGGCCCTCCCGGCGCACGAAGCTGTAGCCGCCGCGCAGCGTTCCGGGCGTGGTCGCGGCCCAGGCCGGGTCGGAGGTCAGGAAGTAGTCGCCGCGGGTGGCGTTGAACCACTGGTACAGCGGCAGGGTCCCGGGCGGCGGAGTGCCCGGCGCGAACACCTTGCCGGCGGTGCCGACCCACAGGTACCCAGAGCGGGCGGCGCCGCGACTGCCGATCCAGGCCGGGTCGGCGGTGGTCCGATAGTCGCCCTGCGTGGGGCTCCACCACACGTGCAGCGCGACCAGACTGGTGCTCAGGGCGGACTCGTCCTGCCCGATGGGCAGTGTCGAATCATCGGGGTCGGTGACGCAGGCGGGCTGCGCCAGCGCCAGGACGGACAGTGACAGGGTGGCGAGGACTCTGGAGAGGTTCACGGCGGGGCTCCTTTTCGAACGGGCGAAGCGCGCCCGTCGAAGCACCGATAGCGCCGCCAGCCGATGGCCACCTGACCGCGAGGTGATCGTGTGGTGATCTCTGCGCGACCATCAAAAAGCGCAGCAATTTCGCAGGCTACGGTTCGAGGACGTAGACGTCGCTCTCGTAGCGCTCCTGCGCGAAGATGAGACCGTCGGGGAGTTCGACGACCTGGAACACGCCCCAGAAGCTGGGATCCGGGCGCGGTTCGATGCCGCGCACCGCGCCCTCGGTGCCATCGAGCGCAACCTCGGCGAGCTGGGGCTCCGTGCGCTCGTCGACCAGCCGCACCAGCACGGGGCGCCCGGGGGCGGCCACACGCCAGAGCGGGGGCGCAGCCCAGCTGGTGCGCACCGTCACCAGCCGCGCGCCACCGGCAACGGCGTCCACGACATGAAGCCCCGGGCTGCCCGCAACGGTGGCGTTGGCCGCCAGCAGCTTGCCGTCGGGTGACCAGACCGGGACGCCGAAGCTGCCATCGGCGAGGCGCCGCGCCGTGCCGCCCGCGAGCGGCGCCACCACCAGGCCGGGCTGCGCGCCAAGGACCGCGATAGCCAGCTCGGCTCCGTCCGGTGACAGGGCCACGCGCACGGCGGAGAGCTCGGCGGCGACGACCTGGCGCGCACCGGTCTCCAGCGTGAGCACCACCGCGTGGCCGTCGGGATCGACGAAGGCCACGCGCTTGCCATCGGCCGAGAAGCGCGGACAGCGACCAGCTCCGAGCTCGCGCGTCTCCAGGGTGTCCAGGTCGAGGACGCCGACGGCCAACCCGTTGTGCGAGGTGTCGATGTCGCCATAGGCCAACAGGCGATGATCGGGTGCCAGATCGATGCACTCGAAGGTGACCTTGGTCGGCAGCAGCGTGGGCTCGGCGCCGACGCTGCGACGCCAGAGCTGGATCTGACGCTCTTCGCGCGTGTACACGATGTGCTGGCCGTCGGCTGAGGCGTGAGGCGAGTAGGTGCCCCCCCCAGCGGCGGCCATCGCCTCGCGCTTGCCGCTGCGATCGACCCGCCACAGCGCGGCGCGCCCGCCCCAGTTGGCGTCGGTGAGGATGCCCCCGGGACGCTGGGGATCCCACGCCACCCCGCGCACGTGGTCGGCCAGTTCGCCGAGGCCGTGCGGCGTGCCGCCGGCGGCGTCGACCAGCGCGACGCGATGCTCTTCGGCCCACGCCAGCTGCCGCCCATCGGGCGACCAGGTCAGGGTGCGCACGGCGACGTCGACCTCGGTCACGACCTGCTCACGGCCGTCGGCGAGGCGACGCCGCACCACCTGCTGCGCGCCCCCGGGGGCCGGGCGCACGAACGCGATCTCGGCGCCATCGGGCGAGTGCGTCGCGTATCCAGCGTTGCTCGCCAGCAGCCGTTCGTCACCACCCAGCGCCGACATGGTCCACGCCGAGTCGGTGCCCTGCAGGCTGCGCGAGAACAGCACGCTGAGCCCGTCGGGCGAAAAGTGCGGGTAATACTCGTCAGCCGCGCTGCGCGTCAGCCGCACCCGGTTGCCACCCGAGGCCTGCGACAGAAACACCTCGTACTGGCCGTCCACGTTGGCGACATAGAGGACGCGTGCGCCATCGGCCGACAGCGCCGGCTCCTGTTCGCGCTCGACCGAGAAGGTGAGGCGACGGGCATGCAGCTCCGCGAGCGGTTGCACGCTGGGGGCAGCGCCCGGGCGTGCCGACCCGCGCAGGCGGGGGGCGAGCAGGATGACCGCGCCGGCCAGCAGCGTGACGACCCCGGCGATGACGAAGGCCAGCCGCGCCAAGCTGCGAGCGGGCACAGCGCCAGCAACCGGCGGGAGCGCCTGCTCGTCGGGCTCGGTCTTGGCCTCCACCTTGGCCTCGGGCTCGGCCTTGGCCTCCACCTTGGCCTCGGGCTCGGCCTTGGCCTCTCCTTCGACCGGCTCGACGCGCGGCAAGAAGCGATAGCCCCGCTTGAGGACCGTGGCCACGAAGCGCGGCTCCTTGGCCTCGTCGCCCAGCGCACGACGCAGCTTGCGGACGACCTGGGTCAGCGTCTCCTCGTTGACCACCACGTCGGGCCACAACGCCTCCATCAGCTCTTCGCGCGTGATCAGCTGACCAGGGCGCGCGGCGAAGAAGCACAGCGCCTCGTAGACCTTGGGCTGCAGCTCGATGACCTCGCCCGAGACGAGCAGCCGACTCTCCCGCTCGTCCAGCTCGAAGTCTCCGAAACGGATCCGCGCGCCCGCCATCCCACCGCCCTGTTAGCACGACCCGCCGGCTACGGGCAGCCGACCTCGTGAGCCCCGATGGCCGGACTGGCGTGCCAGCACACCCCGCTCAGATCGCCGGGCAGCGGCGGTGCGGCGGCACCCGCGCCCGCAGCTGGGCTGCCGGCCCCGATGGCATACCCCGCTCCCAGACCCGGGTCCTGACCGACCACCGCGGCCGTCTCGGTGCTGGGCAGCGTCGGGCGCGATCGCGCGACCTGGTCCTCGGCGAACCACAGGTTGTTCGCGAACACGAAGCTCGCCGCCTGGGTGCCCGGGCCGATGTTGACGTCCTCGGACAGGTCGGCGCGCCGATACACGAACAGGTTCGAGACCACACGGCCGCCGCGCGCCGGCGCGAAGCTGTAGCCGCCGCCGCTCGAGGTCTCCTGCAGGATGCGCATCAGGTTGCGCCGCGGGTGGATCACCGTGTTGTGCGCTGCCAGGCAGTCCACGCAGCCCACGAACGCGAACGGCGCATCGGCATCGACGATGTCGTTGCCCAGGACGCGGATGTTGCGGGCCTCGAAGTTCTCGCCGCTGGTCAGCAGCGGCGGCCTGAAGAACTGCAGGTCGGTCGAGCCGCCCATGTTGACCGCGCGCGGCCCCGGCGAGACCAGGCGGTTCCAGCGCACCTCGACGTCGTCCGAACCGCCCTTGGCCTGCACCGCGTTGCTGGTGTCATGAATGTGGCTGCGCGCGATCAGGCCGCGATGACAGCCGACCATGTCGATCCCCGACCCGCCGCCAGCGCCGCCACAGCGCGCGATCTCGCTGTCCAGCACCACGAAGTCGTTCAGCCCCGACAGCTTGACGCAGTCCTGGTTACCGCCGCTGCCGATGTCATGGATGTAGAGGTCGCGCAGCACGATGAAGCGTGCCGCGTCGGCGCTGGCATAGTCACCGGCGTCGTCGAAGTTGAGGCCGTTGTCGGTGGCGCTGCGCAGCTCGAGGTCATGGATGACCAGGTAGCGTCCGCGCGAGAAGTGCAGCGATTCGCCGCCACCCATGATGACGGGACGGGCCTCACCAGGCGCGCCACCCAGCCAGATCGGTGCCGCCATCGTGCCCATCACGTTGTCGATGAAGCCGCCGCCGGCGTACGTCCCCGCGTGCACGCGCACCGCGGTCCCCGGCGTGGCGGCGCGCGCCCCACGCGCCACGGTGGCAAACGGCCGCGCTGCCGAGCCGTCCCCCGTGGTGTCGTTGCCCGTGCTGGCCACGTGCAGCTCTGCCGTCGGCGTGCGCCCGGCCTCGAAGGTCACGACCCCGCCACAGGTCGCGCAGCCGGCCGCGTCGGCGCGCCCGGCGTCGTCCACGGCGCCGCCGCCATCGACCGCGCCGCCACCAGCGTCGCTCTTGCTGCCCGCACCGCCACCACCACAGCCCGCCAGCAGCACGACCGCCGCCGCCGCCACCGCCCCACCGCCACGCCACGCTGTGCACTTCGACATCGGGTCAGCCCTGCGCCGCCGGCCGCACAGCCTTCAGAAACTCCTCCACCCCGCGCGCATTCAGCACCTCGCCCTTGCGCACCCCGCCGCGCCGCGCCGTCGCCACGCCATAGCGCAGGTAGCCCAGCCCCTCGACCGAGTGCGCGTCCGTCGACACCACGAACTTCAGCCCGCGCGCGCGCGCCAGCCGGATCCACTTGGGCTCGAGGTCCAGCCGGTGCGGGTCGCCGTTGATCTCGATGGCAGCGCGTGACGACGCCGCGGCATCCAGCACCGCCTCGACGTCACACCCGAACGGCTCGCGCTCCAGCAGCCGCCGCCCCAGCGGATGGCCCCAGATCTTGAACACCGGGTGGCGCATCGCCGCGACCAGGCGCGCCGTCATCTTCTCGGCGTCCATCTTCATGCGCGAATGGATGCTGGCGATGACCACGTCGAGTCGCTCCAGGACCTCGCGCGGATAGTCCAGCGCGCCGTCCTCCAGGATGTCCGACTCGGTGCCGCGCAGGATGCGCACCTTGACCTTGGGCTGCACGCGATCGATGTCGTCCCACTGCTGGAGCAGCCGCTCCAGCCCGACCCCGCCGGCATAGGCCGCCGCCGGTGAGTGGTCGGTGATGGTCAGGTATTCGGCGCCCAGCGCGTCGGCCGCGCGCGCCATGTCCTCGACGCTGTTCTTGCCGTCCGAATAGGTCGTATGGCAGTGAATCAGCCCGCGCACGTCGCGGGCCTCGACCAGATCCTCGAAGCGGTCGCCGCCATCGGCCGCCTCCAGCTCGCCCTCGTTCTCGCGCAACTCGGGCGGGATCAGCGGCAGCTCCAGCAGCTCATACAGCGCCGCCTCGCTGGCGACCTCGAGCTTGCCGCTGCCATCCAGCCGCTCGACGCCCCACTCGCTGATGGTCAGCCCGCGCTCGCGCGCACGCCCGCGGATGACCACGTGGTGCGCCTTCGAGCCCGTGAAGTGGTGCAGCGCCGTCGCATAGTCCGCCGGCGGCACCACGCGCAGATCGATCTGCAGCCCGGTCTTCATGCGCACCGTGCACTTGGTGTCGCCACGCGCCTCGACCTCACCGACGCCGGGGAAGGCGACGAAGTGGTCCATCACCGCCGCCGGGTCGTCACTGCCGACCACCATGTCGAGATCCGCCACCGTCTCGCGCCAGCGCCGCAGCGACCCCGCCAGATCGGCCGCGCGCACCGCCGGCGCCGCGCGCATGTAGGCCAGCAGCGGCTCGCCCACGCCCAGCGCCGACGACAGCAAGATCCGCCCGCCACCCTGCGCCGCCTGGCTGGTCGCGCGCTTGATGCCGGCCAGGATCTTGTCCTCGCTCTTGGCCCCGAAACCCTTCAGCTCGCGCACCTTGCCGGCCACGCAGGCGGCCTCCAGCTCGGCCACCGACGACACCCCCATCGCGTCATGCAGCGCCTTGGCCTTCTTGGGCCCCATGTCGGGCAGGCGCGCCATCTCCAGCACCCCGGGCGGCATGCCCGCGCGCAGCTCGTCGAGCAGCGCGGTGGCGCCGGTGCGATGCAGCTCCTCGATCTTCTCGGCCAGCGAGCTGCCGATCCCGCGCACCTGGGTCAGCCGCTTCTCGGCGATGACCTTGCCGAGGTCCTCGCCCAGCGACTCCAGCGCCTGGGCGCCGTTCTCGTAGGCGCGCACCTTGAACTGGTTCTCGCCGCGGAAGGTCAGGTGCTGTGCGATCTCGCGCAGCGCAGCGGCAATGGCGGCGGCATCCATGCTCGGAGTGTAGCGCGCCCATCGCCACGGCGCGGTACCATGGCGCATGCGCGCGCTGGCCGTCGTCACCTGGACGCTGCTCGGGCTGGGCGCCCTGCCCGCCTGCGGCCGGCGCGCGCCCGCTCACGGCCCGCAGCCGCCACCCGTCAGGCGATCGGCCCACCTGCTGCTGCGCGGCGCCATCATCGCCGGCGCCAGTGCCGGCGCCGGCGCCAGCGCCACCCCCAGCGACGTCGAGCTGCACGACGGCCGCATCGTCGCCATCGCCCCCGCCGGCACCCTCACGCCCACCGGCGCCGAGCTGCGCGACCTCACCGGCCGCTGGCTGGCCCCCGCCTTCATCGACAGCCACGTCCACCTGGCCATCCTGCCCGAGGTCATGACCGGCGAGCTGGCCGACCGCGGCGTCGCCGCCGCCGTCGACCTGGCCGCGCCCCTGCCCTACCTCGATCACCACCCCAGCACCCCGCGCCTGATCCTGGCCGGCCCCATGATCACCGCGCCCGCTGGCTACCCCGTCAACACCTGGGGCGCCGACGGCTATGGCCTCGAGTGCGGCAGCGCCGCCGAGGCCCGCGCCAGCGTCAACCGCCTGGCCGACCACGGCGCCGGCCTCATCAAGCTGCCGCTGACCGAGGCGCCCACCCTGCCCGACGCCACCATCGCCGCCGTGATCACGCAGGCCCACGCCCGCAAGCTGCGCGTCGCGGTGCACGCCCTGTCCGACCCCGACGCCGCCCGCGCCGCCGCCGCCGGCGCCGACCTCCTGGCCCACACCCCGGTGCAACCGCTGGCCGACAGCACCATCGCCGCCTGGAGCGCGCGCACCGTCATCACCACGCTGGGCGCTTTCGGCGGCACCGCCGTCACCGTCGGCAACCTGCGCCGCCTGCGCGCCGCCGGCGCCACCATCCTCTACGGCACCGACCTCGGCAACACCCAGACCGCCGGCATCGACCCCAGCGAGCTCGAGCTCCTGCAGCAGGCCGGCCTCGACGGCGCCGCCATCCTGGCCGCCGGCACCCGCAGCCCGGCAGCCTACTGGGGTCTCGACGACCTCGGCACGCTGGCCCCCGGCAAGGCCGCCAGCTTGCTCGTGCTCGAGGCCGATCCAGTGCTAGATCCCCTGACCCTGGCCCGCCCGGTCCAGGTCTACCTCGACGGAGCCTTGCGGTGAGCGAACCTCTCATCATCAACGACGATGTGACGCTGCCCGGCGCCGAGCTGACCGTGCGCGCGGTGCGCTCGTCCGGTCCAGGTGGACAGAACGTCAACAAGGTCGCCAGCAAGATCGAGCTTCGTTTCGCGCTGTCGACCTCACGCGTGCTGCCGGTCGACGCCGCCGTCCGCCTGCGCACGCTGGCCCGCGGCCGCCTCGACGCCGCCGGCGATCTCGTCATCACCAGCCAGTCGCACCGCGAGCAGCCGCGCAACCTGGAGGACGCCCGCGCCAAGCTGCGCGAGCTGGTGCTGGCCGCCCTGGTGCGCCCGCGCCCGCGCCGCCCGACCCGCCCCACCCGCGGCGCCAGGGAGCGCCGCCTGGGCGCCAAGGCGCGCACCTCCGAGCGCAAGCGCGACCGCCGCCAGGGCGCCGACGACTGAAGGCCCGCGACTGCGGTAGCATGCGCCCATGCGCAGCCTCGCCGCCCCCGTCCCGGCCACCCTCGCGTTCGTCCTCGCCGCCTGCGGCGGCTCCGGCAGCAAGCCCGCCGTCAAACCCACGCCCTCGCCGTCGTCACCTGCGCCCGCGCCCGCCGCCAAGGCGCGCGATCTGCGCGCCGAGTGCGTCGAGATCTTCGCCATCTTCGGCAAGATCGGCGGCAGCGCCGTGGCGCCCAGCGAGGCCGACCTCCAGAAGTGCCGCGAGGAGCAGCTGTCGCGCGCCCAGGTGCAGTGCTTCCGCGACGCCACCTCCATGGCCGACATCGCCTTCTGCACCCCCACCCGCAAGAAGCTGGAGAAGAAGGACTTCGGCGACATGGACGACGAGCGCGACATCGAGGCCCGCACCCTGCTCTCCGAGCTCGCCATGGCCGCCCGGCTGTACCAGGTCGACAACGGCGCCTTCGCCAAGGGCGACACCGGCCTGACCCCCGGCCCGCCGCTGTGCGAGGACGATCACTCCAAGCGGCACCAGCCCAGCCCCGAGGACTTCGCCGGGCCGCTGTGGACCGCGCTCGAGTTCAAGATCTCGTTCCCCTACGCCTTCTCGTACCGCTACCTCTCTGACGGCAAGTCGTTCACCATCACGGCGCAGGGCGACGCCGACTGCAACGACCGCTACGCGACCTACGTGATCAAGGGCAGCATCTCTTCAGGCGGGCAGTTCCAGCGCAGCGAGATCGAGCTCGACGACCCTGGCGAGTGACGGCTACCGCGGCACGTCCAGCGCCGGGCTCTGGGTGAAGAACCCCGCCGGCATCAGCCGGAACCCGACGTGGTGCACCGGCATGATCGGCCACTCCTCCGGCCGCGGCACATGGGTGATCCCCATCGTGTACCAGACCACCAGATCCTGATTGACCAGCTTCTCGTCGTCCCCCGCATACAGCGTCAATCCGCCACCCGGCCTGGCCTGATTGGGATATTCGCCGGCGGCGTGACGCTCGCCCTCCTTGTAGCGCGTCACGAACAGGTGGTGCTCGATGAACGGCGCGCGCCTCCGCACCAGCGACTCCTTCGACAGGTAGGGCACCGTGTTGCCGCCCGGCGCCAGCACGAAGCCGGGCTGGTAGCCCAGCGCCGTCTGCTTGGCCTTGGCCGGCTGCACGAAGTGCCAGACCCGCGCCGCGCCCATGTCCATGTCGCGCTGCGCGGCCTTCTCGCTCGCCAGCGCGGTCTCCTCCATCACGATGCCGTTGCCCTCGGGGTTTTCGGGCCCCGCCGTCGCCGCGCGGGTGTTCATCTCGAAGGCCGAGTTGCCGTTGCCATCGACGTCGAGGTCGAGCCGGAAGTTGAAGAAGTGCTGGTGGTGCGGCGCCAGCACGTTGGGCGCCACCAGGTGGCCGTGGCCGACGTGCTGCGGGTGCGCCTTGGTGTCCTTGACGCCCTTGGCCAGCATGATCCCGGTCAGCGCACAGTCGACCTCCAGCGTGCCGTCCTGGTGGAAGATCCAGTTCACCGCATAGTCGTAGTTGCCGATCGTGGCGATGAAGAAGACCACCAGCTGGCGCGCACGCCGGGTCTGGTTCTGGTCGTGGTAGACGTCGTAGTGCTTCCACAGGATCCCGCCGTCGCGCTCGTACAGGCCGACCGCGTTCTTGACCACGTAGGGCTTGCCGAAGTCGTCGCTGAAGTCGGCGTCGAACAGCTGCGCGCCCGCCGGCGCATCCAGGTTGGGCTCGATCGGCGACGCCAGCCGGCCCACGCCGTACTCGCCCTCGTCGAAGGCGTTGCGCCACACCCAGTTGGTGTCGGTGTCGCCATAGGGCACCACCATCTCCGACAGCGCACCGCGGTACATCACGGGCCGTGACGCCGCGCCATCGCGGTAGCGCACGTCGTACAGCACGAGGCCCTCGCGCGGGTGCATGCCCCAGCGGAACTGCCACTTCTGCCAGTCGACCGCGTTGCCAGTCACCTTGTAGCTCGGCCCCTCGGGCTGCGTCATCACCAGGGGCTTCACGTCCTTGCGCTGCGGCCCCAGCGCCTTCTCGTCGAACTGCGGGCTGGCCTTCGCGATCGGGATGACCCCGGTGTCGATGAGCTCGACCACCTTGCCCTGGTTCATGTCGACCACCGCGGTGACACCCTCGATGGGCCGGCCATAGAAGTTGATGGCGCCCTCCTGCAGGTAGGCCACCGCGCGCAGCAGGCGCGCGCCCTCGCTGCCCTTGGGCGCGAAGTGCCCGCTGGCCCAGGTGTCGACCCAGATCTTGTCCATGTCGGTGATGCCGCGCTTCTTCATCGCGGCCTGCCAGCCGGCGTCCGCCTTCACGATCTTGGGCACCGCGTCGTACTCCTCGACCAGCACCAGCGGCTGCGCGCCCGCCATCGCCTGCCACGACGTCACCGCGCCCTTGCCGAGGTCGACGACGGCCTCGAACGTCGCGTTGGCGGCGCGATCGAGCACCACCACGCTGGCCTCGCGCGCCAGCTTGGCGCCCGGCTTCCACTTCTGCATGGCGGCCTTGCTGGGCTCGCGCAGCGCGATCATGGGGTACAGCGCGCCCTTGGGAAACGCCTTGTAGCCGCCCACTGCCTTGGCAGCGGCGGCGATCTCGGTCGCATTCAGCGGTGTCAGCGGATGCGGTGCAGGTGTGGCAGGTGTGACGGCCGACGCGCTCGCGGCCAGCAGACACAGGATGACGGTGGCTCCCAGGCTTCGCATGTCCCCTCCCTCTCGGGGCGCATGCTACATCAGGGCTCGCCCTGCTCAGGGCACCATCGAGCAGCGCACGCGATCCTCCTCGCAGGTGCACACGCAGGGCGCGGTGCCGGCCTCGTAGACCTCGGCCTCGCGCTGCTTGATGTCGTCGGGCACGTCGATGCCGCGACAGATCAGCGGCGGCCCAAAGCGGCAGTCCTTGCCACTGGCCCGACACTCGACCTCGTCGAACTTCGCCTGCGGGGTGCAGTGCAGGTCGAGCCGCGGTGCGGCCTCGAAGCCGCTGCCGCTGCCGTCCCCGCCGCCACCGCCCGTGCCGGTGCCATCGGGCCTGGCCTTGCTGCCCCCACACCCGGCAGCGCACATCGCGAGCACGACCACGGTCATCAGCCAGCGCATGCCAGCCAGTATATAGGTGTCCACGGCGAGGAATCGAACCCGCGCTGCCCCCTGAATGGGGGGCGTCCTACCACTAGACTACGTGGACAAAACTCGATCTGGTACCGCCGGGCAGAGTCGAACTGCCCGCACCGACCTTCGGAGGGTCAGGCCGCTTCCGTGCGCGGCGGCGTGAGGCACTGCATCACAGGCGAGAGTACCGGGCTGGACGCTTCGAGGATCCAGCCCTGCCGGCCCGGAGGCAGTGCGTGTCCCGGGCGATGTCTCGACTGGGCGCGGGGTCCCGTGTTCCCGCTGGGTGGCGGTAACCCAGATCGTCCGGCCCGGAGGGCACGCATTCCTGTAGTCCCGAGGTCTGGAGTCGAACCGATAACCGTCATCGTTCGGCCCGTTGCCGGGCAAGGTCTGAGACGACGTCATACAGACCCGCTCATGGAGCGGGCCGCCCCCCACGGGGCCACCTCGGGGTGAAACTCGAACACAAAGCCACATGCGCACCACGGGCAACGCTGTTGGGCCCGGGTTACGGGATTTGAACCCGCGTGCCAGCTTTACAGGCTGGTTTTGCCAGGTAACCGGATCCATCCGGCCCGCGGCGCGCAGAACTCGATCAAAGCAGGTGATGGCCATTGCCCTTGCCGTACCCGCGCGAGCGACGCGCGGTGGGGGGGAGGCTCGTCGGGCTTTGCCCGACGAGGGGGGGACGGGAAGGTCCCCCCTGTCAATGGCCATCCTCCAGCGCGTAGCGAAGCTGCGCGCGAAGGATGGAGCGTCCGGAGGGAATTGCACCCCCGTATGCGCGGTTTGCAATCGCGTGCCTTTCTCCTTGGCTACGGACGCATGAGGTGACCCACCTCAGTGGACGGTCACCTGGACGTGCGGATACCGCAGGGTCTTCTGCACGTCCTCGGTCAGGCTGTTCCAGAACATGAGCTCCTCCTCGTCGAGCCGCCGGGTCTGCCGGCAGCGCTCGTCGGGCACGTGGTGCACCCGGGTGTAGACCGGGTGCTTGTAGTGCGCCTTCGAGCAGAACTGGTCGTGGCACGGCGCCCAGCCGGTGCGCACCGGCTCGAACCAGAACAGCGCCTGGCCCTGCCCGCCGACGCGGCGCCCCTTGGCCCAGCGCATGACCTCGCGCTGGCCGCGCCGCACCTTGCCCGGCGGCAGCCGGTTCTTGTGCTTGCGCCGGTACCGCGCCGGGCCGTTCCAGCGCAGGATCCCGTCGGCGTCGATCAGCAGCTCGGGCTCGCTCCAGCGCCGCTGGTGCACCTCGGTGACCGGCACGACCCAGTGCAGCACGTGGTCGTACAGGATGTGGCGCCCGGCCGTGGTGCGGACGTCGAAGCGCTGCTTGAGCTCGCTCCACACGTCGTCCCACGCGTTGCCATCCTGGCTGCGCAGCCAGCGCAGCGGCACCGACAGCTTGTCATCGAACGAGCGCCCCACCTTGGGACGCTTCGGCGCCGACTTGCTCTCGAAGTCGTCGGCACCGATGTACTCGCGCACCGCCGCCCGCTCGGTGCGGTGCGACTGGTAGCGCTCGATCTTGTTACCCCGATAGCGCCCGCCCTCCAGGGCGGAACGCGCAATGTGCTTCTTGGACATCCGGTCTCCCTTGCTCGGTTTCCTCATCACCTCCATTCGTCGGTTCACACATCTTCGGCATGGCTGATTCCTTTCGAGATCTGTCGGTCGTTGGGTTGAGCTCCCCCGGGGTTTCGATCCCCGCTCTCCGCGCTACCAGTGCGGTGTGTCCACCAGGATCACCAGAGGAGCAGCTCTGAATCGGTCGTCTTGATTTATGGCCAGGTCATGGGTGGTGGAAGAGGGAGTTGAACCCCCAAGTCCTTCATAGGGATCGCTCGTTTTCGAGACGAGTGCCATCGCCAGTTGGCTTGTTCCACCAGATCCCCTCGAGGCGAAGCCCCGAGGGGGGGTCCGTTGCGTTCTTGAAGCGAGTCTCAGGCGTCGAGCTCGCCGGTCCAGTACAGGTAGTCGCGCCATGCGTCGGGGATCGACTTCGTGGAGACCGTGATGGTCACAGCCGGGATCCACGAAGGCTGGACCGGCTTGGCACGCAGCTTCATCCCTGCCTGGGCAGGCGTGCGAGCACCCTTGCGGATGTTGCAGTCCTGGCAGGCGGTGACGATGTTGTCCCAGCGCGTCTGCCCGCCCTGGTGGCGCGGCACGACGTGATCATAGGTGAGCCCCGAGATGTTGCCGCGCTCGCCGCAGTACTGGCAGCGGTACTCGTCACGCGCATAGATGTTCACACGCGAGAACTTGACCGGCTTCTGGAAGCGCTTGAACGCCCGCAGCAGCCGCACGACAGCCGGCATCTTGAAGACATAGTGGGTCGTGCGCACGTCCGCCGAGTACTCCTCGAGGACCTCGACCTTGCCCTGCGTCAGCAGGGCGAATGCGCGCTGCCACGAGATGACCTTGATGGGCTCATAGGCCCGCGACAGCAGCAGCGTGCGCTCCTCGGCACGCTCGAACATGGACATCGTCGACATCGGAACTCACCTCCTTTCGCGAGATTCTCCGGAACACCGGAGTCATCCTTTGCGAAGCTTCGCTTCGCTGGGTCTGGTACCACCGGAGGGATTCGAACCCTCAAACCTGGTTTCTGAGACCAGTACCTTTGCCGATTAGGTCACAGTGGCATAACGTCACCAGATCGCCGCCTGGTGACCCGCGGCTCGCACACCGCCCGGGACGGCGCAGCGAGACCAGAGACATTTCCCGGTCGGAACCGTGGGAATTGAACCCACCGCGTTCGCTTCGTGAGAGCGACCTCACCCCCAGGTGAGCTGGTTCCGTGGCAACTTCAGTGGAGACGGTGGGAGTTGAACCCACGAAGCTCTGTGTGCAAGACAGTGCCCCGACCCGTCGGCATCCCCGTGTTCGACTGCTCTACTACGACTGCTCCTGCGACTTCTTCTGCGGCGGTGATGATGGGAATCGAACCCACCTCGACGAGCATTGACAATGCCCCGGCCTCACCAGATGCCTACACCACCTTGGGTTGAGCGACCGGACTCGCACCGGCTAATACCAAGTTCACAGCTTGGCAGCGCGTCTCTTTGCCTTCGCCCAACATGAAACACGAACAACACGGTCCGACCGGATGGATTTGAACCACCGTCTCCCGCTCATCATGCGGGGGCTCTACCCTTGAGCTACGATCGGAGGGTCTCGGGGGAGGGATTCGAACCCTCTACTCTCCTTTTAGTAGGAAATCCTTGCTCCTCGTCAGGCCCGGCTTGTCGAGGCGAACCTGACGAAGTCGATGAAAGGTGCTCTACCCGTTGAGCTACCCCGAGGTGAATCAGGAAAAGGTCGGGGTGACCGGGAACCATCAGTCCTCGGCCCGGCTCGCGCCGGACTACGTCGATAGATGGAGTCGCATCTTGGCGACCGACACACCCCGATGAATCGAGAGTTGGTGGAGACGACGGGGATTCGAACCCCGTACCTTCCGCGTGATAGGCGGTAACCATCCAAATTCGGCCCAGCTGTCGCCAGACGGACAAGTTTGAATGAACGGTGTAGAAGTGCTCCCGTTACACCACGTCCCCACGGTCGCAATGGAGGAACTCGAATCCTCTCCGCACCGATTATGAGCCGGTCGCCCTCTTCCCGAGGTCATTGCGAAAACAGGGGAGCCCGCCAGCCGCCAGACCGGCGGACTCCCCGAACATCACACTCACTGCGGCCGAGCTAGCCCTTCACACACAGCACCTGCTTGAGCTCGGCCACGACCTCGACCAGGTCCTGCTGCATCGCCATCACCTTGTCGATGTCCTTGTACGCCTTCGGAATCTCGTCGAGCACACCCTGGTCCTTGCGACACTCCACGCCCTCGGTCTGCTCGCGGAAGTCCTCCAGCGTGAACTTCTGCTTGGCCTTGCTGCGCGACATGCGCCGGCCGGCGCCGTGCGACGCGCTCTCGAACGCCTCCGGGTTGCCCCGGCCACGCACGATGTAGCTCTTGGTGCCCATCGAGCCCGGGATGATGCCCAGCTCGCCGAGCCCGGCGCGGATGGCGCCCTTGCGGGTGACCATCAGCTCCTCGCCGAAGTGGGTCTCCTCCGCCACGTAGTTGTGGTGGCAGTAGACCGCCTGCTCGAAGGTGATGGCCGGGAAGAAGCCCTCGAGCACCTGCATGTACAGCTTCAGCATCACGGCCCGGTTCAGCCGCGCATACTCCTGGGCCCAGAACAGATCGCGTCGATACGCGGTCATCTCGGGCGTCCCGGCCAGGAACACGGCCAGGTCACGATCCTTCAGCGCCTGGTTGTGCTCCAGCTTGCGCGCCTTGAACATGTGGACCTCGGCCAGCTCCTTGCCGATGTTGCGGCTGCCCGAGTGCAGCATCAGCCAGACATTGTCCTCGGTGTCGAGACACAGCTCGATGAAGTGGTTGCCACCGCCCAGGGTGCCGAGCTGCTGGCCCGCCTTCTTGCGCAGGCTCTCCGCGTGCGGGTCGAGCTCCTCGAACCCGTCGAACAGCTGCTTGACCTCGTGCTTGAGCGCCTCACCCTCGCGCCCGGTGAGCTCGCGGATGGCCAGCTCGTCGTGCGCCGAGAAGCCCACCGGGATGGTCTCCTCGATGGCCAGCCGCAGCTTGCGCAGGTTGTCGGGCAGCCGCTTGGCCTGAAGGCCCGTCTTCACGGCGGCCATGCCGCAACCGATGTCGACACCGACCGCTGCAGGAGCGACCGCGCCGCGCATCGCGATGACCGAACCGACCGTCGCGCCGCGACCGAAGTGCACGTCGGGCATGACCGCGACGTGGTGTGCGACCCATGGCAGCGAGGCCACGTTGCGCAGCTGGTCCAGGGCGCCCGACTCGACCTCCTCGACGCGCGCCCACATCTTGATGGGCACGTTCTTGCCCTTCAGTTCCGAGATCATGACATCACCCTACGAGACTTCGTGACCTCGAGCCACACGCACTCGCGCATGAGGAGGACCATCGAGGCGTCTCCAGCCTCGTGGCTTTGTGGTCTGGGTAGAGGGACTCGAACCCCCGGCTCCCTGGTTCCAGGCCAGGACGTCTGCCGCTGACTTATACCCAGATGCTGCTGCGGAACTTCTGCTGCGACTTGCTGCGGCGGGTTGCCGACGAATTGAACGCCGCTGCTCGGTTTTGGAGACCAAGCTGATCCCAGATCGCGACCCGTGCGTGTGCTACTTGGGTACCGCCGGAAGGATTCGAACCTTCGCCAACGAGCTTCGTAGACTCGCGTCCCATCCTTGGAACGGCGGCATTAGAGCGAGCAAAGCAATCATGCTTGGAATAAACCGAGGACTCGAACCTCGTTCTCCGGCACGTGAATGCCGGCGAGTTACCCATACTCCAGTCGCCCGTAGACGGTGGGCGAAGATCCATTCATTCCGGCTCGCCAATTTCGCGCAGCGAAATTGTCCATTCCGAGCGAAGCTCGGGACAATCTGCTGCAAGGGTGTCTCTGAGGGGAATCGAACCCCTGTGTCCTGGATGAGAATCAGGCGGATTTGCCACTATCCTACAGAGACAGAGGGCGGAGCCGCCTCGGTCGATCGACTGTGCGATCTGCGCCGAGGAGGCGCGCCGCCTGGTGCATCCGGGTGGAGTCGAACCACCTACCCCCCGTAAGTCAGACGGGTGCTCTGCCGGTGAGCCACGGATGCGTGCCAGGGTGAAGAACTGCGGATCGAACGAGGTTGGCGACCTCGAGAGTCGGTGGAGACACGAGGTCCCACCACGACGCGTTGGTTTAGCGAAAACTCGAGATCATCGGCTCTATCAGCAGCAGCTCCACCGAGAGGACTCGAACCTCTAACGTCCCGGTTAACAGCCGGGCGCCCTGCCATTGGGCTACGGTGGAAAAGACCGGGGCGCATTGCACGCCCCGGACGAATCTGACGAGTTACTCACCGCGTAGCGGGAATCAGACCTCCCCGCGATACGGATGACCCTTCTGCTCCTTCCGGCCCTTGTTCGGCCGCAGCCGCGCAAAGTCCGCGATCAGTGCAGGCGACGCGGTGTCGAACCCCACCACGTCCAGCATCCCGGCGTCCTTCGGGTCAGCGATGCTGAACTTGTTGGCGACCAGCCCAACCACGATCAGCTTTGCCGGGATCCCCGACTCGCGGCGGTAGTCCGCGAGCGCCTGGACGGGATGGATCTTCCCGGCCCAGGTCTCCGAGTCGGTGTAGACGATGAACGTCTCCACCTCGAGCTTGCGCTCCTTGGCCCACAGCATCGGCAGCGCGCAGTCGGTGCCACCAAACGGCATGGCCGCGGTGCGCGCACAGATGTCATCCAGCCGCTGACGCGGCGAGATGTCGAGCTCGGTCAGCCCGTTGGTGAAGGCGACGAACCCATGCTGCTTCTCCGTCGCCGCGGTCACCAGGGCCATGGCCGCCGAGGCCACCCGAGGGGTCAGCCCCGGGACACCGGCCACGGTGCCACCCGACATCGAGCCCGACACGTCGAGCGCGAGCAGGGTCTTGGTGTTCGAAGGCTCGACCGCGCGGAACGCCTTGTAGAAGGCTGCGTCCAGCGCGTCGACCACCGCGGAGGCAGGGCTCCAGGTGCCGTTACCACGGACACCCTTGCCGCTCTTGTAGGTCATGAGCGCCGCCAGCACCTGCACGGGGTGAACGCGGGCCTTGATGAGCCCCGCCTCGTCCTCGAGCCGGCGCACGACCTCGGCGGTTGCGGGCGCCATCGGCGCCAGCAGCCCGACCCGGGTCATGGTGGCCAGGTTGCGGATCAGCGCCGTGAACGGCATGCGCTCGAGCAGCGCCTCCCACACGGGTGCGTGGGTCAGCAGCTGGGTCGGCACGCACTCCCGGGGTAGGTCATGCGTGCGGATGAGCGCCACGATCTCGTTCACGGTGGTTGCCTTCTTGGCGCGCTCGACCGCCTCGATGATCGCGAGCGCGCTGGGAACCTCGGCCGGCAGCGACCCGCGGGTCGCCCAGGCGAACAGCGCCTGGTGGTCCGGGGTCTTCGCCTTCGGGTGGGCCAGCCGCAGCAGGTCACGGTTCGACCAGCCATCACGCGACTGGTACTTCACCAGCTGGTAGGCCAGCTCGCTGGCCGGCTTGTCGTTGTACCAGCGGCCGACTGCACCGCGGAGACCACGCCCCCAACCACCGAAGCCCTCGGCGAACTCGGCGAAGTGCATGAGGTGCGTACCGGTACGGCACACCTCGGGCAGCGCCTGACCCGCGGCCTTGCGGGTCGCCTCGTCACCCAGCTTCGCCGCCATTGCGAGCGCGAAGATCGCCGGGTCGTTCTTGGGTGCACGGCCCTCCTTCGAGATGCGTGCGATGCAGGCGACGGCACGGCTACCGTCGACCTGGATGCAACGGAGCACGGCCTCGGCGCTCTCGCGCGTCAGCTTCTGCTCGGTCGCGTAGTAGCTCCCGCCCTCGGTCCCGAGGATCAGGAAGCGGTCGAGCCGCATCCAGTCGTTGACCTCGAACGAGTAGCCACCGGCACTGTTCGGGACCTGGGTCGAGCCCGGGATCGGCTCGCTCTGCGGCGTCTTGCTGGTCGAAAACCACTTGCGGATGTTGAACATGTTGCACCTCACACGGCCCACGACGACTCGTGGGCGAAGTTGGAGCTGGCAGAGAGAATCGAACTCTCGAGGGCTGCTTACGGGGCAGCCGTTCGCCCAGCGGTACCAGCGACCGTGGGAATGAAGGCGATGGATGGATCGGGAGCGGCTACCGGGAGTTGCACCCGGACCTGGAGGATGGGGGCCTCATATGCTGCTGCTACACCACAGCCGCGTGGTCGGTACTTCCTGGAGCGGATGGCGGGAGTTGAACCCGACAACTCTGGTGTGGCGCACCAGCGTGTAACCACTAACACTTCACCCGCATTTTGAGCTGTTTTCGGAAGGCGGAGAGCAAGGGAGTCGAACCCTCAGATCGACCAAACGACCACTCGCTTAGCAGACGAGCACCTGGCACCGATGCAGGACGGACTCTCCATGGACGACGACGACTTCGTGGTAGGTCGGGTGGGAATCGAACCCACTTCGCGCGGTTTAAGAAACCGGTGCATTGCCATATTGCTACCGACCTGAAGACACTGGTCCCGCCCCCTGGAATCGAACCAGGTTCTTTCGCTTTTCAAGCAAACGCGCTGACCACATACGCCAGAGCGGGATGACGACCTATTCAGTTTTCAAAGATGCCCGTGCTGCAGAAACAACTACAAAACAGCTGACTTCTCTGCTCACCCCACCCCGCCGTGCACCCTGGCCTGCTCCATGGGAGAGGCGCTCGTGACACGAACGGCGCAGCTGTGACGTCTTCCGCACTCGCGTGCGGGAGCGGTTTCGAGCCAGGGAGTCGAACCCCGATTACGTGGTTCAGAGCCACGCGTCCTACCAGTTGGACGAACTCGAAATACGGACTTCAGTGGGGCCCCAGGGAGTTGAACCCTGCAGGTCTCGCGACGGTGGGTTTACAGGCCACCCCGGTCACCGGACCGGTCAAGAACCCCTTCGTGCTCGCGGGCCGAAACGAAAAAACCGCCCGAGGTTTCCCTGGGGCGGCTCCGAGAACTCGGCACTTGCGTGCTAAGAGCTTGGAGGCCTCCCCAGGCGGCTACCGAGCTGATCGCTCGGGGGCATGGCGGCGGCGAAGTCCTGGCGGGCGACAATCACGACGACCACTTTCCGGTCCGCCCTGGACGACGCGCGACAAAACCCGGGCTTGCCCGGATTCGACTGCGCTTCGTAGGTATGGAGTGTGGTGGTCACGACATGGTCTTCTTTTTTGTGTGCCCGGACTTGGTCCGAGCGAGGTATCCAGAATCTAGCAAATTTCCCCGGGGAAAGTCAAGGTATTTTTCCGACATCCTGGGAGACGTTCCGGCACCCGTCTCCAACTGGTGACTTCATACGACCGACCTCCCGAAAACGTTCTCTCCTTTTTTGCGGTCCCGGAATGGGTCCCCGAGGCCCCACGTTGGCCGGGGATGGACGACCCCATGGCCAGGTCCCTGCCCCGGCTCCTGGTGCTGGTGCTGGTGATCGGGGCCCTGCCCTGGAGCGAAGGCTGCGATCGCCGCCCTCGCCAGCCCCAGCACCAGGAGCCCGCGCTCGTTGCCGTCGCTCGCGCCGCACCGTCACCTGCACCGCCCGACGCCGGGACCGCGCCGACACCCGCTGCACTCGCGCCACCACCGCCGCCACCGCGCGCCAGCGCCAGTCATGCGCGCAAGGCGATGTCTGCAATCGCGGATGGTGACAAGACACTGAGTGACTTCGTCAAAGCCGAACAGGGTATTCGCGCGGTCATTGACACGCATCGCAGACAGCTCTGCGGCGAGAGGCTGGAGCGCAAGCTCGCCATCTGGACCTCGATGATCCGCGCCGACTTCGACCCGGCGACGATCACCTGTACCAGCAAGGGGTGCCACGTCAGCACCTTCCACCACGATCCACCAGGAGGCGGCGAGGATCTCCTCGTCATCTTCGTCGAGAACAAGGACGGCGAGCTGGTGCTCGCTGGAGTCGACGACCACTTCATCGAACCCGCCGACACCACGCTTCAGCGCATGGTCGCCAAGGGCCCCGGCACCTGCGCGTGAGCGCCCGCGCCGTCGTCAGGCGTCAGGCGTCAGGCGTCAGGCGTCAGGCGTCAGTCGTCTTGCCAGGCCACCACGGGCGCCGGCGGCGCATCCGCGCCCAGCGGCCCCGGCTCGCGCAGCACCGCGCGCCGGGCGACCTCCTCGCGCACCCGGCGCAGCAGCGCGTCCGCACGCGCCACGTCGGGTCGCCGCGGCAGCGGCGAGTTGACCCGCGCCGCCTCCAGCTCCGGCGTCAGCGCGTCCGCCATGCGCACCACGTCGGCCAGCGCCAGCTCGCCATGCTTGATCGCCAGCAGCGTCGTGCGCAGCGGCTCCTGCACCTCCAGATTGACCTCGCCAGTCTTCAGCCAGTCGATGGCAGTCGAGATCAGCCTGAGTAGATGATAGGCATTCTTGGGACGCAGCTCGCGCGGCAGCTCGAACTTCGGCCCTTCGCGGCGCGCCAGCGCGACCAGATCGGCGAACTCGCGCGCGGGCAGCTGGCCCTGGTCGTACAGCGACCCGTACAGCTGCTTGACGTACTCCTTGCCCTGCGCCGCCGCATCCGCGGGCCGCTGCCCCGGCCGCGCCGACAGCGCCCCCAGGCGCCGCGACACCTCGTCGAGATCGGGCACCGGATCTTCACGCAGCCAGTCCATCACCACATGACGATGCTCGGCGAGGCGCAGCATGTGGGTCAGCCGATCCAGCTGCGACACCGCATAGCGCCCGAACGTGCCGTGGATCTCGATCGACACGAAGGCGTCACGCTCGGCCAGCAGCCACTCACCGATGGGGTCGACCGCGCGCACACCGCGCACGAACAGCATCTCGAGCGTGTTGGGATCCGCGCGCAGCGCCTGGCGCACGGTCTTGCCGAACTCCCAGTAGGTCGTCGAGCCGTCCTCGCTGACCAGATCGGTCGCCGGCTCGGCCAGCGCGCTGGCCCACGCCAGCGGCCACACAAAGACCCCGCGCACATCGGTGTCCGACCCCTCGTGCGCGAGGCCCCACGCGCGCGAGCCCACCGTGGCCTCCAGCACCACGCCACCCCGCAGCGCCTGCCACGCCGCCTCGCGGCGCACCGCATAGGCCAGCTGGCCCTGCTTGCGCGGCACCAGCTCGTCGCGCGCATAGCGCACCACGCCGACACCCACGATGGCGACGTCGACCTCGCTGCCCGTCACCGCGACCACGCGCCCCACCGCCCCCTGCGGTATCCGGCGCTCACCGAGCACCCGATCCACACGGGTCCCGACCTCGGTGCCCGCCGGCAGCGGCACCGCCCGGGGATCCACCGTGGCCAGGCCGCGCAGCCGCAGATCAGCCATGGGTCACCACCTGGGCCTCAGCCCTCGAGGCGCTGCCGGATGCGCGCCAGCGTGGCCGGCTCGGCGCGCACACGCAGCCTGGCGCCATGCTCGTCCCAGGCCTCGTCGAGGACCTGGCACGAGGCATGGATCTCCGCGCGCACCGCCTGCTTGTCGAACGGGACGCTGAGCTCGGCCTCCTCGCGCGCGGCGTTGAAGAAGGCCACGAAGCGCTCGCGCAGCGCGGCCACGTCGGCCTCGCGCTTGGCCGAGATCACCATCGCATCGGGCCACTTCGCCAGCAGCGCGGCGCGCTTCATCTCCTCGGGATCGGAGCCGGACGACTCTCCGCCTGCGGCGGAGAGTCGATCGATCTTGTTGAACACCAGCACCCGCGGCACCTCGCCGGCCCCGATCTCCTTCAGCACCGTCTCGGTGACCTCGAGCTGCTGCTCGAAGTTGGCGTCACTGGCGTCGATCACGTGCGCCAGCAGCGATGCCTCCAGCGCCTCGTCGAGCGTGCTCTTGAACGAGGCCACCAGGCCGTGCGGCAGCTTCTTGATGAAGCCGACGGTGTCCGACATCAGGATCTTCGGGCTGGTCTCGGGCAGGAGCTGGCGCACCGTGGTGTCCAGCGTCGCGAACAGCTTGTCGGCGACGTAGACGTCGCTGGCGGTCAGCGCGCGCATCAGCGTCGACTTGCCCGCGTTGGTGTAGCCGACCAGCGCCACGCGCGGCATGTTGCTGCGCCGCGCGCGCTGGGTCTGGCGCTCGCGGTCCATGCTCTCGAGTTCCTTGGCCAGCTCGGCGATGCGATCGCGGATCTTGCGCCGATCCAGCTCCATGCCCGACTCGCCGGCGCCGCGGCCACCGGGCGCGCCGCCCTGGCGCCCCTCGGTGTTGTTCTCCGACGCCGCCTCGCGCATGCGCGGCGCCATGTACTCGAGGCGCACCATCTCGACCTGCGCCTTGGCCGCGCGCGAGTTGGCGTGGCGATGGAAGATGTCGAGGATGACCGCGGTGCGGTCCATGACCTCGGCGCCAGTGTCCTTCTCGAGGTTGCGTGCTTGCGAAGGCGACACCTCGTGGTCAATCAGCAGGGTGTCGGCCTCGCCAGCCTCGATGCGCGCCTTGAGCTCCTCGCGCTTGCCCTTGCCCAGGTAGGCGCCGGGATCGAACGACGCGCGCCGCTGCGAGGTCTGGCCGACCACCTCGATGCCCAGCGTGCGCGCCAGCCGGCGCAGCTCGACCAGCGACCCCTCCAGCTCGGCGTCGTCGACCGAGGGCAGCTGCACCGCGCACAGCAGTGCGCGGCGGGGTTTGTCTCGTTGATCGTGCATCAGCCAGGCCATGGTGACGGGGTATAGTACGATCCCGATGGGAATCCTCACGGAAAGCGCGCTGGATGACCTGGTCGCCGCGGGGTGCGCGTGCGGCAGCCGCCAGCTGGTGTTCCGCGCTTACCTCGACGGCCGGCTGCCGCTGCAGGCCGGCGAGCCGGTCGGCGCCATCACCTGGGTCTACGACGGTGAGAAGTTCGTCGACGGCGTCTTCGAGGTCACCTGCGCCGCGTGCAAGGCGCGCCTGCTCGAGGCCGACATGTGCCCGCGCTGCCACGCCCCCGGCGGCCTGGCGCGCGCGCTGGCCACGCCCAACCGCTGGCCGGTGCCCACCGAGTGCCCGGAGTGCGACGGCGACGAGGTGCGCTACGTGGCCTTCATCCCGGCACGGGTCAGCTACGAGAACGGCCGCGCCGAAAAGCCGCGCACCACCACCGAGCTCATGGAGCCCGGCTTTCATGGTCAGCGCGTCGAGTGTGCCGATTGCGGAACGGTGGCGGAGCTGCGTGATCGCTGCCCGCTATGTGAAAACGCCGGGCCGCTGCGAGAGCGACCCGGCGACTGAGCCCCTCGAAGCGAGCGCTTCGAGGAGCGAATTCCGGCGCGGTTCGTCGAGCTCAGTAGCCAGGGCCGCCAGCGGGCGGACCCGAGGGCGGATAGGCTCCCGGGGGCGGGCCCGTGGGCGCCGGCGCAGGGGCAGGCGCGGCGTAGCCACACTGGTAGGTCACGCGCCACTCGGTGGCCTGGCGCGTGCTGGAGCCCTCCTGCGTGACCACCGTGTTGCGGCGGGTGACGCCGGTCTCCGAGCCGCTGGCGGTGTCGGTCCCGATCACGACCTCGCCCTCCTCGGTGATGGTGTACGGGCCGCGGCAGTGCGACTTCATCGCGCTGCGCGCCTTCTCCATCGCCGAATCCCGGTCGCCCTTGAGGGCGATGGTGCCGCCGTTGGCGTTGCGGTAGACATATCGATAGTCACCGCAGCCCGCCGCCAGCATCAGGATCCCGCCGAGTACAGCCCAACGAATCGCACGCATTGTTTGCTCCTTGGTGGACGGCTCAGTCTCTATCACACCGACGTGACCGAGGTCAAAGTGCTGAAATCACAGCGTCGGGGTATGAATCGTCGCGTTTGACGATCAGGCGAGGTGCTTCTTCAAGAAGGCGGTTGCCCGTGACCACGCCAGCTTGGCCGATTCCGGGTGGTAGACCTCGGGCCGGGTGTCGTTCATGAAGGCGTGCTGCGCGTCATAGACGTGCAGCTCCATGGGCACGTGGTGCTCGGCCAGGGCGGCCTGGATCTTCTCGGCGCCGGCCGGGGTGGCCCAGCCGTCGGTGCGCGAGAAGTGCGCCTGCACCGGCGCGCGCGCCTTGTCCCAGCTCAGCGACGGATCGGGCAGGCCATAGAAGGCGACGCCGCAGGCCAGCGCCGGGATGGTCGCCACCGTGGCCAGGGTGTAGGCGCCGCCCATGCAGAAGCCGATGGCGCCGACGCGGCCGTTGCAGCGCGGGTGCGCGGCCAGGTAGCCGAAGGCGCCGCGGATGTCGCTCATGGCGCGGGCCCGATCCAGCGACTGCATCATCTGCTGCGCCTCGGCGGCGTCGCGCGCGAACTTGCCCTGGTAGAGGTCGGGCGCCAGGGTCAGGAAGCCCTCGGCGGCCAGGCGATCCGCGATGCTCTGGATGTGCGCGTTCACGCCCCACCACTCCTGGACCAGGATGAGCCCGCCGACCTTGTCGGTCCCGGCAGGCTCGGCCAGCGCACCGGTGGCGGGCGCGCTGGCGGCATTCTTGAAGCTGACGGTCGTGGCCATGGCGCGGAAGATATCGAATCAGAGCGCGCCGAGCCAGAGCGTCGTCAGGGTCTTGCCAAAGAACAGGTAGGCCAGCGCGCCAAGGATGAGGAAGGGCCCGAACGGGATCTCGAGGTGGCGCAGCGCAGGCCCGGCCTCATCACCCTCACTGTCGGGCGCGCCCTCTGGCGGGGCCGGCTGGGCCGCCGCCCGGCGCCGCTGCACGATCAGCACCGGTAGCGCGATCACCGTGCCCAGCATCGAACCCACGAACATCGCGAACGGGATGGCCTGCCAGCCCAGCAGGGCGCCGATCACCGCCAGCAGCTTGCCGTCGCCATAGCCCATGCCCTCGCGCTTGGTCAGGTAGTAGTAGCCGTCGGCGATGGCGCGCACCACCAGGTAGCCGGCTGCGATGCCGATGACGCCGTCGAGCCAGCGCCGCTCCGGCAGCGCCAGCCCGGCCACATAGAAGATGACGATCGACGGCAGCGTGATGACGTCGGGCAGCGTCTTGGTGTCGAGATCGATGAAGGCCAGGGTCAGCATGACCATGACGAAGTAGAAGTAGATGAAGAAGCGCCCGAGCTGCATGGGCGGAAAGTCGCCCGCCACCGGCGCGATCACCGTGATCTGCCACAGCGCCAGCGCCAGCAGGCCCGCGGCGGCCTCGACCAGGGCATAGCGAATGCTGAACTTCGCCCCGCAGTTGCGGCACTTTCCGCGCAGGATGAACCAGCTCAGGATGGGCAGGTTGTCGTACCAGGCCACGGGCTTCTGGCACGAGAAGCACTTCGACCCCGGGCGCACCACCGACAGCTTGAGCGGCACCCGCACCACACAGACGTTGGCGAAGCTGCCCCACAGCGCGCCCCAGACGAACGCGAACACCGCGCCCAGCGGGCTGGAAGCCAGCTCCGCCACGATCTGGTCGACGCTCACGGGGTGATCCTTTCATCCCCGCCCGGCCCACGCAAGAAAGGCCGATTTGACAGCACGCGGTGGGGGCGCTACGAAACCAGGACTTGTCGCGCGTCCGCCCCCTTCTCGTCGCCCTCCTCGTGACCACCAGCCTGGCCTGTGGCGGCAAGCGCGCCAAGCCGCGGGCGGTGCGCGCCCCGGTGGCCGCCGCCGCGCCCACCAGCGCCGACGCCAGCCGCGCCGGCAAGGACGCCGGCGAGCTTCTGCGCGCGACCCACCTGCCCAGCGCCACCTTGCTGGGGGCGCTGGGCGCCCACAAGCTGACCCTGAAGTCGCACGTCGCCATCACCGCCGAGCAGCCCGAGACGCTCGACGAGGACACCACGCTGGAGGTGGCCGGCGACGGCCAGTTCCACCTGCTGCACCTGAACTCGCGCGACTATGGCCAGGACGTGGTGCTGACCGGGGGCAACCTGTTCGTGCGCCCGCGCTATGGCAAGTATGTGCGCCGCCCGCCCGAGCCCGGCGAGCCCGAGCGGCTGCGCGACGAGGCCCTGGGCACGCTGGGGGCCTACCTCGACGTGGTCGGCTTCGCGCTGGAGGCCAAGGGTGGCGAGGCGACCACCGCGGCCGGCCGCCCGGCGCTGAAGGTCGCCCTGGGCCAGGGCGCCGGCAAGGCGCCCGCGGCGTCGGACGACTTCCCCGAGCGCAAGTGGCGCGAGACCGTGGTGCCGGTGTCGATCGAGGGCTCGGTGACGCTGGATCAGGCCACCGGGGTGCCGCTCGCGGCCGACGTGCAGCTGCGCTACAAGCACACCCGTGACGGTCAGACCGTCGAGACCGCGCTGGCGCTGACCCTGGCGGTCGAGGCCGGCGCCACCGTGGCCGCGCCCGCGGCCGGCACCTGGGTCGACGTGCCGGTGCGCGAGCGCCCGGTGCTGGAGCGTGATCAGCTGCTGGGGATCGAGCGATGAGCGCGCCCGACGACGGCGGCGCCCCCGCAGCGGCGCCCGATCTGGCCCACCTCGGCGAGCTGCGCGCCAAGATCGCCGCGCGCGCCGTGGCCACCGCGCTGGCCGGGCTGGTGCCGCTGC
>JBGASF010000349.1:0-1003 GCA_044229835.1 Polyangia bacterium | reverse complement strand
AGCGCGCCTCCAGGCGCCCTATCCTGACCGGCTGCCCAACTGCCCGGCTCGCCGCCTGTTCGACCGCGCTCCGGTACTCGCCGACCTTCGGCAGCACGGCGAAGCGCAGCACCAGCAACAGGATGGTGAACAGCAACCAGGCGCCGAACATCCCCCAACCCAGCAGGCGAATGCCGCGGGCAACCGCCGGCCGGGCCAGCACCGGCAGGTGGGCTGCGAACCGCTCGAGGTCCGCGACCAGCGCGTCGACGGTCGGGTAACGACGCGCGGGCTCCTTCTCGAGCGCCTTCCCCACGATCGCGTCGAGGTCGGCGGGCAGGTCGGGGCGCACGCGCGAGAGACGCCTCGGCTCGGTCGTGCAAACGACCTGCACCGCGTCGATGACGTCCCGGCCGTCGACGTCGAGCGGGAGACGCCCCGCGAGCGTCTCGTGCAGCATGACGCCCAGCGCGTAGACGTCCGCGCGCGCGTCGATCGGTCCGCGGTCGCCGCGCGCCTGCTCGGGCGCCATGTAGGCGAGCGTCCCGACGACCGCACCCGTGCGCGTCCGGTGCGCCGGCGCGACCAGCTCGTCGCCCAGGATCCGCGCGACGCCGAAGTCCAGGACGCGCGGACGTCCGGTCGCCTCGACCAGCACGTTCGACGGCTTCAGGTCGCGGTGCACGATCCCGCGCTCGTGCGCGTGGTCGACGGCCGCGCACAGCTCGAGGAACAATCGCAGCAGCGCGTCCAGATCGGGTCGCCGTTCGGCGACGTACTCGTCGAGCGGCAGCCCGTGCACGAGCTCCATCGCGATCCAGGGCAGCGTGAGCGCGCCGTTCTCGACGGCGCCCGCGCCGTACACCTGGGCGATCCCGGGATGGTTCAACGCGGCCAGGATCTCGGCCTCCTGCTGGAACCGCGCGACCTGGCCCGGGCCGAGCGTGTCGAGGCGCAGCACCTTGAGCGCGACCTCGCGCTGCGGCGTCAGCTGGCGCGCGCGATAGACGACGCCGGCTCTGCC
>JBGASF010000348.1:0-1011 GCA_044229835.1 Polyangia bacterium | reverse complement strand
GGTGTACGTGGACCGCCGGTACTACATCGCCGAGGACGGACGCCTGCGCAGCTGGGTCAACTTCACCGATGAAGAGTTGAAGATGTTCGTGGACGAGGCGCACCGGCTCGGGAAGCGCGCGGCGGCGCACGCCATCGGGTGGGACGGCATCGACGCGGCCCTCCGCGCGGCCCGAACGCTCACCGCCGACGGGCGCGACGCGACGCCCGCCTTCGAGCCCGTCGCGCTGCCCGACCTGCCTTCGCGCCCAGGCCGAGCGCGAGGAGGTGAAGGAGCGCGAGCGGCGGGCCACGGCAGAGGCCGCGTCGCGCGCAGGGCGGCTCGCCGAGCTCGCCGTTCCCCCGCTCTACACCGAGGTCTCGCTCGACGCCTTCCGCCTGCACGGGGATCGAGCCGCGCAAGCGCGGCAGGCGACCGCGCTCCGCATCGCCCGGCGCTATCTCGCCGCCTGGCCCGCGGTCGAGACGCTCCTCCTGTTCCAGGGCGGCCCCGGCACCGGCAAGGGCCACCTCGCGTGGTCGCTCGCCAAGGCCGTGGTCGCCGAGCACGGCGGGTCCGCGCGCGTCGTAAAGCTGGCCCGCCTCATTCGGGATCTCCGGGAGCCCTGGCGGAGCAAGGAGGGCGCGGGCGAGGAGCGGCGCTTGCGCGCGTACCGCGCGCCGGATCTGCTCGTGATCGACGAGGTGTCGCGCCACGCCTTCTACGGCCAGAGCGTGCAGCAGCATCTCTACGACGTGCTCGACGATCGGCTCGAGCACCAACGGCCGACGATCCTCACCACCAACGAGACCGACGCGGGTATCGCCGAGATCCTGGGCCCCGCCCTGCTCGACCGCCTGCAGGGGTCGGGTGGCGTGGTCCGGTTCGGTGAGGCGAGCTGGCGCACCCGGGCGCTGGAAGCGACGGCGTGACCCTCGCCACCCTGGTGCTCCCCTTCGGCGTGTTCGTGCCCGACAACCGCCGGGTGACGCGAACAGTGAGGGGTCGCGTGCTCCTCACCACCCGGTACCG
>JBGASF010000347.1:0-1015 GCA_044229835.1 Polyangia bacterium | reverse complement strand
TGGTGGCCATCTCGGAGGCGGCGCGCGGCGATCTGTTCCAGTAGCTCAGGGCATGTTCTCGATGGGGCCGGTGAGGGTGCGTGGGCTCCAGCCTGTGACCTGCTCTGTCTTCTTCGAGACCAGCTCCTCCAGCTCGGGCGCCACCCACTCGACGAAGTAGATCCCGCCCACGGTCTGGTCCTCCTGCTCGTTACGGATGTTCGTGAACCTGACGATGGCAAGCTTGAGTCCGTTGGGCTGGGGAAGATATGCCGCGTGCGTGTCGGTCGTGATGGTCACCGAAGCGTCGATGGCGACCGGCTCGGTCACCGTGCGGGTGCCCTGATCGTCGACCTGGGTCTGTAGCTGGGCGAGCAGCGTCCGCAGCTTGGCCGCGTAGGTGGTCTGGTTGGTCACCGAGATGTCATAGCTCGCGATGGCCCCAAACAGGCCGTCCGGGTCATCGAGTGAGAGGTTGTCGCGCGCTGTCTGGTTGACGAGACCTGCCTCGGTCTTCAGGTCCTTGATGAACGACTTCGCATCGGGATCGACGAACTTACCCGAGCTGTTCTTGATGGCCGAGACAGCGGACTTGGTCAACCCGGTCACCAGTGACTTGGCGAGGTCCTTGTCCATCTTCTCCGCCGCCGCCACGATGCGCGGGCCCATCGCCCCGACCAGCCTGCGCACGAAGGTCGCCTCGATGGCGCCAAATCCTGGGATGAGGATGCCCATCGCCACGTCCAGGAACAGGCCGGCAATCTCGGCCTCGAGCTTGGCGACCTTGGCCAGATCGGCCTCGACCGCCGAGAAGGCGGCGTTGTACTCGTCCTTTGCTCCCACGATCCGATCGCCCGCTTTCACCAGCAGCTCGATCTTGTCATCATGCGTGAGCTCCTCCTGGCAGGTCCCCGGCTCCGTCGGCGCCGGCTCGGTCGGCGAAGCCGTCGCTGGCGTCGCGGCCTCGCTGGCGGGAGCGCTGCGCTGGAGGATGGCGCGCGCCACCCCCGCGCTGCCGCGCGAGACCTCGGCGACC
>JBGASF010000346.1:0-1018 GCA_044229835.1 Polyangia bacterium | reverse complement strand
ATCGTCGCGACCGCGTGGCCGGGCGCGGCCCGGGCCGACGAGGCGCTGACCGCCGCGCGCGGCGCGTACCAGGACGCGCTGGCCGCCCCCGAGCCCGCTGCCAACCAGCGCGGCTTCGCCACCGCCGCCGCCGCGTTCGCGCGCGTGGTCGCCAACCGGCCGTCGGCGGCGGTCTACACCGATCTCGGCAACGCCGCGCTGGGCGCCGGCGATCTCGGCGCGGCCGGCTTGCACGGACTTCACCCGCTCGCCTTCGATCACGATGCTGCTGGCGCCCAGCGTCTTGCCGGCGACCACGTCGATGAGCGCGTCGAGCTCGCGCACGAGCGCCTCGGCGTCCGTCGGCCGGTCGGCGGGCCGCTTGGCCAGGAGCCGCCGGATGACCGCCATGAGCTGTGGCGCGACCTGCACCCCGGTGCGCGCCTCGATGTCCGGCACCGGCTCGTGGACGTGCGCCATGAGCGTGTCCTTGGACGACTCGCCCTTGAACGGCGGTTGTCCGGCCAGCATCTCGAAGAGCACGACGCCCAGCGCGAAGATGTCGGAGCGGCGATCGACCGGCCGCCCGGTGACCTGCTCGGGCGACATGTAGCCGAGCTTGCCCTTCAAGACGCCGCGGTCCTGCTCCGGCGGCGCGGAGATCCCGAGGTCCGCCCGCGCGACACCGAAGTCCATGATCTTCACGTCGCCCGACTTCGACAGGAGGATGTTCGAAGGCGACACGTCGCGGTGGATGATGTTGAGCGGACGGCCGGTGCGGTCGCTCGCGGCATGAGCGTGGGCGAGGCCTCGAGACACCTCGCTCACGACGTGGAGGCCGATCTCGATCGGCACTCGCAGGCGCTCGCGCGTGCAACGCGACAAGAGGTTCAGGAGGTCCGAGCCGTCGACCAGCTCCATGGCGATGAACAGGCGCGAGCCGACGACGCCCACGTCGTGGACGGCGACGACGTTCGGGTGGCTGAGCCTGGCCATCGCCTGGGCCTCCCGCAGCAGGCGCTGCGGCCCTTCCGTGGTG
>JBGASF010000345.1:0-1024 GCA_044229835.1 Polyangia bacterium | reverse complement strand
GTGATCGACCAACGTGGCAGCGCCTTCGTCCGCCCACTGGAGCTGTTGATCGCCAACGCCGCGGGTGGCGACGGCAGCGACATAGGCGCTTTCGAGGTACCGAACACTGTGCTGTCCATCTTGCGCGCCAGCGCCAATCCGACGCCGCCGGGCAGCACCGTCAGCTTCACCGTCAGTTTCAACGCCAGCGTGCTGGGGGCCGACGCCAGCGATTTCGCGGTCAGCACCAGCGGCGTCAGCGGCACCAGCGACGTCGCCAGCACCGGCAACGTGGATTCAAGCACCAGCAGCGCCGACTCCAGCACCGGCGCCGCCCCCATCTGCGGCGACGGCAACGTCGACGCGGGCGAGGATTGCGACGACGGCAACGACGTCGAGACCGACGCCTGCCTCCCCGACTGCACCCTCGCCGCCTGCGGTGACGGCATCGTCGAGGACGGCGTCGAGGCCTGCGACGACGGCAACCAGGTCGACGACGACGCCTGCACCAACGCCTGCGCCATGCCCGGCTGCGGCGACGGCATCCTCTCCGGCATGGAAGAGTGCGACGACGGCAACGTGGTCGACACCGACGCCTGCACCTCCATGTGTATCAAGGCCAAGTGCGGCGACGGCTTCATTCAGGAGGGCGTCGAGACCTGCGACGACAAGCTCGAGACCAAGACCTGCGACAAGGACTGCAGCGCCGTCATGTGCGGCGACGGCCTGCTCAACATGGCGGCGGGTGAGGCCTGCGACGACGGCAACATGGTCGACACGGACATGTGCCTACCGACCTGCGTGGCGGCCAAGTGCGGCGACGGCAAGGTCCAGGCCGGGGTGGAGGCCTGCGACGACGGCAACATGGTCGACACCGATGCCTGCCTGGCGACCTGTGTGGCGGCCAAGTGCGGCGACGGCAAGGTCCAGGCCGGCGTCGAGGAGTGCGACGACGGCAACGTCAACGCCAACGATGGTTGCAGCGCGGTGTGCAAGAAAGAGGCGGCGAGCTGCCTCAACAACCCGAAGTGGACGCCGGTGAATT
>JBGASF010000344.1:0-1030 GCA_044229835.1 Polyangia bacterium | reverse complement strand
GCACGGCCTGGGTCACGCGGTCGCGCCCCTGCTTGGCCGACCCACCGGCGGAGTCACCCTCGACGATGTAGATCTCAGCCCGCTCCGGCTCACGCGCCTGGCAGTCCGCCAGCTTGCCCGGCAAGCTCGCCGAGTCCAGCGCGCCCTTACGCCGCACCGTCTCGCGCGCCTTCCGCGCCGCCTCGAGTTCGTCGAACAGCGCGCCGAATTCCAGCGCCAGCTTGTGGCTACGGTCGAGGTGGATCATCGCCCCCTGGCGCCCGCGCCGGGTCGCCGTCCCCTCCCCCAGCATCGTCAGCAATTGCTCGAAGGCCGGCTGCGCCAATTGCACATAGGGCCCCGCCCGCCGGGCCAGCGCCCACAACCCCTCGAGCGTGCATTCCTCCACCGCGCAGCTCGCCACCAGCTGCTGCGCCAGCACGTCGAGCGGGCTGTCGGGCACCCGGATGGGCTCGACGTCGCCGTCGAGCATGCCGCGCGCGACCACCGCCGCCTCCAGCAGGTCGCCGCGAAACTTGGGGAAGATGCGCCCCTCCGAGCGGCGCCCCACCGCGTGGCCGGCGCGCCCGACACGCTGCAACCCGCGCGCGACTCCGCCGGGCGACTCGATCTGCACGACCAGATCGACGGCGCCCATGTCGATCCCGAGTTCCAGGCTGCTGGTGGCTACTACGGCAGGCAGCCGCCCGGCCTTGAGGTCGTCCTCGATCAGGGCCCGCTGCTCCTTCGATACCGAGCCGTGATGGGCCTTGGCGAGGATCGGGCCGCGGTCCGGGCTGGCGGTCCCGGACTGGGCGAGTACCTGGGCCGGGATGCTCGGTTCGGGCGGGTCCAGCCCGGAGCGCTCCGCGGCGATCTCGTTCAGGCGTGCGGTCAGCCGCTCGGCCAGGCGCCGGGAGTTGGCGAACACGATGGTCGACCGGTGCTCGCCGATCAGGTCGGCCACCCGCTCCTCGACGTGGGGCCAGATGGAGGACCCGCGGGCGGGATCGACCGGGTCGTCCTCGACCCCGCCCGGAGTGGTCATGTC
>JBGASF010000343.1:0-1035 GCA_044229835.1 Polyangia bacterium | reverse complement strand
AAAGCCGCCCCCGAGCCGGAGAAGAAGACCGTCGCCCCGCCGCCGCCGAACTCCCCCCACAAGGGCCCGGAGAAGGCGAAGGTCGTGATCCAAGAGTTCTCCGACTTCCAGTGCCCGTTCTGCTCGCGCGTCGAGCCGACGGTCGCGGAAGTGATGAAGAACTACGGCGACAAGGTGAAGTTCGTCTGGCGCGACAAGCCGCTCCCGATGCACGCCGACGCGCCGCTCGCGTCCGAAGCTGCACGCGAAGCCTTCAAGCAGAAGGGCAACGACGGCTTCTGGAAGTTCCACGACAAGCTCTTCGCGGCCCAAGGGCAGCAGGACGGGCTGAAGCGTGAGAACCTCGAGAAGATCGCCGGCGAGCTCGGCCTCGACATGGCGAAGTTCAAGGCCTCGCTCGACAACCACTCGCACAAGGCCGAAGTGGATGCGGACGCGAAGGCCGCGGACGACGCGGGCATCGGCGGAACGCCGGCGTTCGTGGTCAACGGCTACTTCGTGAACGGCGCGCAGCCGTACGGGAAGTTCCGCAAGGTGATCGAGCTCGCGCTCGCCGAAGCGAAGTGAGCTAGCCAGCGAAAGGGACGCGAAAGCGTCTAGCGAAGCGCCCCGCGGGAAACCGCGGGGCGTTTTGCATTTCGCGTCCCCTGCGCCAACGTGCCCGTGCCCGTGCCCGTGCCCGCGCCACGATCGACGACACCCTCAGCGCCCGCTTCTGGCCCGGCTTCGCCCTCGGGATCCAGCTCTGATCCGCGGAACTCACCCGAGCAGCCGCTGCAAGCGCCTCGGCAGACGCGACTCCCAGCCCGGCCGCGCCAGCGCGGCCAGATCGGTCCCCGCGTGCGTGTTCCACAGCAACACCGGCCCGACCTGCCCCGCCGCCAGATCGGCCTGCAGCGCCGCGGCACACTTCCCGGTGTAAGTCGTCTCGAGCAAGCAGCCGTGTGCCGTCGCCAGCGTCACCACCCGCTCGCCCGCCAGCGTCGGCACCGCGTAGCCCGGGCCGACCTGCGAGTGATCGATCGACCACCCGAC
>JBGASF010000342.1:391-1039 GCA_044229835.1 Polyangia bacterium | reverse complement strand
GCCGCGGCACTGAAAGCCGAGCGGCTCGAGGAAGCGCCGGAACGCGCGCTCGCCGGCCGGCAGCGCGCCGCAGGGCGTCGCGACCGTGCGCAGCGCGCCGTGATCGAACACCAGCTTGCGGTGGCTGCGCACCGAGTCGCCGACGTAGGCGGCCGCCATCGGCACACGGCGCGTCACGTCCTCGAACAGCAGCATGTTCAGGGCCTGCGCCAGCTCGCCCACGCTCGAGAAGCGCGCGTTCGGATCTTTGTGAAGGCAGCGGTGCACCACGGTCTCCAGCTCTTTCGGCACCTCGCCGCGCAGGCTGCCGAGCGGCGCGGGCTCCTCGGTCAAGATCGCCGCCACCAGCTCGCCCATGGTCTCGCCCGAGAACGGCGGCCGGCCCGCCATCAGCTCGTAGAGCACCGCGCCCAGGGACCAGATGTCGCTGCGCGCGTCCGCCGAGCGCGCCGACCTGGCCTGCTCGGGCGACATGTAGAACGGCGAGCCCATGATGGCGCCGGTGCGGGTCAAGCCGTGCTCGGCCGTGGCCGCGCTGCCCATGCTCGAGATGCCGAAGTCGAGCACCTTCACCATCGGCGAGCCGTCGGCGTGGCGCGTGAGGAACAGGTTCGCTGGCTTCAGATCGCGGTGCACGATGCCGAGCTC
>JBGASF010000342.1:0-381 GCA_044229835.1 Polyangia bacterium | reverse complement strand
GCAGGCCTGCAGCACATAGTCGAGCGCGGCGGCCACCGGCAGCGGGCCCTTGGCCAGCTCGTCCGACAGATCGCAGCCGTCGAGCAGCTCCATCACGATGTAGGGCGCGCCGCCGTCCAGCCGCCCGACCTCGATCACCTTGGCCACGTGCTCGCTGGTGATCTTCACCGCGGCCTTGGCCTCGCGCATGAAGCGCGCCACTTCCTTGCGACACCAGTTGCGCGCGCCGTTGTCGAACGGCGGCACCGCGCGCGCCTCGCTGTTACCGTCCGATTCGTAGACCTGCAGGGCGCGCAGTCGCGACACCGGCGCTTCGGCGCCCGAGTAGTCGATGCCGATGTAACGCGTGAACATGGGCGCGACGCTCACCTCATCGCGCTC
>JBGASF010000341.1:0-1043 GCA_044229835.1 Polyangia bacterium | reverse complement strand
GGTACTGGTATGCGGCGGCAGCGAGTGCTGCGGCCTCAGAGTCGGTTCTGGCTCGCTTTTCAGATTTTTCTGAGTCGCGAGCTGCGCGAGAGGCCTGCGAGCCGGCATCGTCTTCGGCGGCGCTGCGTGCGCGCTCGGCGCTGATGCGCTCGGCCGCGGCATCAGGTGTGATGTGGCCATCCGGCAAGGGCAGCGGCGTGACCGTGGCGGCCACGTCGGTGCCGTCGAGGGCGTGGGCCAGATCGAGCTGCAGCAGGGCCTTGCGCGGGATGCCGTGCTGGGCGATCGGGTCGTCGGACGAGCACAGGAGCCGGGTGACGGTCTGGAACGTGCAGCCCTGGATGTCGGTGATCGGCATGGCCAGGTACTTGTCCGCGTCGACCACGTTGAGGGTGAGGACCAACTGGCCCTTCGGGTTGAACGAGAACTTGGGGATGTCGGCCTCGAAGATCACGATGGTGTCGCGGTCATCGAGCCGGGGGTCGTCGTCGCGTCGCGCTTTCGCCTGCTTCGCCCGCTGGGCAAAGGTGGCATGGGCGAGGTGTGGGTCGCGCACGACGAGCGCCTGGCGACGCCCTGCGCGGTGAAGTTCCTGCTGGGCGGGCTCGACGAGAGCGCGCGCCGGCGGTTCGCGCTCGAGGCGCGCTCCGCCGCGCAGCTGCGCTCGCCGAACGTGGTCCAGGTGCTCGACCACGGCGAGACCGACGGGGTGCCGTACATCGCGATGGAGTACATCGTCGGCGAGGAGCTGGTGCAGCTCTGCCGGCGCGGGCTCGCCCTCGGCAAGTTCCTCCCGCTCGAGCACGCGGTCGAGCTGCGGCGCGCGCTCCCCGACGCCGACCCCGCGCCGCTCGCGGAGTCGTTGAGCCAGCTCGGCGTGCTGTTCGCCGCCGCCGGCGACTTCGCGAAGGCCAGCGCGGCGCACGCGGAGTCGATGGCGATCTACGAGCGCATCGAACCCGACGGCGGCCTCGGCCGCGCGTCGGCCCGCGTCAGCCGCGGCCCGGTGCGCAGCGCGCAGGGTAGAACTGTCGGTCACGAGC
>JBGASF010000340.1:0-1045 GCA_044229835.1 Polyangia bacterium | reverse complement strand
GGGGGCTGGCGAAGCTGCCCGAGCTGGTGCGGCAGGACGTGCCGGAGATCGACGTCAAGGCGGGGGTGGCGAGCGCGGCCGCGCCCGATCAGACCGGAACCGCGCCTGGATCGTCACAAGCTCCTACGCCGCCCCCGCCGCCCGCCAAGACCAAGGGCGGCTGCGGCTGCGCCAGCACCACCCCCGATTCGCTGGCCAGCCTGGGCCTGGGCGTGGCCGCCTTCGCTACGATCGTCCGTCGTCGTCGTCGCCCTCACCGCCAGGAGCCCCCATGCGCCGTCTGATCCTCGCCGCCACCACCCTCGCGGTGGCCCTCGCTGCCCCCACCGCGGCCCACGCGTTCTGTGGGTTCTACATCAACGGCGCCGGCAGCGAGATGTTCAACGACGCGACGCAGGTGGTGCTGATGCGGTCGGGGACGCGCACCGTCCTGTCGATGCAGAACAACTACAAGGGCCCGCCCGAGGCGTTCGCGCTGGTGATCCCGGTGCCGACGGTGCTGCAGAAGGAGGACGTGAAGACGCTGCCCAAGGAGGTCTTCGCCCACGTCGATCAGATGGGCTCGCCGCGGCTGGTCGAGTACTGGGAGCAGGACCCGTGCGGCCGCGACTGGGACGACTACGATCGCCGCCGGCCGATGAAGATGGCGGGTGGCGGCGGCCGGTCCGCGCCGATGGAGGACAAGGCCGACGATCTGGGCGTGACGATCGAGGCGAAGTTCGAGGTCGGCGAGTACCAGATCCTGATCCTGTCGGCCAAGGACTCGACCGGCCTCGAGACCTGGCTGCACCAGGAGCACTACCAGATCCCCGCCGGCGCCGAGCCGTTCCTGCGGCCGTACGTCGAGAGCGGGATGAAGTTCTTCGTCGCCAAGGTCGACCCCAAGAAGGTCAGCTTCGACGGCGACGGCCGCGCCAACCTGTCGCCGCTGCGGTTCCACTACGACGCCGACGAGTTCAACCTGCCGATCCGGCTGGGCCTGGCGAACTCGAGCGGCACCCAGGATCTGATCGTGAGCATCCTCTCGCCCAACCAGCGGTACGAG
>JBGASF010000033.1:0-61075 GCA_044229835.1 Polyangia bacterium | reverse complement strand
ACGGAACCCGCCGACGATGAGCACTCCAGCAAGCCATGACCATCCGGAGCGATCGCACGACGCCGCACTCGAAAGCGGCGGCGGCGGCGGTCCGCCCGTGGAGGAGGACAGTCCGAGTTCCGCGTCGTCATCGAGCACGGGCGGAAGCGTGCCGGCGGCGGTCCCCCACCGCTGGGGCGTGCTGCGCGGCAGCGTGCTGGCCTCGCTGTGCTTCGGCTTCTGGCACGTGCTACCGGCGCTCAGCCTCAACGAGGTGAACCCCACGGCCACCAAGGTGTTCGGCACCGGCGCGGGTGGCGCGGTGGTCGGCAAGGAGCTGGCCGAGCAGGGGCTGGCGGTGCTCTTCGTGGAGGAGGGCGAGCACCACCGCCGCGACGCCTTCCGCGGCAGCGCGGTGGAGGCGCACCGCAAGTTCTATCGCGACAAGGCCGGTGTGGTCTCGCTGGGCAACACCGTGATGCCGGTCCTGATGGGGCGTCTGGTCGGGGGCTCGACCGCCATCAACACCGGGACCTGCTTCCGCACCCCGGACCGGGTGCTCGAGCGCTGGTGCGAGACCCTGGGCTCGGACGCCCTGGCGCCGGCCCAGATGCAGCGCCACTTCGAGCGTGTCGAGCAGACGCTGGAGGTCGCCCCGGCGCCCGAGCGCCTGCTGGGGGGCGCGGCGCGCGTGGTCGCGCGCGGCTGTGAGCGCCTGGGCTGGCACCACTTCGCGCTGCGCCGCAACGCGCCCGCGTGCGACGCCCAGGGCGTGTGCGACTTCGGTTGCCCCAGCGAGGCGCGCCGCAGCATGGACGTGTCGTACCTGCCCGCGGCGCTCGGTCGCGGCGCCCTCATGGTCACCGGGCTGCGCGCCACGCTGATCCTCATCGAGGGCGGACGCGCGGTCGGCGTGGAGGCCCGGGCCCAGGACGGCAAGCTGGTCGAGGTGCGTGCGCGCGCGGTGGTGCTGGCCGGCGGCGCGGTGCCGACGCCGGCGCTGCTGCTCGAGCAGGGGCTGTGCAACCGCAGCGGCCAGGTCGGGCGCAACCTGTCGCTGCACCCGGGCACCGCGGTGTCGGCGCGCTTCGACGAGCGCTTGAGCAGCTACAACGCCATCCAGCAGGGCCAGGGCTGCGACCAGTTCCAGCACCAGGGGATCTTGCTGCTGGGCGCCAACGCCCCCATCAGCATCGCCGCCAACATGTTCGCCCTCACCGGGCGCGCCCTGATGGACGTCATGGACGCCTACGATCAGATCGCCAGCTTCGGCGTCATGATCCAGGACGAGACCCGCGGCCGGGTGCGCCTGCTCGGCGGCCGGCCCACCATCAGCTACTGGCTGCAGCCGACCGACGTCGCCCGCCTGCACGCCGGCATGGTGCGCATCGCCGAGATCTTCCACGCCGCCGGCGCGCGCGAGATCTACCCCTTGCTGGCGCGGCTGCCGCGCCTGAGCGGCCGCCAGGGCATCGACGCCCTGCGCGCCCTGCGCGTGGGCGCCGGTGATCTCCGCCTGACCAGCTTCCATCCGCTGGGCACCTGCCGCATGGGGCGCGATCCGGCGCGCAGCGTGGTCGACCTCGACCACCAGGCCCACGAGCTGCCCGGCCTGTTCATCGTCGACGGCAGCACGGTGCCCGGTCCGCCCGGCGTCAACCCGCAGCTGACCATCATGGCGATGGCGACCCGTGCCGCCGAGGGGATCGGGCGCCTGATGGCCTAGGGCACAGGCGCACTTGATCACCATCAAGCGCGCGACCACCGGGCGCGCGACAAAGGGAGGGCGGCCGAATTCGCGACCGTACGATCGGGCGAACCAGGACGGGGGCGGACATGGGCTACCAGCACGGGCACGGGCAGCGCTTCGACGCCGACCGGCGCCGGCACGACAGCGACGACGAGGCCAGCAGCCCCGAACCGCGCGCGCCCGGGCGGCGGGCGCTGACCGACGGCATGACGCGGGCCGCGGCGCCCAGGCTCGACGCCGAGCTGCTGCAGCGTGCCAGCGCCTCGGCCGGTGCCCCGTTGCCCGCAGCCCAGCGCCGCAAGTTCGAGCGCTCGCTCGGGGTCGATCTCGGCGCGGTGCGCGTGCATCGCGGCCACGACTCCGAGGTCGCCGCCGCCTCGGTCGCGGCGCGCGCCTACACGCTCGGCCAGGACATCCATTTCGGCCAGGGCCAGTACGCCCCCGACAGCCCCGCCGGCGAGGCGCTGCTGGCGCACGAGGTCGCGCACACCGCGCAGCAGGCTGGCAGCGGCGCCGCCGAGGCCGCGCCCGCCTACCAGCTCGAGGTCAGTGCGCCCGGCGATGCCCAGGAGCGGGAGGCCGACGGCGCGGCCCAGGCCATGGTGGCGGGCGCGCCGGCCCAGGTCACGCGCGGGCACGGGCTGGCGCGACGCGTGCTGCGCGCACCGCCCGATGGCGGCGCCGCCCCCACGCCCGCGGCCGCCCCCGCGGACGACGCGGTGACACCAGGCTGGGTCGGCAAGAGCCTCGCCTTCAACGTCCTCGGCAAGCCCTTCAAGCTCAGCTTCGAGGATGGCGCGCGCGCCGAGCTCGAGACCGGCAAGGTCGGCTATCCCAGCAACGAGGGCTTCGAGTACAAGAAGACCTACTCGGTCAACGTGCTCGGCCCGCTGGGCTTCACCGCCAGCGCCAGCGTCAAGGGCGGGATCTTCGCCTCGCTGAGCGGCTTCCTGCAGTCCAAGCAGTTCGAGGTCGCGCCCGGCAAGAAGGCGCTGTCGCTGTCGGCGGGCGGCGCCGGCAAGCTGAGCTTCGAGGCCGCGGGCTCGCTGTCCGCGGGCGCCTACCTGGGCGCGCCGTTCGCCAACCTGGCCCTGGAGGGCTACCTGCAACTCGCCGCCGAGGCATCCTCCAGCGTCAGCTTGTCGGGCGGCGGCGTGGTCACGCCCGACGGCGCGGTGTCGGGCAGCATCGGCATGAACATCGATCTCGGCGCCACCGTGAAGGCGTCGGGCGGTGTCAAGCTGAGCTACACCGCGCTGATCTTCTCGGGCGACATCGCGACCTGGGAGCTGGCGTCGTTCGATCTGGCGACCGCGACCATCGGCATCCCCATCCTCATCGACCTCGCCACCGGGCAGGGCATCGAGCAGCCCATCTCGACCAAGTTCGAGTTCATGGACTTCCCCATGCCGAGCCCGAGCTACCGCCCGCTGACCGAGGCCGAGCGCCAGCGCCTGGCCGAGATCAAGCCGGAGTACCAGCAGTTCTTCCTCAGCGACCTGCGCAACATGGATGGCGCCAGCGGGGCCAGCGCCGGCCTGCCGCCGGAGGCGTTCGAGGGCGGCCCCGCGCCGCCGGCACCGACCGAGGAGGCCGCCGCGGGCCCGGGCATCGACACCCCGCTGCTCGACGCCGGCATGAGCATCCCGTGACCAGGAGGCCGCGATGAAGGATCCGTCCAGCAATGGCGCCCAGCCAGTCCCCGGCCCGGAGCGCGTCACCATCGAGGTGCCGTCGATGCCGATCGACGCCGTCCAGGTGGTGCCGACGGCCTTCACGATTCACCTCAACGTCGGCACCTCGCTGCCCGACGGCCGCGTGGTGCCCCGTGCCCACCTGGCCCTCGGTATCGCCTTCGCGCGCCACCTGCATCAGCAGCTCGCCCACGCCATCGCCTGGGCCGAGGCCCGCGCCGCCAGCAGCACTGGCAAGGGCGAGGCTGCAACGGGCAGTGGCGAGTAGTCCTCGCTCGCAGCGGCCGCGTCACCCTTACAGCACGGACAGGAACGCGACCAGGTCGTCCTCGTCGCGGTCGGACAGCCGCACGTCGAAGCGGCGCCGGTAGAAGCGCACCACGTCGCCGAGGTCGTCGGCCAGGCCGTTGTGAAAGTAGGGCGGGCGCGCCGCCAGGCCGCGCAGCGCGGGCACCTTGAAGCGGCCGATGTCGGCCCACTTGCCGGTGCTCAGCGCCAGCCCGGGGTCGGTCGTCCTGCGCACCGCACCGGTGCTCCGGCTGGTCAGCGTGTACAGGGGCAGCCCGACGGTCGGCGGCTGGCATCGCTGACGCCGAGGTCGAGCGCGAGCGCGCGCGAGTGGCTGCCCACGTTGGGCGTGTCGTGACAGGTCGAGCAGGTGCCGCGCTGATCGGGCAGGCCGGCCACGCCACGGATGGTGAAGGTCCGGGTCGCGACCAGCTGCTCGCCCCGGGCGATGGCCGCGCGGCGGCGCCCTTGCGCGGTCGACGTGTCGGCGCTGGCCCAGGCCGCGAACAGCGTGAACACCTGGGGTCGAAGCCCGCCGCCTGCGAGTCGTTGCCGCCCACCACGAAGTCCTGCGTGACCAGCGCCTGCGGCCCGCCGCGCGCGCCGGCGCTGGCCAGGTCGCCGGCGACGTCGTCGAAGCCCTGGCCTGGGCGTGGCCGAGGGTGGCGTGCGTGGCCTGGGTCTCCAGCGTCTGCTCGCGCCCGTCCCACATGATCTGGGTCAGGAAGCGCAGGTTGGTCGCCGGCAGCGGCCGCCGGAACAGCGACAGCTCGGCCGCGCTGGCGAAGCCGTGGGGATCCGCGATCGCCGTCAAGGTGAACTCGGCGCCGGCCGGGACGGCCTGCCCGACCCGGATGAGGCCTCGCTCCAGCAGCACGCTGTAGGCCTGCCGCCTGGCCTCGACGGTCGACACATCGGCGCGCGGCGAGTTGGCGGCGTCGACCGCGCGGAAGATCGGGTCGGTGCCGGCGCTGGCGTCGAAGCGCACCTGCAGCGCGCTGGGCGTCACGCTCCAGCCGGCGTCCTCGGCGTGGCAGGTGGCGCAGGTGCGCTGGTTGGTCCGTCGCACCCTGCCGCCGTCGCCGCCAGCACCGCGAGAGCCACCCGCATCATTCTCATGCCCAGTAGTTGCCGCTCGCGGCCAAGCCTTCGCTGTTTTCGAGCGCCACACGCGACGAGCGCGCCGGCTGGACCAGCGCCATGACGGTCTGGTCCAGGGATGGTCCAGGAGCTGGAGGCGACGCCGAGACGTCCCGTGGGACAGTGATCACGTTCCACCCGCGCCGTCAGCGCTGGCAAAATTCGCGAGCTTGCCTGCGCCCTGCGCTGGCGCACGCCCTGCAGTAGCGCGCCGCGGGAGGCAACGATGAGCAAGCTGTCGAGCGCTGGATACGCGGTGGTTCTGTCGATGATGCTGGCGGGCTGTGCCCAGGAGCCAGGGCAGGGCGAGGCCGAGGACGACGTCGGCGAGCTCGAGCAAGAGGCGCTCGCGGGGTCGCTCACGATCTCGCCGACCAGCTACAGCTTCGGCTCGATCCTGGTCGGTGCCAGCAGCACCAACCTCGGCCTCACCGTGCGCAACCGCGGCCTGTCGCGCACGCAGCCGCTCAGCGTCAGCCTGTCGGGCAGCGGCGCCAGCCACTTCGTCATCGTGAGCAACGCGTGCGCAGGCGCGCGCCTCGCGGCCGGCGCCACCTGCAGCGTGGTGGTGCGCTTCGCGCCCACCGCGGCGGGCGTGCGCAGCGCCACGCTGACCGCGTCGGCCAGCGGCTCGGGCAGCGCGGCGGCGATCCTGTCGGGCACCGGGCTGGGCGCTGCGGCTCTGGCCATCACGCCGGCCAGCTACAGCTATGGCAACGTCGCGGTGGGCAGCTCCGTGGTGGCGTCCTTCACCGTCAGCAACGGCGGCGGCGCGCCCAGTGGCATGCTGACCCGCGGGATCAGCGACGCCGCCCGCTTCCCGGTGTTCAGCGACAGCTGCACGGGCACCGTGCTGGCGGCGGGCGCCAGCTGCACCATCGCGGTGGCCTTCGCGCCCACTGACGCGGGCGCGCGCAGCGCCACGCTCACCGTGAGCGCCAGCCCCGGCGGCACCGTCGCCGCGACCCTGGCCGGCGTCGGCGTGGTGCCCGCGCAGCTCGTCATCAGCGCCACCACGCACGACTACGGCGCCGTCTTCGTCGGCGACAACATGAGCTACACCTTCGTGGTCAGCAACACCGGCACCCTGGCCAGCGGCATGCTGAGCGCAGCCGTCAGCGACGCCGCTGACTTCCCCCTGCTGAGCGACAGCTGCAGCGGCCTGACCCTGGCCGCCGGCGCCACCTGCACCATCACGGTCGCCTTCGCGCCGACCAGCGCGGGCGCGCACAGCGCCACCCTCACCGTCAGCGCCAGCCCCGGCGGCACCACCGCGGCGGCCCTGACCGGCTTCGGCACCGCGCCCGCGCAGCTCGTCATCAGCGCCACCGCCCACGACTACGGCGCCGTCTCGGTCGGCAGCAGCATGGGCTACACCTTCGTGGTCAGCAACGTCGGCAGCCTGCCCAGCGGCCTCATCACCAGCGCGGTCAGCGACGCCGCCAACTTCCCCATCTTCAGCGACAGCTGCGTGGGCGCGACGCTGGCCGCCGGCGCCACCTGCACGGTCACCGTGAGCTTCCGGCCGACCAGCCCTGGCCCGCGCAGCGCCACGCTGACCGTGAGCGGCCTGCCCGGCGGCACCAGCACCGCCGCCCTCGCCGGCACCGGGATCTAGCCGCCTCCACGCCGGCGCCGCGCTAGGATGCCGTCGTGCGCTCGGCGAGGCTCGGGCTCCTGGTGCTGGCGGTGTTCGCGGCGTGCTCGCGCGAGCGTAGGCGCCCCGACGCCGCGCGCACGCCGGCCCCGCCAGCCCCTGCCATCGACGCCGCACCGCCACCACCCACACCCGACGCCGCACCGACCGCGCTCCAGCTCGAGCTCCCCGCCACCATGGACGAGGCCGGCTTCTGGGCCAGCATCGACCTCGCGCGCAGCGCGTGCGAGGTCGACTGGAGCTGCTTCCGGCGCGCGCTGGAGGCCTCGCTGGGGCCCCGCGACACCGACTTCCGCGCCTGGTTCCGCGCCCACTACAGCCTCGCCGATCGCCGCGGCCTGCACTTCGCGTTCTACGTCATCCAGGGTGGCTGCTCCGACGACTGCTTCGACTACGCCATCCCATGGCTCATCGCGCAGGGCCGCGCCGTCTACGCCGCCGCGCTGCGCGACCCCGACTCGCTCGCGGCGCTGCCGGAGTCCGCCTTCGTCGGCGGCTTCGAGCAAGAGGAGCTGCTCGGGCTTGCCTTCCCGGCCCACCCCGGCGACCCCGACCTGCCGCCGCGCACCCCGAGCCTCGCCAAGCTGCCGCCCGACCTCCCCGTGCGCAGCATCGACGACGATGAGCCCTTCATGAAGCAGCACTTCCCGCGCCTCCACCGTCGCTTCTGGTAGCCCCCGTGCGCCGCGCATTGGGGGCGGCGCGAGCCGGCCGTCCCGCTCATGCTCCTATCCTTGGTGGCTCCGCGTGCCGCCGGGGCGGCGAGAAGGGCTGGATAGCGGTATGCTCGGGGCATGTCGAAGGCGATGGCGGTTCTGGGCCATGCCACTGCGGTGGACCTGGCCGCCCTGCCGCCGGGCACCCGCGCCGAGGTGGTCGCCGGGGAGGTCGTCGACAAGGCGAGTCCCAGCTTCGAGCACGGCGACGCGCAGGGCGTGCTGGTTGGATTGCTGGCGCCGTTTCGGCGCCGCGCCGGCGGACCGGGCCCGGGTGGTTGGTGGCTGGGCACGGAGATCGAGATCGAGCTGGAGACGCATGAGGTCTACGTCCCCGACCTGGTTGGCTGGCGGCGCGAACGCGTCCCTGAGCGTCCCACGGGCCGACCAATCCGCACTCGACCTGACTGGGTGTGCGAGATCCTGTCGCCCTCCACTGCCGCCCGTGATCTGGTGAGCAAGCATCGGACGCTGCATCGCTGCGGAGTCCCGCACTACTGGGTGATCGATCCCGAACGGGAGACGCTCACTGTCCAGCGCTGGCAGGAGCATGGCTACCTGGTCGTCGTCACGGCCGGCCGCTCGGATGTGGTTCACGCCGAACCGTTCGAGGCGACGGAGCTGCGCGTGGGGCTGCTCTTCGGCGACGAGCCCGAGGCCTGAACCGCGCAGCTGGCGCCCACCGAGGCGATTCGCCTCCACCGCTGAGGTACCATCAGCTGGTGGAGCGCTGGCTCGCTGGCCTTGGGCTCTTCGCCCTCATCGTCATGGTTGGCGGCTGCGGCGAGGGCGATGGCGCGCGCGCCGACGGCGGCCTCGCGCAGGACTACTCGCCGTGCGGTGCGGAGCCGACCGGGAGCACGGTGTGCCCGGACCGCGCGCTCAGCTGCAAGGAAATCGGGATCGGACTGTCTTGCGTGAGCTGCGGCGGTGCAGGGTGGGAGACCAGGGACATGCACTGCGGGCGCCCTCCCGATGCCGGCACGGTGGACGCCGGGCCGTCGTGCGACCCTCTGGCACAGGACTGTGGCCCTGGCTCGAAGTGCGACGTCGGCTACACCGCGCGGAGCTGCGTCCCGGTCACCAGCAGCAAGGACGAGGGCGCGTCATGCGACGCCATCGCGTCCACGGACGAGTGTGAGCCGGGCGCGGCCTGCGTCGCCGAGGACGGCTCGGCCTCGAACCGGGCCGCATACTGCCGCCGCTACTGCCGCAGCGACGCCGACTGCGCGGGCAACCCGCGGGTGCGCTGCGCCGCCTGGATCGGTGGCATCGGCGTATGCCGGCCGGTGTGTCGGCCGTTCGCCCAGGACTGCGCGCCGCCCACCACCTGCGGTCGGCCCCACGAGCCCTTCTACATGGCCACGTCTTTCGTCCCCGACATCCTGGTCTGTCGCCCGACGGGCCCAGCGCTGCGCGGTGGCTTCTGCTCCCCCTATTACTCCGACTGTGGGGCTGACCTCTTCTGTGGCTCCGCCTATGCGCGCGGGATCTGCGTCCCGGAGTGCGACGCCGACCATCCCTGCGATCATGGCAGCTGCTGGCTGAAGTGGGGCACCTCGGGCTACTGCAAGTAGCCGCGCGAGGCGGCGGCTCGGCCTCGCGCGAGCGTCAGCCCGTGCTCGGCGAAGGTGCGCCGGTAGGCCTCGTAGTGTGGTCAGCCTTCGAGGACGTGCCTGGCGATCTCCTCGGCGGCTCGCTTCAGCCGCATTCGCGCCAGCCCGATGGCCGAGACGCTGCGCGTCCGCACGACCAGCGCGACCCCGGGGGCGACCAGCCTGGCAGCGACCATCCCGCCGTCGGCGCCGCGTCCGAAGAAGCCCCGACCCCCCTCGAAAAGGCCGAGGACCGAGTCCCAGAGCTGATCGGTCGAGCTGCCCGGGTCCGGATCCGGGTCGTCGTCGCCCTGCTTCGGGGACTCGACCGTGATGGGAGGCTGTCTCCAGACGCAACACGACGCCCGCGATCCCCGCGGGAGACCGTCGATCATGCGCTCCAGGATCCCGACGATGGCTTGCTCGGTTGCGCCGAGGGTGGACACCTCGCGAGGGTAGCAGCTAGTCCCGCCCGAGGCGGAGGTCGCGGGCGCGCGCGAGGACCAGGTCGAACACGTGCGACTCGATGCCGCAGCGCGCCTTCCACACCAGCTGCTTGCAGGCCTCGGCCCAGGCCGGGTCGTCGAGGCTCGCCCAGTCGGGCGGCGGCTCGGCCTCCTGGGCGCGGAAGTAGTCGGCCTGCGCGGCCCGCACCTGCGGCGCCGCGCTGCGCGAGGCGGGGTAGCGCGACATGTCGAACGTCAGTGGACGCAGGATGGCCATGACATCGCCCGACGCGTCGTGGAACATGACCTGGTTCAACGCGACCCAGAACAGCGGGGCGCAGGCCGGGTTCACCAGCGGCTGCACCGCGAGCAGGTTGAAGAGCTGCGTGGTGCTGGGCCACCAGCTGTTCGGCTCGAGCCTGCCCGCGACCAGCCAGGACAGCACATCGATGGCGTCGTCGCCGTACAGCGAGCGCGACTCCCCACCGTAGAAGTCCAGGTCGCTCTCGGTGTCGGCGCCCAGCGGCAAGGTGGTGGCGCCGGGGTACCGGTCCGCGTGCCTGGCCTGCAGGACGAGCCAGCGCTGCTGATCGACCCAGTGCCTGCGGCCGCCCCACTCGAACGTGTTGTCCGCACCCGGTCGCACGCTGGCCGAGAACAGGGCCTGCATGCGGGCGAGCTCGGCGCCGATGCTGCGCCGCACCTGCACCGAGTCCGGGTGATCCTGGAAGGGCAGGTCCATGGCGGAAGTATCGTCGCTGGTCGCCCCGAAAAGCAGAAGGCCCGGAGTCTCCTCCGGGCCTTCATCCTCTCTGGTGACCCCAGCGGGATTCGAACCCGCGTTTTCGGCGTGAGAGGCCAACGTCCTAACCGCTAGACAATGGGGCCAGTGCTGCCTGCGTGATCCTGGTGGTTCGGGGACTAGGATTCGAACCTAGATAGTACGAGTCAGAGTCGTACGTCCTGCCGTTAGACGATCCCCGAGTAAATGGGCCCTCCCGAGTGAAAGTCCGGTGGTTTATGCGGCATGACCCCGGACCCTGTCAAGTCCATTCCCACACCCCCCTGCGCGATCTGTGTCACAGCCGCGGAACGCCAGGCATTCCGGCCGTTGTGCCGCCCCACACCGCCTGCCAAGATGGCGGGATGCGGCCTCCTCGCACCGGCCTCGGCCTCGGCTTCCTCGGCACCCTCATCCCCCTGGCCCTGGCCGCCGGGATCCTGTGCTTCGCCAGCAGCGCCCACGCCCAGGCCCGCCGCATCAACGCCATCGACGTCCTCGAGAACACCAAGACCAACGACGACACCGTCATCCTCATCGCCGGGATCTCGGTCGGCGACGACTTCTCCGACGCTGACCTGACCACCATCGAGAACCGCCTGATCTCGTCCGAGCTGTTCAAGGACGTCAACGTGCAGGCCATCCCCGAGGGCGACGGCGTGCGCGTCATCATCAACGCCAAGGACAAGCACAGCTGGGTGATTGCCCCCACCGTCTACCTGCAGCCCGGCAACAAGGGCGGCGGCTTCGGCTTCGGCGAGAACAACCTGTTCGGCGCCAACAAGAAGCTGCTGCTCTATGGCCAGGTCGCCACCGCCGACTCCATGTTCATCGCCGGCCTGCTCGACCCCGCCATCGGCGGCAGCCGCTTCTTCTTCCGCGGCGACGTCTTCATCCGGCGCGAGATCGTCACCGAGTACGGCCCCCACGGCAAAGACTTCGGCAACGAGTCGGGCGTGCGCGACTCCACCATGTGGTACCTGAACGGGGGGATCCTCCTCGGCGTCAACTTCATGCGCGGGCTGTCGCTGGACGGCCGCCTGCGCGGCGCCAAGGTCTTCTACGAGGATGCCGAGCTGCACTCCGGGGTCGACCCCAGCGAGGTCTTCCAGGTCGCCGGCGAGCCCATCAAGCCGCCCAGCAGCGACGGCTATGACGTGTCGACCGAGGGCAAGCTGACCTATGACCGCCGCGCGAATTACTACGGCGTCACCCACGGCGACATGTTCCAGCTCGCCTACGAGCACAGCCTGACCGCGCTGGGCAGCGACTTCGACTACTGGGTCGGCAGCGCGCGCGCCATCATCGCGCGCCGCATCCTCAGCGAGCACAACCTGGTCATCAAGACCAAGTACGCCCAGGGCGAGAACCTGCCCTTCCAGCAGGAGTTCACCGCCGGCGGCGTCGATCTGCGCGGCTTCGTCAACCGCCAGTTCCGCGGCGATCATCAGGCCCGCGCCACCGTCGAGTACTCGGTGCCGCTGTTCAAGGCCGGCTCGGTCGCCTTCCGCGGTCTGGCCTTCAGCGACAACGCCATCACCTGGTTCGACAAGTATGAGCAGTCGAAGAAGGTCGGCGACGACGCGACCCGGAACTACGTGCAATGGCACGGCGACAACGAGCCGCTCGACCAGCTCGCCAACGGCGTCGGCGGCGGCTTCCGGATCTACATGCGCTCGATCGTGATGCCGCTGCTCGGCGTGGACGTCGGCTATGGCCTGCAGTCGGGAGCAGTGAATGTTTATTTCGCAGTGGGCCTTACCGAACTCTAGTTCGCTAAAGGTGTAGTATTATTAGACAATCTGTCGTTTCTTGTTTGCCCCCACTTCGGGGAGGAGTATCGTCCCCTTCGTGTCGCGGCTGGACCTCTTCATCGGCAAGCTGGTCAACGTGTTCGGGCCCCCCGATCACGAGGACGACGGCTTCCTCGGCGGCGGCTACGTGACGGACGTGGTGGATGGCTTCGTGTTCGTGGCCGACGCCCCCGGGGAGACCCCGGTGATGGCGTTCGCGCTGTCGCACATCGCCGTCATCGCGGTGACCGACGAGGTTCCGGATCTGAAGCCCATTCCGGGCGGCAAGGTCCACAGGCTACGGCCCAGCGACCGCGACAAGTAGTAACCCGAAGCGGAGTGGTGATTGATGAAGCGAGCTCTCCTGACCTTGGTAGTGGTGGTGGCGGGGTGTGGAGGCAGCGGCGGCGGGGATGACACCGGACCGGATCCGACCACGGACGGCGGCGTCGAGAGGCCCAAGGATCCACCTGCGGTCGACATCGTGGTCGACGCCAACCGCAACGGCGTGCTGGAGCCGACCTCGCCGTCGGAGCAGGCCGACGACAGCTTCACCACCACCTCGGGCGCCATCTTCCTGGCCAACGCCGACGACGACGACGGCGACAAGAAGCGCGACTCCGAGGACGAGGTCGTCAACGGGGCCGACGACGAGCTCGACCTGGCCCGCCTGCAGATCCACCCCTGGGCCAAGGCGCCCGAGGGCGCCACCGGCGTGCTCAAGGTCGACACCGCCTCGCAGGCGCGCGTGCGCCTGTTCCGCATCGCCCCCGAGGGCACCACGGTGGTGCCGACCCAGGGGCTGGCCCTGACCGCGGCCGACCTGCGCGCCGGCGTCGAGCTCGGCATCGAGTCCAAGAGCTTCGCGCTGCCGACCTGGAACGGCGACGTCACCGTCGAGCTGGTGGTCACCAGCGCCGCCGGCGCCGAGCTGGGCAAGGACAGCGCGGTGATGCGCGTGGCCCCCTTCATCCTGCAGTCGGACGTGCAGGCGCCGCGCACGGTGTACTTCGCCGATCTGCGTGACCCGGGCCATCGCCGCTTCCAGGCCCAGGTCACCGAGGGCGTGGTCGCCGGCGGCGCGGTGGCGCGCCCCATCGACTCGTTCAAGACCGAGTACACCCAGCGCGGCCAGCCCGATCAGTGGACCCAGGATCACTGGACCATCGGCTACACCTCGATGCCGGTCGCCGGCGGGGTGCAGCGCGTGATGGACGTCGTGCTGCGCGCCGCCACCGAGCCGCGCCCGGCCGCCGACTTCGCCAGCGTCGAGCTGCTCGGCCACGACTTCGGCTACATCCACCCGCGCGCCACCGACGATCCGCAGACCCACGACGTCAGCATGGACTCGCACGGCAACCTCGACGTGGTGCCGCCCTACACGCTGGGCACGGCGAGCTACCCGCTGGGTCGCATCCTGGCCGGCGAGGGTGAGTTCAGGAAGCCCGACCAGACCCTGAAGGCCTACCTCGAGGCGCAGCGCGTGCAGCCGGTCATCAACATCAACACCGAGTGGCTGGAGGTCGGCCACGTCGACGAGATGGTCAGCTTCGTGCGCACCAACGGCAACGCCCGCGGCTGGAAGCTGTTCGTGGCCTCGCCCAAGCTGGCGCGCCAGATGCTGATGACTGCGGCCGCGGCCAACGGCGGCGCGGTGCTGTTCGAGGGCAAGAACTGGGTCGACTTCCGCACCGGCCGCGAGATCCCGGCGCAGATCACGATCGACGCCATCCTGGCCGACGCCGACCTGATGCAGGCCAACCAGGAGGCGCAGCAGTGGATCGATGACGCGCTGGTGATCCTGAAGCGCGAGGTCGGCCTCACCGACGACGACATCGTCGAGGTGCCCTTCCTGTACAAGAGCGAGCAGTTCGGCGACGGCCAGGGCGGCTCGATCTCGCTGTACATCGCGTACATCCCGGGCACCGTGAACCAGCTGGTGGTCGGGCAGCACACCGTGCCCCCGGATCCGTTCGGCCCCATCATCAATGGCCAGGACATCTTCAAGGCGGACCTGGTGGCGCGCTATGCGACCCTGGGCGTCACGCCGCACTTCGCCGACGCGTGGGACGACTACCACCGTCTCTCGGGTGAGGTGCACTGCGGGACCAACACGCTGCGTGACGCGTCCACCATCAAGTGGTGGGAGCTCGGAAAGTGAAGGCCAGGACCATGACCACGGTGATGAACAAGTGGATGATGAAGCGCGCGACCATCGCGCTGTGTCTGGGTGTCGCTGGTGCGGCGTGGGCCGACGGGGCCGGGCAGGTGACCACCCCGGCGGATCTGGCGCCGGCGGCGGCGCGCACGCTGAAGGACGGCATCGCGGCGGCGCGCAAGGCCGACCCGGGCGCCTTCGCGGCGCTGGCGGCGGTGCGTGGCTACAAGCCCGAGCAGTACATGACCACGCGCGGGCGCAAGCCCAACCTGGCGCCCGAGCTGGCAGGCCTGGGCAAGCGCGGCCTGTGGCCGATGCTGGAGGCGCTGACCGAGGGGCTGCCCGGTGTGGGCGCGGTCAGCGCGGCCGAGCAGCAGGCCATCGAGGTCGGGCTGCTCGACGCGGTCGGCAAGCTGGCCGATCCGCGCGCCGAGGCGGTGCTGGCGGTGGCCTTCAGCAAGGCCGGGCAGCCGGGGCATGTCGTCGCGACCGCGGCGCTGGGCCTGGGTCGGCTGTGCTCGGGCGAGCTGGACGGCGCGCTGACGGGCAAGCGGGGCGCGTTCGCGGCGGGCGCGGCGCTGCGCGGCGTCGGCGAGTGCCGGCGTCCCGCCAGCATCGAGAAGCTGACCGCGGCGGCCAGCGCGCGGCCGCTGAGCGACGCCGAGGTCCAGGCGGCCGCCGAGGCGCTGGGCAAGCTGGGCGGGTCCTGGGCGCTGGACGCCGAGGTGGCGGCCGGGACCCGGCTGCGCGCCGAGGCCGACGTCATGAAGGCGGCGGCGGGGCAGGCGTTGACCGCGCTGGAGCGTTCGGCCGGCCGGCGCGTTGCGACCGCGACGGCGCGGGCGCTGCGTCATGCCCGCGCCATGGTGTCGGCGAAGCAGCCCTAGGCGCGTCAGCGCCAAAGGCTGTTCCGGTCTCCGGCTCCGCTACGGCTTCTTGCGGCCGCCGAGCAGGCCGCGCACCGTCTGCCGCGCGCCGCGCATCAGCGCCGGCGTCTGACCCACCGTCCGCACCAGCTTCCAGAGCAGCTTGATCGGGCTGTCGGCCTCGACCTTCAGGTCGACCCGGGTGCCCTGCTGCACGTCCTCGACGGCGCCGCGCGCGATGGTGTGGCTGCCGTCGGAGCGGATCTCGATGACCATGCGGGCGACGACGGGGGGCAGGTGGGCGTCCTCGGCGGTGCTGCTGACGACCTCCGCGGGTGCGGCCTTGCTGGCGGCCAGGTGGTTGCGGTCGTCGCGGTCGGTCACACCGCCAGGCTACGGCCGGGGGCGCGGCCGCGCAAGCCGCGACGACACAGCCAGACCACCGCGAACGAGATGGCGAAGCCGGCGAAGACGTCGATGACGTAGTGCTGGCGCAGGTACAGCGTGGACAGCCACAGCGCGACCACGAAGGGCAGGAAGATGAAGAACAGCGCGCGCGGGCGGCGCGGCCACAGCACCGGGCCCAGGGCGCCGGCGTAGAGCAGGGACAGCGTCGACACCCCGGTGTGCAGCGACGGGAAGGCGTCGTAGGTGATCATCTGCATGGCGTCCCAGGTGCGCTCCGAGAAGGCGTAGAAGCCGGTCACGCCGGTCAGGTGGCGCGGCTCGTAGGCCAGCGGGTAGACCAGGCGCGGCGACTGCGCGGGCACGAAGATGTAGAGCAGAAAGCCGATGAAGAAGATGGCCAGCAGGGCCAGCACGACCTCGCGGAACAGGTCGCGCCGCTCGCGCACGTGCAGCAGCACCAGGATGATCAGCGGGTACACGAACATCAGCGCGTAGGCGAAGGTCATGACCTCGGTCAGCCAGGGCGACGCGAACTGCTGGATCCAGAAGGTCGGCTCGGTGCCGAACAGGCGCTCGCCGATGCGCACCAGCAGCGGCTCGACGCTGCGGATCGACAGCACGTCGGTCATGCGGCGCAGGCTGCGGTAGATGATGTACAGCCACACGAAGGGCGCGAAGTCGATGGCGCCCTGGTACAGCGCGCGGGCGTAGGCGCGGCGCGCCAGCGGGCTCCAGCGCTTGACCAGCGCGGGCGCGCGGACGATGGCGACAATGGCCAGGAAGGCGCCCAGGATCTGGAACGGCTGGCCGAGGGCGTCCATGGCCACCGCGGGGCGCACCCCGTAGGCCGCCATCAGGCCGAGCACGGTCAGCGTGGCCAGCACCGAGAAGGCGAGATCGGGGCGCCGCGCGGCCTGGGCGAGCAGGTTGCCGAGCAGCGACTGTGACGGTGGCTGCGCCGGCGCCAGCGTGGCAGCGCGTGGCAGCGCGAGGCTCGAGGTCGAGCCGAGATCGGCCATGTTCGGAGGACCTGACATGTACCCAGGTAAAAGCAGCTTTGGTGCCGCCCTGGCGCGGGCTGGCAAGCGCTGGCAGGAGTCGTGGGATCGCGTGGTTGCACCCGAGGTAGGTGTCGGTCGCTGTCGAGGAGCTGACGGCGCCTCGCACGCCGCCAGCGGCGTTGACGGCTCGGCGCGCGCGCGGTTAGCATGACGGCGGGGGAGCGGGATCGAACCAGTGCGACAGCGGCTCACAGGGCGCGCGTGTGACGCGGCGGGCGGACGATCATGAAGCTGCGGGTCGCCACGCTCAACATCTGGAACCGCCAGGGGCCGTGGGAGTCACGCCGCGACCTCATCAAGCGCGAGCTGGCGGCGCTGGCGCCCGACCTGTGCGGGCTGCAGGAGGTGCTGCGCTTCGTGGCGCCCGCAGGGGCCAGCGCGCAGGCGGTCGCCGACGCCAGTACCCCGGCGGCCGATCAGTCGCGCGAGCTGGCCGAGGGGCTGGGCTATCACACCGCCTATGCCACCGCGTGGCACATCGGCGGCGGGCTCAGCTTCGGCAACGCGCTGCTGTCACGCTGGCCGGTGCGCGAGACGCGCACCCTGGAGCTGCCCAACGCGGGCACCAGCGAGGCGCGCTCGGCGCTGTATGCGCTGGTCGAGGCGCCGTTCGGCGCGGTGCCGGTGTTCGTGACCCACCTCAACTGGAAGTTCCACCACGGCTATGTGCGCCTGGAGCAGGTGCGCGCGCTGGCGGCCTGGATCATGGAGCTGGCGCCGACCGGCAGCGGCTTTCCGCCCGTGCTGCTGGGTGACTTCAACGCCGAGCCCGACTCCGACGAGATCCGCTACCTGCGCGGGCTGTCGGTGCAGCACGGGCGCAGCGTGTACTTCTGTGACGCCTTCGCGTACGCCGGCGACGGCGGCCCCGGCGCGACCTTCTGCCGCGAAAACGGCTTCGCCGCGGTCGCGCACGAGCAGAGCCGCCGCATCGACTATGTCTTCGTGCGCGGGCCCGACCGGGATGGCCGGGGCAAGCCGCTGAGCGCGCGGCTGTGCTTCACCGCGCGGCTGCGCAGCCCCGCGGGCGACGTCTGGCCGTCGGATCACTATGGCGTCGTCTGCGATCTGCAGGCCTCGCCGATCGCGAGCGGCTAGCCGCGCCATGGACGGCAACCGCAAATGGCCCCGTGTGCCGGTGCGGCTCGACCTGCAGCTGCGGGTCGGCGGCGACACCCTGCTGGCGCGCACGCTGAACGTCAGCCGCGAGGGCCTCTTCATCGTGATGGATCCGCCGCGCCCGCTGGGCACCGAGGTGCGCCTGCGCATCGAGGAGGCCGCCACCGGCGAGATCTTCGCGCTGGAGGGCGTGGTGGTGCACACCGTGCCCGACCTCGATGACCCCGACGACGTCGGCAAGCGCGAGCCGACCGGGATCGGGATCTTCCTGACCCAGGCCTGCGAGGGCTGGGTGGGCTACTGTGACCGCGTCGCCGAGGCCGCGGCGATCCGCCTGGGGCCGCCCACGCTGGCCGGCTCGCGCGTCGAGATCGAGCTCGAGGTCGGCGCCGACGAGTTCGCCGACAACCTGCCCACCGAGCGCGAGCTTTTGCCGGTGGCGCGGCGCGAAGACAAGTAGTCGGCTATCGCCGCGTGCGCGCGGCCGCCAGCATGATGCCCTGGCGCACCGCCTCGCGGCCCTCTTCGGTCGACATGACCTCGAAGTAGACCTCCATGCCGCCGTCACCGAAGCGCTGCTCGACCTCGGGCGGCAGCACGTCCTGCAGCTGCACCTCGAGCAGGTGTACGGCCAGGAAGACCGCGGCGTCGCCGGCCTTGTAGGCGTGCGGGATCATCGCCAGGGTGGCCGACTTGGGCAGCAGGGTCTGATCGTCGACCAGGTCGGCCAGACACGCGATGGCGTCGGGCGGGTACATGGTCAGGTTGCAGAAGTCGTTGGAGGCGTCGTCCTTGAGGGTGCACTCGAGGTGGGTCAGCGCGCGCAGCTTGGGCAGGAGCTCGTTCTTGAGCGGCTCGTGACAGGGCGCCACCTCGTGCTGGCGGCGCGGACCGCTGGAGCGCTTCTGGCCGCCGCCGCAGGCTCCCAGCGCGAGGGCAATGGTCAGGGCGGGCAGGAAGCTGCGAAGGGCGAGCGAGGGCGAGCGCATGCCGGCAGGATACACCGGCGCCCCGGCAGCTGGTTCAGGGGGATTCAGGCTGGGAGGCGGCGTTGCGCCAGACCGGGCAGGACGGCGGACCGCCATCGGGGCCGGGCGGGGGCAGGTAAGGCTGGCCGTCCTGCGTCACCGGGAAGTCGGGGCACATGGCGACGCCGCTGCGCGGATCATAGCTGGCGTCCTCCCAGCCATCGCCGTTGACGTCGATGTTGGAGCGCCTGAACACGCACCAGCACACCGTCTGCTGCGCGGCCGGCGGCGGGCCCCACACCGTCTGCGGCACCGGCTGGTACTCGATGCCTTCATAGTCGCCGTCGACATCGTCGTAGATGTAGATCCGCCCGCCGGGGGCGCGCTGGTAGTCGACCGTGGTGGCGCGGGCCATGGTGGTGGCGACCCGCACGGTGGCGTGGCCGGCGGCGCGCGCGGCCAGCGGGACCGCCTGGGCCAGCCCCTTGCCGACCCCGCTGGCGATGGCCGGGGCAGCCTTGGCCAGGCCGCTGGCCATGCCGACCCCGACCTTGCCGATGCCACTGGCCAGCCCGCCCGCGAAGGAGCCGAGACCGCGACATCCCGACAGGGCCAGGGCGGCGGTCAGCACGAGGGCGGACATTGGGCGGCGCATCGAGCCGGTGCTGAGCAACTTTGGCGCCAGCGCAGCGGGCAACGATCTCGGGAGGTTCGGGGTCGCGGGCGAGGGCGGCACGTGGCGCCTGCGCCACACCTCGACCGATTGTCGATGGATGACGACAGGGTGTAGCCTGCGTCGGTGGCCAGCCGCAGAGTCATCGATGCCGTCGTCGAGCAGCTGGCGACCGATCCTGGCTACGGCAGTGGGCGCAAGGTGCACCCGCAGGGGCTGCGGCCCGAGGAGGCCGGCGCGGTGATGGCCGACCTCTATGTCGCCCACGCCGACGCGGCGCGGCGGCTGCCCATGGCGGCGCTCGATCTGGGGCGGGTGATCGCCTGCAAGCGCGGCTGCAATGCCTGCTGTCACGAGCTCGTGCTGGTCAACGAGGCGGAGGCGTTCTTGCTGGCCGAGGCGCTGCTGGAGCCCGGGGCCGAGGCGGCGCTGGCCCGCTTCGAGGCGCGCACGCCGGGCTGGCAGGAGGTCGTGGGCGAGGTCGCGGCGCGCGCCGCGGCGGCCCATGCCGATGGCGACCGGGTGCGCTACCTGGCGGCGCGGCACGAGCACCAGCAGGCGCAGCTCCTGTGTCCGCTCAACCAGGACGGCGACTGCGCGCTGTACGGGGCGCGGCCGCTGGCCTGTCGCGAGGGCTGGGTGGTCGACACCGCCGAGCGCTGCGGGCCGCAGCCCGACGACGCGCCGCCGCCGCAGCGGGTGTCGTACCCGGGCTACGAGAGCTTCCTGGCCATGGCGCGCCGGGTCCAGATCGGGCTGCAGGGCACCCTGGGCCGCCCGCCGCTGGCGCTGAGCCCGCTGCCCACCGCGGTGGCCGCCGCGCTGGCGGGGCGCAAGTCGACGCTGCGCCGCGAGGGCGGCGACCTGGTGGTGGTCGAGCCGCTGCTCAACGACATGCAGTGCCAGCGCTGTCATGGCGGTGATCTGCCGGTGCGCGGCGCGGTCGAGATCCGGGCCTCGACGGCGCGCGCCGAGCGGGCCGAGCGCGACGCCATGCGCAGCGCGGCCGGCTTCGCGGGCCTCACCGTGGTGCTGTGCTTCCTGGTGCTGTGGCTGGTGCTGAAGCGGATCGTGGTCGATCCGGTGCGCCGCATCGGCGACGTGGCCGAGAAGATCGGCGGCGGCGATCTGACCGGCGAGGTCACCGGCGCCACCGCGGGCGGCGACGAGGTCGCGCGCCTGGGCGCCCGCATCAACGAGATGGTGCAGGGGCTGCGCGCCAAGCTGCACCTGGAGAAGTTCGTGTCCCGCGGGGCGGCGGCGGCGGCCGAGGCGGCCAGCACCGCGGCGCATGGCGGCGCGGCGTTCCGGTCGATCCGCTCGTCGGGCGAGCGGCGCGCCTGCGCGGTGCTGTTCACCGACATCCGCGGCTTCACCTCGTATGCCGAGAAGATCGCGCCCGAGGAGGTGGTCAAGATGCTGAACCGCATCCTGGCCGCGCAGGCCGAGGTGGTGCACCGCTTCGGCGGCGACATCGACAAGTTCGTCGGCGACGAGCTGATGGCGGTGTTCCTGGGCGACGAGGGCGCCCGCCACGCGGTGCAGGCCGGCCTGGAGATGGTCGAGGCGGTGCGCGCCGCGCGCGCCGGCACCGACATCGCGGTCGGCGGCGGGGTCAGCTATGGCGAGGTGGTCTATGGCGCCATCGGGGCCGAGGACCGCATGGACTACACCGTGATCGGCGACGTGGTGAACACCGGCGCGCGGCTGTGCTCGGCGGCCAGCGCGGGCGAGCTGCTGTGCACCGAGGCGGTGGTCAAGTCGTGCGGCGAGAGCGCGGCAGGGATCGGGTTCGATCCCATCGAGCCGCTCAAGGTCAAGGGCAAGAAGGAGCCGCTGCGGACGTACCTGGCGCGCAAGGCGTAGGGCGGACTATTCGCCGCGGTTGGCGAGGAGGCCGGCGCCCTGCAGGACCTTGTCGACGGCGTCGGCCTCGGTGGCGCGGTAGTAGCCGCGGATCTGCATGTCGCGATCGACCAGCACGAAGTGCTCGCCGTGGAAGATCTGCATGAAGCCGCCGGCGGGATCGTCGTTGCCCATGGCGACCTTGAGGCCGTCCATGACCGCGGTCTTGACGGTCTGCAACGGCCCGGTCAGGAACGACCATGCGCGCGCGCTGGCGCGGTACTCGTGGGCATAGTCGGCCAGCACCGCCGGGGTGTCGTACTCGGGATCGACGGTGAACGAGACCAGGTGCAGCGCCTCGCCCAGGTTGCGACCGCGGTGCTGGATCTGGAACATCTTCTTGCTGAAGGTCGGACACACCGTCGGGCAGCGCGTGAAGATGAAGTTGGCGACCCAGATCCGCCCGCGCAGCTGGCGCGACCCGAAGGCCTGGCCGTGCTGGTCGGTCAGCTCGAACTCGGGCACCACCCCGAGCACCGGCAGCTTGTCCGGCAGCTTGGCGGTGACGCCCCGGACGATGGGCCACGTCATCATGAAGACCACGAAACCCGCCCACAGGTACCAGCGCCCGACCAGGCGCCCGATCATGCCGGCGAGGCCCCGCTGCCGCGCTGCGGCGGGGCTCGCGGGGGTGCCCCTGGGCAGCTCGGCGGCGGGCGGGGTCGCGGGGGTTTCGTGGCGGTCTTCCGGCGTCATGCGAGGGGCAAGCTACAGCGCCCCGTGACAGGCGTCAAATGTGTTGCCGGACGCAAAACCAGCATGATAGGTTGGCGCCGCTTTCCTCCCCACTCCTGTTGATTCAGAGGGTTTGCCCACCGATGAGTGCCTCCGTCGCCGCTGAGCACGCAGACCACCCACCCGCGCATGGCCACGAGAACGACCATGGCCATGCCCCCCCGTCCGACCAGTACGGAACGGCCACCAACGGCAAGATCGCCATGTGGCTGTTCCTGGTCTCGGACGCCTTCTCTTTCGGCGGCTTGCTGATCGCTTACGGCATCCTGCGCAGTGGTAGCCACACCTGGCACCACAAGGCAGGCGAGCTGGGCTGGAAGTACGCCACCGAGCCCAAGCTGGGCATCAACTTCACGGCCGGGCTGACGTTCCTGCTGATCTGCTCCTCGGTCAGCATGGTCATGGCCTACGCCGCCGCGGCCGACAAGGACCGCAAGGGCACCCTGCTCTGGCTGGGCCTGACCATCCTCGGCGGCCTGCTGTTCCTGACCGGCCAGTACCACGAGTACTTCGGCATCTGGGCGCCCGGCCTGACCAAGGAGGGGCTGACCTTCGGCCACTCCGCCTACGCCAGCACCTTCTACCTCATCACCTCGTTCCACGGTCTGCACGTCGCCACCGGGACGCTGTACCTCATCATCACCTGGATCCGCACCGCACGGGGCAAGACCAACGAGAACGACATCGAGCTCGTCGGCCTGTTCTGGCACTTCGTCGACCTGGTCTGGATCCTGGTCTTCACCTTCATCTACCTCCTGTAGAGAGCGACAGCGACCCATGGCGCATCCATCTCGCAAAGAATACGGGCTCATCTTCCTGGTCCTGACCGTGCTGACCGCACTCGAGGTCGGCGTGGTCTACCTGCACATCGGCCGCCTCGGGCTGGTGACCTCGCTGATCGGGCTGGCGGTCACCAAGGCCTTCCTGGTCGGCTGGTTCTTCATGCACCTCAAGTCCGACTCCAAGTCGATGAAGCTGACGGTGGCCATCCCGTTCATGTTCCCGGCGCTGTACGCCTTCGTGCTCATCGCCGAGGCGACCTGGAGGCGGATATGGTGAGGCGGCTCGCGCTGCTGGCGACCCTGGCGCTGCTGCTGGCGCCGCGGCTGGCCGAGGCGTGCCCGCAGTGCGCCGGCCGGTCGGCGGGATCGAGCCTGATCCCGTACCTCATCGGCTCGCTGGTGCTGTTCCCGTTCGGAGTCGTCTACGTCATCCACCGCATCATCAAGAAGGCGCCTCCCGGGGTCGACCCGCGGACGCTGCGCTGAGCTCGTCGAGCCACGGAGAATCGAGAGCGATGAGAATGAACCCCAAGAAATGGCTGCTGGCCACGATCGCGCTGGCCCTCGGGATGCTGTTCCCGGGGCTGGCGATGGCCGCCGGTCCCATCCCGCAGGAGACCGGCTACGGCCTGCCCCGTGACGTCTCGGCGGATGGCCACCGGGTCGACTGGCTGATCAAGATCACCCTGGTATTCGTGACGATCCTCTTCGTCATCATGGTGATCTGGATGCTGCTCGCGGTGTTCCGGCACAACGAGAAGCACAAGGCCGAGTACGACCACGGCGACAGCCGCCACGCCATCATGGTCGGCATGATCCTGTCGGCGGTCATCTTCTTCGTGGTCGACGGCAACCTGTGGGTCAACGCCACCCGCGACCTGTCGCAGGCGTTCTGGAACTACCCCAAGGCCGAGAAGCACCCCGACGCCGTGCGCATCGAGATCAACGCGCACCAGTGGGCCTGGGACGCGCGCTACGCCGGCCCCGACATGGAGTTCAACACCAAGGACGACATCGTGGTGCTGAACGACCTGGTCATCCCGATCGATCGCCCCATCATCATGCAGCTGGTGTCGACCGACGTCATCCACTCGTTCTCGCTGCCCAACTTCCGCATCAAGATGGACGCCACCCCGGGCATGACCAACCGCTTCTGGTTCATGGCCAGCAGCAAGCGCGCCAAGTCGGGCGACGTGGTCGAGATCGGCTGCACCCAGCACTGCGGCACCAACCACTACAAGATGCGCGGCACGCTGAAGCTGCTCGACTCGGAGGCCTTCGCGCTGTGGGCGAAGGAGGCCTCGGCGTCGTCGGCCGCGACCTACGACGAGAAGAGCCCGACCCGCAACTGGGGCTGGAAGTGGAAGCGCTTCCCCGGTGAGCCCGACTGGTACAAGCAGCAGGTCGACGCGATGAAGAAGGGGTCGGCGGCGCTGAGCTCGCCGACCTCGGGCGCGACCGCGGTGGCCACGACCGAGAGAGAGAGCAACTGATGTCAGCGCACGCACACGCCGAGTCGGGGCACGGATCGCACGGGCACAACCCGTTCGAGCAGCACATCCATCCGCCGCCCACGTCGTTCTTCTACAAGTACATCTGGTCGACCGACCACAAGGTCATCGCCAAGCAGTTCATGTGGGCGGGCCTGGTGTTCCTGCTGTTCGGCGGCCTGCTGGCCATGATGATCCGCTGGCAGTGGGCCTTCCCGGGCACCAAGGTGCCGGTGCTGGGGATCTTCCTGCGTCGTTCGGGCGGCATCGTCACGCCGGCGAACTACCAGAGCATCTTCACCATGCACGGCCTCATCATGATCTTCTTCGCCATCACCCCGCTGCTCATCGGCATGTTCGGCAACTTCTGCATCCCGCTGATGATCGGCGCGCGCGACATGGCGTTCCCGTTCCTGAACGCGCTGTCGTTCTGGACCTTCGTGGTCTCGCTGGTCCTCATCGTGACCTCGTTCTTCGTGCAGCTGGGCACCGCGGGGGCGGGCTGGACGACGTACGCACCGCTATCCACGAACGTCGGCACACCAGGGCTGGGACAGACCTTGGTCGTCGCGGCCATCTTCGTGACCGGCGCGGCGTCGATCATGGGCGGCATCAACTACATCACCACGGTCATCCGTCTGCGCGCACCGGGCATGGGCTGGTTCAAGATGCCGGGCACCGTCTGGGGCCTGTGGCTGACCTCGATCCTGAACGTGCTCTTCATCCCGGTGCTGGGCGCCGCGGCCATCCTGCTCATCCTCGACCGCACCGCGGGCACCCAGTTCTTCATCGCCGGCGCGGCCGGCGTGCAGGGCGGCGGCGATCCGCTGCTGTACCAGCACCTGTTCTGGATCTTCGGGCACCCCGAGGTCTACATCCTGATCCTGCCGGCGTGGGGCATCCTGGTCGACCTGGTGTCGTTCTTCTCGCGCAAGCCGGCCTACTTCTACAAGGGCTCGGTCTACGCGATGATCGCGGTCACCGTGCTGTCGGCCATCGTGTACGGCCACCACATGTTCGTGACCGGCATGAACCCGATGCTGGGCAAGACCTTCATGCTGTTCACGCTCATCATCTCGGTGCCCGCCGAGGTGCTGTTCCTGAACTGGCTGCACACCATCTGGAAGGGGTCGATCCGGCTGACCACGCCGATGCTGTTCGCGCTGGGCACCATCTTCGTGTTCGGCCTCGGCGGCCTGACCGGAATCTTCCTGGGCACGGTGTCGACCGACCTCTACCTGCACGACACCATGTTCGTCGTCGGTCATTTCCACCTGACCATGGCGGCCGCGGCCTTCCTGGCCATCTTCGGCGGGATCTACTTCTGGTTCCCCAAGATGTTCGGCAAGATGATGGACGAGAAGCTGGGCAAGATTCACTTCTGGGGCTCGGTCATCTTCATCACGCTGGTGTTCTGCGGCCAGATGCTGGCCGGCTACTCGGGCCAGCAGCGCCGCCTGTACGACCCCTTCCAGTACACGTACATCAAGCACCTGCGCAGCCTGAACTGGTGGACGTCGATGTTCGCCTTCCTGCTGCTGGGCTTCCAGGTGCCGTTCATCCTCAACTTCTTCAAGAGCCTGGTCGCGGGTGAGAAGGCGACCCAGAACCCGTGGCAGGTCGGTACGCTGGAGTGGACGCACGCCAGCTCGCCGCCGGTGCACCACAACTTCGACGTCATCCCGACCGTGTACCGCGGCCCGCACGAGTATGCGCACCCGGATGCGCAGCGCCTGCTGGGCAAGGACTGGATCGGCCAGGCCGAGGAGCTGCCCAGCGAGAAGCATGGCGCTGCGGCGGGTGGCGGTGCTGCCGACGCGGTCGCGGGGCCGGTGAGGGAGTAAGTGGCCGCTGGCGTCAGCCAGAAGGCGGCGGTGGCGACCATGGGCGATCTGGTCCCTTATCGGTCGCCGCGCGCGCAGCGTGACTGGACCTCGTACCTGGGGATGGTGATCTTCCTGGGTTCGTGGGCGGTGCTGTTCGCGGCGCTGTTCTTCTCGTACCTGTACCTGCGCGCGCACACCCCGGTGTGGCCGCCGGTGGGGTCGCCCAAGCTGCCGCTCGAGCTGCCCGCGCTGAACACCGGCGTCATCGTGCTGACCTCGGTGATGATGCACCTCGGGCTGGTGGCGATCCGGCGCCGGAGGAACGGCGTCGGCGGGGGCCTGCTACTGGGGACCTTCGGGCTGGGGTCGCTGTTCCTGGTGCTGCAGACCGTGGTCTGGCTGCGCATGTGGGACCAGGGGCTGGTGCCGCAGGCCGGGCAGTACGCCTCGGTGTTCTATGCCCTGACCTGGTTCCACGCCGTGCATGTGGTGGTGGGGCTGGTGGCGCTGCTGGCGCTGGCGGTCAAGACCTGGCTCGGGCACTACAACGCCGCCAAGCATGGCGGCGTCCTGCTGTGGACGATCTACTGGCACTTCGTAGGCGTGGTGTGGCTGCTGATGTTCCTGCTGGTCTACCTGGTGTGACCTGACCTCCAAGGCGAGCTCATGAGAACCGTGTACACGAGAGTAGCGATCGCGACCGTGCTGGGTGCCGTGCTGGGCCTGGGTGCGGGCTGTGAGTCGCCCAAGTTCAACCCCAAGGGCACCTACCGCATCGCCGGGGTGCGCGTCACCGGCAAGCTGCTCAACGATGGCTGGGAGGCGTACACCATGTACTGCGCCGCCTGCCACGGCGAGCATGGTGACGGCAACGGCGTGGCGGCGGCCGGGTATCACCCGCCGCCCCGCAACTTCACCAAGGGCATCTTCAAGTTCGCGGGCGTCAACGGCGCCGGCAAGCTGCCCAGCGATGCCGACCTGGATCGCATCATCCGCTACGGCCTGAACGGCACGCCGATGCTGCCGTGGGACATCCCCGAGTACGAGCGCCGCGCCATCATCCAGTACATCAAGACGCTGGCGCCGCTGCCCGACCCCAAGAAGATGCACGACAAGGGCTACAAGGCCCCGCAGAGCCCCTGGTACGCCAAGAACAAGAAGCAGGAGCCGCTGTTCGTCCCGGCGTCGAAGGATCCCTACGAGGTCGGCGGCGAGGCCAAGGCGCTGGAGATCGGCAAGCTGGTCTACCACACCAAGGCGCAGTGCCTGGGCTGCCACCCGTCGTACCTGACCACCGAGGAGTACGGGAGCTTCCTCAAGAAGGGCCTCGAGATCGGGTTCCTCACGCCGGGCTCGACGCTGAGCCCGCGCGAGGACGCCTACAACCCGCAGGGCAAGGACAGCGTCGACTACAAGAGCCGCCTGTTGCCGCCCGACTTCACGCGCCATCCGGTGCGCTCGGTCCGCGTGCACTGCCCCAGCGCGGCGCGCGGGCTGTGCCCCGACAGCCAGCGCCTGGAGGACTTCTACCGCATCATCGCCAACGGCATCCCGGGCACCGCGATGCCGTCGTGGCAGAAGCAGCTCAAGCCGGACGAGCTGTGGGCGCTGACGCACTATGTGAAGTGGCTGCACGACAAGCAGCTGCCGGGCGGGGATGCGCGGGCGTTCCGCGACAACCTGCTGGCCCAGCCGCCGTATGTCGCGCCCGAGCCGCCGCCGGCGCCGGCGCCGCCGGTGGGTGACGTCGCGCCGGGGACCGAGCCGGGGGCAGCCGCCCCGGAGGCGTCGCCTGCCCCGGCTGTGTCGCCCGCCACGCCCACCCAGCCGTAGCTGCATTCTCCTGCATTCTCGGCCTCGCTCCCTGGGCGTGTCCCAAGCGTCGAGGGCGCCTGTTCAGGCTCCGCGCTACCAGCCGCTCGCGATTGCGCCCCCGAACCTGCCGTCGGCGACATCTGGACCAGTGATCGTGCCGAAAGAGGCCGAGAGGCCGAGTGCCCCTCCCAAGTAGCTATAGGCGCGTCCGGCTCGCCCGCTCACGCTGCCGGCACCCACGACGACGTCAGCGAACGTGTCGCCGTTGACGTCGGACGCCGCCGAGACACCGAAGTACGCATTCGCCACATCCGGACCCCGAAGCGTGATGATGGGGGCCGCGAAGCCGGCCGCACTGCCGCGGTAGAGGTAGGCCCGCCCCGCATTTTCGTTCAGCTCGCTTGCGCCGCTGGCCCCGACCACGACGTCCGAGAAGCCGTCACCGTTGACGTCTCCGGCACTGGCTGACTCGCCGAAGTACGAGTTGGCAACGTCGGGCCCCGTGAGAGGGATCGCGGTGGAGGACAAACCTGAAGCGCCTCCCGTGTACACGTACGCGCGCCCCGCATAGCTGTTCATGCCGTAGGCGCCAACAAGCACATCCGCGAAACCGTCGCCGTTGATGTCGCCCACACCTTCAACGGCCCTGCCGAAGGCCCCCGAAGCGACGTCAGGTCCGGTGATGGTGGCGGGAGGCACGACGAGTCCCGAACCACTGCCGCGATACAGGTACGCGCGCCCGGCGATGCTGTTCAAGCCGTAGGCGCCGACGACGACGTCGCCGAAGCCGTCGCCGTTGATATCGCCCGCGCCGGCCACCGCGCCGCCGAAGTACCCCCCTGCCACGTCTGGTCCAGTGATAGTGGTTGGGCTTGGAGAGAGCCCCGACGCACTTCCGGAATATAGGTAGGCGCGCCCAGCACCGCCTACGCCATCGGCGCCCACGACGACATCACCGAAACCGTCGCCATTGACGTCGCCCACGCCCGCCACAGATGTTCCGAAAGACCCATTCGGAACGTCCGGGCCCGTGATTGTTGTGGGCACAGCGGACAGCCCGGCGGCACTTCCGATGTACAGGTAGGCGCGTCCGGCGAGCCCACCAACTCCCCGTGCGCCCACAAGGGCGTCGCCGAACCCGTCGCCGTTGACGTCTCCGGCACTCGCTACGGATTCACCGAAATAGGCCTGCGCGGTGTCGGGACCGGTGAGCACCGGCGATGCTGTCTGAGAGATCGCCGAGGCGCCTCCAAGGTGCAGGTAGGCGCGCCCCGCGTTGGAGTTCACTCCGCTTGCGCCCAGCAGGATGTCGGCGAGGCCGTCGCCGTTGGCGTCCAGGGTGGTGCCCGATGACGTGTTCACGGGCGCTGAGCGCGTGCCGATCGTGATCTGCCAGGTCGAGCTTGCCATCGTCCCGGTCCGGGTCCCCATCCGTGGAAAGAGGCGCCAGAAGACGACCCCGCGGGGGAGGTCCATTGCTGGCGAGCCACTGGTGCCCGTCACGTCGAAGGACGTGATGGGTGCCGTGCATGCCCGAGAAGCGCAGATCTCGACGTGCGCACCATTGGTGCCCCCGGCCAGCTCCCAGCGTAGGACTGGGCGACGCGAGGTCGCGGTTGCGGTCGAGAGCGGCGCGATGAGGCGCGGCGGATCGAGTCTGGTCTCGAAGGTCGCCGTGACGGTTTTCGCTGTTTCCAGGGTGACCACGCAGGGTGCAGTACCCATGCACCCGGCCCCCGACCAGCCAGCGAACTCCGCGCCGGAATCCGCGGCAGCCGTGAGCGTGACCGGTGTCGCACGGAAAGCGAACATACAGGTGGCCCCGCAGTTGATCCCGGCGGGAACCGACGTGACGACGCCCGATCCCCCACCCGCCTTCATCACCGTCAGGACCGCGGTTCCCGTCCCGCTCAACGAGACTGCGCTGTCACCACCTGGCTGGGCCGCGATCATCACCGAGGTGATCTTGTCGCCGACAGCCGTAGGGTTGAAGCGCACCGAGAAGGTGCAGCTGGCGCCGGGGGCGATCGAAGCGGTGCAACTGCCACGTGAGAGCGTGAAGTTGCCCGTGTCCAGCAGAGTGAGGGCCGGGGCACCGCTTGCGGTGCCCCCCGTGTTGGTGAGCGTGAACGAGAAGTCGGCGCTCACGGCCCCGATCTCGACCGCGCCCAGCGCCTGTTGCATCGGCGTTACTCGGAGAGCGCCGGGTGTGAGCCCGGTGCCGCTGAGTGTTGACGCCGCGCTTCCACCCGGCGATCCGCTCACCGTCAGCGTAGCGGCCTTTGCCCCTGCCGGGGCCTTCGGTGTGAACCGGACGTCGACGAAGCAGGCTGCAGCGCCGGGGAGCGGGGCGACGCAGTCGTTGGACTCGATCGTGAAGTCCGGGGCCAGACCCAAACTCGCGACGGGCGAAGCGCTGGTCCCGCTGCCACGGTTGGTCACAGTGAAGCGAACCGCCACGCTGGTGCCACCCTCGACGACCGGCCCAAAGTCCTGGCTAAGCGGGAGGACCTCCAGCCGAGCCTCGTCGGACGCGTCGGCAAGGTCGCCGTCAGCTGCCACCCCGGCATCAAGAAATGGCCGGCAGATCCCGGGCTCCGGAAAGGGCGACAGGTCGCACCACGTGTTGGCCTCCTCGCACGGCTCGTTTGCATCACACCGCCCCGGCTTCTGCCGGGTGCATCCCGCCCATGTCGCCGCAACCAGGACGCCAACCAGGCAAACGCTGCTCCTCTTCAGGGTTCTCATCCCAGGCATGGACTCTACTCCGCAACAGGTCTAGCCAGAGCATCGGCGGGGTCGGCGTGTTGTTGCGGGGGCTTCGAGACCGTATCCTTCTGCACCCGCTCAAACCGAGTGAATTCGCGTGTCTGGTGCGGCACCGCCGCCCATCGGAACCACGACTCAGTCATGGAGATCCCGTCTTTCCAGCTCTTCCATGAGGGCCGCCATGTCCCTCAAGATCGCGTCCCCACGTCGACCGGTGCCGGTGGGGCTGAATCGGGCGCCTGTGAACTCCATCATCAAATCGGTGAACTTGGCGTTCGCGGCGCCGGTGTCGCCTGCGCGAATCCCGATGCAGAATCGAAATTTCTGGTCCACCACGAGGGCTGCGGGCGGCGTCGTGCTGGACTCGGCCAATAGCGTGGGCTCGCCCCGTTGCGCACGCGCGGCGTCATCCCGAAGCCCCGGGGAGAGGAGGCAGTAGGAGCCGACTCGCGACCTGAGGCTGGCGCCGCTCTGCTCCTTGGTCTTTGAACACGACAGCGTGAGGGTCAAGGTCGCGACTGCGGCCAGCGCCAGCTCCTTGCCTCTGCCGATCATGGCAGCCCGCCCACATCTGTCGCGTCGAGGGTTCTCACCGTGTTGCCCTTCGACCTCGCCTTGCGAATCGCCATCTCGGCGAACTGAGGATCCACCCAACTCGAGAATCGGTAGGAATCAGCCTTGCCGGGCCCGGCACCACCACCCGGCGAATACGAATTGATGCTGCCCTCGTGAAGGAGCGCCAGCCGCGTCTCTGACCCCATGCGCACATAGTGCGGGAAGAGGTGCTCTTGGTACATCTCCAATCCGCCGGTAAGGTCGCCGACGGCTCCGACGTTGGCCTGGAAGCGGGCCACCAAATCGGCGATCGCCTCGCGGTATATAGATGCGCTCACCACACTCCGGTCATAGGTTGCTCGGAGCGCGGCAAGCTGTGCGTCCGTCATGTCAGACAGCCGGCCGACGATCGACTCCTGCCCCTTGGCGAACTCGTCGCGCAGATGCTCCACGAATCGCGTTGCCTCAGAATCACCGAACAACTGTTTTGCCCGGCTCTTGATGCCGACGAAGGCGCCAACCTTGACGATCGCGTTCAGGTGCGCCTTGGCGTTGTCGCCGCTGTTCTGGAGGTGCCGCACCACGAGGCGCATGCCCTCGCTGGCGTCCGGGGTGATCCTCTTCAGGAAGTTGCCGATCCGCGTCGACAGACCAGGAAGCAGGATGCCGACGCCCACTTCGACGAGGAGAGCGGCGAAGTCGCCGTCCTTCTTGGCGGCGTCCTTGATCGCGCTCTTGTTGGCGTCGCACGCGCTGCTGAAGTCTGTATATGCCTGTCCCATGCCGGAGACGATCTCGAACTTCAGCTGGGTCCGCTGGTCGTTCGTCAGCGGCGCGGCAGCAGGCGCTTGCCTCGTGGGCGTCACGCCGTCGGCACCGGCCGGCCCGGGCGCCGGCTCTCGGCCTCCACGGTTGACTGGGATCTGCTCGCGTGGGTTGGGCTCGGCGCGAGGCGCGCCGCGCGCGTACGCCATGCGTTCTCCCTCGACCGGCCCGGCCGGCGGCGCACCTGGATCGACGCCAAAAACTGTCGGTCTGGGCGAACTGGCTGGCTGAGGTGGCGACGCCGCGGACACCGCTGACGCCGCCGACACCACCTCGTCCACCGCATTCGGAGTGGCGACCCCGACCAGCGTCACGCCGGCCCGCTCGCCCGCACCAAAGCTGAACGCGTCGATGAACTCGACGGTCGCGGTGCGCTGACCAGGCGCCGATGGTTGAAAGGAGATCTCGAACGACGCCGAGCCACCCTCGGGGACCTCCCGGGTCGCCGGCTCGACACCGAACTCTTCGGCATGCGGACCGCGCTTTACCGCTGCCACCGGACCGCTTTCCTCCGGTTCGCTGGTGGACGGGGGGAACGGTGCCGCACGTTCCGCGGCGCGGTCGCCCTCCCTGGAAACGTGGACGGTCTGTGGGGCGGGCGATGCGCCGCCTACACCGTCGCGGAACGACAGCACCGGACGATCGACGCGAAGCCGCGGGCGCATCCCATCAGTCCTGCTCCTGCGGCCTGGAGCGCGGCCAGCAGCGTCGCCAGCACCGGGCTCGGCGGGTGCCTGACCGCGCCAACCTCGACTCTCCTGGTCACTGGCCATGGCGGCCCCCCGCGCTGGCTGGAGGGATCGTGTCGATGGCGTGTCCTGGTTCGTCTGAGCTGCATTCATTCATCATGGTGTGGGCTCTCCGTCCCTGGGTCTGCTGATGTATCGGCGGCGCCGGTACGGAGTTGCGTCTCTCGGCTCGGAGGCTACTGGAACTCGGCGGAGATTGAACTACTCCCCTGGCCTCGATCTCCCTTCCGCGGCCGCGGCAGATTGCCGCACCAAGGAAGAAGCGCGCTGGTTCTGCGGACTTCTCCCACAAAGCCCCGACACCGAAACAGGCGGCCTTCGTGGAGTCATGACTCGCTCCGAGGTTCTCGCCTTCGCCGACGGCCGGGCCCGAGCCCGCGCCGCGACGCGGCGCGCGGCATCTCGCGGGCCAGCTCCGCCAAGACGGGCGGTAGTCCGACGCGCGCTTCGGGTGGACGATCGTCGCGTCCGAGGGCCTCGAGCACGAGCCGAATGCCAAGCCGAACGAGCTGGGCCTCGGTGACCTGCACCCGCTCCGCCGCGACGCGCAGGCTCGCGCGCATGGCGAGCAGCACGCGGATGCGCAGACAGGGTGGCCGTCTTCCTTGCCCCGCGCGGCCTGCGCTCATCGGCCTACCCCTCGGAAGGACCGCCAGACACAGATCGCGAGCCAGGCGAGAAGCCCGAGGCCAACGAGGCCGCGCACACGCTGGTACTCCAGCTCGGTGGACCGCTCGAGCTCGGCCACCTGCGCGGCCCGCTCATGCTCGATCAACTGCGTGCGACCGAAGGGGTAGTGCTGGTGCTGGTCGTCATCTGCCATCGCCGTCTCCTTGCCGGCCAGGGGCAGAGCGCCACCTGGCTTCGGCCAGGGTTCTCGAGGGCGACGGCGACCTGTTGCGTGCGATCGTGTCGAATTGTGTCGAATTCGGACGAGAACAAGAGGAGGTCAAGACCAAGCCGAGGCGCTGGCGAGAGACGCACCCGCATTGGCCGGCTGCTCTTGCTGTCGAGCCGAGCACTACTGCGACAGGGCACCTCACCGCGCGCTGGGCGGCCCCCGGCCCGGCTGGTGTCGCCCGCCACGCCGCCCTGCCCTCCAGAGGCGGTTCGCTTGAACCTCCCGCCTGGCCAGCATACGATCCCCACATGATGCTTCGCAGAGCTTGCTTATGGATGGCCCTGGCCGTGCTGCTGGTCGGCGCGCGCGCCGCACAGGCGCAGACCCCGAACGACACCGAGAAGGCCAAGGTGCTGTTCCAGGACGCCATGCGGCACTACAACGTCGGCGAGTTCGCCGAGGCCGCGGCCAAGTTCATCGAGGCCTACAAGGCGGCGCCGGATCCGACCTTCCTGTACAACGCGGCGCAGGCCTACCGGCTGGGCGGCGAGCACCAGAAGGCGCTGTTCTTCTACAAGAGCTACCTGCGTGACGCGCCCGAGGCCGGCAACCGCGCCGAAGTCGAGAAGCGCATCGAGCAGCTCAAGCAAATCCAGGAGCCGCCGGGTGACGCCAAGACGCCGGACCCCAAGGTGGTGCCAGATCCGAAAGACCCCAAGGATCCCAAGCTGACGACGGATCCCAAGGATCCGAATCCGAAGGATCCCAAGCTGACGACGGATCCCAAGGATCCCAAGCTGAACAAGACGGTGCCCGACCACGTGGTCGACGAGACGCCGCCGGGCAGCCAGACCGGCACCGGTGGCGGGGGTGGACGGCCGATCTACAAGAAGTGGTGGTTCTGGGCCGGCATTGGCGCGGTCGCAGCGGGCACCGTGGCCATCGTGGTGGTGATGAGCGGCGATGAGGGCGTCAGCACCGAGCTCGGCGACATCGGGCCGGGGGCGCGGGCCTCGGCGCTGGGGGCGCGGTTTTGATGCCGCAGGGCCGGGGGGCTCGGAGGCAGACAGTGGGTCGAGTCGCGCTGGTGGTGACCAGCCTGGCGGGGCTTCTCGGCTTGGTCGCGGGTGGCGCCAGCTGCGGCGGCGGCGGTGACGGCAAGACCGGGATCAAGCTGTCGATCAGGATCGATGACGCGGTGCCGCAGGCCACGGTGGACTCGATCACCGAGGGGCGGGTCACCGTGATGTCGGCGGGCGTGGCGGCGGATGCGCCCAAGATCGCGTTCGGGGACAAGCTGCGCGACCGCAGCACGTCGTTCCGCTACGTCGACGACGGCCGCTTCGCCGGCATGGAGGTCTCGGTCAAGCTCGAGCTCCTCAACGCTGGCGGCGACGCGGTGTTCGAGGAGACCCAGTCCGACACGATGACCGACGGCGAGACCATCGAGATCGACTACACCTTCGGCGCCACGCCGGCGGTGGACGGTGGCGTCGACGGCAGCACCTGCCCCACTCCGCCAACATGTGTGACCGCGGGCGGAAAGGCCTGCATCGATGGAACGATCGTCGACTTCGGAACCGAGTCAGCCATCATCACGGGTGGGATCGAGCTTCAAATCGTGAACGCATCAAGCGGGAGCTTCATCAGCGCGGGCACGGTGGACTCCTGCGGACGCTTCTCCACTGGGTCCTTCGATCCACCCGCGACACCAGACGTCGACCTTGTTGTCGACGACGTCTCAGGCGGCAGCGACACTTTCAAGAAGACGACCACCCGATACGCGGTCGCGCGCGACACCATCATCCGGAACGAGAAGGTGCGAGTGTTGACGGCGGCGCTCGACGAGTCCCTCTCGGTGGCGGCTGGCTTCTGCACTGCACCATGCACCAACCAGTCCACGTTCGCAGGGAGAGGTTCGGTGGCGTTGTTTTACCGCCATTTACGTGCGCTGAAAAGCAACGTGCGAGTGACCCAGGGGCCGGCGACTGGGACCAAGCCGACATTGTTGACGCAGGACGTGTTCTATTTCACTGACGACGCTGCCGGCAGGCAAACCAAGATCTTGCCCATGCGCACCGACACGTCGCGCAGCGGGGTCGCCTTGGCTGTCGCGCGGGTGCCGAGCGCTCTGAACTGGAACGGCACCGGCGGCCTCCCCACAGCCAACCTGTCTTGGAAGGAGCGCACCGCCACCGCGCCAGCAGGGGGCGTGGTCATCGTGGACATCGACACCATCTCGCACACCTGCGATCCGCTGGCCCAGGCCACCATGGGCTGCCGCAACCAGGATGACGGCTGCTATCCCGACTCAGCGATGCCCGCAGAGAACTTCTGCTCGCACGCGGGCAGCGCTGGGGCGCCGATGCCGTGCACGTTCTTCAACGATTGCCAGATCGGCCTGACCTGCATCCAGAACATTTGCCGACCGCTCTGCCGGTTCGGCGGAGGGGCGCCTGGTTGCACGACGCCCAACACCTGCCAGGCCATCGGGACATCGACCACCGTGGGGGCGTGCCAGCCTTGAGCCGGGGCGTGCGTCGCCCGCGTTGAGACAGCGCGTGCCCATGCCGTGCTCGTGCTCGGCTTGAATTGGGCGCACATCTGGATGGCGAGGCTGAAGGTCACCGCCGAGGGCGGAGGGTGCGCTGATTTCAGGGGATGGAGCGACTAGCGGCGGCGGCGCGAGCGGATGACGAGGGCGAAGGCGAGGCCCAGCAGGAGTCCCGAACCTGGCAGCCCGTTGCGCGAATGCGTGCGGCAGCCACAGCCGGCGGCCTCGTCGGCGGGGGTGGTGCCGCCGTCGCTTTGGCCGGGGTCGACGGCGCCGTCGGCGGAGGTGCCGCCGTCGCCGCCGGGGCTGGTGGAGTGGATGCAGGTGCCGGCCTGGCAGCTGTCGGCGGTGCTGGGATCCATGTCGTCGCAGTCGATCTGGTCACCAGAGCAGCTGCCGTTGGCCTGGCAGGTATCGGAGGTGGTGCACACGTTGCCGTCATCGCAACTGGTGGAGGTCGGTCGCGAGTCGTGAGTGCAGCCGGTCGAGGTGTTGCAGGCGTCCACGGTGCATGAGTTGTTGTCGTCACAGCTGGCGGGCGCACCCGGCGTGCAGGCGCCGGCGGTGCAGACGTCACCGCTGGTGCAGGCGTTGCCGTCGCTGCAGGTGCCGCCCTCGTTGGCCGGCGCGTTGACGCAGACCCCGTTGAGGGGGTTGCACGAGTCGGCGGTGCACGGGTTGTTGTCGTCGCAGTTGCGACGGGTACCCGCGGTGCAGGTGGTACCGACGCAGCTGTCACGATCAGTGCACAGGTCGTTGTCGGCGTTGCACAGGGTGCCGGCCGGAAGCGGAGTGTTTGCTGAGCAACCGCTGGTTCCACACATGCTCGTCGTGCACTGGTTGCCGTCGTCCGGGCATATCGTCCCGTCACCGGTGCAGATGCCTGCCACGCAACGGTCCGCGCTGGTGCAGTTCGAGCCGTCGTTGCACGAGACGATGGGGCTGTTGGCCACCGGGGTGAAGACGCAGGCGCCGGTGCTCGGGTTGCAGCTGTCGGTGGTGCACACGCTGGTGTCGTCACACACGCGGGCGGTGCCGCGGCAGGTGCCGCCGACACAGACGTCGCCCAGGGTGCATGGCAGGTTGTCGTTGCAGGCGAAGGCGGGGGTGTCGGGCTTGGCGGTGTTGCCACAGCCGGTGGTCGGGCTGCAGGTGGTGTCGGTGCACGGGTTGGTGTCGCCCGGGCAGGTGACGGTGGTGTGCGCGCAGGCGCCGGCGCCGTTGCAGGCGTCGGTGGTGCAGGCGTTGGAGTCGGAGGTGCAGCCCACGCCGCTGCCGGTGAACAGGTCGGTCGGACAGGCCGCCGAGCTGCCGGTGCAGGTCTCCTGGGGGTTGCACTCGCCGCCAGCGCGGCAGACCACGCTCGTGCCCGACAGGGTGTTGGCCGGACAGGTGCCGGCGGAGCAGCGCTCGGCCGGGTCACAGGGGCCGGCCGAGGCGCGGCACACCGTCAGGCTGGAGGCGTTGCCACAGAGGCCGGTCGACCGGTTGCAGACCTTGCAGGTGCCGCAGTCGGTGTCGTCGATGCAGCCGGGGTCGCCGTCGGGCTGGGTCGGCAGCGCCTGCTGCTGCTGCGAGCCGATATCGGGCAGATCGCCCTCGCTGGCGCATCCAGCGAGGCCCCCGAAGGTGACCAGACAACATAGGCTGACGAGTGTGTATCTCATGGCAACTCCAGTTCTAACCACGTTATCTGCTAGCATCGCCACATGCAAGAAGGCCGATCGGCACGCTTCATCGGCGTCGCCACGGTCGCGTGTGTGGTCCTGTTCCTGTTCCACTGCGGCCGCTTCTGGTGGTTCACCATCGATGACGCCGCGATCTCCATGTCTTACGCCTGGAATGCCGCGCACGGTCATGGCCTGCGCCTGACCCGGGACGCGGCGCCGGTCGAGGCCTACTCGAATCCGCTCTGGGTGCTCCTCATGATGGGGCCAGCGGCCCTGGGAGCTGCCCTGGAACCGGTGGCAAAGATCGGCGGAGTCCTGGCGGCGGCGGCGGCCCTGCCCTGCGCGGTCCTGGCGGCCCGGCGCGCCGGCGCGGGGCGGCTGGCCCCGGTGGCGGCGGCGGTGCTGGCGCTGGGCGCGGGCTATGCCCTGTGGGCGCAGGCCGGACTGGAGAATGGGCTGTGGGCGGGCACGGTGGCGGCGGCGCTGCTGCTCACGGTGCGCGAGCTCGATGACGCCGCGGCGCGGCCGTGGAGCGCGCTGCCGCTGGGGGTGCTGCTGTGGATCCGGCCCGAGGCGCCGCTGGTGCTGGCGTGGTTCGGGGCGGTGCGCGTGCTGGTGGTGTGGCGGCGGCGGCTGCCCTGGCGCCGCGAGCTGGTGGTCGCCGGCAGCGTGCTGGCGGGGGCGGCGCTGCTGCTGGGCAGCCGGCGCCTGCTGTTCCAGGACTGGCTGCCCAACTCGTATCACGCCAAGCGCTACGAGCGGCTGACCGCGCAGATCAACTTCGGGCGCGGCAAGCGCTACACCTGGGGCTTCATCCGCGACTACCGGCTGTACCTGCTGGCCTGGGTGCCGGTGCTGGCGCTGCTACCGCGGCGCAGCCGGGTCACCGCGGTGCTGGCGCTGGGCCTGGTGGTCTCGGCCATCGGCTTCGGCTGGTATGCCGCGGGCGACTGGGCGCACGACTACCGCTTCCTGACCGCGGCCTGGGTCGGGCTGGCGGTGCTGTGCGCGCTGGCCTGTGCGGCGCTGGCCGACCTCTCGCGCCAGCGCGCGGCGGGGCTGCTGGCGGCCGTGGGCGTGACGGCGCTGTTCGCGGTCACCGGTGCGGCGCGCGGCGCGGCGGTGCGGCGTGATCCCCAGTTTCGCATCACCGCGGCGGCGCGCGAGGCCGACTGTGCGCGGCTGGCGGTGCTGGCGCAGCTGCTCGGGCGCGAGCGGCCGCTGGTGCTGGCCATCGACGTCGGCGGGATGTCGCGCTGTGGCCGGCTCGAGATCCTCGACTACATCGGCCTCGCGGATCGCAGCCTGCCGCACCTGCGCGATCAGGATCCATCGCTGCGCGAGTATCTCGACGACGAGCGCGCCTGGGACCTCGGCTACGGGCGCGGCGAGGTGCCGCGCGCCATCCAGCGCACGCCCGAGCATGGCAGCCAGTACCTGCAGCTGCACGCGCGCGGCACCCACCCCGCGATGATGCTGTATGTGCGCCGCGAGCTGGTCAGCCCGCCGCCCGACTTCCCGGCCACGCAGCGCATCACGCTGGCGGGAGGCCTGACCCTGGTGGGTGCGCGCACCTGGCCGGCGCGGGTGCGCCCGGGTGGCGCGGCGCTGGTCGAGCTGGCGGTGGTGGTCGAGCCGGGGGTCTGGCTGGCGCCGCCGTGGCCGACGGTGGAGGTGGCGCTGCAGGGCGCGCCGGGCGGGCCGCGCCGCGTGCGCGCCGAGGCGGCGCCGGGGGCCGATGGCTGGGGTGCGCTGCGGGCGGGCGACGCGCTGCTGCTGCGCGCGCGGGTCGAGGTGCCGGCCGACGCCAGCGGGACGCTGACCGTGGTCGCGGGCTCGGCGCGCGGGCCCGGTCAGGGGCCGTCACCGATGGACGCCTGGCGCGAGGTGCACCCCGGGCTGGAGGGCGCTGGGCCGGTGCTCGCGCGCGTCGTGGTCGACGCGGCGGCGCCACCGCCCGCGGCGCCCTCGCTGGCACCGCCGGTGGCCACGGTGCGCGCGCTGCTGCGGGCGCCGACCGGGGCGACCTTCGCGGCGCGCCGGCTGCTGGCGGTGCTGCGCGAGCTCGATCAGGTGCGCGGCCAGGCGCGTGCGCTGGGGCTGCCCGCGCCGGCGGCGCCGCCCGCGCTGGCGCTGCGCGGCACGGTGGCGCGCGCGCTGCTCGGCGAGGCGGCCGGGCTGCCGCCGGACGCGGCCTATGCGCGGCTGCGCATGGCCCGCCTGCTGGCGCCGCGCAGCCTGGAGATCTTGCGCGCCATCGATCGTGTGCGCCGCCACCGGCTGGCGCGCTACTCGTTCCTGGAGGCGCAGCTCACCTTCGCGCGCGAGCGCGCGGTGCGCCTGGGGCGGCTCGCCCTGGCGGGGGGCACGGGCACGGGCACGGGCACGGGCACGGGCGGCGGCGCCACCGCTGGCGCTGGGGCTCGTACCCAGGCCGAGCAGGACCAGGACGAGGATGTCCTGGCCGCGCTGTATCTCGATCAGGGGCGCGACGTCGAGGCCCTGGCGATGGCGCACCATCCCTGTCTGCGCGGCCTGGCCGCCGCCAACCTGGCGCTGGCGGAGGCGCCGGCGTGCGCGGCCTGGGATCCGGTGCGCGCGCGCCAGGTGCTGGCGCTGCCGGGCTCGCCCGCGGGCGACCTCGAGGGCTTCGAGGCAGGCCTCGGCGGCTGGACCCCGGGCGGCGACTGGCCGCACCACAGCATCCCCACCATCGAGCACAAGACGCCCGCGTTTCGCGAGGCCTGGTCGGGCGAGGCGCGCGCCGGCAGCGGTCCACCCGCGGCGCGCGGCACCCTGGAGAGCCCGCCCTTCCTGGTGCGCCACCGCTATGTCGGCTTCCTGCTCGGCACCCGCGGCCCCTGGGGGCGCCCGCCGCCCGAGCCCGACGGCCCCGCGCTGGTGCGCCTGCTGGTCGACGGCCAGGTGGTCGAGGAGGCGCGCGCCATCCCGGAAGAGCTGCCGCGCGCGGTGTTCTGGGACCTCGGCAAGCACGCGCACCACACCGCGACCATCCAGGTCGAGGATGGCGCGGGCAATGCGTGGGTCGCGATCGATGCGGTCACTCTCCTTGCGCCCTTGGCGCGAGGAGAGTGACCGCGTCGTTCCGCCTCCGGCTCCGGCGCGCTAGGCCTTGGCCTTGAGCATGCCGCGCAGCACGGTCTGCAAGATCCCGCCGTTCTGGTAGTAGGCCACGTCGACCGGGGTGTCGAGGCGCGCGGTCACGGTGAACTTCTTCTCGCCGCTGCCGTCGGCCGCCACCGCGCGCACCACGATGTCCTGCTTGGCGGTCAGCTTGCCGGTCAGGCCCTCGATGTGGAAGGTCTCGGTGCCGGTCAGGCCCAGCGTGGTCGGGGTCTCGCCGGCCTTGAACTCCAGCGGCAGCACGCCCATGCCGACCAGGTTGGAGCGGTGGATGCGCTCGTAGCTCTCGGCGATGACCGCGCGCACGCCCAGCAGCAGGGTGCCCTTGGCGGCCCAGTCGCGCGACGACCCGGTGCCGTACTCCTTGCCGGCGATGACCACCAGCGGCGTCTTGTCGGCCTTGTACTTCTCGGCGGCGTCGAAGATGTCGAGCTGCTCGCCGGTGGGCAGGTACTTCGTCACGCCGCCCTCGACGCCGGGCACCAGCAGGTTCTTGAGGCGGATGTTGGCGAAGGTCCCGCGCACCATGATGCGGTCGTTGCCGCGGCGCGCGCCGTAGGCGTTGAAGTCGCGCTTCTGCACCCCGGCCGCCTCCAGGAAGCGGCCCGCCGGCGACGCCTTGGCGATGTCGCCCGCGGGCGAGATGTGGTCGGTGGTCACCGAGTCGCCGACCATGACCAGCACGCGCGCGGCGTGGATGTCCTGGATGGGCGCCGGCTCCATGCCGAAGGTCTGGAAGAACGGCGGCTCCTGGATGTAGGTCGACGCGCTGTTCCACGGGTACAGATCGCCGCTGGCGCCGCCGATGGCCTGCCACTCGGGCGAGCCCGCGAACACGCCGGCGTAGGTCTTCTCGAACATGGCCGGGGTGATCGACCGGCGCACCGTCTCGGCGACCTCCTCCTGGGTCGGCCACACGTCGCGCAGGAACACCGGCTTGCCATCGCTGCCCTGCCCCAGCGGCTGCTTGTCGAAGTCGATGTCGACGGTGCCGGCCAGCGCGTAGGCGACCACCAGCGGCGGCGAGGCCAGGTAGTTGGCGCGCACGTGCGGGTTGACGCGGCCCTCGAAGTTGCGATTGCCCGACAGCACCGCGGCGGCGACCAGGTCGCCGGCCTTGATGGCGCCCGCGATCTCGTCGCGCAGCGGGCCGGAGTTGCCGATGCAGGTGGTGCAGCCGTAGCCGACCAGGTTGAAGTGCAGCTTCTCGAGGTCGCCCAGCACGCCGGCCTCGCGCAGGTACTCGGTCACCACCTTGGAGCCGGGCGCCAGGCTGGTCTTGACCCAGGCCGGCACGGTGAGGCCGCGCGCGACCGCCTTCTTGGCCACCAGGCCGGCGGCCAGCATGACCGACGGGTTCGAGGTGTTGGTGCAGCTGGTGATGGCGGCGATGACCACCGCGCCGTGGCCCAGCTCGGCGGCCTTGCCGTCGAGGGTCGCGGTGGCGTGCGCGCCCAGCTTGGCCTCGCCGAGGCCGAAGCCGCGCTCGGCCACCGGGGCGGCCAGCGCCTTGTTGAAGCTTTGCTTCATGTTCTTGAGGGGTACCCGATCCTGCGGGCGCTTGGGGCCGGCCAGGCTGGGCTCCACGCTGCCGAGGTCGAGCTCGAGCACGTCGGTGAAGATCGGCTCGGGGGCGTCCTCGCTGCGGAACAGGCCCTGCTCCTTGGCGTAGCGCTCCAGCAGCGCGACGTCGGCGGCCGGGCGGCCGGTGCCGCGCAGGTAGGCCAGCGTCTCGCCGTCGACCGGGAAGAAGCCCATGGTGGCGCCATACTCGGGCGCCATGTTGGCCACCGTGGCGCGGTCGGCCAGCGGCAGCGCGCCCACGCCGGGGCCGAAGAACTCGACGAACTTGTCGACCACGCCCTTCTTGCGCAGCGCCTGGGTCACCGTCAGCACCAGGTCGGTCGCGGTCACGCCCTCGGGCAGGCGCCCCGACAGCTTCATGCCGATGACCTGCGGCGCCAGCATGAACAGCGGCTGGCCCAGCATGACGGCCTCGGCCTCGATGCCGCCGACGCCCCAGCCGACCACGCCGAGGCCGTTGATCATCGTGGTGTGCGAGTCGGTGCCCACCAGCGAGTCGGGCAGCGCGACCGCGCCCACGGCGTCCTTGCCGCGGAAGATCCCGGTGGCCAGGTACTCGAGGTTGACCTGGTGCACGATCCCGGTCGCCGGCGGCACCACGCGGAAGTTCTGCACCGAGCCCTGGCCCCAGCGCAGGAACTCGTAGCGCTCCAGGTTGCGCTCGAACTCGGTGGCGACGTTGCGCACCAGGGAGTCGGCGCTGCCGTAGTGGTCGACCTGCACCGAGTGATCGACCACCAGGTCGACCGGCACCAGCGGGTTGACCCGGCGCGGATCGCCGCCCAGGCGCTTGACCGCGGCGCGCATGGCCGCGACGTCCACCAGGCACGGCACACCGGTGAAGTCCTGCAGGATGACGCGCGCGGGCTTGAACGGGACCTCGAACGAGGGCGCCGCCTTGGCGTCCCACCTGGCCAGCCGCTTGACGTCGTCCTCGGTCACCGTGAAGCCGTCACAGCCGCGCAGCACCGACTCCAGCAGCACCTTGATCGAGTACGGCAGGCGGGCGAGACCCGGCGCGAGGCCGGCCTTCTCGAGGGCCGACAGGCGGTAGATCCCGATGGACTGGCCATCGACCTGCAGGGTGTCGCGGGCGCCGAACTGATCGTGGGACTTGCTCATTTGGCCTCTGGGGGTTCCTTGGTATCGGATGCTGCGACGGCGGTGGCGGTGGCGGTGACTTCACCGGGCGGCAGCGTGGTGCCGCCCGCGGCGGGGTCATGTTCGGCCGCCGGGCCCTCCTTGGGGGGCACCAGCAGCGAGATCACGATCGATCCGCCGAGCAGGCCGGCGATGACGCCCAGCGAGAGCCCGATCGGCACGTGGTACCACTTCACGACCAGCATCTTGGCGCCGATGAACGCCAGCACCACGGCCAGGCCGTATTGCAGGAAGCGGAACTTCGACAGGATCCCGCCGACCACGAAGAACAGCGCGCGCAGGCCGAGGATGGCGAAGATGTTCGAGGTGAAGATGATGAAGGGATCCTGCGACACCGCGAACACGGCCGGGATGGAGTCGAGCGCGAACAGGAGGTCGGTGAACTCGACCATGACCAGGACCAGGAACAGCGGCGTGGCGTAGCGGCGGCCGTTCTCCTTGACGAAGAAGGCGCCGCCGCGGAAGTCCGAGGTCATGCGCACGAAGCGGCGGAACACGCGCAGGATCGGGTTCGACTCCGGGTTGACCTCCTCGTCCTGCTTGAACATCAGCTTGACGCCGGTGAAGACCAGGAAGCCGCCGAAGATGTACATGATCCACGAGAACTTCCGGATCAGCGCGGCGCCCGCGACGATGAAGATGGCGCGCAGGATGAGGGCGCCGATGATGCCCCAGAACAGCACCCGGTGCTGCAGCTGCTGCGGCACCGCGAAGTAGCTGAACAGCACGATGAAGACGAAGATGTTGTCGACCGAGAGCGCCTTCTCGATCAGCCAGCCGGTGACGTATTGCAGCCCCTGCTCGTGGCCGAGCTGGACATAGACCACGCCCCCGAACGCCAGCGCCAGGGAGATCCAGACCGCGCTCCAGACCAGCGCCTCCTTGATCGACACCGCGTGTGCCTTGCGGTTGAAGACCAGGAGGTCGATGGCCAGCATGCCAAAGACGACCACCAGGAAGATCGCCCAGTAGAGAGGACTGCCGACCGAGGTCATTTCGCGGCGCGCTCCGTGGGCGACGCCACCTGTGCCACCGCCATGCCCATCGAGTGATAGCCCTTGTCGACATACACCGTGGTCCCGGTGATGGCGCTGGCCAGGGACGAGCACAGGAAGGCGGCGGCGTTGCCGACCTCGTGCGCCTCGAGGTGGTCGGTCAGCGGGGCGTTGGCCGAGCAGTACGCGATCATGTCGTGGATGAAGCCGATGGCGCTGGCCGCGCGCGACGCGTAGGGGCCGGCCGAGATGGTGTTGACGCGCACGCCCCACTTGCGCCCGGCCTCATAGGACAGGGTGCGGGTGTCGGACTCCAGCGCGGCCTTGGCCGACGACATGCCGCCGCCATAGCCGGGGATGACGCGCTCGGACGCCATGTAGGTCAGGGCCAGGAAGGCGCCGCCGCGCGGCATCAGCGGGGCCAGGCGCTGCACCATCGAGACGTACGAGTAGGCGCTGACGCCGATGGCCGCCAGGTAGCCCTTGCGGCTGGTCTCCAGCATCGGCTTCTTGACCTCGGGGCCGTTGGCCAGCGAGTGCACCACGATGTCGACGCCGCCCTCGCCGAAGTCGGCGCGCAGGCGCTCGGCGACGCCCTGGATGCTGGGGTCGGGCAGGTCGCGATAGCGCTTGGACTGGCGCAGCTCGGCCGGGATGTCGGCCTCGGTGTCGAAGTCGGCGTCGAGCGGGTAGATCTTCTCGAACGCCAGCTTGTCACCCGTCGAGAGCTTCAGCGACTCGTCGAGCTTGCCGCGCTCCAGCATGGTGGTGAAGATGCCGAGCGCGGGCGGCCAGGTGCCCACCGAGACCTTGGCGCCAGCCTCGGCGAGCGCCTTGGCGATGGCGAAACCGAAGCCACCGTCGTCGGCGACTCCAGCTACAAAGGCGCGTTTTCCTCGGAGGTCAATCGCAAGCATGCGTGATGCTTACGCGCGTGAGGCGCTGGCGTCAACCTGCGCCGACGGAGGGAATGCCGATGCGAAGGTTCGGGAAAGCCGACGGTCGGCTACTTGCTCGCAGGAAAATACGTGGTGGCGCGCTTCTCGCCGGTGCGCTTGATGAGCTTCTGCGCCAGCGCCTTCTTGATGGGCAGCATGAGCTGCGCGGTCTTCATGCCGATGGCCTTGCCCAGCGCCTCGACCCGGATCCCCTTGGGGTGGCGCGCGATGAAGGCGGCCACCTTGCGCGCCAGCGCGACGGTCTCGGCGGGCGAGCGCCGGCCGCCCTTGCCGGAGCCGCCGGAGCTGCCGGCCGCCTTGCCGGCCTTGCCGGCCTTGCCGGCCCGGCCCTTGGCCGCGGAGACCACGACGCGGGCGTCGAGGGTGCTGTCGACGAGGCCGCGGAAGAGGCTGATGAGCTCGGCGACGAAGCCATCGGTGATGGACTGCAGGCGCTGCTCGAGTCTACCGTTCATTGGCAATTTCTCCTGGGGCGCTGCGCAGAGACGGAATGGATCACTTGGACTTCTTGCCAGGCAGGTACACGGTCGAGCGGCGCTGCCCCTTCTTGCTGATGAGGCCGAGCTTGAGCGCCTTGGCCAGCGGCAGGGTCATCTGGTTGGTGCGCAGGCCGAGCTCCTTGCCCATGGGCTCGATGCGGATGCCGGCCGGCTTGCCGGCGATGAAGCTGGCCAGCTTGTGGGCCATGGCCAGGGTTTCGGCCGGGGTCCGGCGGCCATCCTTGGTCGAGCGACCGGTGCGGGCAGCGGCCACGGCGACGCGCGAGGCCGGCGCGGTGCCGCCGCCGACGACCTCGCTGAAGGTGTCACGGAAGGCGCCGAGGACCTGGTTGACGAAGTTCTGCGCCAGGGTGCGCAGTCGATTCTCGAGTTCGGAATTTGCCATGCGGGGGACTATGCATATTTGCCGCAGTGATTGCAAATAGGGAGTTACCTGCGATACGAGGTGCCTCATGTATGCGAGCCTGACGTTGACCGCGCTGCAGCTCATGTCTGCGCCGAAAATTGTGGTGCAGGCGGCCAGCCCCGGAGCGCCGGTGCCAGCCGCGCTGCTGGGCAGCAACCTGCCGGCACGGACCGAGACCACGGCGCGGATTCCGGCTCTGCTGAAGTCGATGGGGGTGTCCCTGTACCGCTATCCCGGGGGCAGCTCGCCAGGCTGGCACTGGATGACAGGGGCAATGGACTTCCCGGTCGCCGCGGGCGAGGGCAGCTGCGCGCTGAACCAGCCGCAGCAGATCGTCGACTTCGTGCGCGCCGCGAGCGGCCAGCTGCTGATCACGACCAACCTGGAGTCGGGCACGCCGGCCGAGGCGGCGGGGCTGGCCAGCGAGCTCGTGACGCGCGGGATGCGCGCCCAGGCCTGGGAGATCGGCAACGAGCCGTTCGGTGACTGGGACAATGGCTATCGTGGCGCGGCGGCCTATGCGGCCGACGTGCGCGCCTATGCCAGCGCGCTGCGGGCGGCCGATCCCGGGGCGCGGATCGGCCTCGATCTGGCCGGCGCGTATCGCGATACCGACACCGATGGCGACGCCATCGACACCGCCGACTGGGATCGCGTCGTGCTGCGCGGCGCCGGCAGCGTCGCGGACTTCATGTCCTATCACTGGTATCCCGGGCGGCGCGCCCAGGAGGAGCCGCTGCACGTGATGGCGGGCAGCCTGCGCATCCCGATCGACGTGGCGCGCTTTCGCGCCCTGGCCGCGGCCGAGGTGCCCGGGCGCACGCTCGACCTGGCCTATCTGGAGTGGGACGGCGTGTTCGACAATGACGCCACCGGGGCGCGCCACACGCTGGCCAATGCCATCTTCTATGCCGATGCGCTGGGCCAGATGATGACCAGCGGGGTCGCGATGGCGACGCACTATGACGCCAGCACGCGCTCGTACGGGCTGGTGTCGGCGTATGCGCCCTGTGTCGCCGGGGCCGGCTTCGCGGCGTGGGACGGCGTGACGGTGCGGCCCAAGGCATATGCGCTGCAGCTGGTGTCGAAGCTGGTCGGCGGGGCGCTGCTGCCGGTCGCCGTCAGCGGCGGTGACAGCTATGCGGCGACCACCACGGCGCCGCTGCAGGAGTACACCGGGATGGTGCCGTACCTGGCGGCGTATGCGGTGCGGGCGGGTGACGTGATCAAGTTGCTGGTGGTGCACCGGCACCCGACCCAGACCGCGTCGGCCGAGGTCGAGCTGGCCGGGCTGGCAGGTGCGCAGGCGACCGGGACGGCGAGCGCCGAGGTGGCGATCCTGACCGGGCCGGCGCTGACCTCGAGCAACGAGCGTGGCGCGCTGGCGGTCGCGGTCAGCACCGAGACACGGCCGCTGGCACGCGCCGGCTTCACGCTGGAGGTGCCGCCGCGCAGCGTGATGCTGATCGAGCTGCCTCTGGTCGACGGCGCGGGCGGGGATGGCGGGACCGGGGGCGCTGATGCGGCGGTCGACATGGGCGGCGGTGATGGCGGTGGCTGTGGCTGTCACGCCGGTGGCTGTGCGGCCGGCGGCGGCGGCGCGCTGGTGCTGATGCTGGGGGCGCTGCTGGTGGTCGGCTGGCGCAGGCGGGCGCGCGGACGGCGGCGGCGGTAGCGGGTCGCGCGCCGGTCGCGAGCGAGCGGCGCCCGCGCCAGGTCAGGCGCGTGCGGGCTGTACGAAAGGCAGCCGGCTGATCGCAGCGCCCAGGCCGGCGCACAGGATGATGCCGCCGGTGTGGAACACCAGCAGGTGCGGCAGCGCGGTCTGCGCCGGGCAGTGCAGGTGCAGGTGGGCGTGGCCGATGAGCGCGCCGGCCGAGGCGACGGCGGCGAAGAACGCGGCGCTGCCGGCGGCGCGACCGCGACGCACCAGCACGCCCGCGACCGCCAGCGGCCCCAGCGCGGTCAGGACCTCGGACAGCACGCAGCGCACGCCCAGCGCGGGGCGCAGCACCATGGCGCCACCCTGCCCCGCCCACAGCGCGAAGCCCAGCGACGCCAGCAGCGCCAGGGCGATGGCCCACAGCGCACGGGTGCGGCCGGCGAGCTCGCGCAGGATGGGCGCGCTGGCCCGGCGCAGCGCGGCGGCCGACGGCGGCGGCAGCGGCGGCGCCTGGTCGAGCAGCGCCAGCGTGGCCGCGGCCTCGGCCAGCGCCTGGGCGCAGCCGGGGCAGCTGGCGGCGTGCGCCTCGGCGGCCACGCGTGCGTCATCGCCCCGCGGCGAGGCCACGAGTCCGGCGGCGTCACGCGTGACCTCCGCGCAGGTCATGTCACGTCGTCGCCTCCTGCCTGCGGAGAGCCAGCAGCGCCCCCAGCCCCGGGTCGTCCGGGCCCGAGGTGGGCCAGCACGACGCGCAGGCGCTCGTAGGCGCGAAATGCCCGCAATTTGATGGCGGCCTCGGTGCTACCCAGCACACGCGCGATCTCCGGGAAGGTCATGCCCTCGTAGCGATGCAGGTGTACCACCGTGCGCTGCGACTCGGGCAGCTGGTCGAGCGCCTCGCGCACCGAGGCGGCGCGGCCGCTGGCGTCGTCGGCGGCGGACTCCTGGGCGCGCGCCAGGGCCTGGGCCTCGTCGGCGGCGGCCAGGCGCTCCTCGTCGGCGTCCTCGCGCAGCCGGTAGCGCTTGCGCAGGGCGTCGAGGCGGACCCGCGCCGCGATGGTGAACAGCCAGGGTTTCAGCGGCAGCGCCGGCTGGTACTCGGCGCGCGCGCGGTGCACCTTGAGGAAGGTGACCTGGAGGAGGTCGTCGGCCACCGCGGCGTCGCGGAACGAGCGCAGGAAGAAGCCGTGCACCGGGCCCGACAGGCGGCGAAACAGCTCCTCGAAGGCGGCGCGGTCCCCGCGGGCGTATGCCGCCATCAAGGCCTCGTCACTCTGGCTGCCTAGTCCCGCCACGCGCTCCCGGTCATACACCCGGGCGCGGGTGCGCGGAAGTGCGGGCGTGTGCAGGCGCAGCCGCGGCAGATCGAGGAGGCGCAGCGCGAAGGCGGAGGCAAAGGCGAAGGCGGCCACGAGCCTTGATTCGCCGCCGCGGGCACAAAGGTTACGCCCCCGGTTGACGCCCCCGGACGGCGGGCAGAAAATGCGACAAGGCTTGGCAGATCGAGCACTTCCCATTCTGGCGCACCCAGGAGACGGCGATGACACTCGGGAGACGGCTGGCGGCGGAGACGTTCGGGACGTTCTGGCTGGTGCTGGGCGGCTGCGGCAGCGCCGTGCTGGCCGGCGGGGTCATCGGCTGGCTGGGGGTGTCGTTCGCCTTCGGGCTGTCGGTGCTGACCATGGCCTATGCCATCGGCCATGTCTCGGGCTGCCACCTCAACCCGGCGGTCTCGGTCGGGCTGGTCGCGGCCGGGCGCTTCCCGGCCAAGGACCTCGGGCCCTATGTGGTCGCGCAGCTGGTCGGGGCCGCGCTGGGGGCCGCGGTGATCTACCAGATCGCCAGCGGCGCCAAGGGCTTCAGCCTGGACGGCGGCTTCGCCTGCAACGGCTTCGCCGAGCACTCGCCCAAGCGCTATGACGTGGTCGCGGTGCTGGTGATGGAGGCGGTGCTGACCTTCATGTTCCTGTTCGTGATCCTGGGCGCCACCGACAAGCGCGCGCCCGCCGGCATGGCGCCGGTGGCCATCGGCCTGTGTCTGACCCTGATCCACCTCATCGGCATCCCGGTCGACAACCTGTCGGTCAACCCGGCGCGGTCGACCGGCCCGGCGCTGTTCGTGCGCGGCTGGGCGCTGGAGCAGCTGTGGGCGTTCTGGTGCGCGCCGCTGCTGGGGGCCGCGGTGGCCGGCCTCGTGTACCCCGCCATCGCCGGCAAGGACAAGGCGGCCTGATGCAGATCCCCCTGCTCACCGTCCTGCAGGCGTGGGCCGCCGTGGTCTGGGCCGACGGCATGATCGCGAGCACCGAGGGGCGCGCGCTGCGCCGGCTGATCGCGGCGGCGCCGCTGTCGGCCGAGGCGCGGGTGACCGCGATGGGCTTCCTCGACTCCAGCGTCGAGCTGCCGCGCATGGAGCTGCTGGGGGCGCTCGAGGAGCCGGTGCGGCGCGGGGTCTACCAGGCCGCGCTCAAGCTGGCGGCGGCGGATGGCCAGTTCGTGCTCGAGGAGGGCTCGCTGCTGGAGGCGCTGCGGCGCGGGCTCGGGATCGACCTCGCCGAGGCCGCCGAGCTGGAGGCCGAGGTGCTGCTGCTGCCGCTGCCGCGGACCACGGGTTGATGGCGGGAGCGCGCGGGCGCGGGCGCGGGCCGGCGCGGGGGCTGCTGGGGCCGCTGGCGCTGCTGGGGCTGCTGGGGCTGGGCGCGCTGGCGGGCTGTGTCGACGCTGGCCACTTCAAGTGTGCGACCTCGGTGCAGTGCGGCCCGAGCGGCCTGTGCGAGCCCGGGGGCGGCTGCTCGTTCCCGGATCCCAGCTGTAGCGCGACCGGACGGCGCTATGGCCAGTTCAGCGAGCTCGGCGGCCAGTGCACCGGCGGCGACGGCGGGGTCGGCCCCGATGGCGGCGACGCCGGGCCGCTGACGTGCACGCCGGCGCTGGCGGTCGGCGGCGAGCACACCTGCGTCAAGCTGGGCGACACCGTGCAGTGCTGGGGCAACAACGACAGCGGGCAGCTCGGCGACGGCACCCGGCTGCGGCGGTCTTTGCCGCGCACGGTGACCGGGCTGCCGCCGGTGGCGGCGGTCTCGGCGGGCTTCTTCCACACCTGCGCCTGGACCGTGGCCGGCGAGATCTGGTGCTGGGGCGACAACGACGAGCTGCAGGTCGCCGACGCGCGGCGCGGCGCCGTGACGCGGCCACAGCTGGTCTCCGGCCTCGGCAACATCCAGCAGCTGGCGAGCGGCGGGCGCGGCAGCTGTGTGCTGGAGCAGAGCGGCGCCATCAAGTGCTGGGGCGCCAACAACTTCGGCCAGCTCGGCAACGGCGTCCCCGGCGCGGCCAGCACGCCGGTCACCGTGGTCGACGTGCCGGCGGCGCAGAGCATCTCGGTGGGCGGCTACCTGGCCTGCGCCATCACGCGCAGCGGCGGCCAGGTCTGGTGCTGGGGCGAGAACGACGCCGGCCAGCTGGGCATCGGCAGCCTGGACGTCAAGGCGCGGCCGCAGCAGACCATGATGTCGGGCGCGGTGGAGATCGCGGTCGGCGAGAGCCACGTGTGCGCGCGCAAGCTGGATGGCAGCGTGTGGTGCTGGGGCTGGAACGGCCTGGGCCAGATCGGCGCCGGGCCGGGGCGCGGCGACAACGTGCTGATGCCGACCCAGGTGCGCAACGTGAGCGGCGCGGTCGAGATCGCCAGCGGTCCCAACTTCAGCTGCGCGCGCGAGGGTGACGGTGACGTCTGGTGCTGGGGCGGCGACAGCTACGGCCAGTCCGGCGTCGGCGACACCCAGTATGCGCGCGACACCCCGGTGCGCGCGACCCAGGTCGGCAGCGCGCTGGCGCTGGGCCTGGGGCGCGATCATGCCTGTGCGCTGCGCGCGGGCGGCCAGCTGGCGTGCTGGGGGCGCGGCGCACTGGGCGCGCTGGGTGACGGCTCGACGGTGCAGAGCAGCGTGCCGCTGGAGCTTCCGGGCACCAGCTTCACCCAGCTCGGGGCCGGCAGCGACGCCACCTGCGGGGTCGACAGCGCGGGCGCCGGGCAGTGCTGGGGGCTGAACGGCTTCGGCCAGCTCGGGCTGGGTGACAGCACCGACCGGCTCAAGCCGACGGCGATCACGCTGGCCAGCGCGGCCATGCCGGCGCAGTTCGCGGCCGGCTACTGGCGCACCTGCGTGCGCACCACGGCGGGCGGCGCGCAGTGCTGGGGCAACAACAGCGACGGCGCGCTGGGCAACGACGAGACCCCGCCGCAGACGCATGACCGGCCCGTGGTGGTGGTCGGCGTCGGCGGCGCCAGCCACCTGGCCATGGGCGGCGGCCACGCCTGCGTGCGCCGCGGCAGCGATGGCGCGGTGCTGTGCTGGGGCCAGAACGCGTCACACCAGCTGGGCGACGGCAGCACGATGCCGCGGCCGGCGGCGGTGGCGTCGACCGTGACCGGCGCGCTGGACGTGGTCACCGGGGGCGACTTCACCTGCGCGCGCACCGCCAGCATGGGCGTGACCTGCTGGGGCGACAACAGCTTCGGGCAGCTCGGCGACGGCAGCGGCATGCCGCGCAGCGCGCCGGTGACCGTGGTGGCCGAGGCCGGCGGCGCCGCCCTCACCGGCGTGGTCGAGCTGGTGGCCGGCGGGGGCCACGCCTGTGCGCGCACCGCGACCCAGGTGCTGTGCTGGGGTGTCGGCTACGCCGGACAGCTGGGCGACAACATGTACGGGTCGGCCAACGCGGCGCGGGTGGTCAGCGGGCTGACGGCGATGCGCGTGTTCGCGGGCGGCTCGCGGACGTGCGCCATCGACATGGCGGGGGCGCTGAAGTGCTGGGGCGACAACTTCCAGGGCGCGCTGGGCGACGGCGGCTTCATGCCGCGCGCGGTGCCGACCCAGGTCATGGGGCTGACGAGCGGCGTGGTCGACGTCGCCATCGGCCGCGGCGGCCACACCTGCGCGCGGACGATGGACGGCAAGAGCTGGTGCTGGGGCGAGAACGAGTACGGCCAGCTCGGCGTGGGCAGCGGGATCGGCGCCGGGACCAGCCACACTGCGCTGTCGCCGCGGGTGGTGGCGCTGAGCTGCCCCTGATCAGTTGGCGAGGATGACCGCGGCCGAGTTGTTGCCGCTGGAGGCCGACATCGCGAGGTCGAGCTTGCCATCACCGTTGAAGTCGGCGGCCACGATCCCGCTGCCACTCGGGAGCGCCGGCACGTCCATGCCGTTCATGAAGTTGCGCCCGGGCAGTCCCATCACCGGCCGTACGAAGTTCTCGCCCTCGCACACCGGCAGGATGTCCATGAAGCCGTCGGCGTTGAGATCGACGACCTCGAGCGCACGCGGCATGCGGCCGGTCGCGGGCGCTGGTCCGGTCACGAAGGTGCCATCGTTGAGCCCCCAGTAGATCTGCAGGTTGTTCGACGTGTACAGCGTGACCACCATGTCGAGCTTGCCGTCGCCATCGATGTCCGCCAGCTTGATGGCGCGCGGGTTCATCGTCACGCTGATGCTGCTGGGCGGGGTCTGCAGCATGCCGTTGCCGGCGCCCAGGAAGAGGCTGATGTTGTTGGACATGTAGTTGGCGACCACCACGTCCTGGCGGCCATCGTTGTTGATGTCGCCGATCGAGGCGCTGCGCGGCGAGTTCCCCACGCTGTAGTTCATGCCATTCATGAAGGTGCCGTTGCCGTTGCCGCGCAGCACCGAGATGTTGTTGCTCGTCGAGTTGGACACCACGAGATCGAAGGGATCGGTCGCGAAGCCGAGGCGTCCGAAGGTGAGGCCATAGGCTTCGCTGCCAGTGGTGTTCGCGCTCGACGAGGCCCCCAGGGTACCGCTGGCCATCCCGAGGCGCGTCTGCACCATCCCTGAGCCGTTGTGCGCCACCGAGACATCGAGGGCGGCGTCACCGTTGAACGAGCCGACCACCACCGCGAAGGGGGTGTTGGCGGTCGGGTAGTTCACCGCGGACTGGAAGGTGCCCGGCGGGGTCGAGTTCCCCAGCAGCAGGGAGATCTCGTTCTGCCCCGAGTTGGCGACCACCAGGTCGAGCCTGGTGTCGGCGTTGATGTCGCCCATCGCGATGCTGCGGCCGCCGTTACCGGTCGGGTAGTCGACCCTGGCGGCGAACGAGTTGGTACCGGTGCCCACGCCGTTGCCGATGCCGACCACCGCCATCGTCATGTTGTTCAGTGTCAGCGGATCCGACGCCGCGGAGGTGACGCTGCCCGAGGTCGACGCCCGCCCCATTGCGGTCGTGAGCGCGGCCACCGACACCGTCATGCTGGAGCCCGTCGCGAGGTCGCCGGTGTTGCAGGTGATGGTCTGGCCGCCCCGGTTGCAGGTGCCCTGGCTGTTCGTGGTGCCGAGCCAGGCCAGCTGGCTGGCCAGATCGATGGTCACCATGGTCCCGGTCGCCAGCCCGGGCCCCAGGTTGTCGATGGTGAAGAGCAGGGTCACCGGCTGGCCCTGCACCGGGAAGGCCGGCGTGGGCGGCGCGGCGGTGATGCGCAGGTCGGCACTGGCGGTGACCGCCCCGGTACCCATGACGTCGAGGGTCGCGGTGCCTCCAGGCGTCGCCATGGCGGTGACCACCCCGCTGGCCGTGCCGGCAGCCATCGGCATGAAGCGCACGTTGATGTTGCAGGTCGCGCCGGGGGCCAGGCCGGCGCTGCAGGTCGACGTGATGTTGAAGGGGCCGGTGACCGAGGTCGAGATGGGGCCGCTGGCGGTGCCGCCGCTGTTGGTGAGGATCCAGGTGTACGGCGCCGACACCGTGTTGACCTCCTGCGAGCCGAAGTCCTTGCTGGTCGGGCCCGACAGCTGGGCCGGGGCCACCCCGAGGCCGCTCACGGTGGTGGCCGCGCTGGCGCCCGGCGTCGCGCTGGCAGTCAGGGTGGCCGCCTTGGCGCCCGCGGTGGTGGGCGCGAAGCGCAGCACCACGGTGCAGGTGGCCGCCGGGCTCAGCGTGGTCGAGCCGCTGACGCAGGTGCCGCCGGCGACCACCGCGAACTGGCTGGCGTCGGCGCCGCCGACGCTGAAGCTGACCGCGCCCGAGGTGGCGCCGCCGCTGTTGCCGACGGTGAAGGTGACGTCGGTGCTGCTGCCCAGGATGACGCCGCCATAGTCGCGCGTGGTCGGCGTGATGGTCAGCTGGGCCGGCGGGATGCCGGTGCCGCTGAGCGAGGCCATCGCGGTCGCCGGCCCGGCCGTGGCGGTGAAGATGCCGTTGATCAGCCCCGACGCCGCGGGGGTGAAGTTGACCACGATGGTGCAGCTGCCGCCGGCGGCCAGCGGGGCGCTGCAGGTGCTGGTGCCCAGCGTGAAGGGGCCGCCCGCGCTGCCCGAGACGGCCACGGTGGTGGCGACGTCGCCGGAGTTGGTGATGGTGAAGGTGCGGCTTGCGGTGGTGCCGTTGACCACGTTGCCGTAGGAGTGGCTGGTCGGGCTGAGGGACAGCGTGGCCGGGGTCAGGCCGCTGCCCGACAGCGTCGCGCTGGCCATCACGCCGGCGCCCGCGCTGGCGTTGAGCGTGCCGCTCTTGGCGCCCGCGCTGGCCGGGCGCGACTGCACGCTGATGGTGCAGGTGGCGCCCGCGGCCAGGGTGGCGCCGCAGGTGTTGGCGGTGATGGCGAACTCGGCCATGTTGGCGCCGCCGAGGCCGACCGTGATGGTGCTGGTGGTGACGCCGCCGGTGTTGCGCAGCACGAAGTCCTGGGCCGCGCTGGCGCCGCCGGCGACCGTGCTGGCGAAGCTGAAGCTGGTCGGTGACAGCGTCAGCGCAGCGGGGGCCAGGCCGGTCGCGCTGAGGCTGGCGCTGGCGGTGCCGCCCGGCGTCGCGGTCGCCGACACCGAGGCGGTCTTGGAGCCCGCGCTGGCGGGCTGGAACCTGACCCCGACGGTGCAGATGCCGCCCGCGGCCAGCACCATGCCGTTGCAGGTGTCGGCGGTCAGCGCGAAGTCGGCGGCGTTGGTGCCGGCGCGCGCGGTCGTGATGGTGCCCGACGGGCTGCCGCCGGTGTTGGTGACGGTGAAGGTGGCGGTGGTGCCGCTGGTGCCCTGCAGGGTGGCGCCCAGGTCCGACGACAGCGGGCTGATCTGCAGCAGGCCGACGGCCAGGCCGGTGCCCGACAGCGCGACGGTGCTGGTGCCGCCCGCGGTGGCGCTGATCTGCAGTGAGCCGGCCGGGCGGGGCCCGGCGGCCGCGGGGGTGAAGCGCAGCTCGATGGTGCAGCTCGCGCCGGGCGCCAGGGTGCCGGTGCAACCGTTCGTGACCACGCTGTACTCACCGGTCGGCGGCGTCACGCTGAGGGCGCTGGTGGCGGTGTCGCCGGTGTTGGTGACCACGATGTCGGCGCTGGCGGTGCCGCCCACGGTGACCGCGCCGAAGTCCTGCGTCGCCGGCGCGCTCAGCGCGGCGGAGCTCTGGCCGATGCCGCTCAGGGTGGCGCTGTCGCTGCCGCCCGGGGTCGCCATCACGGTCAGCGTGGTCATCTTGCTGCCCACCGAGGCGGGCTGGAAGCGCGCCGTCACCGTACAGTTGCCACCCGGCATCAGCACCATGCCCATGCAGCCGTCGGCGGTGATGGCGAAGTCGGTGGCGGCGCCCAGCGCGGCGGCGCCCAGCGCGCCCGAGGCCGCGCCGCCGGTGTTCGACACCGTGAAGTTGAAGGTGCCCGACTGGGTGCCCGCCAGGATCGAGCCGAACGCATGCGTCGCGGGGCCGATGGCCAGCACGGCGCCGGTCAGGCCGTTGCCGGTCAGCGCCGAGGTCGCCATGCCGCCGGGCGCCGCGGTCACGGTCAGCATCGCGTTCTTGGTGCCAGTGCTGAGGGGATGGAAGTGCACGTTGACGGTGCAGCTCTCGGCGCCGGCCAGGGCGCGCCCGGTGCAGTTGTCGGTGCCGAGGACGAACTGGGTGGCGTCGCTCGAGGCCACGGTGAGGCCACCGGTGGGGGCGCCGCCGGTGTTCATGACCGTGAAGGTGACGTCGGCGCTGTCGGCGCCGGCCACGGCATCGGCGAAGGTCTGCATGCTGGGCGACAGCGACAGCGCCGGCGGCGTCACCGCGGTGCCGTTCAGGTTCGCGGTCACCGCGCGTAGCGGCGTGGTGCTGGTGTCGATCACGCGCAGGGTGGCCGTCGCGCTGCCGGCCGCCTGTGGCGTGAACGCCACCTTGATGTCACAGCTGGCGCCCGCAGCGAGGACCTGGCCGTTGCAGCCATCGGTGCCCTTGGTGAAGCCGGTCCCGGTCAGGGCCACCAGCAGCGCGTCGCTCGGCGCGCTGCCCGCGTTCATCACCGTGAAGGTGCGATCCGGGCTGAGCAGCCCGGCGAAGACCTGGCCATAGTCGTAGCTGGTCGGCGTGATGGTGAACTCGGTGCTGGCGTCGGGGCCGCAGCTGACACAGGCGTCCTCGGCGCCGCCATCGGGCAGGCCGCCGTCGGGCATGGTGGTGCTGCCGAAGCGCAGCGTCAGCGTCAGGGTCTCGCCGCGCGACACGCTGCCCATGGCGGTGCCTCGCGCCAGCTCGAGGTTGCCGATGTCATAGGCGATGGCGGTGACCATGAAGGCGCCCTCGCCATGGCGGATGTCGAGCACCTTGCTGGCCGGGAAGGTGATCGGCCCACGGAGGTCGAGCGGCGCCATCGCCTGCCCGCTGCCCAGCGTGACATCGAGGTGGATGTGGTCGACCGTCCCCGGCGCAGTGCCCTGCTCGAAGTTGATCTTCACATAGGTGCCACCGTCGCCACCACATGCGGGAAGAACGAAGGCCAGGACGAGGCCGAGCCAGAGCTTCTTCATGACGTCTCCGTGAAGCTAGAAGATAGGGGTGGTGCCGAGGCTGGAGGACGGCTCGCTGTTGCCGCCGCCGCTGCTGGCGGCGACCACGGCGACGGTGGCGCCGATGGCGACTGCGCCGATCCCGGCCCAGAACCACCACTTCTTGTAGATCGGCTTTCGGCCGCTGTCGCTGGGGACGCCGGCGGGCGGGGCGCTGTCGGTGCCGCTGGTGGTCGCGGCGGCGGTGTCGGGGCCGGGGATCTTGACCGGCGGGGTGTCGGGGTTGGCGGGGCCGTTGGGCGGCGCCTTGACGGTCTCGGCCTGCTTGGCCAGCTGGGCCTCGAGGTCGGTGATGCGGCCCTCGACCTCGGCGCGGTTGCTGGCGTCGGGCAGCGCGTTGAGGAACGAGCGGTAGAAGAACAGCGCCTGCTTGAAGTCGCCCATCAGGCGGTAGGCCTGCGCGATGTTGTAGATGAAGAAGGGCTTGGGGACGAGCTTGTAGGCCGCCTTGTAGCCCTCGATGGCGGGGCCGAACTCGCCGAGCTGGAACGACTTGGTGGCGTCCTGGTACAGCCGCTTGGCCTCGACCTCGGCCTCGGGGGTGCCGGGCGCAGGCGCGGGCGCCGCTGGCTCGGCGTGTGCGGACAGCGCCGCGACCCCCGACAGGAGGACGATCACGACCAAGGCACGCGCGCGCATCATGGCTTCCCCCCTGCCCTTCAGTTCGCGAACGGATCGACTGGCATGTCGCCGCCGGGCGGCTTGGCGCTCGGCGACGGCTTGGTGCTCGGGCTGGGCGACGGCTTGTCGCCCGGCTTGTCCCCCGGCTTGGCGACGGCGACCGCGGCCTTGCCCTTGCCCAGCTTGACCTTGCGGGTCACGTCGTCGGTGGTCGGCAGCACCACGCGCTCGTCGCGATAGCCGGCGCGGCGCACCAGCAGCGCGACCTCGCCCGGGCCACGCGGGCGCTCGAGCTCCAGCGGCGTCTTGCCCAGCACGGTGCCGTCGGCCTCCAGCACGACCTCGGCGTGATCGGGCACCGACTGCACGGTCAGCTTGATGGTCTCGACCGGCGCGGCCGCGGTCGGTGACGGCGACGGCTCGGGGGAGGCGCTGGCCACCGGCGACGCGCTGGCCACCGGCGACGCGCTGGCCACCGGCGACGCCGCCGTCGCAGGCGGCTCGGTGCTGGCGCTGGGCGACGGCTGGCCCGACAGCACCGGCGCGCTGGCCGCGCCGTCTCCGCTCTTCTTCTCCGAGCCGCGGGTGGCCAGGAAGATCCCGGCGCCACCGAGGACCACGACCGCCGCGCCCACCAGGCCGAGCGTCTTGCCCTTGCCGCTCTTGCCCGTCAGGCCAGCGCCGGTGCCGCCCTGGGTCTGCCCGGCGGCGCCGCTCAGCGTGGTCATCGGCACCGTGCCCGCGGGGCCGGTGGGCACGCGGCCGCCCATGCCGGGGCCGGTCTGCGGTCCGCCCGGATACGGTGTGCGCGCACCGGGGGTCGGCGTCGGATGGCCGGCGGCATGCGGCCCCATGCCGGAGCGGCGCTGCGACGCGGGGCGGCCGCCGAGCTCCTGCGCCAGCTCGTCCATCGACTGCTGGCGCTCGGCCGGGTTCTTGGCCAGCGTGCGCATGATGACCGCGTCAAGCCAGGGCGGCAGCGCAGGATCCAGCTCGATGGGGCGCGGCGGGGTCTCGTACATGTGCGCGCCCATGACCTCGCCCATGCCCTCGCGCACGAACGGCGGCCGACCGCACACCATCTCGTAGAGGATGCAGCCCAGCGAGTAGATGTCGGAGCGCCAATCGACCGCGCCGGCGCCGCGGCACTGCTCGGGCGACATGTACATCGGCGTGCCCATCAGGCTGCCAGTGCGAGTCTTGCTGCCACCGTGGGCGTCCCCGGCCAGCTTGGCGATGCCGAAATCCAGCACCTTGGCGCGCATGCCGCTGGCGGCCTCCTCATCATTGATGAGGAAGACGTTGTCGGGCTTGAGGTCGCGGTGGACGATCCCCTTGGCGTGGGCGGCGCCGACCGCGGTGGCGACCTGGCGCACCACGGCGCAGGCGAGCTCGATGGGCGGGCGCGGCTCGCGCTTGAGCAGCTCGGACAGGCTCTCGCCCTCGAGGAACTCCATCGCGATGTAGGCGCAGCCGTTGGTGTGGTGGCCGAAATCGAAGACGTCGACCAGGCCGATGTGCTTGATGCTGGCGGTCGAGCGCGCCTCGTTGAAGAAGCGCCCCACCATCTCCTGGTTGAGCGACATCTCGGGCAGCAGCATCTTGATCGCCGCGCGGCGCCCGATCAGCTGGTGCTCGGCGAGGTAGACCACACCCATGCCGCCAGCCCCGAGCTTGCTCAGGATCCTGTAGTTCCCGACCATCTCGCCGATCATGACCCCGCCCGTTCTTTCCCCGAGTCTATCGTGGGCTGGCCGACACGTCCATGCCGTCACCCGCGCCGGCGCGCGCGCCACTCCAGCCCCGCGCCGAGCAGCAGCAGCAGCGCGGCGAGCGCGGCCAGCCAGTCGCCTACATGCGAGTACAGCGTCCCGGCGGCGCCGATGGGGACGTCGGCGACCAGCACCCGGGTGCCCTCGCGGAAGTGATCGGCGCGCGCCAGCACGCGGCCCTCGGCGTCGGCGATCAGGCTGATGCCGTTGGAAGCGGCGCGCACGATGGCATAGCCGTTCTCGATGCCGCGCAGGCGCGCGTTCTCGAGGTGATATGGCGCCACCTCGCGCCAGTCGTTGGTGGGCACCACGACCAGGCTGGCGCCGTCGCGGCCATAGCCACGCGCCAGGTCGACGAAGTTGTCGTCCTGGCAGATCATGCCGCCGAGCCGTTCGCCCGCGAACGGCACCAGCGCCAGCGTGCCGTCGCCGGCGGCGTAGTCCTCGAGCCACGGCACCAGGTGCGTCTTCCGGTACTCGCCGGCCAGGTCGCCGTTGCCGTCGAAGAACCAGATGCGGTTGTCGTCGGTCGGCGCGTGCCAGACGCCGAGCGCCAGCGGCAGGCCGCCGTCATCGACGCCAAGCAGCAGGCCGAGCGCGACGCCGCCAAGGTGACGATCGCCGCCCAGGCCGACCGCGAGGCGGCCGAGAACCGCGCCATCGCCGTGCGCACCGACGAGGCGGTGGACGTCGACGCGCTGCTCAGCGCGTGGCGGGGCCGCCCACCGGCCGGCCCTCCCCGGTGAGTCCCCAGCCCGCGGTGCCGACCGATGGCACGCGCACCTTGGCCACCGCCGGTGCGGCCAGCGCCAGCGCGACGCGGTAGGGCTCGCCG